>NZ_JBLFFM010000001.1:263181-786533 GCF_051400835.1 Erwinia artemisiae | reverse complement strand
TGGTGCGTTCTAGAGGACTCGAACCTCCGACCCCCACCATGTCAAGGTGGTGCTCTAACCAACTGAGCTAAGAACGCAAGATGGTGCGTCCGAGTGGACTCGAACCACCGACCCCCACCATGTCAAGGTGGTGCTCTAACCAACTGAGCTACGGACGCACTGTGGTGCGTTCTAGAGGACTCGAACCTCCGACCCCCACCATGTCAAGGTGGTGCTCTAACCAACTGAGCTAAGAACGCATCATGCTGTCTGAGTGACAGCGGGGACGAATATTAACGACAGCCCTGGCGGCTTGCAAGCAGAAATCGCTATTTTCGGTGCGACTGCTGCGCAACTGTGCGAAGCGCAGCATTTTTAAACATCCGGTTTAAATGAAGATGTTAGCGGGCCGCGCGTGCCAGCAGCTGCGCTTCAGGCTGCCGCTGCAACCGCAGAATACGCCAGACCATCATAATCGCGCTGGAGGTCAGGCCAATAATAAAGCCTGTCCAGAAGCCCGCCGGGCCCATCGGCGCCACCACCCAGTCCGTCAACGCCAGAATGTAGCCGCTGGGCAGGCCCAGCACCCAGTAAGCGATAAAAGTGATAAAAAAGATGGCGCGCGTATCTTTATAGCCGCGCAGAATGCCGCTGCCGATAACCTGAATCGAATCGGAAAACTGATAAATTGCGGCCAGCAGCATCAGCTGAGCCGCCAGCGCCACCACGGCCGGATTCTGATTATAAAGCAGCGCGATTTGCTCGCGAAACACCACCGTGAACAGCGCCGTCAGCAGCGACAGCGACATGCCCACGCCCTGCGCCGTCCATGCCGCTACGCGAGCGCCTTCGGTCGAGCCCTGGCCAAGCCGGAAACCCACGCGGATAGTGGTGGCTGCGCCAAGAGAAAGCGGCAGTACAAACATCAGCGAGCTGAAGTTCAGCGCTATCTGGTGACCCGCCACCTCGACGATGCCCATCGGCGACACCAGCAGCGCGACGACGGCGAACAGCGTCACCTCAAAGAACAGCGCCAGCGCGACGGGAAGGCCGAGTTTAAAGAGGCGGGAAAGCGCCTTCGCATCGGGTGGACTGAACCGATCCGCCAGGCGGATATCGCGCATGGAAGAGGCGCGCGAAACCCATATTTTCATCGCGATAAACATTACCCAGTACACGGACGCCGTTGCCACGCCGCAGCCGACGCCGCCAAGCGCGGGCATCCCGAAATGGCCGTAGATAAAAATATAGTTAACCGGAATATTCACCAGCAGCCCGAGAAAACCCATCACCATGCCCGGCTTGGTTTTGGCGAGGCCTTCGCACTGGTTGCGCGCGGTCTGGAAAAACAGATAACCCGGCGCTCCCCACAGCAGCGCATGAAGATAGCCTACGGCTTTATCCGCCATCACGGGATCGATATTTTGCATAGAACGGATAACATAGCCGGCGTTATACAGCACAACCATAACCAGCAGGGAAGCGAAGGCGGCCAGCCAGTACCCCTGACGAACCTGGAAAGCGATACGATCGCGGCGGCCCGAGCCGTTGTACTGCGCCACAACCGGCGTGAGCGAAAGCAGCAAACCGTGGCCGAACAGAATGGCGGGCAGCCAGATAGATGTGCCGACCGCAACGGCAGCCATATCCGTTGCGCTGACGTCGCCGGCCATCACCGTATCCACAAAGCCCATAGCGGTTTGCGCAACTTGCGCAAAAATTACCGGAATTGCCAGCGCCAGCAATTGACGCGCCTCGGTCAGATACTTCTGCACATATACACCTGTTTTTTAACTGAAGGGAGAAAGACTATTTGGTATAGTTTTAAGATCAGACAAGAATAGCGAAAAATCCACCGAGGTCATAATTATGTTTACCGGTATTGTGCAGGGCACCGCAGAGGTGTTGGCAATTGAAGAGAAACCGAATTTTCGCACGCATATTGTCCGCCTGCCGGACGAGCTGCTGCCGGGACTGGAGCTGGGCGCTTCCGTATCTCACAATGGCTGTTGCCTGACGGTGACCGGGGTTGACGGCAACCGCGTCAGTTTTGACCTGGTAAAAGAGACGCTGCGTATTACCAACCTGGGGGATTTAAAGCCCGGCGATATTGTTAACGTAGAGCGCGCGGCGAAATTCAGCGATGAAATCGGCGGCCATTTAATGTCCGGTCATATTATGACTACCGCCGAAATCTGCAAAATCCTGACGTCTGAAAATAACCGCGAAATATGGTTTAAGCCGCAGGACAGCGAGCAGATGAAATATATTCTGCATAAAGGCTTTATTGGGATTGACGGCATCAGCCTGACGGTTGGCGAAGTCACCAAAAGCAAATTCTGCGTGCATCTGATCCCGGAAACGCTGGCAAGAACCACGCTGGGCGGCAAGCGGCTGGGCGACAGGGTGAATATTGAAATCGATCCGCATACCCAGGCGATTGTGGAAACCGTTGAGCGCGTGCTGGCGCAGCGTGAAGCGGCGCTGCTGGCGGCGGCCGCTGCGGAAATTCAGCCGGAAGAGTAATAAACAAGGTCGGCTTAGTGGCCGACCTTGTCCGCTAGTGCGGTACGCGCAATCCGCCCTCTTTACCGTGGGTAAAGACCACCTGCCAGAGCTGAATATCCCGCGCGCGGAAAGCGCCCGCACAGGCGTTAAGGTAGTAGCTGAACATGCGCTTAAAGCGTTCGCCATATTTATCCGCCAGCTGCGGCCACGCGGCTAAAAAACGCTGGTGCCAGGCCATCAGCGTCAGATCGTAATCCGCCCCAAAGTTGTGCCAGTCTTCCATTACAAAATGCGGTTCGTGCGCCTCGGCAATATGGCGTACGGAAGGCAGGCAGCCGTTAGGGAAAATATATTTATCGATCCACGGATCGACATTATCGTCCGTTTTGTTCGCACCAATGGTATGCAGCAAAAAGATGCCGTCCGGCTTCAGATTGCGATCGACCACGTTAAAATAAGTGGCGTAATTTTTTGGCCCGACGTGCTCAAACATACCAACGGAAACGATGCGGTCAAACTGCTGATCGAGGTCACGGTAATCCTGTAGCAGGATGGTGACGTCCAGCCCTTCACCACGTTGCTGCGCCAGCTTCTGCTGCTCGGCGGAGATCGTCACGCCAGTCACCTTGACGTTGTAATGCCGCGCCGCATAAGCCGCCAGCCCGCCCCAGCCGCAGCCGATATCAAGCAGCGACATCCCGGGTTCCAGCTGAAGTTTCTCGCAGATCATTTTTAATTTAGCCTGCTGCGCCTGCTCCAGCGTTTCCGCCTCTTTCCAGTAGCCGCAGGAGTATTGCATGTAGGGGTCAAGCATCAGCGTAAAAAGGTCATTACCAAGGTCATAATGCTCTTTGCCGACAATCCAGGCGCGCTTGCGGGATTGCAGATTAGTGAGGCGCGCGGCGGCGATGCGCAGCGTATCTTTAAAATGGCGAGGAAGCTGCTGATCCAGCTTAGCCAGCAGCACGCGGTGAAAAAACATATCCAGCTGCTCGCACTCCCACCAGCCGTCCATATAGCTTTCGCCCAGGCCCAGCGACCCTTCCTGCATCACGCGTTTAAAAAAATCGGGATGGGTCACCTGAATATCCCAGGGACGGGTGCCGTTAATTTCGATATCCGCGTTGCGTAACATTTCCTGGGCGATTCGATACCACTGATTTTCTTCCAGGCTCACTTCTTCTATACACGATGAACTCATAGCTTCTCCATCACCCTTCGTGATTGAAACCTGAGAAAAAGAATCATCAATTTCCACAGGGTTTGAGAAAACGCACGCTTAGCCGTGCGCCTGATATCCGGCGTTACAGAGGATTGAACTGAAACCTACAGAATGAGGGTGACGCCTGCCACAAAAGAGAACACCCGGACAACCCTGTCAGGAATCAAAAAAATGATACAAAGTTGTTATGAATTATTGCCTGAAATTGAGTATATGCTCACCTCAGGCAATATTCAACGCCTTATCGTTAGGACGCTAACTAAATAGATTCAGCCAGTTAACGACGGCTCTGAGCGTGGGTCAGGGGAGCGTTGGCTAACGTCGTCCTTTGTAAAATATAGCCAATAATTGTCAAAAACACAGTACTGAGCATGACCAGCGACGTGGTGGCGAGCGGGTTAGCAATAAAACCGGAAACAATCATGCTGGCGACGAAGCAGAGACCAAGCTGCAGCGTGTTTTGCAGCGCGGCTGCTTTACCGCTGGCCTGCGGAAAAGGCAGCAGCGCATTCGCCACCACAATCGGATAGATAGCGCCGTTGGCCAGCGCCATACCGCAAAACGGCAGCAGCAGCGCCCAGGTCGAAGGCGTTTCCACCTGTGCGGCGATGAAAAACGCGCCCACGCTGAGGGCATACAGCGTCAGCAGCCAGGGCAGCAGCGAAGCGCCTTCGGTCTGCTTCAGCAGTGCCCGACAGCCGTAGCCGCCGGCGAGAAAGGCCAGCGTCTGCGGCACGTAGCTAAGGCCGATATCGCCCGGCGACATGCCCAGTTCGGCCAGAATAAATGGCGAACCGGTCAGCCAGGCGAAAAAGCTGGCGGAGCAGGCGGCGTAAATCAGCACGTTGCCGCTCCAGATCGGCGACTTCAGCAGCGTGAAGAAACCCACTTTCGCCTCTTCCTTATGCTCTTTTGGAGCAGGCGTCGACAGAAAAAGCGTGGCGACCAGCAGGATCAGGGCCAGCAGCAGCAGCGCCAGGAAAATCGACCGCCAGGCAAAGTGGTTCAGCAGCCTGGCACCCAGCAGCGGGGCCAACGCCGGCGACAGCGCCACCAGCGGCATAATAGTGGCAAACACCCGGTTGGCCTGCGCGCCGGAATAGCGATCGATCACCAGCGCCTGCCAGCTGACGGCGGCGGCGCAAATGCCTACCGCCTGTAAAAAGCGCAGCGTCAGCAGCATTGTGGTGGATTCCGCCCACCATATTGCGCCGCAGCTGACGGCAAACAGCCCCAGCCCCATCAACAGCACCGGCTTGCGGCCAATGCGGTCGGAAAGCGGCCCCCAGAACAGCTGCGCGCTGGCAAATCCGGCCAGGAACAGGCTGAGGCTGGCGCTGATGACGCCCGCTTCGGTTTGCAAATCCTGCTGCATCGCCGTAAAGGCGGGCAGATACATATCGGTGGCAAGAAAACCCGCAACGCTGAGCAGCGCGAGGTAAAGTAAAAATCCTTTCGACGGCATGAGATTTTGCTCTTTTTTATCAGGTGAATAGCGGACGGCAGTGTAAAAGAGTGCGATAGCGGTTGTGAAACGGTAATATTTGCGTCTTGCGTTCAAAAATTTTGCAGGAAGAATATGTGGTCAGAACACTCGCTTGAGGTGATTGATGCGGTCGCCCGAACCGGCAGCTTTACCGCCGCAGCGGCGGAGCTGCATCGCGTTCCGTCCGCCATCAGCTATACCGTGCGCCAGCTGGAAGAGTGGCTGGCGGTGCCGCTGTTCGAGCGGCGTCACCGGGACGTGGTCTTAACGGCGGCGGGCGAGGTCTTTATTCAGGAAGGGCGGAGTGTTATCAAAAAAATGCTTGCCACGCGACGCCAGTGTCAGCAGGTCGCCAACGGCTGGCGCGGCCAGCTGAATATTGCCGTCGATCGCATTGTTAAAACCGCGCGTACGCGCCAGCTGGTGGTAGATTTTTACCGACATTTTCCCGATATGGAACTGCATCTTTCACCGGAGGTATTCAACGGCGTATGGGATGCGCTGGCCGACGGCCGGGTCGACGTGGCGATAGGCGCGACGCAGGCTATTCCGGTCGGCGGACGCTTCGCTTTTCGCAATATGGGAATGCTCAACTGGCGCTGCGTGGTGAAGGCGGATCATCCGCTTGCGCAACACCGGGAGAAGGTTAGCGAAGAGGCGATCCGGGAGTGGCCTTCGCTGGTGCTGGAAGATACCTCGCGCGCGCTGCCGAAAAGAACCACCTGGACGCTGGATAATCAGCGACGGCTGGTCGCGCCGGACTGGGAGAGCGCGTTTGATTGCCTGCTGGCCGGGCTGTGTGTCGGCATGGTGCCGGGGCATCTTGCGCAACCGCTGCTGCAAAACGGCTCGCTGTGCGAACTGAGGCTGGATCCGCCTTTTCCGGATAGCCCCTGCTGCGTCAGCTGGTCGGAACAGCAGGCGTCGCCAGCGCTGCGCTGGCTGCTGGATTATTTAGGCGAAACGGAAACGCTGAACAGCGAATGGCTGCGGGAGGCGTAAAAGACGGGCGGCAGATGGCCGCCCGTGCGCTTAGCGACGGTAGTCGAGGAAAGGGCCGTCCGCTACGGAGCGACGTTCAATCAGCGTCGGATGCACTTCAATCGTCTGCGGCTCTTCGCGTTTGCTGGTAATACGATCGAGCAGCATATTGAAGGCCGTTGCGCCCAGACGCTCTTTCGGCTGGTGGACGGTGGTCAGCGCGGGGGTAAAGTAGCGCGAGTTGCGCACGTTATCATACCCGATCACCGAAATATCCTGCGGTACGCGCAGGCCCATCTCGTCTGCGGCGCAAATCGCGCCCATTGCCATTACATCGCCGCCGCAGAATACCGCGGTAGGACGCTGTTTTTGCGCCAGCAGCTGCTGCATAGCGCGATAGCCCGATTCCGGCTCAAAATCGCCCTGAACCAGCCACTCTTCGCGCAGCGTAATCCCCGCTTCGTTCAGCGCCTTGAGGAAGCCGGCATGACGACCGCCGCCGGTATTGCGCTCCATATGGCCCGGGATCACGCCGATATCGCGGTGGCCGCGATCGATCAGATAGCGGCCTGCCAGATAACCGCCTTCAAAAGCGTTATCGAGAATAGTGTCGGTAAAATCGCCGCGCGACTCGCCCCAGTCCATGACGACCATCGGGATGTTGCGGTGATCTTCCAGCATCTTAATCAGCTCATCCGGGTACTCGGCGCACATAACCAGCAGGCCATCGACGCGTTTTTGCGCCATCATCGACAGATAGGCCTGCTGCTTTTCCAGTTCGTTATGCGCGTTGCCCAAAATCAGCGTATAGCCTTTGGCAAAACAGCTGTGTTCGACCGCCTCAATAATTT
Source organism: Erwinia artemisiae (assembly GCF_051400835.1). NCBI lineage: Bacteria > Pseudomonadati > Pseudomonadota > Gammaproteobacteria > Enterobacterales > Erwiniaceae > Erwinia > Erwinia artemisiae. Next base: position 779,506 of record NZ_JBLFFM010000001.1, on the reverse strand, counting down.
CGGCGAAATAGGGCGCCTCGCTGGAGGTCGCCAGCAGGCCAATGGTTTTGGTGTTATTGACCTTCAGGCTGCGGGCCACGGCGCTGGGCGAATAGTGCAGCGCTTTGATCGCTGCCCAGACGGCTTCCCGCGTGTCTTCAGCGACAAAGCGGGTTTTATTAATGACGTGGGACACCGTGGTGGTTGAGACACCGGCGCGTTTGGCCACATCTTTTATGGTTGCCATGGAAAAAGACTCCTGCGCTGTTCAATAAGTCACTGAAAAGCGGTTTGTTAAACGATTGCCTGGAATGATGATAATCCTGATATAAGTTGCGCATAATTTGTTGCGGAATGGTTATACCAGGAGGGAGTTCAGGGTGGCGAAACAGACTTGAGCAGAGCGTCATGTCGGCTAAATGCCTGTTGCGCAACAAACCGTGGATTCTAACAAGAGCAGGCGCAGAACACGAGGGTTTTAGGGCAACAGGCGAACATTTTGCGCAAATAAGAGTAAACCGGCCCGGATCGTTTGCGCGATCCGGGCCTCCAGCCTGCTGAGTGGGCTAGCGGATAGTTTTCGGCGTCATGACGCGGCGAGCGCCGACGTAGTGCTGCTCCCAGTAATCTTCGCTGAGCATACTCACCTGGATATCCTTGCCGGTACGCGGCGACTGGATAAACTTGCCGTTGCCCAGGTAAACGCCAACGTGATCCGCCGAGGCGCGGCCGTTGATGCTGAAAAATACCAGATCGCCTTTTTCCAGCTCGTTGCGCTTGATCGAAGCCGCATCCCGCAGATGGTACATTTCGTTAGCGGTGCGAGGGATCTTAAACTTCACCAGATCTTTATAGGCATACCAGACCAGACCGCTACAGTCGAAACCGGTCTTGGGCGAGGTGCCGCCCCAGAGATAGGGCTTGCCCAGCTGGTTCATCAGCTTGCTCATCGCCGTTTCGCGGGCTTTCTGATAGCGGGCGCGATGCGCTTTGCTGAGCTTAAGCGGGGCCGAGCCGCTGGTTAAGGCTTCCGTCTCTTCGTTGCGCAAGCGATGACGACCATAGCGTTTCTTGGGCGGCAGCGCAGCGGCGACGGTCTGCGTTTTTTTGCGCAGCTTAAACTTTTTAGCAAGGGGCGAACGGCTTTTGGTTGGGCTGGCTTCTTTTACTTTACGTGTAGAGGTTTTCACCGGGCGGCGCTTGCGGCGATCGTCTTCACGAGCAGGCGTGGCGCTGTCTGCTTTGTGGTGGTCCGCTTTAACGGCAGCGTGTGGCGATGCGTGCGCCACAGACATAAACAGCTGGGCAAAGGCCAGCATCAGCAACGTGATGAGTAAACGCATCTTTACCATTAACAGTTTGTGCTCCCGCCAGTGGCAAGAGCATGGCTAAATAAGGAGATCTGCGCCTGGGCAGTCAGTCAGGACGATTCTAATCGAACTCTTTACTAAAAAGTAAGGCCTTTTTTGTTTCAATCGTCGCAAAGCGGTAAAAGCTGTAAAATTTAGCCTGTTCAAACATTTATCTGCGCAAATTTGCCGCTGATATTTACAGTTAACGCAGCGCCGCCGGACCGAAAATGGTATTTTAACATTTTGTTTTCCGACCGTAGCGTCAGCGGGCGACTGAAAATGACATTTTCATCACGCTCGCAGACTCGCTACACTATACAGACACGAAGTAGCCGATTGAGGAAGGCATTTATGAGCACCATTGAGAAGATTGAGCGCCAGATCGCAGAAAACCCGATTCTGCTGTATATGAAAGGTTCCCCAAAACTGCCAAGCTGCGGCTTTTCCGCGCAGGCCGTACAGGCGCTGTCCGCCTGCGGCGAGCGTTTCGCCTATGTCGATATCCTGCAGAATCCGGAAATTCGTGCTGAGCTGCCTAAATACGCCAACTGGCCGACTTTTCCACAGCTGTGGGTAGACGGCGAGCTGGTCGGCGGCTGTGACATCATTATTCAGATGTTTCAGGCGGGCGAACTGCAGCAGCTGATCAAAGAGACGGCGCAGAAATATCCTTCTGACGCGGCAGAATAAAACGTTGCGCTAAGCGAAGAGACTATCGGACAGGCCTGACAATGCGTCAGGCCTGTTTTTTTTAGTCGAGGTTCGCCGTTTCCGCCAGCGGCCAGCCGCCCAGACGTTTCCAGCGATTAACCAGCTCACAGAACAGATCGGCCGTCTGCACGGTATCATACAGCGCGGAATGCGCCTGAGAACTGTCGAAAGGCATTCCGGCGGCCGTACAGGCTTTCGCCAGCACCGTTTGCCCCAGCACCAGGCCGCTCAGCGCGGCGGTATCAAAGGTGACAAACGGGTGGAAAGGATTACGCTTCAGCCCGGCTCTTTCCGCCGCGGCATTCATAAAATTCAGATCGAAAGTGGCGTTATGAGCCACCATGACGGCACGATTGCAGCCCTGATCTTTGATACCTTTGCGCACGGCTTTAAAGATGGCGTGCAGCGCTTCGTACTCGCTGACCGCGCCGCGCAGCGGATTGGCAGGATCGATGCCGTTAAAGGCCAGCGCTTCGGGTTGCAGAACCGACCCTTCGAACGGCTCAACGTGAAAATGGAGCGTTTCGTCTTTCTCCAGCCAGCCATCGTCGTTCATTTTCAGCGTGACGGCGGCCACTTCCAGTAAGGCGTTGGTTTTGGCGTCGAAACCGGCGGTTTCAACATCGATCACTACCGGATAAAAACCGCGAAAACGGCTGCTGAGGGCGTTAAGTTCGTTCGATTCGGACATCAGGATCTCACAGGCGAAAATTGAGCGCGTATTATGGCAAATTTCGGCATGGGTTGCAGCAGGGGAAGGGGAAAGAAGGGTGCCGGGAAGGCACCCCGACGCGTTACGCGCCCAGGCCGTGGCCCGCGTGTTTGTTTTCGATCAGTTCGATTTTATAGCCGTCCGGATCTTCCACAAAGGCGATAATGGTGGTGCCGCCTTTAACCGGGCCGGCTTCACGAGTTACGTTGCCGCCTTCGTTGCGGATACGGTCGCAGGTAGCCGCCACGTCGTCCACGCCCAGCGCGATATGGCCGTAGGCATCGCCCAGGTCATATTTATCCACGCCCCAGTTATAGGTCAGCTCAATCACCGCGCCTTCGCTCTCTTCGGTATAGCCTACGAAAGCCAGCGTGTATTTATATTCGGTGTTTTCACTGGTGCGCAGCAGGCGCATGCCCAGAACTTTAGTATAGAAATCAACGGAGCGTTGCAGATCGCCAACGCGCAGCATGGTGTGAAGTAAGCGCATAACATCCTCTTTGAACAAACGTTATCATCCGATAACAAGCATAGCCTGAATTCCTGCCGTTACGGGAACCAGCAGGCATTCCCGGCGGTAAAACGTCCTTCAGGCCGTTTTACCCGCGTGAGAGAATAGCAGCTATAGCCTGGCGGAAACCAGGAAATGCGTGCTTTCTCGCGCCGTCAGACGTCGGACGGCGATAAAACCCGCAGGCGCTTACAGGAACGGATAGTCCGTGTAGCCTTCTGCGCCGCCGCCGTAAAAGAGTTCCGGGCGTTGCTCGTTCAGCGGCGCGTTCTGCCGCAGGCGCTCGACCAGATCCGGATTGGCGATGTAGTCGCGGCCAAAGGCTACGGCGTCGATCAGGCCTTGTTCAATCAGCGCTTCCGCTTTCTCAGCGCTGTAGCCGCCTGCGCCCACAATCACGCCGGGATAAGCGGCGCGGATCGCCTCGCGGAAGGCATCGCTGTAAGGCTTGCCGCCCGCCCAGTCCGGTTCTGAAATATGCAGATAGGCCAGATTGCGCTTCGCCAGCTCGCCGATGTAGTAAAGCGCGGCGGCTTCCTGATCTTCGCCGTTATCCAGACCGTTAAACGGCCCGAGCGGCGAAATACGAATGCCGATCCGGTCGGCGCGCCAGCCGTCAATGGCCGCATCCACCACTTCCAGCGCAAAGCGCGTGCGATTTTCCATGCTGCCGCCGTAGGCATCCGTGCGCTGGTTAGACGCGGGCGAAATAAACTGATGCATCAGGTAACCATGCGCGGAATGCAGCTCCACCAGGTCAAAATCCGCTTCGCGCGCGTTGATTGTGGCCTGACGGAAATCGTTGATCACGTCGTCGATCTCATCCAGACGCAGCTCGCGCGGCGTGGAGGTCGCTTCACGGATTGTCCGGCCCTGGTCATCGCGCAGAGAGGTGCGGGTTTCGGCATTGATGGCGGAAGCCGACACGGGCGCTTTACCTTCCGGTTGCAGGCTGCTGTGGGAAATACGTCCGGTATGCCACAGCTGCACCGAACTGTGGCCACCTTCCTGATGGATGCCGGCGTTAATCGCTTTCCACGCGGCGATCTGCTCGGCGGTATGCAGGCCGGGCGCGCCGGCATAGCCTTTTGCCTGGAAGGAAATCTGCGTGGCTTCGGTGATCACCAGCCCGGCGCTGGCGCGCTGGCGGTAATATTCACCCATCAGCGGCGTAGGAATATCGCCCGGTTCGATGCTGCGCAGGCGCGTCAGCGGCGCCATAAAGATGCGGTTAGGCACCACAATCGCGCCAAGTTTTAAAGGGGTAAAAAGTTTTTTCAGCTGCATTTATCGCTCCTGGGAAACCGGCTGCCAACCGCCGATACGGCGGTGGCAAAGCCAAAATTTTCAGTGACTATTGAGCGTAGTAGAGAAATTGCCGCTACCTGCAACGGTACGGCACGATCGGATCATATCCAGCGCGGGCTGGTACTCTTTGGTTTCAATATTCATCATTCCCAGCAGCGTATGGAAAACGTTGTCCTGCGACACCGCCGCGCCGGAAGCCTGCCGCAGGCAGGTACTATTGATGCCAAAGGCGCTGGCGTAGCCGTCAGAAAGCCACAGCAGAAAGGGAATATGCGTCTGCTGAGTGGGCGCAATCAGATAAGGCGCGCCGTGCAGATACATCCCGCGTTCGCCCAGCGATTCACCGTGATCGGAAAGATAAATCAGCGCGACGTTGTAGCGGCTGCTGTAGGTCTTCAGCAGGCCAATGGTGTCATCCAGCATCGAATCGGTATAGACGAGCGTATTGTCATAGGTATTGACCAGCGCCTGGCTGTCACAGTCCTGGATCTGGTTACTGTCGCAGGTCGGAGTAAAGGGCCGCTTGTCTGCCGGATAGCGCCGGTAGTAAGCCGGGCCGTGGCTGCCCATCTGATGCAGCACAACTACCGTGTCGTTTTTCATGCTGTCCAGATAGCGATCCAGCCGCCACAGCAGCACGTCGTCAAGGCAGTAATCGTCACGGCAAAAGTTCTTCAGCTGCCAGCGCGTCATGTCGGTATGCGGCACGCGGTCACAGGCGCCCTTACAGCCGCCGTCGTTTTCCCGCCACAGCACGCTGACGCCCGCATGGGCCATTACGTCCAGCAGCCCTTCCTGATGGCGCGCCAGGCTGGCATCGTAATGCTCGCGCGGCATATTGGAAAACATACAGGGTACGGAAATGGCCGTTTCCGTCCCGCACGAAGTGGCGTTGGGATAATAGATGACGTTATCTTTTGCCAGCTTCGGATTAGTGTTGCGCACATAGCCGCCGAGTGAAAAATTTTCCGCCCGCGCCGTTTCGCCCAGCACAAACACCACCAGCGTTTTTTTCTGCTGCGCTAAAATCTGCGGGCCTTTGCGTGCATCCTGGCCGATGCTAATCAGCGTGCGATCGCCGTCAAACCAGCGATTATCAATATAGTGGCCAATGCCGCTGACGATATTGACCGGCGTAATCATCTTCACCAGGCCTTTATTGTTACGGATAAGCGAGGCGTAATCTTTATAAAACAGCGCGGCGACCAGCAGGATCGCCAGCAGCGCAGCCAGGGCCGTGCCGGTGCGAAAAGCGATATTCATCCACCATGGACGCCGCGTTACAATCCTGACCCGCCAGATAAGCAGCGCGGGTAGCAGGCCCAGCAGAAGCAGCCAGAGGATATAGCGCAGGCTGAACAGGGCGGTCGCTTCCTGCAGATCCGTTTCAAACACGTTCTGGATCATATTGGTGTCGATAACGGTGCCAAAGCTGTAAATAAAATAGTTGGCCGCCGCGCTGACGATAGCCAGAAAAATTAACAGGGGTTTTCTGATCCACGGCAGGGCGGCCACGCTAAAAATAAACAGAAATCCGCAGAACAGCACCAGCGGCATGGTGGCAGCGAAAAAATAATCCTTCAGCTCGCTGTAAGGGATACGCTCCCACGCGTGAAAAAAGAACAGCGCATTCGGGATAAGCGTAAAAAACAAGGCAGCATAAAAGTTAAAACTGATTTCATTGCAGCGTAAAGCAGTCAGCTTCATAAAGGTTCATCAGCAGTAAGCGGTGAATGAGCATAGCTTTGTTAGCACAATTAAACATTAACTGAGGCTAAACGATGTTAAAAGACTAACATTAATATTACATTTAAATTTTCCCTGCATAAGGAGCGACGTTGGCCGAACAACTGGAGTTTTTCCCCGTTCCCAGCCCGTGCCGGGGGATCTGTCAGAGCGACGATCGCGGCTACTGCCGTGGCTGCCTGCGTAGCCGCGAGGAGCGCTTTAACTGGATGAAGTTCAGCGATGCGCAAAAACGCGAGGTGCTGCGGCTTTGTCGTCTGCGCTGGCAACGACTGTATCGTGTCGGCAAACCGGCCGAGCCGGACGAACCGGAACAGCCTTCTTTGTTTTAGTAGACAGATTCTTATGCAGTTCTGCCAATAGCGGCCAGGCTTATAGCTTCCACAGCAAAATGTGAGGAAGTGTAATGAGACGTATAAACCTGCTTATGGTATCGCTGGCCTTTTGCGGCCTGGCCCAGGCCGCCAGCGAAAAAGTCGATATCAGGCTTGCCACCCCTGAAGGCGCGGGCGACAGTATTGGCCAGGTAACGATAGCAGAAACGGCCTATGGCCTGAGCTTTACGCCGCAGCTGAAAGATTTACCTGCGGGTATTCACGGCTTTCACGTACACGCCAACGGCAGCTGCGATCCAAAAACCACCGACGGGAAAGCGGTTGCCGCAGGCGCGGCGGGCGGCCATCTCGATCCGCAAAAAACCGGCAAGCATCTGGGACCGTGGCAGGATGGTCATCTGGGCGATTTACCGGCCCTTTATGTGAGCGCCGACGGCACGGCGACCTATCCGGTGCTGGCGCCGCGCATTAAAAAACTGGCGGAAATAAAAGGGAAAGCGCTGATGGTGCATGCCGGCGGCGATAACCATGCCGATCATCCTGCGCCGCTGGGCGGCGGAGGCGGCCGTTTCGCCTGCGGGGTGATCTAACCAAACCGCCGCCGCTCGTCGCGGCGGCAGGTTTATTGCCTAACGCAGCACGCTAATATGATCGACTTCGATTTCGGTATGCCCGCCGTTTTTATCCACGTCGCCGACCACGCGCACGGTTTTGCCAATCGCTAGGTGATTGTCTTCCCACTCGTCATCATCAATGTCGATGCGGATTTTTCCGGTGCTGTCCTGCAGCCAGTAAAGATCGTCGTCGCCTGCATGTCCGGTGATTTTGCCTGTCAGCACCACGCGAGTATCATCGCGCAGCGTTTTCGCCTCTTTAACCGTGACGGTTTTTGCCGCGTGAGCATAAGCCGGCAGAGAACAGGCGAGCAGAAGAACGGTAGCCAGAATTTTTTTCATCATGATCCCTCATTCGTTAAACTCCATGTAAGCGTGGCCAGTATAAATGAAAAATTCGGTGTTATGTCAATGTCGAAGCCTGCTGAAGCTGTGAGAGCGAGCAGTAAAGCCGCCAGGCAATACCCGCCAGTTCCGTTTCGCTTTTTGTTTTGCCCGCCGCCAGCAGATCCAGATTTTCCTGCAGTTCCTTTAGCGTCTCTTCCAGCGCGGGCTGCTGTACGCCTTTACCGCTGATAATACGATGCAGATTGCTCAGCATGGCGTCCCGCACCGCCAGCAGCGCGGGCGAATCGCATTGCCAGTCGCGCAGCTGCCAGACAATATGCGAACAGTTCAGCAGCACCACGCCCCAGCGCAGCAGCCACAGCCTGGCCGGCTCGTCACGGCTGGCGTTCAGCTGGTTGACCCGATAGTAAATCAGCGACTCAAAGCGGCTCTGGCTAAGGTGCGGCCTGCGGCTGAGCTGATCGAGAAACTCGCGGCGCAGCGCCCGGATATGGCGGCGGCTGCGCCGCTTGTCGGAACTGGGCCGCAAAATAAGAAAAGCCAGCCACGCAAGCAGCACGCCGCACACCTTGGCGATATTATTGTTAATAAAGCTTTGATAGTCATAGGTGGGCGGATTGGTAACGGCAAGAAACGAGCCGCCAAACACAATCAGCTGGCCCCACAGCGCGGCGCGCTTTTTCTGCTGCACCTTGAAAAGCTGTAGCGTGACCAGCAGCGGAAACAGCAGCAGCAAAAACTGCCACAGCACGCTGATTTGCACCATCAGGCCGAACTTGATGATAAAGCTGAACACGGAAAGCAGCAGCAGCGTTTTCAGCAGCAGCGACACGCTGCTGACGGGCGAAGGCACGGAGGAGTAGAGCACGCAGCTGATGGCGGCCAGCGTTAACGCTGCCGAGCCCGCATCCCACTGGGTGGCGATGGTAAAAGCGCAGCCCAGCACGATCACGCTAAAGGTGCGCAGGGCGCTCCAGCTGGCTTCCGCGCTGTCGCTATGCCTGGCGAGCGCCGGGGCGGCGGGCGGTGCGAGGCGGGTATCGTCGTCGGCCTGTTCAAACAGCCGCAGCCAGCGGCGGATATTCAGCCACAGCCAGCAGAAATAGCGCAGACGATGCCAGAAAGCCTGATAGCGATAGTCGCTTTGATCCTGCGGCGCGGCGCTGGCGAGCAGTCGCGCCAGACGATATTTATCGCAGTCGGCGCTCGCCAGCTCATCCAGCAGCTGCTGTACAACGGTATAGAGGCCTTCCGGCGCGTCGGGCCAGTTCAGCAGCATTCGGCGCAGGCTGGAGATCACGCTGGTGAGGCGCAGCTGCTGATGCAGGATATAGTTCAGCACGTTGTTTTGCCGACGAAAGCGATAATGGCTCCAGAACGCCTGAATACGCAGCAGATTAAGCGTGAGGATCTGCCCAATAACGTTTTCATGCGCGCTACGCACATTATCGGTGCTTTCGCGTTGCAGCAGCAGTCGTCCATGATCCAGCAGGCGAAGATGCATCTCTTTCAGCGAGTTAATCAACGTCTCGCCGTCCGAGGTGCTGGGCAGGATCATCATCATCAGGCCGCCGCACAGGATGCCGGTAATCACTTCGCAAACGCGCGCCTGGGTAATCTCCCACAGATCGCCGATTTCCGTAATATTAACCGTGGTAAACACAATAATGGCGGCGGTGTAGCCCGCCAGGGAAAACGCATAGGCAACGTTATTTTGATAATGGTTCTGGATCCAGGTGCAGAGCGCCAGCCAGCCCGCGATAGCCAGCGCAAACAGCCAGGGTTCGTTCAGCGTATAGCCCGCGATCAGCAGCGCCGCGCCCGCGCCCAGCAGGCTGCCCGCAATCCTGCCCAAACTTTTGCTGATTACGCCGCCGACGGTCGGAAAACTCACCACAGCGGCGGAAGTCATCGCCCAGTAAGGCTCGTCCAGCGCCAGCGCATAGGCGATGCTCAGCGCCAGACACATCGCGAGGGCATTGCGCAACGCGTAGCGCCACTGGCCTCGGGTCGCTTTGATCCACGGCAGGTTTTGCCACTCCAGCCACTGCCAGTTCATGGCGCAACGGTGATGGTGCAGGTGGTGCCCGCTACCAGCGGCAAATCTTTTGGCCACGCGGCCAGGCGAATACGCACCGGCACGCGCTGCGCAAGGCGCACCCAGGGCACGTTCGGTTTGATATCGGGAATGAGTGAGCTGTCGCTTTCCACGCTTTGATCGTAAATAGCGCGGCCAATGCTTTCGACCTCGCCGTGCAGCACGCGGTTATCGCTGTAAAGCCGCACGGTCGCGCGATAGCCGGGACGAATATGGCGCAGCTTGGTCTCTTCAAAATAGCCCATCACATAAAAAGAGTGGCTGTCGACCAGCGCGAAGACCGGCGTTCCGCTGGTGGCATAGTTACCGGGCCGCACCACCAGATTGCTGATCCAGCCGTCGGTTGGCGCGGCGATTTGCGTCTGGGTCAGGTTCCAGCGCGCCTGTTCCAGCTGCGCCTGAGCGGCCTTTGCCGCCGCCGCCAGCGACTTCGCGTTCAGCTCGGCCGCATCCAAATCTTCTGCGGAAATCACGTTGCGTGGCAGACTCTGACGCCGCCGCGACTCATGCTGAGCCTTCAGCAGATCGGCCTGTGCCTTCGTCAGCTGCGCCTCGGCGTTCAGCACCGCGATGCGATAAGGCTCGGCGTCCAGCGTCAGCAGCGGCGTGCCTTTGGTCACGAACTGGTTATCTTTTACCAGCAGCGTTTCAATGCGCCCGGAAACCTGCGGCGTGATATTAACCAGCTCGGCGCGCACCTTACCGTCCCGCGTCCACGGTGACTGCATATAAAAATTCCATAGCCACCAGCCTGCGCAAAGCGCGGCGGCGAAGAAGATCAGCGTTGAAAAATATTTTAGCGAGTTGAATTTCATACGAATGCCATCAGTAGCCACAGCGAAGCGCTGACGCAGAGAATAAACAGGGAAAGGTCGAGCAGGGTGGGATGCCAAATCTCGCCGGAATAGATCCAGCTGCGCAACACGGGGTGGATCAGCAGCCAGAGGAAAAACCCGGCCAGCACGGCTTTAAACAGCGGCGGAAAATAGAGCGACGCGCCGAAAACCAGGTCGGTTAGCGGCGAAACAGCCGCCGTAAAAGCATTGTTCACTTAAAGCACTCCTTGTTACCCAGGTCACAGCATAGCTGTAGATTGGCATTACGCTTAATGTGAATGATATTTGTATTCTGTCCTGTAAACTCGCAGAATAGCCTGGAATGAGGCTTGATAGCTAGCAAGCTAATTATAAGGAGAGGAAATTGGATACCCCATTAGGAACGGATCTCGCAAGACTGGTGCGCATCTGGCGATCGCTAATCGACCAGCGCCTGAAACCCCTGGAGCTGACGCAGACGCACTGGGTCACGCTGCACAATATTCATCAGCTGCCGCCGGAGCAGTCGCAGATCCAGCTGGCCAAAGCCATCGGCATTGAACAGCCTTCGCTGGTGCGCACGCTGGATCAGCTGGAAGAAAAAGGGCTGATTACCCGCACCACCTGCGCCAGCGATCGTCGCGCCAAGCGCATCAAGCTGACCGAGGAAGCGGCGCCGATCATTAGCGAAGTCGAGCATGTTATCGACGCCACGCGGGATGATATTTTGGCTGGTATCTCCCAGCAGGAGATCGACCAGCTGGTGACGCTAATCGCCAGGCTGGAAAAGAATATTCTGGATCTGCAAAACCGCGAATAAAAGAACCGGCGATTGCCGGTTCCTCGGTTAGCGTGGCGAAACGGTGATCTGGCTGCCGTTGGAAGCCAGCGCGACGCGCTGTCCTACAGCGAAACGGCTGTTGCCCTGTTTCTGCACCACCATAATGGTGTTGCCGTCATCCTTACGGATCTCCAGCTCCACGCCCTGAGTTTTGTTTATGGATCCCTGCACGCCCTGACCGCGCGTACAGTCTGTCGGAAAGGCACGTGATGGCGCTATTGATACGATGCTGGATAAAGTATTTACACGGCTGTCGCCGGGTGATACGCCCGTGCTGCACACTGACCAAGGCTGGCAGTACCAGATGACGGCTTATCAGGACAGGCTCCGGGCGGCAGGCGTGGTGCAAAGCATGTCGTGAAAGGGCAACTGCCTCGATAACGCAATAGCTGAAAGCTTTTTCGGCACGCTTAAATCCTGATGCTTCTATCTGGAAGAATTCAGCAGCATCCCTGCTCTGAAAGAGGCCATTGACGCCTGTATCCACTACTACAACCATGAACGCATCAGTTTGCGCCTCAATGGCCTCAGCCCGGTTGAGTTCCGCTTACTTCAACATTCAACAGGTGGCAGCCTGATCGCAGAGAACACGAGACGAAGGCTGAATGTAGTCGGGGAAATGCATGTTTTATTGACCTGTCTCAATAAAATATCAAACAACATTCCATCATGAAAGATTGGACAGAGGATAATCGCCCATTCAACTAATAAGGGAATTTATTCAATGGCTATTCCGGTTTACCTATGGCTCGAAGATGACAGTGGATCTTCAATAAAGGGCAGTGTCAATGTGAATGGTCGGGAAGGAAGCATAGAAGTTAGTGAACTAATGCACTCTGTAGAACAGCCTACTGATTTTCTGACTGGGAAAGCGACTGCAAAGCGTTTACATAGCTCATATGCTTTCATGAAAGGCATCGATAGCTCATCATCTTATCTTTACAAAGCATTGTCTACAGGTCAGACCCTAAAAAGGGCTGTATTTAAGTTCTATCGCATCAACCACAACGGATTCGAGGAAGAGTACTTCAGGACCACGCTGGAGAACGTGAAAGTAACAGAAATAGAACCGCTCATGATGGATATAAACAATCCTCAATGGGAAAGGCATGACCATCTTGAATACGTTGATTTAGCTTATGAGAAGATCACATGGCATTATCTTGATGGCAATATTATTCATTCTGACTTATGGAAAGGACGGGCTGCATAATGGCGTGGATATATGATGTAAAAACACACACTTTTACCCGTAACGGTGAAACTTATACCGCTGACTATGCCGGAGCGACTGGATATAAAAATGATAGCTCTCAAGAATGTGTGAGCGGGAAAGGCCCTCTTCCCAGAGGGACTTATACAATCGGCTTCCCCCACAATTCCCCTCATACGGGGAAATATACGCTAAACCTTACCCCTAACCTGAGTAATGCAATGTGCGGACGCTCAGCCTTTCGCATACATGGCGCGAGCAAGAGGCATCCACTGGACTCATCCGAAGGATGTATTATCGCCCCCATCAGCGTCAGAAAGAGCATTTGGGCAAGTGGTGACAGGGAGTTAAAGGTGAAATGAAAAATATTGCCCTTGCCCTTGCTGTAATGGCTTCTCCTGCTGCTATGTCTATGCAAATGGAGGGGTTTGGTGCTAACTATTACCAGGATGATGCATCCGTTCCTGAATACAATACTAATAAGGATTTATCGCCTCACGTTATTGTTGGCGACAAGGTGTTTGTTATGGAATACAGCCCCCTTGCAGACATAGCGAAAACTACTGACGTAACCATCAACAAAGGAGATCAAGCCTCATGGCTTTGCCTGAACTCAAAAGGCGTGAACTATTGGTTTATTTCTGATAACGAGATGGGGCAAGGCAATTTAACATCTATAGCAGTAGCCAGAAATGAGAGGACGAAAGGATGTTATTCTTATTCAGATGATTTAAGCGTAACAATCAAGGGGATTCCTTTATTGAATATGACATTGAAAAACATTTCATCATCATTTTCTGACACTTCAGATGCAAAAGTGTTTAGATATTGCAATGACACCAAGATTTATGGTGATTTCACACAGATGAACTGCCTTCAGTACAATCTTAAAGACAAGAATGTAGAGGGTGTAATAATTAGTCAAATTACGACTAACTGAACTTGCATAGGATTATTAAGTCCAAAACTGCCTGTGCGCAACTTTGTAGAGGATTACTGGAACATGTAAGCGATGTGGTTCTGGTTGTTCTATGAAGTCCCCTGAACATCTGCTTATGGTCAGGGGACTGCTCATAAAAAACTGTGTCTAACATTACGGGGGTGCAGTCCACTGAATGGGCTTTATCCGCACTCTGATGATCCGGCGCGAGCCGGTTCCTCGGTTAGCGTGGCGAAACGGTGATCTGGCTGCCGTTGGAAGCCAGCGCGACGCGCTGTCCTACAGCGAAACGGCTGTTGCCCTGTTTCTGCACCACCATAATGGTGTTGCCGTCATCCTTACGGATCTCCAGCTCCACGCCCTGAGTTTTGTTTATGGATCCCTGTACGCCCTGACCGGCCACGCCGCCGGCAATTGCGCCTGCCGCCGTCGCCAGGCTGCGGCCCGTGCCGCCGCCAACGGTATTACCCAGGAAGCCGCCGAGCACCGCGCCGCCGAGCGCGCCGATCACATTGCTGTCGTCGCCGCCCTGGATCTGGACGGGACGGACGCCAACCAGCGTGCCGTAAGTGACGCTCTGCACCTGTTTCGCTTCCGAGGCGGTGTAAACGTCGCCGGAAAGCGAGCTGTCATTGGCGCAGCCTGCTAAAGTCACACCGGTCAGTGCTACGATCATCATGCGCTTCAACATCATCAAACTCCTTTCTTTTCCATGTGCTGCAGTCAATTGCGCAGCGATCAATAACCTAATTATATGGTACAGGCAATGCCTGCTGTGTGGTTACGTCAAAAAATTGCTTTAAGCATAGCGCAGTGCGGGTAAACCTGAAATCAATGCCGGCGCGGAAAGCGCAGTAAAAATTCTGTCATCATGTAAAAATGCACAGTTAATCATAGAATTGCTGCACCGTTTTTGCGACGCTGTACCCAGGTTTGATATTCCCACAGCGGGTAAGGGACTTTGATGAGATCGGGACGTTATATAGGCGTAATGTCAGGAACCAGTCTGGACGGCGTGGACGTGGTGCTGGCCGCAATTGACCCGCAGATGGTGGCGCAGCAGGCCAGCTACTGCCATCCCATGCCGCTGGCGCTGCGCCAGGAGATCCTGGCGGTCAGCCAGGGGCAGTCGCTGACGCTTTCCCGGCTGGGGCAGCTGGATACGCGGCTGGGCCGGCTGTTTGCCGAAGCGGTACAGGCATTGATCGAGCGCGAAGGGCTGGAGAAAGAGGATATCGCAGCCATCGGCTGCCACGGGCAGACCGTCTGGCACGAGCCGCTGGGCGACGCGCCTAATACGCTGCAAATCGGCGACAATAACCAGATAGCCGCGCTGACCGGCATTACGGTGGTGGGGGATTTTCGCCGCCGGGATATGGCGTTAGGCGGACAGGGCGCGCCGCTGGTGCCCGCTTTTCATCAGGCAGTGTTGATGCATCCTGAAGAGCGGCGGATGGTGCTGAATATCGGCGGCATTGCCAACCTCTCGCTGCTGCTCCCCGGCCAGCCGGTGGGCGGCTACGATACCGGGCCGGGCAATATGCTGCTGGACGCGTGGATCTGGCGTCACCAGGGTCAGCCTTACGATCGGGACGGCGCCTGGGGCAGCAGCGGCCAGGTAGTGTATCCTTTATTGCAGCAAATGCTGGCGGATCCCTGGTTTGCGCTGGCCGCGCCCAAGTCTACCGGCAGAGAATATTTCAATCCGGCCTGGATCGACCGGCAGCTGGTTAACTTCCCCGGTCTGCCGCCGCAGGACGTGCAGGCCACGCTGGTCGAGCTGACCGCATCCACTATTGCGCAGCAGGTGATGCTGAGCGGCGGCTGCGAGCGGCTGCTGGTGTGCGGTGGCGGCGGTAAAAACCCGCTGCTGATGGCGCGGTTGAAAGCGCTGCTGCCGGGCATTGAAGTCAACGCCACCGATGAGGTCGGCATTCGCGGTGACGATATGGAAGCGCTGGCTTTCGCCTGGCTGGCCTGCCGTACGCTCTCATCGCAGCCGGGCAATCTGCCTTCCGTGACCGGCGCGCGCGAAGCCTCCGTGATCGGTGCAATCTTTCCCGCTAATGTTCAGCGCTGCCGCTGAGTTATCTGAATGGAGCAAAGATGAAAAAATGTTTATTGCTGATGGCCGCGCTGCTGCTGAGCGGGTGTCTACATCAGACGCCTGAAAAAATCAGCCGGCTGCACTATCGCTGCGGCACGCTGCCGCTGTCGGTGCTGCTGGATAACGATCGTGAGGAAGTGAATCTGATTCTGGACGGCAATCCGCTGACGCTGAAGCAGCAGCCCGCCGCTTCCGGCACGCGCTATGCCGATGAAAACTACGTTTTCTGGTCAAAAGGCGACGGCGCTTTTGTGGAGCGCAACGGCAAAATCATCATTGACGACTGCCGGCTCGAAAACCGTTAACTCGTTGAAATTGATTGTGATGAGGCGCACAATGCCTCAACTCTGATAGCGGAAAATCCCATGAATGACGACAGCCTACAGCAGATTGCTCATCTGCGCCGTGAATATACTCGTGGCGGCCTGCGCCGCAAGGATCTGCCTGACGACCCGCTGGTGCTGTTTGAACAGTGGCTGAGCCAGGCGGTTGCCGCGCAGCTGCCGGATCCTACTGCCATGAGCGTGGCGACCGTGGACGAGCACGGGCAGCCTTACCAGCGCATCGTGCTGCTGAAGCATTTTGATTCGCGCGGCATGGTGTTTTACACCAATCTGGGCAGCCGCAAAGCGCAGCATCTGGAAAAAAATCCGCGTATCAGCCTGCTGTTTCCGTGGCATATGCTGGAGCGCCAGGTGATGGTGCTGGGCCGCGTTGAAAAACTGTCAATGATCGACGTGATAAAGTACTTCCACAGCCGCCCGCGCGAAAGCCAGATAGGCGCATGGGTATCGAAACAGTCGAGCCGCATTTCCGCGCGCGGAGTGCTGGAAGGCAAGTTTCTGGAACTGAAGCAGAAATTTCAGCAGGGCGAGGTGCCGCTGCCGAGCTTTTGGGGCGGCTATCGCATTACCATAGACTCAATGGAGTTCTGGCAGGGCGGCGAACATCGTCTGCATGACCGCTTTTTCTACCAGCGCGACAACGAGGCGTGGAAAATCGATCGTCTGGCGCCCTGATTGCGCGAAATAATCCGTTAAGCGCTGGCACAGAGCCCGTCGGCGCTTTATTCTATACCCCTTTTTTTCATCCGCTAGCCAGCGGAGAGCTGTGTACCAGCAAAGGTGCAGACTTTTTTTACACGGAGTCACAGATGGGCAGCAGTAACCTGATTAAACAATTGCAAGAGCGTGGCCTGGTCGCCCAGGTAACGGATGAGGAAGCGTTAGCAGAGCGGCTGGCGCAAGGGCCAATCGCGCTCTATTGCGGCTTCGATCCGACCGCGGACAGCTTGCATTTGGGCCATCTGGTCCCGCTTCTCTGCCTGAAGCGCTTCCAGGATGCCGGTCACCGTCCGGTGGCGCTGGTGGGCGGCGCGACCGGTCTGATCGGCGATCCGAGCTTTAAGGCGGCCGAGCGCAAGCTGAACACCGCGGATACCGTTAACGAGTGGGTGGAAAAGATCCGCGGCCAGGTCGCGCCTTTCCTGAACTTCGACTGCGGCGACAACAGCGCCGTAGCGGCCAATAACTACGACTGGTTCGGCAGCATGAACGTGCTGACTTTCCTGCGCGATATCGGTAAGCACTTCTCCGTTAATCAGATGATTAATAAAGAAGCGGTGAAGCAGCGTCTGAACCGTGACGACCAGGGCATCTCCTTTACCGAGTTCTCCTACAATCTGCTACAGGGCTACGACTTCGCCTGCCTGAACGAGCGCTACGGCGTGGCGTTGCAGATTGGCGGCTCCGATCAGTGGGGCAATATCACCTCCGGTATCGATCTGACTCGTCGTCTGCATCAGAACCAGGTGTTTGGCCTGACCGTTCCGCTGATCACTAAATCCGACGGCACCAAGTTCGGTAAAACCGAAGGTGGCGCGGTGTGGCTGGACGCGAAGAAAACCAGCCCGTACAAATTCTACCAGTTCTGGATCAATACCGCGGACGCCGACGTTTACCGCTTCCTGAAGTTCTTTACCTTTATGAGCATTGAAGAGATCAATGCGCTGGAAGAAGAAGACAAAAACAGCGGTAAAGCGCCTCGCGCCCAGTATGTGCTGGCGGAGCAGGTCACGAAGCTGGTGCACGGCGAAGAAGGCCTGACCGCCGCGCAGCGCATTACCAAAAGCCTCTTTTCCGGCAGCCTGGCGGAAATGACCGAAGCGGACTTTGAGCAGCTGGCGCAGGACGGAATGCCGTTTGTTGAGCTGGAAGCCGGTCAGGATCTGCAACAGGCGATGGTCGACGGCGATTTAGCGCCGTCTCGCGGCCAGGCGCGTAAGCTGATCGAATCGAAAGCGGTAAGTATCAACGGTGACGTGCAGCTCAGCGCGGAATACGCGTTTGCACCGGCAGATCGCCTGTTTAATCGCTTTACGCTGCTGCGCCGTGGTAAAAAGAACTACTGTCTGATCGTCTGGAAATAATGCTTCAGGCGTGAACAGACAAAGGCGCGTCCTGAAGCAGGGGCGCGCCAGCCCGCTTTTAAGCATCCCGTCCCTTTTTTCCGGCAAGGTTTCCATGAAAAACATTCTCTCCGTCCAGTCGCACACCGTTTTCGGCCATGCCGGCAACAGCGCCTCGGAATTCCCGATGCGCCGCATGGGCGCAAACGTTTGGCCCCTGAATACCGTACAGTTTTCTAATCATACCCAGTACGGCCAGTGGACCGGCGTGGTCATGCCTGCCAGCCACCTGACCGATATCGTCAGCGGCATTGCGGCTATCGACCGGCTGAAAACCTGTGATGCCGTGCTCAGCGGCTATCTTGGCTCCGCAGAGCAGGGCGAGCAGATCCTCGAAATCGTTCGTCAGGTGAAAGCGGCTAATCCCGACGCCTGGTACTTCTGCGATCCGGTGATGGGGCATCCTGAAAAGGGCTGTATCGTTGCGCCCGGCGTGGCGGAGTTTCATGCCCGCAGCGCGCTGCCCGCCAGCGATATTATTGCGCCGAACCTGCTGGAGCTGGAGCTGCTCAGCGGTCATGAGGTCAACAGCGTGGAGCAGGCTATCGCCACCGCGCGCGAGCTGATCGCCAAAGGGCCGAAAATCGTGCTGGTGAAGCATCTGGCGCGGGCAGGCCAGCGCAGCGATCGCTTTGAGATGCTGCTGGTCACGGCGGATGAGGCCTGGCATATCAGCCGTCCGCTGGTGGATTTTGGCGTGCGTCAGCCGGTAGGCGTCGGCGATCTGACCAGCGGGCTGCTGCTGGTGGATCTGCTGCACGGTCTGGGGCTGAAAGAGGCGTTAGAGCACATTACGGCGGCGGTCTATGAAGTGATGCTGAAAACCCATGAGATGGGGGAGTACGAGCTTCAGCTGGTGGCGGCTCAGGACAGTATCGCCAATCCCCAGCAGCATTTTGATGCGGTAAAACTCTGATATTGCCGGGCTGAAAGCAGCCCGGCAACCTCATTATTTCTCGTTGCCGAAGCCCTGCTTAAGCAGCGCGGACAGCACGTCCGGGAAATAGATATTTTGATAGTAGCCGGAAACGCTCTCGCTCCAGCTTTCGCCGTCCTGGCGGCCGATATTCTGCCAGTGCTGCACCATCTCCTGATTATAAGCCGCGATATTTTCCTGCAGGCCTTCCGTGCTGTAGCGCTCTTCGTGACGGAAAGTGCTCAGCGGCAGGCGCGGTTTCTGATGCGCCGGCTCATCCACATAGCCAAGCGCCAGCCCGACCACGGGGAAAGTCAGCTCGGGAAGATGCAGCAGCTCAATCATCGCCTGCGGATCGCGACGGATGCCGCCAATCGGCACAATGCCCAGGCCTTCAGCCCGCGCGGCCGTCATCACGGCGCCCAGCGCAATGCCGATGTCGGTCGCGCCGGAGACCACGCTTTCAATACTCTGCTGGGCAATCTGCTCTTTATCGATGGCCGCCATCGCCTGCTGGCTTTTATGCATATCCAGCACAAAGGTGATAAACAGCGGCGCTTTGGCAATCCACGGCTGGCCGCCGGCAATAGCGGAAATCTTGCCGCGAGCTTCGGCATTGCGCGTAATAACCAGCGACACCTGCTGTGAGTTCACCGAGGTTGGCGCACGGTAGGCGGACGCAACAAGACGATCGAGGATAGCGTCATCAATCGGACGATCGGTAAAGCTGCGCTCGCTTTTATGGGCGGTAAGGATATCAATTACGGAACTCATAGTACCTCCAGATGTAATAGCCGCAGAGTATAAGGCATTGCCGCTACGCGGTTTAACACCTTATGCGCTGGCTCATCCGCAGGCCTTCAGTTCAGTCCTTCCGCCTCTAAGGCCTCAATTACGGATGGTCGTGCCGCAACGCGCTGAAACCAGCCTTCCAGCGCCGACAGGCTGGCTATATTCAGCTTCAGCAATTTCGCCCAACGCATTACGGTAAACAGATAGGCATCTGCGGCGCTGAAATGCAGGCCAGACAGCCACTGTTTGTCTTTCAGCTCGCCATCGATCCAGGTGAATTTTTCCTCCAGCTGCTGGCGCAACACGGCTTTATAGTCGTCCGGCGCGGCATCGCTGAACAGCGGCGAAAAGCCTTTATGCAGCTCCGATGAGATAAAGCTCAGCCATTCCAGCGTCTGATAGCGCGCCAACGTGCCGGTCGGCGCCAGCAGCTGACGGTCGGGCTTCAGATCCGCCAGATACTGGACAATCGCTACGCCTTCGGTCAGCACGGTGCCGTCGTCAAACTGTAGCGCGGGGACTTTTCCTTTTGGGTTTATCCGGCGGTAATCTTCCTGTTGCTCGGTGATCCCGGCGGCGGTATCGACCCTGACCAGCGTGAAATCCAGGCCCGTTTCCAGCATCACGATATGCGGCGAAAGCGAACAGGCACCGGGTTTAAAGAACAGTTTCATGGCGTACTCCCTGACTCAGAGGAAAAGATGTTCTTAGCTTAGTGCCGTCTGCTCAAAAAGTCAGCGGCTTTGCGTACGCGGCTGGCTTAATCGATCTCTTTTTCGGGCTGGCCCGGCTTATTGGTCTGAAAACAGGCAAGCTCGGGCAGCGCGGCGCGAGCCAGCTCCCAGAATGCCCGCACGCGGGCGGGCATATATTTGACATTCTGCGTCACCAGCTGCACCGGAACGGCGGCGCAACGAAACGCGGGCAGCACTTCGCACAGCGTTCCCGCCTGTAGATCCTCGTAAACCTGATAGGAGAGCAGGCGGGCGATGCCTTTTCCCGCGCGGGCGGCGATCAGCTGGGTTTCCACCTCGTTAACGGTTAGCCTGGGCGTGATGCGAACGCGCTCCTGCAAGCCAGCGGCGGTAAAGCGCCACGTTTTACTGGCTGTCACACCGGCAATCAGATGGTGATCCGCCAGCGCGGCAGGCGATAAAGGCTCGCCCATGCGGGCCAGATAGTCCGGGCTTGCGACCAGCAGGCGCCGCACGCGGCCGACCTCGACGGCAACCAGCGAAGAGTCGCGCAGCTGCCCAATGCGCACCGCCATATCCAGCCCTTGCTCAATCAGATCCTGATAGCCGTCGTTGAGCTGTAAATCGATTTGGATATCCGGATAGCGCTCCAGAAACGTCAGCACCAGCGGGGCGACATGCCTGCGGCCAAACTGCACCGGCGCGGTCAGGCTAAGCTGGCCGCTGAGCGGATTGCCGTCGCTGGCGGAAAGCGCCTGTTGATAAGCGTCCAGCACGCCTTTTGCCCGTTCAAACAGCGCAACGCCTGCGGGCGTCGGCGCCAGGCGACGCGTGGTACGCTCTATCAGCGTACAGGCCAGGCGCTGCTCCAGCGCGGCCAGCGTGCGGGTTATCGCCGCCGGAGAACGCCGCAGCATGCGGGCCGCCGCTGCCAGGCTTCCCTGCTGCACCACGGCGACAAAGACCGCCAGCTCGTCGAGTTTATCCATCACCGTTTCACTTTATGAAATTATGAATTGCTATCTTTGCCGGTTTACGCCGTTTTCAGCAAGAGTATGCTGGAAAAAACAGAGGAGAAACGTCATGACTACCTTAACGCTTTATGGAACGGAACTTTCGGGGCACGTGCATCGCGTCCGGCTGCTGCTGGCTATGCTGAACCTGCCGACCACCCTGAAAGAGGCTGGTGCCGATGTCAGAAAAAGCGCCGCTTTTCTGGCGCTGAATCCGCTGGGACAGGTGCCGGTGCTGGTGGATGGCGAGCACGTCATTACCGACAGCAACGCGATACTGATCTGGCTGGTAAAACGCTATGCGCCGGACAGCCAGTGGCTGCCGCAGGATCTGCATCAGCAGGCCCAGGTGCAGCAATGGCTGGGCAAGGCCGCAGGCGAAATTCGCTACGGGGTTGCCTCGGCGCGGCTGATTAAACAGTTCGGCACGCCAGAGAATTATGACTCGGCAGTGGCGACAGCGCGTAAATTTTTACCGCAGATGGAGGCGCATTTAGGCGGCAAAAGCTGGCTGGTGGGCGACAGCGCGACGCTTGCCGATTTGGCCTGCTATGCCTACGTCGCCTGCGCGCCGGAAGGCGGCATTTCGCTGCGCGACTATCCGGCTATTCGCCAATGGCTGCAAAACGTTGAGGCGCTGCCGGGATTTATTGCGCTGCCGCCGCTGCCGCATCCACAGGAAGCGTAACCATGTTCCACTCCGGCGAACGTCTGGCGCAGCAAAAGGCGGGCTTTAGCCCCGAAAGCGCCGCCATCTATACGGCAATGCCGCAACAGCACCAGCTGTTTTACGCCGGGCTGAGCCAGTTTTATTTCAGCACGATCGATGCCGCCGGCTATCCGGTTGCGGCCGTTTTGCAGGGCGAGCCGGGATTTGTGCAGGCAACGGATGAGAACCATCTGCGCATAGCCACCGCTTCCTTAACGACCTTTCCCGGCCTGCCGGCTTTAAGACCCGGCATGACGGCGGGCGGCCTGGGCCTCGATTTTTCCAACCGGCGGCGCAATCGGGTCAACGGCACGATCGCCAGCGTTACGCCAGATTTTGTGACGCTCGCCGTGCAGGAAAGCTTTGGCAACTGCCCAAAATATATTCAGCGGCGGATCTTGCCTGAGCACCAGCTGCTGCGACAGCCGGAGCGGGAGCCGCTGGTCGCGCTGGATGCCGATGCGCGCTACCTGATTGCCGCCGCGGATACCTGCTTTATCGCCAGCCGCGCGCCGCAGCAGGGCGCGGATATTTCCCATCGCGGCGGGCCGCCGGGTTTTATCGGGATGACGCAGGGGAAGCTGGCGATCGTTGACTACGCGGGCAACCGTTATATGAATACGCTGGGGAATCTGCTGCTGGCGCCTCGCTGCGCGCTGCTGATTATGGATTTTCATCAGGGCGCGGCGCTGCATATTCAGGGAACGGCGGAGCTTGTCTGGCCACAAAAGGAGGGGGAAGAACGTTGCCTGCTGATCGCGCCGGAAAAAATAGTGCGTTTTCGCCAGCTGCTGCCCGCCGCCGGGCTGGCGGTGGAGTTTGCCGCCTCAACGTTGGCCGTCAATAAAAAAGGGTGACGTGGCGTCACCCTTTTCAGCACTAAGTCGATATCAGTTCTGCGTCATGCGGTTCAGTTTAGGCGCGGTCAGCATCATCAGAACAGCAATAACGCCGGTCACGATACCGATCTGCAAAAAGACGTCGCCATAAACGTGCAGTGACTGCAGCGGATCGGTGATGTTTTCCGGCACCGCCATCATGTTGGCAACTTTACCGGCTACCATGGCAGCGCCTGCCGTGGTCAGGAACCAGGAGCCCATAATAAAGCCCATCAGACGCTGCGGCACCAGCTGGGCGACCATCGCCAGGCCCAGCCCGGAGATCATCAGCTCGCCCACGCTTTGCAGCGCATAGCTCAGGATCAGCCAGCCCACCGACACGATACCCAGATCGTTGGCGAATTTCGCACCCAGCGGCAGCACGAGGAAAGCGATGGAGCAAAGCACCATGCCCAGCGCAAACTTGTGCGGCATCGGCAGGCGGTCGCCCATCTTGTTATAGATTGCCGCCAGCAGCGGGCTGAAAATCATGATCCAGAAAGGATTCAGCGCCTGATACTGCTCGGGCTGGAAGGTCAGGCCCAGGATGCTGTGCTCGACGTTGCGGATGGCGAAGAAGTTCAGCGAGGTCGGCATCTGCATATAGAGCACGAAGAACACGATGGCTTCCACCATCAGCAGAAACGCGACGATCATCTTGCGGCGCGGCGCGCCCTGTAAGGCAAAAGTTTCTTTAGCGAACAGCAGCACGATGCCGATAGCGACCACTGCCAGCAGCAGACGCGCGACGCCCTGATTGTGTAGCATCCAGGTTGCAATGACGATCAGCACCGCGATACCGACTATCGTTGCCAGCAGCTTGCCTACCTGCAACGGCTGGAAGTCAGGCTTAGAACCATGATCTTTCACCCAGCGGCGGCAAATCATAAAGTTCACCAGGGTGATCAGCATGCCGACAAAAGAGAGTGAGAAGGCGACGTTCCAGCCATAGTGCGCGGCCAGCCAGGGCGTGGCCAGCATGGAGAAAAAGGAGCCGATATTGATCGCCATGTAATACATGGTGAAGGCGCCGTCCAGGCGGGGATCGTCTTTTTCATAACAGGTAGAGAGTAGCGAAGAGGGGTTCGCTTTAAACAGGCCGTTACCGACGGCAATCGTCGCCATGCCGATATAGACCATGCTGACGTCATGGCCTGACCAGGCCACCAGCGCGTAGCCCAGCGCCAGCACCAGCGTGCCCAGCACGATAACGCG
Source organism: Erwinia artemisiae (assembly GCF_051400835.1). Taxonomy (NCBI): domain Bacteria; kingdom Pseudomonadati; phylum Pseudomonadota; class Gammaproteobacteria; order Enterobacterales; family Erwiniaceae; genus Erwinia; species Erwinia artemisiae. The sequence continues at coordinate 755,191 of NZ_JBLFFM010000001.1, read as the reverse complement.
TTTGGTGCCGAGCACCTTATCGCCCAGCCAGCCGCCAACGGCTATCAGGCCGTAAACCAGCGCGCTGAAAGAGGCGAACAGCGTAATAGACTGCTCTTCGGACATGCCCAGCATCTTGACGAGATAAACCGCCATGATGCCCTGTAGGCCGTAGTAACCAAATCGTTCCCAGAGCTCAATCGAAAAAATTAAATAAAAGGATCGGGGCTGTTTAAACGCGTTGAGACTGGTGTTCTCAGGATGTTTGTTTGCAGTTGACACGGATACCTCTGGAGTCAATCGCCTGATTTGAAGCGAAAATTAAGTCGGTTTTCATCAGGACGGGCTTTAGCCGCATAGTTATAAATTCGGAAAATCGGCGGTTAATTTCGCCGATTGCGTGCTGTCAGGCAAGCCTTTTTTCAAATAAGGTCAAGCGCAGTTTTATTAGTGTTTATTACATTTGAAAAGCCCGTGCCTGCTATAAACTGCTTTTTTTACATAAATGTTAAACATATTGCTCTGTATCAAGGTTAAGGGTTGCGCAAAAAGCCCTATTAATAACCTATCTGTAACAGCTGGATATTTCTCTTACCGCAGCAAACTTAAGCAATATTATGCGTGGTTTATGCACGCCATTTCACAAAAAATAGAGGATTATCACGTTTCTGCCGTCATCTGGCGCGACTCAACGAGCTAAAACCGCGCAGTTAAGTGCATCATAAGTTATTAATGAGTGAAAAATAACTTATCCAACCGTGCGCCATGTTGGCCTCTGGCGCGGAAAGGCGAGATTTATTTGGGTTGTGTAAAGATTAATCGTGCCGTCTAAAGCCGTCCTGGCTGCAGCCGATAACTTCACTACCTCAATAATTGTGCAGAGTGATAATGTTAACGATTTACAACAATGAAACTGCGCTGGCCACGGGCAATGCCCGAGCGGCGAACAGCTCGCTGCTGGCGCAATCTATTGAGCGGCTTTCCTCTGGTTTGCGCATTAATGGCGCGCGCGACGACGCGGCGGGGCAGGCTATCGCCAACCGTATGCAGGCGAACGTCAACGCCGACAGCGCGGTAACACGCGGCCTTAACGACGCTATCAGCTACGCGCAGACGGCGGAAAGCGCGCTGGGCAACATTGGCGATATGCTGATCAAGGCAAAAAGCCTTGCGGTACGCGCGGCCAACGGCACTATGTCAGTGTCCGACCGCCAGAGCTATAACGCGGAATATCAACAGCTGCTGGCAAGCATCAACGGCATCGCCAGCGGCACGGAAATTTTTGGGCAGTTTCCTCTGGCGACCGATAAGCCGGAGCTGCCGCCGGTGCTGTTGGGCAACGTTGCGCCTATCGGCACTAAATTCCCGATAGCCGGACAGAACTACTCCTTTAACTCCGGCGTGATTTCGCTGGCGTATATTCCGGCCGGCACCACGAATATTTCTATTACCGTTGATTCCTTGAGCATGGATGACGATGTGCAGCTGTTCACGCGCGACGGCAAGCATCTGGCCGGCACGCCGATCGAAGGCGGCACGCCCGACTTTACGTGGGCCAGTAAAGGCGTCACCGATGCCGCCTCCGCGACCAGCAAGCTGATGAGCGTCAGCAACGGTTTCAGCAGCGGCGCCAGCTACGACGCTTCAGGTCTGAATGAAGGCGGCCCGGCGTGGGCGTTGAACGGCAGCGAAACCTCCAGCTACAACGGGATGAGCATCACCTATAGCGGCGACGGCGATCGCTATGAAGATGCGGCCACGGGCGCGGCGAACGACGGCACGGTAACCAGCAATACCCTGGAACGGGTCAGCATTGATAACGTCAGTGAAGATCTTATCGTGGTGGTGGTGGGCAACGGTTCGTTTAACAGCAACCTGACGTGGGGCTCGCTGCCGCAGCCGACTGCCACGCCCGCGGTGCCGCCGAAACAGAGCCAGCCTTTAGAGGTGATCACCAGCGCCAACTATGGTCAGCCGATCCAGTCGGATACCCTGGGGCCGACGCCGTCCGATACCAAAACGCTGGGTCTGGACAACACCAGCCTGCTGACCGATGGTGCCATTCGTACGGCGATGGGCGCGCTGGATGCGGCATTGAACAAAGTCAGCAGCTACCGTTCCGATTATGGCTCGAAGATCAACCGTTACGAGTCCAACAAATCGGTGCTGTCACAGCAGAGTATCGCGACGCAGGCGGCACAGAGCCGCATTCAGGACGCCGACTACGCGCAGGAAGCCAGCAAGCTGGCTATGGCGCAGATCAAAGAGCAGGGGCAAAATGCGGTCACGAAGATGGCCAACCAGCAGGCGCAAAACGTGCTGACGCTGCTGCGCGATTAATTCTTCGTAACAGAAAGCAGCGGATGCTTTCGCCTCCTTAAAGCCTGCAACAACCCGAAAGGCCAGGCGGCTCATCGCAAGGTTACCCAACGTTTCGCTGATTCAGCAAAGTTTTTCCGCATGTTTAGCGTCATATATCAACTGAGCCTGTGCCATTTCAGGGCCATATTTTAGCGCCCATTCGTACAGCGCATTAAAAGGGTCCTGGAGCGACTGCGCGAGTGCGGTAAGACTGTACTCCACGCTCACCGGCGAACCAGACAGTACCTTTCGATGAACCAGTCCATTGCGCTCAAGCCGCTTAAGCGCATCAGCCAAAGCTTTGTGCGTAATGCCGTCCAGTCGGCGGCGCAGTTCATTAAAGCGCACGGGTTCACTACAAAGCACGGTAAGAATTAAAATCGACCATTTATTGGTTATATTCTCAAGAACCGGGCGGGTTTTTCCTATTTCTTTCAGGTCATTACAGTCAGTCTGATTCATAGCGATATACTCCGGAATACCTGGTATAAACAAAGTGCGTAATTGTTATTAAGTATAAAAATTATATCATCTGTTTTCCATCCCGACAGGAGTGAGCAGATGAGTAGGTTAAATAATAAAGTTGCCCTGATACTCGGCGGCGCCAAAGGCATTGGTCTTGCTATCAGCCAGCGATTTGCCAGTGAAGGGGCAACAACCTGGTTCACCTCGCGCCGCAACGAGGAATTAGCAGCAGCCAGCCACACCATAGCCGGCGATGGCAGGCCGCTACGTGCCGATGTCAGTCAGATAAGCGAACTAACGCGTATAGCTGAGCTGATTAAGACGGAGTCCGGCCAGATAGATGTGCTGGTGATCAATGCCGGCATGTCGACATATTCGACCCTTGATGAAGTTACCCCAGCGCATTTTGATACTACTTTCGGTTTGAACGTGCGCTCACCGCTGTTTGCTCTCCAGGCCGCACTTCCCCTGATGAAAGCGGGCGCGAGCGTAGTATTGATAGGTTCTGTCGCCGATGTCCTTGGCACTCAGGGATATGGCGTATACGGTGCCAGTAAGGCGGCGCTTCGTTCTTTTGCCCGCACATGGACACGTGAACTCTCCGAGCGGGGCATTCGCATTAATGTTGTCGCCCCTGGCCCTGTTGATACGGAGATGATGCAGGCAGCCTCTGAAGAGCTACGCAACGGGATAATCAGCGCCATTCCTTTAGCAAGAATGGGCAGGCCTGAAGAAGTTGCCAATGCAGCATTATTCCTCGCGAGTGACGAAAGCAGCTATATAGCCGGAGCGGAAATTTGTGTGGATGGTGGGCTGACACAAGTTTGAGCGAGGTAGTTTAAGTTTCACCAGGCTCTGACGTTAACGGCTGATTGCGGCCGGTTGAGTTGACCATACGGCCCCCCTGGGAACCCACGTCTGCTTTTCGCACGGAGCGCCCTGACGTGCAGGCCGATGTCCACTTTGAGCAAGAGGCGGAGATGCTGCCACAGCTGACGGGAACGCAGTGCAGGCCCGGAAGATCTGCCTTATCCGGGTTTCTTTCTGGCACGAAATGCCGCCACTTTCATGCGATTACCGCAGGTTGTCATGCTGCACCAGCGGCGGCGATGAGATTTACTCAGATCATGGAACCACAGAATGCAGTCATGGGCCTCACACTGACGTACGAATTCAAACTTATCGCTGGTGACCAGATTGATCAGAGCCTCGGCAATCGGCCAGAGCAGGCCGGACGGGCTGGTGGCATTTTGATACACGGCGATGCGAAATTGCTGCAAATCGCCGTCCCATTCCAGCTTCCTGACAGGGCGGCCCAGCTCAAGCACCCGATTAATCACAGCCAGATCCACTGGAACACTGTTAATGGCGGCGTTCACCACGATCTTTGCCGCGTCGCGAAGTTCACGAGCCTCAGTAAGCAGTCCATCCGGGACCTGCCGATCGTTGATGTCGGACAAGAGTCCGGCTCTCATCAGCCAGCTTGCGACGCTGCGATCGTCGATAAGCGTGTCATGACGTTTACCCTCCACAACATACTCGCTGTTAATAAAATCGAGGGCCAGGTTATCACCCAGAAACGGGGCGTCGGAAAAAGCGTTGTCAGGATCCAGCATGCTATGTAACCCACAAATTTAATTTGGCAGGTTACCAAAAATGCATGTAACCTTCAAATTCTAACTTTAAAGGTTACAGGAGACGATCGTGACTGCTTCTAAATCAGCATCTGCTGCCCCTTTGCTTAACGACACGGCATCCGCCGTGGCGAGCCAGGTTCATTACCGCTACGAGCAGGTGGATAACGTAAGGATTTTCTACCGTGAAGCTGGTAATCCAGAAGCGCCCGCCCTATTGCTGCTTCACGGCTTTGCTGCCTCATCATTTATGTTCCGCGACCTGATACCTGAACTTGCCGGACGCTATCACGTCATTGCGCCAGATCTGCCGGCGTTCGGCTTTACCGAAGCCCCTGCAAGAGGCGAGTACGCCTATACGTTCAGCCAGCTGGCAAAGACCATCGGACAGTTCACCGAACAGCTTAAGCTCAATAGCTACGCACTTATGGTTCACGACTACGGCGCCCCGGTAGGCTGGCGTCTCGCTGTCGCGCATCCGGAGCGCGTGACCGCCATCATTTCCCAGAACGGCAACGCTTATGAGGAGGGACTGGGCGAGAGCTGGGCGCCTATCCAGAGATACTGGCATGACCCTGGACAGCAGAACCGGAATGCGCTGCAGCATTTTCCGACACCGGCCTCAATTAAATGGCAATATCTTGAAGGGGTGACCGACAAGAGTTTGATTTCGCCAGATGGATATACGCTGGAGGGGCTGCAAATCTCACGGCCGGGCAATGCGGATATTCAGCTCGATCTGGTGCTGGATTACGCCTCGAATGTGGCAATGTATCCTGATTTTCAGCAGTACTTCCGTGATTATCAGCCACCTTTGCTGGCAGTTTGGGGGCAGAACGATCCGTTTTTCCTTCCGGCTGGCGCAGAGGCATGGAAACGCGACCTTCCCAATGCGGAGATTCGCTTCTATGACACCGGACACTTTGCACTGGAAACCCACGGCAAGGAAATCATTCCTGCTATTCGTGATTTTCTGGAAGAGAATATGTAAACAACACGTCCGCCCCCGGGCCAGGCGAAAAGCTGATATCCTGGCCTGTTATCTGCGCAGACCTTCAGCCTTCGCCCGTCTGTATGAGTCCGCCAATCAGCGAGGCGAAGGCTGTAACCGCTTCCGTTTCCTTCAGTCGCCCACGGGTAAGGGCCACGGACAGCGCTTCTCCCGCGCCGACCAGGCCGATGCAGCATTGCTGTAGTGATTGGGGCGTCATATTGACATGGGGTGTCAGAATTGACGCAAACATGGCGACACAATTGTCCAGAAGTTCCTGGAAAACGACCGCCTTTTCTTCACTCCCCGCCAGCGCCGCTCCCACTGCGTGAAACTCGTCCGTTTTGTCTGCGGCGCAGTGTATATAGGCGCTCGCCAGCATCTGTACCGTTTCCTGCTGGCTTCGGGGAGTCGCGCTCATGGCCTCAGTAAACGTCCTTACCCGTTCCATATCTATCCACCTGTACAGCTGGATCAGTAACGTCGAACGAGTCGCGAAATGATCGTAAACCACAGGTTTCGAGACGCCTGCACGCACGGCCAGATGGCCCAGCGTGAGGCGATCCGCATTTTCCTCGCGCACGATCAGAAGCGCGGTATCGAGAAGCTGTTGTCGCCGTTCTGCCTTCGACAGGCGCCGGGCAGGCGACCCGGTAGCCGGAGCCTTGTGTTCTTTCATTCTCTCTTTCTCATTAAACCTACTAAAAGTAGCTTATGTTGCTGTGGAGTGCTATCTTTCCTACCAATAGTAGCTTATCACACACAAGGAACCTCGCTTATGTCATTTGCTCCTGTCTTACTGCTGGGCGGCTCCGGATCTATTGGTGGTCAGACTGCCCGGGCAATACGCGCTGCTTATCCCGATCTTCCCTTGCTGATAGGGGGGCGCGACCTTGCCAGGGCGCAGCACGCCGCCGCAAAAATGGGAGGTGCGGAAGGTATAGCGATTGACACCGCCCGTGCAGACCTTGGCCTCGGCGAGCGAAAAATCAGTGCGGTGGTCGTCCTCTATAAAGACCATACGCTTGCTGCACTCCGCTTTGCTCAGTCACGAGGCGTACCCCATCTGAGTATTTCTTCTGGCGTGTTCGAGATTGCTCCGGAAATCGCAAGCTTTATGCACGCTCCGGGCGCGTCGGCAGTGGTGCTCGGCTATGAGTGGCTGGTCGGTGCCACGACGGTGCCTGCGCTTCATCTGAGCAAAGCGTTTGGCCAGGTTCATGAAATCCGCATTGGGGCGTTAGTCGATGAACAGGATGTTGGCGGGCCTGCGGTCGCCGCTGATTTCGACCATCTGCACCACCTGTTGCCCGCAGCGCTCACGCGGCGGGCCGGCGTCTATCTGTGGCGCGAGGGCGATGAGGCTAAGGGCACCTTCTCAGCGCTCGACGGCACCAAAATCCCCGCCACGGGCTTCTCGTCGATTGACGTGGTTGGGCTGGCAACTGCTACGGGTGCGCACAGCGTCCTGTTCGATCTCGGCATGGGTATCAGCTCAAGCCGGCGCAAAGGAGGAACATTCTCCACCGAAATCATTATTGAGATTTCAGGCCTGGATCAGGCCGGGCAGGCTCTTCGTACCCGCAATGCGGTCGTTCATCCGGGGGGAGCAGCACCGTTGACAGGCATGAGCATTGCCCTGCTTCTTGAACGACTGATCGGGCTGGATGGCAAACCACCGGTGGCGCCGGGTCTCTACTTTCCTTATCAGATTCTGGAAGCGTCGCACTATTTAACGCGGCTTGCGGAAGAGGGAGGGCAGCTTCTGGAACTGCCGCTGTTATAACTGTCGGGTGGCGTACTAAAAGTGCGCCACTTTCCCCTTAGTATCGGGCAGGCTCCGGGCGAAAAGGCCTGATCCTTAAAAAGGATGCCGGGAAAGGCGCTCGCTGGCAGACCTGCATGATTATTTGCCACAGGCCGGGCGACATACATTTTCAGGTAAGTATGCTATTGCTTTACTGCGCTTTGGTATCACCCGGATTACGGCTTAAAATAAGGATCCCAAGGCTATGGCAGTAAACGATGGGCTTACGTGCTCAGGCCTGCTTTAGTTCCAAAACAGATATGAACTGGCGCACTCTGCCCGCTATCAGCGATAAGCTGGAGTAACCACCCTGAACAGGTAAAAAAATTTAAGGAAACGCAATGCAAACGATTGGGATCCTGGGAGGGATGTCAGCAGCCTCAACACAAATTTATTATCGGAAAATGTGTGAGTTGGTTCGTCAGCGTCTGGGCGGTTTACACTCGCCTGAATTGCTTATCCGTTCGCTGGATTTTGCCAACATTGAACATTTGCAGGCCAGCGGAAAATGGGACGACGCCGCACCCTTTTAAATAAGGAGGCGCTGGCGCTGGCGCGCGGCGGGGCCGACTTTATCGTACTGGCGACAAATACCATGCATAAACTGGCGGACCAAATGATGAGCGGCGTTTCCATTCCGCTGCTGCACATTGCTGATGCAAAGGCGGCTCGGATCCTTGCAGCGGGCCTTAAAGCGCCAGGCCTGATGGCAACCGCATTTACGATGGAACAAGCTTTTTATCTTGATCGGCTCAGGGCGGTAAAACTTCAGCCCGTTATACCGAATGATGCCGATCGGGCTGAGGTTCATCGCATCATTTATCAGGAGCTGTGCCAGGACGTTATAAACCCGGCCAGTCGCGCTGTTTATGAAAATATCGCACAGCGTTTAGCTGACAACGGCGCTGACTGTGTGATCCTTGGCTGTACCGAAGTCGGCATGTTGCTTAACAGGGATAACGTTTCCGTCCCTGTCTTCGATACCACGCTGATCCACTGCGAAGCTGCCGTTGATAAAGCGCTGGGTGCGAGTGTCTGAAGCGGGAAGTTTGCTTCAATATCTCCTCTGGGCTGCAGGAGAAATTATCGCTTTGCTCCTGCGGCTATTTTTTTGCTTGCAAAAGCCTGAACCGGCGACAGCGTTCTAATCAGACTCCTCTTTACCCGAGCGGGTGAGTAAGCTACTTGCCAGTAGCCTGAATACCTCAATAACTTTTGGCAGCGCCTGCTGCGGATCGTCGCTGGCTGCTATCCACAAGGCCGCATTGAGCGCGGCACCATTTAAAAGATGTGCGGCGGCATCGGCATCGACGGGTTTTATGACGCCGCTTGCGCTCATTTTTATAATGCTCTGGCGAGTGGATTCCAGGCAGCTATTTTGACCAGGCCACTGCGAAGGGTTACCAAGAAAGGCCGGACCATCAAGCAGCACGATGCGCCGTACTTCTGCATCCATCGCCATTTCGATATAGGCGATGCCCTCAGCTATTAACTTTTCCCAGTCATTGCCAGCCGTAGCCGCCGCAGCTTTAGCACGTTGCGCCATTTCACCATCTAACTGTTCGACAACCGCCGCAAGCAGCCCCTTTTTATCGCCAAAATTGGGGTAAAGCGCGCCACGCGTCAGGCCCACGCTGGCAGTAAGCTCATCCATTGATGCGCCTGCGAACCCTTTTTCTGCAAATGCTTTTCGTGCCGCCGCAATCAGTTTTATGCGGTTTTCTTTCATCAGTTCGGCGCGGCTCTTGGTGGCCATACGATATCCTTGTGCCATACGCGGCGTATGTTATTTGACATACGACGCGTATGTGTGATTAATTGTACATACGCAGCGTATATTAGATCATTCCTGTGCGCTGCGCATCCCGCATTCCAACCCGACCTAATCAAAGGAAATCGTATGGCCATCGCCCATCGTGAACCGGTTTTCCCTGCTAGTCGACATGCTCTTTATGAGGAACATGGTTATTCTGCCGCAATCCGTTCTGGTGATATGCTGTTTGTTTCCGGCCAGGTCGGTAGCCGCGCCGACGGTACGCCGGAGCCTGATTTCGCCGCGCAGGTGCAGCTTGCGTTTGATAATTTAGCAGCCACGCTTGCCGCAGCGGGGTGTACTTTTGACGATCTGATTGATGTCACGACTTATCATACCGATCCGAAAAATCAGTTTTCGACAATTATGCAGGTGAAGAAATCGATTTTTCCCCATCCCCCTTATCCAAACTGGACTGCCGTTGGCGTGACATGGCTTGCGGGATTCGACTTTGAAATTAAGGTCATTGCCCGCATCCCAACTCATCAGATATGAAAAATCATATCTGAACAGGCAAAAAATATTTCCCTGAATTCACGGGCCAGAGGCATAAATTAAGGTGGCTCTACCGACTGTTAAATGAGTAATTCGATTACTCAACCCACCTTTCTTATTCTCTGGCCCGTGCCTGGCCTCTTTTCTGAATAAAATAAAGCGATTAGGCTATGCCCGGTCGCGCATAACGGCTTTTACCGTGTCGATAAACAGGCGTAATGCGACAGACATATGGCGATGTTGCGGAAAGTAGAGCGCGATGCCCTGTGACGCAATCGTCCAGTCGTCCAACAACGTCACCAGCCGCTGCGTGTCCAGCCACTGTCGGGCGTAGCGCTCGGGGACATAGGCCACACCCAGCCCGGCGACAGCCGCTTCCACCATTAAAGCGCTGCTGTCGAGGGTCAGGCTGCCCGGCACATCCAGCGCAAACTGCTGCTCATGCTGCTGATATTCCCAGTGATACCGTTTACCGCCCGGCAAGCGCTGGCGCAAACAGGTATGCTGCATCAGATCCTGCGGATGCATGATTTTGGGCCGCCCGGCTAAGTAACCGGGCGAGGCCACGGTAATAAAGCGCAGCGGCCCGCTCAGAGCAATGGCAACCATGTCTTTAGGCACATCTTCAATCAGCCGAATGCCCGCATCAAACCCTTGCGCCACGATGTCTATGAGTTGCCCCTGCGCCACTAAATCAATTTCAATCCCCGGCTTTTGCTGGATAAATGTCGGCAGCACCTTTTCCAGCAGAAGGCTAATCGCTGCATCGCTGGCACTGATGCGCAGCGTGCCATAAGGCTGCTGACCGCTGGCGGTAACGTCGTTCAGCAGGTCATCCATTTCCGCCAGTAACGGCGCCAGGCGCGCGATCAGTATTTCACCCGCTTCGGTCAGCGCAACGCTGCGCGTTGTGCGATGGAACAGCTGCACGCCAAGTGTTGCCTCCAGTCCTTTGACAGTATGGCTAAGCGTCGAGCGTTTAAGTCCCAGCACCTCAGCAGCGCGACGAAAACTGCGCTGCCCGGCAATGGTTTTCACCGCCTGCAATTCATTCCAGGAAGGTCGTTTCATTGTTGAATATTTCCCACCACCTCATGCTGATTTGCGGAGATTATGCCACCAATTATTCGGTTTATGCTGTCCTTCGGTTCACTGAATGGAGAAGACCCTAATGAAAACCTGGCTAATAACCGGTGCATCCAGCGGCCTGGGCCGCCTGATGTGTGAAACGCTGCTGGCCCGAGGCGACAGAGTATTTGCCAGCGTCCGCGATCGAGCAGTATTAGACGGTCTGTCAGCAATATACGGCGATCGTTTGCAGGTAACGGTGCTTGATCTCAGTATGGAAGCGACGATAAAACCCACCGTTGAGGCGGCGTTCGCTCAGGCGGGAAGCATTGATATTGTGGTCAGCAACGCGGCTTACGGCCTGTTTGGCGCAGCGGAAGAGCTAAGCGATAGGCAAATTGAGCGTCAGATTGCCACCAATCTTACCGGGTCGATTCAGCTTATCCGCGCGGCGATTCCCTTTTTGCGGCAGCAGGGTGGCGGGCGCATTATGCAGGTGTCGTCGGAAGGCGGCCAGGTCGCCTATCCTGATTTCAGTTTGTATCATGCCACTAAATGGGGAATTGAAGGTTTTGTCGAAGCGGTGCGGCAGGAAGTAGCGGCGTTTGGCATTGATTTTTTGCTGGTCGAGCCGGGGCCGACGGCGACGCGGTTTGGTGCGGGGCTGGATATTGCTGATGCCTTACCGGCCTACCGTGATACGGCAGCGGGGAAACTGCGGGCGGCACTGATGTCCGGAGAGTTTGTAATTAAAGGCGATGCTGAAAAATGCGTGACGGCTATGATCGCGGCGGCAGATGCTGCCAGCCCTCCATTACGTCTGCCGCTGGGCAGCACAGCCTACGACAATATTGAAGCCGCGTTAAAAATGCGTCTGCACGCGCTGCAAGCAATGAAAGCCGTGGCATATGGCGCAGATCGCCAGGAAGGGTAGGCAGCCAGGCCCGATGAGGTGGAAGACCAAACAGCTATGAGGCGTTCCACTTCGGTTCTAACCTAAAGCACCGCTAGCTGCTTTTGGCACGAGGCGGACATGATTTATCCCTGATAAGGCCGGGGCGATCGCCGTTCCAGACCACGCTTTTCGTCCTGCGTCCCCGGCGGGGTCGTTATTCAACGACGATGAGTTCTTCGGTCACGAGCCGGACTACGGAACTCAGGTCGATAAAGTTTACGTGGTCCGGATCCACCCGGGTTGCAAAGTTGTCTGACAGAAAGAGTTTATCCATCTCTTCAGCGTTGTCGAACCACGCCTCCACCATGGCGTCAAACCGGGGTAGCTCTGAAGACGCATAATCCGTGGGGTATGAAATAACAAAGCGGCGGATCATCTTTGCTTCAGGAATGGCAAAAAGCAGTGGAGCATGAACGTCGCGACGATAATTCCTGAATTCCTCTATGCTCATACCTTGCCGACGCTTGAAAGCGATAACGACTTTGATCATGAAAATATCCTTTGACGGGGAGCAGCCGGTGCGTCTGCTTCGAAATAAGGATAACCATGGAAGTCGAAACAAACTATGTTTGAATATCCCTATTACTTTCGAGATTGTCCCCATGATTGCTGATCCTTTATCCGATATCATCTCGCTATTGACGCCGAAAACCTACATCGCGGGTGGATTTGACTTCGGGGGGGAATGGGCGCTTCAGTTCGGGAAGCATTCTGGCCTCAAGTATTTTGCGCTGGTATCGGGTAGCGCCTGGCTGGCCGTCGATGATGGGCAGGATCCGATAAAGCTTAAGGCGGGTGATTGCGTCCTGCTGCCTAACGGACGTCGGTTCCTGATTGCCCAAGACCTCGCCTTCGAGCCGATCGGCATTGCTACCATACCTGAAGAAGACTGGAACGGCGGGATCGCAACGGTGAACGGCGGGGGAGAAACGACAATGCTCGGCGGCCATTTCGGCTTTGCCGGCGACCATGTCGATATGCTTCTCGGCTCAATGCCAGCCATCATTCGGCTCCGCGATGAAGACGACAAGACAGGTCTGCGATGGGCCCTCGATCGTATGCGCCAGGAACTGTTCGGAGCACAGCCGGGCGCCAGGCTTATTGTGCAGCATCTCGCGCATCTGATGCTGGTCCAGGCGCTGCGGCTTTATCTGGATCACGGCGTGGGAAAAGGCGTCGGCTGGCTGTTTGCACTTGGTGATAAGCGGATCGCGGCTGCCATTGGCGCAATTCATGCCAGCCCGGGAAGACGATGGACCTTGCCGGCACTTGCGCAGGAGGCCGGGATGTCTCGATCCAAATTCGCTCTCAGGTTTAAAAGTCTATCCGGCGCGTCGCCAATCGAATATCTGACACGATGGCGGATGATGATTGCATGCCACCGGCTCACCAGTGGCGCTGAATCTGTCTCTGCAATCGCGCACTCACTAGGTTATGAATCAGAAGCTGCGTTCAGTACGGCGTTTCGACGACTCAATGGATGTTCGCCACGACGGTACTCGTTGAAAAATCCGTCACTAACCGAAACTGATAATTAGTATTTTTCCGGCTGATGAAGTGACCTGGCTCTATTAACTGGCATAAGCCAACGTCCGCTTATGGCACAAAGAGGACGGAATCAGATGAACGTCCGCTAAGAGCAAAAAGCGGACGTTGTAGCTTCCGGGCACGGTATAATCAGCTGTTGTATCTATAAATAAAGGTATCGTCAATCACTCCCGTGCTGTCGAGTCGATCAGAAGCTAATATGGCTTCAAGTTTGAACCCACACTTTAATGCAACAGACTGACTGCGAACGTTACGTCTGGCAGTACGAATTTCGATTCTTATAGCGTTAAAAAATTCCGAGGCTATTTTTGTAGCCAGCTTGCATGCTTCGGACATTATGCCTTTTCCCATCGCATCCGTGGCAAGCCAGTAGCCTATCTCGAAATAAGGAATAGCACTATTCCTTATGAATAAGCTTATACAACCTAATAGCTCATCTGACGTACGCTCAATAATTAAAAACTTATATTCCACCCTGTCATTCAGGAAATTATCTGCTGCATCCAACATATTATCCCTGACTGAAGAAAAGGAATGAAAGTTAGGGGACCAAAGCAGAAACTCATGATGAATCGAAGTAAATCCATTTAGTTTAAGTTGCATTTCTTCTGAGCGACTCAGGTCTGGAGCAGTCAGATAAAAACGGTCGTGTTGCAATAAATAAGCAGGAATTTCATCAATATGCATCCTTATCCTTCCATTTATACAGGCTTTTTATTTACTTAACACATTCCGGGAAAAATTGCATCCGATTTATATAGGTCAGGCTATTGAAAGAATGGATTACTCAATGACAAATGAGAGCAGTGTACAGCTAAAAGTATTATCGAAAATTTTAATCCAATGGGTGGGTAGCAACGTCCGCTTCTGGCACAGAGCAGTCAATCCAGTTGGCTGTCAGATCCGCTACAAGCAAAGAGCGGACGCATCCCGTTCACATCCCGACGATGCACCTTACTTGCTGACAATCTGCAAAACCACCGGATTGAACATAACATCCGGCTTGCGAACCTGTTGTTGCGTTGATTTTTCATACAGAACTGCAGGAAAGGATAAAAAAGCACCCCGTATGGGGTGCTGAAAAGAAATTTCTTATGAACTGCCGTAACGCGCCTGGTGTTGTTGATCCTGTTATCGGCCTGATATCAGAAACCAACAGAGCGCCCCGGCTTTTACTGCAATCAGCCTATCCACGCTTTACTTTTTTAACTGCCGCTTTTACCAGCCAGTACATGGCCAGAGCGTAAAACGCGATAACAGTCATAAGAGAAAAAAACGTCACCGGATCCGTACCGGCTTCATATACGTCATCCTGGTAACCGCTGAAAATTTGGTAAGAATGTTCAACGAGCCACGCCGTCAGCGGATAGAGCGGCATCCCGTAACGTGACACCATAAAGGCCACAATAAAACAGACGAAAAACCCCGCTGTTTTTTTAACGAATTTTGCAGTTTGCAAAGTTACTTTCTCCCTGAACCTCAACGTAGCCGTATGCCATCAAGCCGTTTCGCGAACCCGGCACGCGAACTTTTTTTCTCCGGAGCAGCGCATGCCTTACCGTGTAGAAATCAGCGCGCCGCACGAAGGTGATGCACCCTTCACTTTCTCCGGAGCCGTCCGGCCGAAGGGGATGCAGGCGAAAGCCGCCGCGGGCAACGCCGTTGATCAGGATGGAATCATTCATCGTTTCCGAATTAAAGAGCGCAAACCACTCTGAATGATTTGAACTGTTCCAGGTGTCGACGGCCCATCCTCTGATCCGGTTCGCGATACTGCCTTCAGGGCGCGGAACGATCCAGTAGCGCCCGACCGGAATGGCGCTGTTAGGCCTGTACGTACAGTTTGGATCGTTGGTATAAGGCTTCTGGCCGGAAAAGACTGGAAAGGTCCCCACGCCGTAAACGTGCAGCTTTGCCTCGCCGCCGCCCTTGGTCAGATCGTCGTAGGTCATTCTCATTAATTGCATTAAACGCTCCCTGTAAGTTATCAGGCATGCCAGTAAACCGGGCGATGCTATCACTCCTGCAGAGTGAAGTTAACGGGTAGGCTGGCGCCCGACGGTCAAATCTCTTCCATACCTGCCGGTCACCTGAATTTACCATAACATCTGGGTGATGCACTTGATGAAAAAGCGTGTTCCGTTATGCTGGAACCTCTGATAACCCTCAATCAAGGATGACGCTGTGCCTCATCAGGATCAGATACAGAAATCCATTCAGGAAGCCAATGAAAAGGAACGTCACCTCTGGCGTCGTACCCGTTGGCTGCTCAAAGGGCTGCAAGTCGTCGTCATTCTTTACCTGTTGTATCCCATTACAGTGTGGATATTCCGGGCTCTCTGAGTAATGCAGTAATCCGATGCACCTTCTTCAGACACCCTGTATTTACCATAACATCTGATCACGAATCCCACCTCTTTCCATCCCATGTTATGGTTAAACCCTTCCACAACATGAGGATAGACACATGATTGTCAGAACATGGCACGGATGCGTACCGTTTAAGTATGCAGAAGGCTTTGCAAGCCATCTGCAAAAGACCGGTGTTGAACATTCAGAGAGGACACCAGGAAATCTGGGAGCATATGTACGCAGAGAGACACAGGGTGAATGGGAACATTTCTTCCTGGCAACTTACTGGAAAGATCTTGAGGCAGTGAAAGCATTTGCAGGCGAACAGTACCAGATTGCAGTCACCTATCCAGACGACGAGCAATTTGAGCTGCTATCTGATCCTTACGTCTTCCAGCACAATGTTCAAGCTGTATCCCCTTTGTAGTAATTTGCTGGCCGCAGCCATGAGGCGGCCTCCTCCTCATCTGAATCTGCTACCAGGTCGAATTGAACATACCATCCCGGCCACGAACCCCGCACAAGCCATCTGGTGTATGCTGCGTCAGTCAAAAAAGGATGAAAAAAATGACTGACATGAAAGAACCCTACTGGAACCGCATGGTTCCCGAGCTGACCGTAACAGATCTTCCCGCTTCCCTTAGCTTCTATACCGATGTGCTTGGCTTCAGCGTCATGATCAGGCGCACAGAGCCGGAGTTTGCCTATATCAACCTTGGCGATTCAGTACCACCCTACAGAATGGCTTCAGACTATGCTTTTGTCGGCGTGCATAAGATGTATGGTTGCTGAGAATGCGGTTGTGAAGAACAACAGCATTCACAAAGTATTGAGTGACGCAAACCAGCAGGCTAATCCGAAATGTGTTTCTGAGCTGCTTAATGCACATAAAACAGAGTGAATAACGTTTGTGGACATATATAGTCAAAGCAACGGGGCCGGGTTATGGCTGAGGCGCACCGCAGCAGGGTGAGGAGCGAACAGCCAAAACCTGGCCCCGGTATATGAAGCCAGGCGGGCTTATGGCAGCCCCGGCATTAGATGCGTTTATGAACAACTGAAAGATTGATTACCCGATCGGCAGAGGCGATGGTGGAAGGCCGATGAGCGATGATGACACGGGTAATATTCAGGCCACGTATAGCCATATTGATCAGCGCTTCATTATGCTCGTCCAGATGACTTGTTGCCTCATCCATAAACAGTATGCCGGGCCGTCGATATAAAGCCCGGGCAATAAATATGCGCTGCCGTTGTCCGCCTGATAATCCTTCGCCAAGCTCCCCGGTTAGCGTATCGTAGCCCATAGGCAATGCCATAATGTCATCGTGAATGTGGCTGAGACGGGCGCACGCTTCAAGCCAGGCCTCATCAGGCATGTCACCGAACCCGGTAATATTTTCCCGCATTGACCCTGCGAACAAACGATCCTCCTGGAGAATGCAGGATACAGCCCGACGATAGCTTTCCACACCGCCTGCATAGATATCTTTACCATCAGCCAGAACGTTTCCTCCGGAAGGTGGCACAAGTCCACATAATATTTTCATAAGCGTGGTCTTACCACAACCTGAAGGTCCGGTAATAGCAACACTTTCTCCTGCACAAAGAGTAAGATTTAAATCCTGTAGCACAGGCGAAGACTGGGCATCATGACGGAACAAAAGTTCTTTCGCTTCCAGCACGATAGCTTTTCCAGGTTTAAATTGTTCCGTTAAGGGTGATATGGGTTCGGGCGTAGTATGCGCAATATCTGCGATCCGCTCGCCATGTAATGAAAGCATTCCTAATCGCAGGAACATCTCAGTGAGGGAAAGCGCCCGTCCCGTAAACATTTCTCTGAAGACGCCAAACGCTACAAATGCGCCTAATGAAAGACTGTGCGTCATCACGGCGCTGATACCCAGCCAGAGGATGACAATATTATCCAGGGCTCCGGTCAGCCCGCTAACTGCATTAAATAAAATATCAAAGCGGCGTCGGTTAACGCCGGCATTTGCAGCTTCAACTTCCAGCGTCAGCCAGTTGCGCCCACGCTGCGACGCCAGACCCTGTGCCCGGAGTGTGGCGATGCCCCAAAGCGACTCGCTAAAATGCGAAGCAGCCGTTGCATTTTTTATCAGTTGTTCCTCAGCCAGCTGGCGATAGCGGGGAAAAGTTATTAAACGCATTAAAACCGCTATCAGCACAAAGCCAACCACCACGCAACAAAGCAGAGGCCCCCCGTAAACCGCCAGCAAGATCAGTGAGCCAATCAACATAATGCCGTCAATGATGCTACCGGTAATATCGTGAACAAAGCTGTCCCGCAGAATGCCAAGTGAGGCAAAACGGGACTGTATATCCCCCATTCTCCTTTTTGAAAACCAGGGCAGGGGAAGCGACAATAAATGTCTTAATAATCCTTCTTTCCACTGTATGTCTGTCAAAGTGTCCGTAATCATCACAGTCCAGGAACGAAGCAAATTAAGACCTGTTTGCAGCAGAATTAGCATCCCTAAAGACAAACAAACCAGCTCCAGGAGCCCGCGATCGGAAGAGGGAACAACATGGTCGAGGGCAATCTGGGTACCTACCGGTAACAGCAGACTGATACATTCAGTCATAACAGACAGACAAAATACTTTAATCAACGCCGGGCCAAAACCGGTAATACCACGTATCAACTCTGTAGGTCTGACACGTGATGACTTTTTCTGGCGGCTAAAATTACGATCGGGCCATAACTCCAGCGCAGCACCAGTAAAGCTTTGCGACAGTGTCTGACTACTGACCGTTCGTCGGCCATATGCAGGATCATGGATAACAGCCTTGTCACCTTTGAGACTGACCAACACGATGAAATGACTGAAATCCCAGTGGAGCACACACGGCAATCGCAGTGCTGAAAGTTCTTCCAGATCCAGTGACAGTGCCCGCCCGGCCAGTCCAAGGTTGCCAGCAATGGCATGCAGGGTGCCCAGCGTTGCCCCACGTGAAGAGAGGCCGCTTTCACTGCGCAATGTAAACAAATCTGTATGATGACCATGCCAGCCTGCGATCATGGCCATACAGGCAAGTCCACACTCCGCAGCCTCGGTCTGAAGGATGAGGGGCACCCGACGACGAGGAGAAAAATTTAGACGTCTTTGAAGCCAGGCAAGTTTTTCGTTATCCATTAATTGCTCCGCGCGTGCTGTCCCGCATTTCATAAAGCGGCGACAGAACCCACTGCCATAGCCGGCGCTTTTCCAAAAAAAGCGTGCAGTCTGCCCGAAGCCCGTTGCCCGCTTTAAGACGTTGCCCCTGCCATACAAAATGTGTCACGTCAGGTGTGATGGTTAGTCTGTACCAGGTTTGTGGTATACCTGTATCAGCGCCGGGTGCGCTGGCCCAGTGCGAACGTTCCTGCATACCGGCAGGTGTGACCGAGACCTCTGCAATGCGGCCGGGAAATAACCCGAATTTTTCCGATGGAAAAGCGCTATAGCGAATATTGACCGGCGCGTCGGTTTTTATAAAGGGCAGGGCACTGTCCGGGATCCACATCACCAGTTCCCAGTGTGGTTTAACATCCGGAATAATTTGTGCCAGCGTATCGCCCGAACGGGTGCTTTGCCCCAATGTAAGACTGACCGTATCTACCCGACCATTAACCGGAGAGGTAATTAAAAGCGTGCCGGAAGCATCATCTTCTGTATTCTGACGAGCCAGTACACTCCGCTGCATTTCCATGCGAAATATTTCATTGTCAAAATCAGCTGCACGTGTGCGTATATCACCCTCAAGCGCAAGAACCTGTAATGCATTCTGCTCACGTTGACCGCTCAAAGTGAGATGATCATTTTGCTGCTGATAAAAAAGAGAGGTCTGCTGAGAAAGTTGATCGCGATTTATTAATCCTGCCTGCTGATAGCGCCGATAGCTTTCCATGTTTTGTTTCATCTCTTTCAGGCCTGAAGCTGCCTGTTTAAGAATTTTAGTGGAATGTTCAAATGCCGCAGCATAACTTGCCTTTTCCTGTTCAAGCGTGGCAAGAGTAATACGCCGGTTTTCACGAAGGCGCCCTATAATATCATCGACGATTCTAAGTTGTTCTTGTGTACTTTGTCTGTGTTGCACGCTGACCACACCCGAACGTGTTGTACGACTAATATCAATCTCATACAGCGGCTGTCCTTTTTTGACATTATCGCCTGGGCTAACAAATTTGTTTATAACAAAGCCCTGATCCGGAGACGCGACAGTAACAGGGCGAGGTACGGATGCAAGCTCACCACTTACGGTTACACGATGTGTATAACTACCAAAAGTAAGAAGGAGAGTAAGTGAGATAAGAAAAATGGCGGTAATAAGCAGATGTACCCATACTGGAAGTCCACGCACCAGCAGGGCTTTTCCTTTCCATACGTTAGTTCTGTGTGTAATAGCCGACTGCCGATAGAGAGATGAGTTCATGTTACCCTGCATGCCCCGAAAATCAGAGGGGTTTCCTGTCAGTAACAAACCGTATTATGCGGCAACCGGTACCTGAAGCCGCATTAAACTGAGGCTAAGAATTAATGCTTGCCGCCACGGTCGCTTTTGCTATTGCCGTTGCGGCCAGAGTGTGATTTGCCGGAGTTACCGCTGTTACCTCTGCCTGCATCCGGTGCGTTAATGCCGCAGCCTGCATGAACGCTCACTGATGTTGAAGAGCCACCGTGACCGTCATGCGTGGAAGAGTAGGAACCGCCAATTGAGCAGCTACCAATTGAAAAACCACCAGCAACCACATCCATTTCATTCAAAGAAAGTTCACGCATTGTTACTTCCCCTGATTACAATAATGGGCAAAGATGACGTGTTTTTTTCTCATTGACATAAGCCATTGAGAAGGTGTAGTGGCAAAAGAGATATTCTTTATGCCAAATCTGTTCATATCTTCCGGAGAATATGAAAACCATTTTTCCGGGAAAGTATCGTGATAGTTATTTTTTAGCTGTGGGCAATAACATATCTCATTTCTTACCCCTGCCTCCTTGTAAAAGAGTGCTTCCTTTTTCTTTATCTGTTGAACGGATTCAAGCCTGAAAAATTCTGCGCGGGTTATATCCCCAGAAATTTCAACTTCTTGCTCTGGTCCGTTGGCGCCACCGTGCCACAGGATGTATGAATCATTATTAATTAATTTACGGTTACCTGCCACAAATAGATAGTTAGCACACGCAGAGGCACAGACGCTGCGAACTTCTATATCCATATTATTTTTTTTAATGTAACTGGCTATGGATAAAGCATTTTCCACATCTCCACCAATGCTGTTAACAGAGACGGTTTTGATTCTGGAGTTGCCGATTTCTTTTAAGAATAATACATAGGCCTCATTTGTTATTTGGCCGTCAAAGTAAAGAACATCCCCTTTCTTAATTATTTCAGGAGGATTATTCAAAACCCGTTCATCCTGGATGTCTATCTTTTGACTGGCCGGTAAAACGCCCGAACTTATAAAAATGCTACTAACGGAAATAAAAATTTTTATTACTTTTTTAAGGTTTTTTTTCTGCAAAAGAAAAGGGTTAATCATTTTCTCTCTGATATATAATTAATTTTCCGGAAAAGCGGCGGTCATCAATGCTTTGTAAGTTATGTCATTATTAAGTTTATTTTAAGTCAATAAAAGTAACATAATGTAAATTATTGGTCTTTTTGTTCAATTTTACTGAATGAAAAGATATGGAGTTGGTGAATTTATTACAAAAAACTGACCAGGCACCACCTTTCATCACTTGCAGTGTGTCCACCTTAAGATTAAGGCCAAACAGATAGCTGAAAAAAAATGAATAAATAATGAATCGTCCCTACTAAAAATAGTGCTTGTCATCATGAAAAAACGCTATGATCTTACCCAGCAATAGTGGACACGCGACTAAGTGAGTAAACTCTCAAGCAAGAGGTGACTCACATGACAAAATCAGTATCAACCACCAAAAAGCCACGCAAGCAACATACACCTGAATTCCGCAACGAAGCCATGAAACTGGCCGAGCGCATTGGTGTGGCCGCAGCCGCCCGCGAACTCAGCCTTTATGAGTCGCAAATTTACACCTGGCGTAGCAAGCGGCAGCAACAGGCAACGTCCTCTGAACGTGAGAGCGAACTCGCCGCTGAGAATGCCCGCCTCAAACGCCAACTGGCTGAACGGGACGAGGAGCTGGCCATTCTCCAAAAGGCCGCGACATACTTCGCCAGACGCCTGAAATGAAGTATGTCTTTATCGAAAAGCATCAGGCTGAGTTCAGTATTAAAGCCATGTGCCGGGTACTGCAGGTCGCCCGCAGTGGCTGGTATGCCTGGCGTCAGCGTCGTCACCAGATAAACCGACGTCAACAGTTCCGACTTGTCTGCGATGATGCGGTTCGACAGACCTTTGCCAGGGCAAAACAGCGTTATGGAGCACCTCGTCTTGCTGATGAACTGCCGGAGTACAACATCAAGACTATCGCCGCCAGTCTGCGTCGTCAGGGGCTGCGGGCGAAAGCCTCGCGCCGGTTCAGCCCGGTCAGTTACCGTGAGCATGGTCTGCCAGTATCCGAGAATCTGTTGAATCAGGACTTTTACGCCAGCGGCCCGAATCAGAAGTGGGTGGGTGACATCACGTATCTGCGCACCGGTGAAGGCTGGCTGTATCTGGCGGTGGTGATTGACCTGTGGTCGCGGTCAGTCATTGGCTGGTCGATGTCCTCATGGATGACGGCACAGCTTGCCTGCGATGCACTGCAGATGGCGTTATGGCGGCGTAAACGCCCGGAAAATGTCATCGTGCACACAGACCGGGGTGGTCAGTACTGTTCAACGAATTACCAGAGCTTACTGAAACGGCATAATCTGCAGGGCAGTATGAGCGCTAAAGGCTGTTGTTACGACAATGCCTGTGCGGAAAGCTTCTTTCACTCACTGAAGGTGGAATGTATCCACGGAGAGAACTTTGCCAGCCGGGAAATAATGCGAACGGCAGTGTTTAATTATATCGAGTGCGATTACAATCGCTGGCGTCGTCACAGTGCCTGTGGCGGTCTTAGCCCGGAACAGTTTGAAAACCAAAACCTCGCTTAGGGCCGTGTCCACATTACGTGGGTAGGATCAGGCTTTTGTAGATGCTCTGCCTGCAGCTGAAACCGACTGTAATCAGAAAAAAGAAAAGTATCCTTCTGGACTCCTCCGGCTCGCCAAATTCTGATGGTGCAAGGCAAGGTCAACTCCTGCAGCTGGCTTAAAGTCTGCTATGAGCGAAAAGCGGACGTTTATTCGCTGCTACTATTATCTTAAGATATTAAATTTGGACATGGCGTTTCCGTTATTCTTTATCAGCAATCTTAAAGAAAATGCTTATTGCGTTCTTCGGCTGGGCAGGCAGAACTCTCTGCGGTTTTACTCTTTTTTTCTACGCAGAGATAAGGTTCTAAGTAATGTGGTCTGGTATAACTTCGTCTTTACGCAGCGTTAAGACTTCAAAACCATCATCGGTCACTGCTATGGTGTGTTCCCACTGAGCAGAGAGTTTTTTATCGCGGGTCACCACTGTCCAGCCATCTTTTTTGGTCTTTATTTTGCTGTCGCCCTGATTTACCATCGGTTCGATGGTAAAAACCATCCCCGGCCGCAACACTTCTCCTCTACCTGGTTTACCGTAGTGAAGCACCTGTGGTGCTTCATGCATTTCTTTGCCAATACCGTGCCCGCAATATTCCCTGACAACGCTATAGCCGTTGCTTTCAACATGAGTTTGAATGGCATGACCGATATCTCCCAGCGTCGCACCCGGTTTTACCGCTTTAATGCCCAGCCACATAGCTTCCCAGGTTTTCTTCACCAGGCGGCGTGCTAAAGGCGAAACGTCTCCGATCAGGTACATTTTGCTGGAGTCAGCAATCAGTCCTTCTTTCTCCAGGGTAATGTCTACGTTAACGATAGTACCGGATTTCAGGTGCTCGTTAGCTTTAGGGATGCCGTGACAAACGACTTCATTTACAGAGGTGTTTAGCACGTAAGGATAATCGTATTGTCCTTTGCTGGCCGGGCGGGACTGCAACTGCTCGACAATAAATCTTTCTGCCTGGTTATTGATGTCTAAGGTAGTGACGCCCGGAACAATAAACGTGTCCAGCATTTCAAAGACGGAAGCAAGCAGCATCCCTGCATGACGCTGACGTGTAAGTTCATCGCCGGTTTTAATGGGAATTGATGGCATTGATCACCTCCATTAAACGGTCGGAGCCTGATTTCAGCATCATCAGCTTAATTTGCTGATAGTTAAGCTCCGGATAGAGTTCGCTCATCATACCGAGGCGGATCCAGTATTCGGCTTGCGCATTCACTGAGCGCGCCATAGCTTTACTGGCATCACGAACGTCTTCATGCAGCAAATCTGAAATTTTAACAATCCCCATAAACATACACTCCGTAACGTTATATATATAAATCATATATTCTTAACAGGTGCATGTCATGGTGATTTTTTTGTTATCATTAATTTCCGCTTCTGGCACAAAGCGGGCTGACACGCAGACTGATGTCCGCTTTGAGCGAAAAGCGGACATTATGGCCTGCCACCGGGGAACATCGCTCGCGACAATTGCACCTGGGGATATAGCAGCATCAATGGCCGCACTGCTGCTCGTTCAAGCGTTCGGAGGGCGTATATTACCGCTAACCTGCCCGGAGATGCTGACCATCGATCAGATTACCGTTCACTTTGCCTCGTTCTCTGGTTGCCCGGCTGATGTGCCCGACCTTACGCCTGACGCTATGTTGAATAGCTGCTCAAACATACACCGATGACGAAGATGGAATCGGAAGTTACCACGGCGACACTTTATCGCCCCTGGTCAGCAACTCTGTGTAAACAATTACCGGTCGTCCACCGAAGCGGCTCGTCGATTATCTGGCTGCGAACTTTTGCACCGAAAGCCTGAATAAAGCTGACGAAAAATGTACACTGCAGACTATATTTCCGGTTAAACTTTCAGCATAAAGCCGTCCGGCAGGAGCTTAAATGCGCTTTGAGTGAAAAACGGTAGCTAAAATTATTCTCACTGCCTCCTGGTGGCTTTAAAAATAACGTATTGTATTAATAAATGCCCGGGTAAGTAACAGTGCGCAAGGCACCATCCTTTTTTCATCCAACTACTAATCATCCAATGTTAGTCTATTACAGTAAATACCAGAGATAATGGCCAATTTATTTCATATTAAAAAAAGGCGCTAAATGAGCGCCAGACGAGCCTGTGTATTAACCCGATGGTTAATTTTTAGTGGCGACTCAGATTCCAATCTCATTTTTAACCCATGCACGCGCTTTTTTGACAGTCTCTAATGGCGGTGCTTTTTCTGGGTCCTGTTCTGCCTCAATAATTATCCAACCACTATAATTTGATTGTTTCAGGAAATTAATTACTGGGGTGTAATCAACGATGCCATCTCCGGGAACGGTGAACAGACCGTTTCTGACAGCATTATTAAAGCTCAAGTCATTGTTGATCACATCATCTAATACATCTCCACGCACATCCTTCATATGGATGTGTGCCACCCTGTTGCCATAGTTTTCAAGCACCCAGGTAATGTCCACGCCAGCAGTTGTTGCATGGCCACAATCCAGCACGATGCCCACTACATCATCAGTCGCTTCCAGGAATGCTTTCAACTCATCGTTAGTTTCAACAATCATCATCAAATGATGATGGTAAGCGAGACGCAAGCCGTAAATTTTCAACAGTGACACAGCCAGATTATTTACCTTCTGCGCATACTGTTCGAGACTGATGCTTCCTAAAGCTGGAGAAAGTGATAATGGCTCATCCAGAGGAGAGTTGCCTGGCATAGCACCGCACTCACCATAAACCATTACTTTCGCTCCAAGAGACTTCAGAAGTAATGCGTGATCGTGAACAGCTTCGAGCTCTTCCTCGACGCTACGTTCAGCAAGGAAACCGTTAAACCAGCCGGATGCCAGCTTGAGTTTGGCGTTGGAGAGAATCGGCTGGAGTGTATTAATCGTTCTGGGGAATTTACGCCCCAACTCAATCCCTTCATAGCTAGCGGCAGCGGCTTCTTCAAGGCAGATTTCAAGCGGAATATCGCCGCCGAGATCTTCCAGTACGTCATTGGTCCAGGACAGGGGACTCACTCCAACAAGAATACGCTTTGATACGCTCATATTTATATCCTTCAAAATAAAAAACACCGCTTCCTGTAATCTGAGAAGCGATGCTAAGGAGGTTCTCAGAGCCCTTAGTGGGTGTCAGATATTACAGAGTGAACGCTTCGCGGAAAGCTTCCAGCGCCGCTACAGAATCACCTGATGCCCAACCTTCCAGTGCTACCACGCCGTGGTAGTTGATGCCCTGCAGCGCCCCGGCAACAGTTTTGTAGTTGATCTCGCCCGTTCCCGGCTCCTTCCGGCCCGGCACGTCAGCGACCTGGATTTCACCGATGTGCTTCTCGCTTTTCTGAATCAGCTCAACCAGGTTTCCTTCACCGATCTGCGCGTGATAAATATCAAGGTTCATTTTCAGGTATGGGCTGTTCACTGCGGCAACCAGCGCAAGCGTATCGTCCGCTTTGGCAAAAGGCGTACCCGGATGGTCAACGGCCGTATTAAGGTTCTCCAGAGTGAACACTTTGCCGGCTTTCTCGCCCAGCTTTGCAAGCGCATCCAGCGTTTTCTTCGCCTTCAGCCACATGTCACCGGTTACTACTTCAACTGGTTTCACAGGCAGGCCGACATTATTCAAACCGGTTCCGTGCAGGTTCAGTGACGGGCAGCCAAGACGACGGGCAACCTCAATCGACTCGCTAGCACTGGAAAGCAGCTGTGCAATCTCTTCGTCATCGGTCAGGTTTCCTGAGATATAGCCGGTCATTGAAGTAATGCGGGCACCGGTTTTAACCAGCGCTTCGATGTCTTTCTGGGTCCAGTCCCAGATTTCAACGCCGAAGCCCATAGAGTGAATACGTTCCACGCGCTCAATGAATGGCAGATCGAGGAACACCATTTCAGCGCATACGGATAATGAATAGTTAGACATGAATAATCCTTACAGATTGATCGGCTGAGACTGTTGAACAGATGCAATACATGCCAGCGCGATTTCCAGCGCATTGCGGGCATCTTCGCCCGTTGCCTTCGGGGTTTCACCGGTCGCAACACAACGCACGAAGTCGGTCAGCTCTGCTACATAGGCATCACGCAGCAGATCGGTATCGCGGCGTGCAGTATCGATTGAAATACCCTCTGCGGTGTACCGCACGCAGTTGTTCACGTTCATATTGCCAGCCTGCAGCATCCCTTTGCTGCCGAACACTTCACCACGCACGTCGTAGCCATACACAGCCTGGAAGTTAGCTTCAGCAGTAGCGATTGCGCCGTTATCAAAACGAATATTCACTACGGCGGTGTCCAGCAATCCACGGTCTTTAAAATCAGGACGAACTAAAGCATCGGCAACGGCATAAACCTGGGTAGGTTTCGCCCCCGGGTTCAGGTGCAGCAGGATGTCGAAGTCGTGGATGAGGGTTTCCAGGAAAATAGTCCAGTGTGGGATTGGAGTAGGATCGCCCAGGCCGGGATCGCGTGTGGTTGAACGCAGCAGCTGCGGCACACCAATTTTACCTGCTTTGATTTCTTCGTAAGCGGCAGTAAAACCGCTCACAAAGCGACGGTTGAAGCCAACCTGCAACGTAACACCGGCTTCTTCAGCGGCGTTGATTGCCTTATCCGCCTCTTCCAGAGTCACAGCCATTGGCTTCTCACAGAAAACGCCTTTACCCGCCTTTGCTGCTGCTACAACCAGTTCAGCGTGAGTACGCGCTGGAGATGCAATAACTACTGCGTCAATGTCAGGGTCATTCAGCATTGCCTGCGGGTCGGTATAGGATTTTTGTGCGCCCAGTTTAGCGGCCAGTTTCTCTGCGGCGCCTGGAACAGGATCTGCAACTGCTATTAAAGTTGCACCTGGAATACGTTGAGCAACCGTTTCACCATGAAAACTGCCCATACGACCTGCGCCAATCAGACCAACGCGCACAATATTTTTTAAAGACATGTGACTCTCCTCAATATGTAGGGTATTTAAGGCTTACTTTTGGGATACAGATTCTGGTGTGACGAGCGGTTGCTTCTCACGTCCAAAACGACGGGATTTAGAAAGCATCAGCGGTTCGATGTGCTCCAGCGATACACCTTTTGTCTCTGGCAGGAAGCGGCCAACGAACCAGAAAGCGATGACGCTGAAACCACCGCATAGCAGCAGCGGGAAGGCGCCATGGAAATGCTCCATCAGTGCCGGACTGCGGTTCATCATTGGAAAGCTCTGAGTAACGATGAAGTTTGAAACCCACAGGGAACAGAAGGCATAGCCCATCGCTACAGCACGCATACGGTTCGGGAAGATTTCTGATATCAGCAGCCAGGCACCGAGGCTCCAGGACAAGCCAAACACAAAGATAAATCCCACTAAGCCAACCACCGGCAGGTAACCTTTGGCTTCGTTCATGAAGGCCCAGGAAGTGAAGAACAGGAAGGCAGCACAACCTAAAGCACCCCAGCGAAGTAATGGGATACGACCCACGCGGTCAAACGCAACCAACGCAATGCTGACACCCGCTAACAGAGCCAGACCCAGGAAAATGCTTTGAAACAGAGAGTCCTGTGTATTACCAGTCACGTTCTGCAGCAGTGATGGTGCGAAATACATCAGGATATTGATGCCGGAAACCTGCTGAAGCACGGCAATGGCACAACCGATCCACAGAATATAAGAGGCCTTTTTATCCTTAAGGATGCCGCGCTGCGATGGCTCACTGGTTGAGGCGGAATCAACATCAATAGAACTCCGGATCTCGGCGTATAAGCGTTCAGCATGCGCTGCGTTGGAAAGAGAGGTCAGCACCTTGAGCGATTTGTCTTTTCTGTTATGCATCGCATACCAGCGTGGTGATTCAGGCATAAAGAAGGCCATCACCAGGAACAGTACGCAGGGAATCAGGGCTGACGCCAGCATCCAGCGCCAGCCCATCGACACAATCCATTTGTGAGCCGCGCCTTTGGCAATCAGGTAGTTCACCACGTAAACCACCAGTTGGCCGCTCACCATCAGCATCTGCTGCATACCCAGCATGCGCCCGCGCAGATCTTTCGGCGACACCTCTGCGATGTAAAGTGGAGTGACGGCAGAGGCCATTCCCACGGCCAGACCGCCAATCATGCGATAGATAACGAACCAGGTAAGGTCGTTGGCGAGTGCAGCACCGATTGCTGAAATGGCAAACAGAACTGCAGTAATGATTAATGTAGCTTTACGGCCAATACGGTCAGTGAGGCGCCCCACTCCCCAGGCACCGATAACACATCCTAAAATAACGTTAGAAACCGCCCATCCACTTTCAGCGGGCGTGAGCGATAAATGTTCAGTCAGTGGTTCGATAACGCCTGAAATAACAGAGGCGTCATAGCCAAGAATGATCCCGCTAACTGATGCGATGGCACAGATGAAAATGAGGTAAGGCACATTATGCTTTCGTGTAGACATTTCATTATTTCCCCACGTTGATTTTTATGTTTTGTCTTTGTAGGTAAGACCTTTCTAGTTAGCAATGAATGTGCCAACTCATACCTCACTGTTTTATTTGGGAATAAAAAAAGATGACGATCACAAAGTGTTTAAAAAAAGGACATGTCTTCGTAACATGTCTATAGAATGGACGCATTAAAATCCTCACACAATGAAACTTATGAACCATAACAACGAAAAAACGTGGGACGAGGAATGGGAGCTGATCGCTAAGCTGAACCATGCGCAGAAATTTGCCGAATACATCGAAGAACTGGGGATAGCCTGGAAAGCTTTCGAGCAGGGAAATGCACCGAAAGGCTTACGCCCGGCTGTTCACGCGTCATGGATACGTAGCCATGCCGAAGGTATTGATGCCTATCGCTTCGAATACCAGTTGTGCGCTGAGCACGAACTTCGCAGAGTAATGGCACGGAACTCGGCATTAATCGCAATAGCGCGCGATATCATGCGTAATCTGCTCGCCTATAATCCCGATGGTCACATCAATCTGACCGACGCTGATGGTGTAACGATGCACTATTGTGGCCAGGACTTAACGCCAGTAGGCAGTATTCTCAGTGAGGCAATATCCGGTACCAACTGCACCGGTCGCTGCATTAAAGAGAACAAACTGGTCTATATGCTGAGCGCAGAAAATTATAAAGAAGCGCTGCGTATTCGTGGCAAACACTGCGCTGCGGCTCCCATCCGGGATGAAAATGGCGTTATGCTGGGTGTGCTGACATTGACTGCAAATCCTGGCTATTTTCACTACCACACACTCGGAACCGTTCAGGCCGCTGCAGAGGCAATTTCACAGCAGCTGATTTTGCGTCATTTAGTAAATGAGCAGGAATCGGTAATGGAATCGCTGAATGAAGGCGTTCTGGTTGTCAGTGAGAAAGGCACAATTCGGCAGTTAAACCGTTATGCCCGCCAGATATTAGGTATACAGGAAGATGTCCGCTTCCGTGATGCTGATGAAGTATTATTGCCGGATGATTGTTCATTTAGAGAGCTGCCAGCCTGCAAAGATCGCAACATTACTTTTTGTCCAGGCCCGGTTTCGCGTATTTCATGCGTGATTTCAGTTGTTATCACACCTGAAGGTGGCCGCGTCATTTCTATGCGTGATAACCGCCGTATACGTGATATGACGCGTCGTGTTATTGGCAGTAGTGCCAGCTATACCTTTGACATGATTCTCGGCCAGTCACGCATAATGCAGGATACGCGTAATAAAGCACGTAATGCTGGACGCAGTGATAGTACCGTACTGCTTACAGGCGAAAGCGGTACCGGCAAGGAGCTATTTGCTCAGTCCATCCATAATGGCAGTAATCGCAATACCGGTCCGTTCCTTGCCGTTAACTGTGGCGCAATTCCTCGTGATCTTGTGCTCAGCGAACTGTTTGGCTATGAGGATGGCGCATTCACCGGTTCAAGACGTGGTGGCGCAGCGGGCAAATTTGAACTGGCAGATGGAGGAACGTTGTTCCTTGATGAAATCGGTGATATGCCGCTCGATGCGCAAGCCAGTTTGCTGAGAGTTCTGCAGGAAGGTGAAGTTACGCGCATCGGCGGGAAGCAACCACTAAAAGTCAATGTGCGTATTGTTGCTGCAACCAATCGCGATCTGAAAAGAGATATTGATAATGGCTCATTCCGTCGTGATCTCTATTTTCGCCTGAACGTGATCAGTCTGCCCATTCCACCTTTGCGTGTAAGAAAAGAAGATATCAAAGAGCTGGCTGACTGGTTCTGCGAAAAAATCTGCCGCGCACTCAATCGTGAACGCGCATTACTTTCCGGTTCGGCGCTGCAGATGATGGAAAACTATGACTGGCCCGGAAATGTGCGTGAACTGGAAAATATTGTTGAACGAACCATCAACCTGACCGAAACGGACGAAATCAGTGATAAAGATCTACCTGAGGAGCTTCGTCTGCCCGCCTGTGCCATTTTCGATATACCAGGCGAGAGCGTTAAAAGTTTTAATCTGAAGGATGGCGAGAAGTCGCTAATAGAACTCTGTCTGATAGAAAAAAAGGGAAATATGCGTCAGGTTGCCATCGCGCTCAATCTTTCACGCGGTGCGCTGTATAACAAAATGAAGCGTTACGGGATTGAACCCGATAATTACCGCAGGTTATGTCATGATGTCTGAATCAGCTGTAACAGACCGGAAAAAACGAGCAGGCTGCGTATCACTACTGAGAGCAGTAACCAGAAAAGTAGTGATAATACGTCCGCTTTTGGCACAAAGCGGACATGTGCAGGCTAAAGTCTACTGTGAGCGAACAGCGGACCACAATACCAGAGGGAAAGCCTCACTGTTAATGTCCGGACAGTTCATGCTAAAACCCTGTATGACGTTTTTCATCGACGATTAAAAAGGGCTGTAAATGGCTACAGTTGAGGTATTAAAAGCGAAGTATCCAGGCGCAGATGCCTGGCAAATGGGCGACAGTCCGGAACTGGCCAGCCAGCTTGCTGACCTGATTAAAAAAGGGATCAAAACGGCCTCCTGCGGATCTCTTGCCTCTTACCAGCAGGAAGAGCCTGCCCCTAAGATTGGGAGCTATAACATCATCCTTGATGGTCAGAACGTCCCGGTCTGCGTGACCAGACTGGTTTCAATGCGGCTGGTGCGTTTTTGTGATGTTACGGAGGCGTTTGCCCACAAAGAAGGTGAAGGCGATTTAAGCCTTGAATACTGGCAGAAAGAGTATCAGCGGTTTTTCACCCGCGAAGGGTATTTTTCTGACGATATGGAGCTGATCGCAGAAGAATTTGAGGTGATTGAAGTGCTGTAAGATAAACGTTCTGGCGTTAAATTCCTTGCCCTTCGCATAGGCCCGCCTCTGTCAAAAGCGGGCCTGCCTCCTTAATTGTTTATTCATATTGCACAGGCAGAAAGCGGTCAGTGCAGATTAATGACCGGCCCAGACGGCGGGTTTGCGATCGCGCCAGGGACAGGCCCGCTCCAGCTGGCCCGCCAGCTGCAACAATACCGGCTCCTGATTAAATCCTGCTAAAAACTGCATACCGATCGGCAGATGGTTCGCCGGGCTGAACCCCAGCGGTACCGACATGGCCGGGGTGCCGCAAACGTTAGCCAGGGCGGTAAAAGGAGACTGGTCAAAAACGTGATGCATCCAGCCGCGCCCGTCCAGATTGCCCTGATGAAGATTGTAGCGGCCCAGTTCTACGGGCAAAGCGGGTAGGGCAGGCGTCAGCAACATATCGTACTGCTGATAAAACAGACCCATTTTTTGGGTCACGGCGTTGCGCATATGCATTGCGCCAATCATATCCACGGCGGTCAGCTCGTGGCCAAGCCGCCACAGCGCCAGGTTTGCAGGCTCAAGCGTGTCGGCGTTAATCGGCCTGTTCATCATGGCGGCCAGCGCGTCGATCCAGGCCGCGGTATTCGATGCCCAGAACCGCGTATTCATTTCTACAAAAGCGTCCCAGCTGCCGATATCGGGCGCGGCTTCCTCTACCTGATGTCCCAGCGCAATAAGCTGTCCAATAGTCTGATCCAGCGCGGCAACCACTTCCGGTTCGCTGCGCTGGCCATTTAAAGGATGCGTCATCACGCCGATTTTGAGCTTGCCCGGCTCCTGCGCGGCGCACTCCCTCAGCGTCTGATGCGCAGCGGCAATGATAAAAGGATCGCCGGGCGTATTGCCCTGCACGGCATCCAGCAGAGCCGCGCTGTCGCGCACCGTACGGCTGACGAAGCCATGCACGGCAAGGCCCGACCAGACTTCATCCACTTCCGGGCCCATACTGATGCGGCCACGGCTGGGCTTCAGGCCGAACAGCCCGTTGACTGCAGCCGGTACGCGGATCGAGCCGCCGCCGTCGGTGGCATGGGCGGCGGGCACCATTCCTGACGCCACCGCCGCCGCAGAGCCGCCGCTCGATCCCCCGGCGCTGTAGCGCTTATTCCAGGGATTGCGGGTGCCGCCGTTAAAGCTGGGTTCCGTGGTGGTGCTGGTGGCCAGCTCCGGCGTGGTGGTTCGGCCCAGCATTACCAGCCCGGCCTGGCGCATTTTTTGCGTAAGGACAGAATCCTGCGCGGACACGTACCCCGCCGCCAGCCGACTCCCCAGCTCATTACGGCGGCCGCTAACGGACACGCCGAGATCCTTCACCAGCATCGGCACGCCGTATAACGGGCCTTGCAGATTGCTGTGTTCATCCTGCCAGAGTTCAATCACGGCGCTGACCTCGCCGTTCACTTTTTCTATGGCTTTATTCGCCGCCTCTTTGACTTCTTCAGGCCTGACTTCGCCCTGGGTAATCAGCGCTGCGAGGCCCACAGCGTCGCAAGATGTATAGTCTGAAAGATTCATAAAAATCCGATTCGTGGCTGAGAAGACGACAACACCCTGAAGGTGTATACTGGTTAGTATCTTATGATACCGATTGGTATCGTATAATACTATCCAGTATCGTTGCAACGAGGAATTATGCCCAGACTCTCACAGCCACGCCTTCCCCCGCGCGATCGCCTGCTCCAGGCGGCGGAAACGCTTTTTTATCAGGACGGCATCACTCGCGTGACCGTGGACGCTATTGCCGAAAAAGCGCAGTCCACCAAGATGACGCTTTATCGACATTTTGCTTCCAAAGAAGCGCTGGTGCTGGAATGGATACAGTTACTGGTTGAGGATTACAGTCAGGTATTCGATCGGCTTGCCGAACGGTTTCCGGACGACTCCGCCGCCCAGATTATGGGGTTCGGGCGGTTCCTGGCAGATAATCTTACCGGCACGCTGCAGCGGGGCTGCCCGTTTACCAATACCCTGGCGGAAACCACCGGGCAATTCGCGGAGGTCAGAGCGCTTATTTTTGCCCACAAACAGCGACAGTTTCAGCGGCTGGCGGCCTTGTGTCGCCAGGCAGGCGCGGGCGAGCCAGAGGCGCTGGCAAAAGAGATTACGCTGCTGCTGGAAGGTTTGCAGGTGGTCGCCCAGAACGGCGGATTTGAGGATCCGGCGGGCTTTGTGCTTGAACAATTAGCTATAAAGCTGGATGGCCTGACGGCCAAAAATCCGCGCTGACAGCTCGTCCCCGGTAAAGCCGGGGCTCGGGCGACCAGCTCCGTTGGCATGTTTACCGACGCTGGTTCGCCAGCACAGGCCGCCCGACTGCGTTTGGCAGGCGTTAAGCCGGTACACCAGCCTGCCAGACCGCGCTTAAATCCTGGCCAGACCGTTGCATAAGGTCATCAGAAAGGCTTCTTTACAACGCATTTGCGCCCGTTGTTGCTCGCTCATTTATTAACACGCCATCCGCAAATAAATAGCATAAATACAGAAGGTTAACCTGATTCCACGCGTTGCTGTTTCGTTAACTTTTTTCATGCCTCCACGCCTGTCATTTTTTTCTTGATTGAACGTTCAATATAAAAAGTCTATAATCTCTCTTATTCAATAGCTGAAACCGATTAAGCGATGCCAAAAGTTGGAATGAAAGCCATCCGCCAGGCGCAGTTAATTCATGCGACGCTGACGGTGATAGACCGGGTCGGCCTGGCCGATGCCAGCCTGGCGCTGATAGCCAGAGAGGCGGGCGTCTCCACGGGGATCGTCAGCCACTACTTCGGCGATAAAAACGGCCTGCTGGATGCCTGTATGCGTCAGATCCTGCTGGATCTCTACAGGGCGGTCGAGCATCACCGCAGCGTCGCGGCCGACGATCCGCAGGCGCAGATCCGCGCGATTATCGATGGCAACTTCGACGATTCGCAGATTGCCGGGCCGGTGCTGAAAACCTGGCTGGCGTTCTGGAGCAGCAGCCTGCATCAGCCCGATTTGCAGCGTTTGCAGCGAATCAACGACCGGCGACTGCATTCCAACCTGACGGCGCAGTTCGCCAGAGCGCTGCCGATAGATGCGGCGCGGGCGGCGGGCGCCAGCATGGCGGCGCTGATCGACGGCCTGTGGCTGCGCATGACGCTGGCGCCCCAGCCGATGGCGCAGGGCCTGCTCGATGCGCGTCAGCTTTGCTATCAAAATCTTGCGCTGTGGCTTTCCGGCCCGGCAACCTAACCCTTAAAGGAGGAGACATGGCCGATATGCAACGCCGTGGACTTTACATCAATGGCCGCGAAGAAGCGGGTCAAGGCGAAACATTCACCACCATCAACCCCGCTAATGGCGAAGTGCTGGCGGAAATCACCTCGGCCAGCCAGCAGGATATCGATCGCGCGGTCGCCTCCGCCGAAGCCGGTCAGCGTATCTGGCGTAGCTATACGCCGGTTGAACGTAGCCGCGTACTGTTAAAAGCCGTGGCGCTCTTGCGCGAGCGCAACGATGAGCTGGCCGCGCTGGAAACCGCCGACACCGGTAAACCGCTGAGCGAAACGGAAGCGGTGGACATCGTAACCGGCGCGGACGTGCTGGAATACTACGCGGGCCTGGCCGTAGCGGTCGAAGGCGAATCCATCCCGCTGCGCGACAGCGCGCTGGTCTACACACGCCGCGAGCCGCTGGGCGTTTGCGCCGGTATTGGCGCCTGGAACTATCCGATCCAGATCGCCATGTGGAAAAGCGCGCCCGCGCTGGCTACCGGCAACGCCATGATTTTCAAACCCAGCGAAGTCACGCCGCTTACCGCGCTGGAGCTGGCAAAAATCTTCACCGAGGCTGGTCTGCCGGACGGCGTCTTTAACGTGGTGCAGGGCGCCGGAAGCGTCGGCCAGGGCCTGAGCCAGCATCCGAAAATTGCCAAAGTCTCCTTCACCGGCGAAGTCAACACCGGCAAACGCGTAATGGCGGATGCGGCGCTGGCTAACCTCAAGTCGGTCACGATGGAGCTGGGCGGTAAATCGCCGCTGATTATCTTTGAAGACGCCGAGCTGGAACGTGCCGTAGACGGCGCCATGATGGCCAACTTCTACAGCACCGGCCAGGTCTGCACCAACGGCACGCGCGTGTTTATTCATCGCTCTTTAAAAGCGGAGTTTGAAAAGCGTCTGCTGGAAAAAATGCGCGGCATCAAGTGCGGCGATCCGACTAAGCCGGAAACCAACTTCGGCCCGCTGGTCAGCGAAGAGCACTGCCAGAAAGTGGTTAGCTATATGGAAATCGGCAAGCAGGAAGGCGCGCGGGTGCTGGCAGGCGGTTCCCGTATCACCGAAGGCGACATGGCGAAAGGCTGTTACGTGGAGCCTACCGTCTTCACCGACTGCACCGACGAAATGCGTATCGTGCAGGAAGAGATCTTCGGGCCGGTTATGAGCGTGCTGGTCTTTGATGACGAGCAGGAAGTTATCGATCGCGCCAACAACACCGAATACGGCCTGGCCGCAGGCGTGTTCACCACCTCGTTGAATCGCGCGCACCGCGTTATTCATCAGCTGGAAGCGGGCATCTGCTGGGTGAACAGCTGGGGCGAATCGCCTGCGCCAATGCCGGTCGGCGGCTATAAGCAGTCCGGCGTGGGGCGTGAGAACGGTCTGGAAACGCTCCATCACTATACCCGCACCAAATCCGTACTGATTGAAATGGGCGACTATCCGTCCGCGTTTTGATGGCGGTTTTGCGCTTATAACACTTTTTTGCTGCGGCGCAGGCCGCAGCGTTTTGGAGGTTTAATGCAGAAATTTGACTATATCATTATCGGCGCCGGCTCGGCTGGCAACGTCCTGGCCACGCGACTGACTGAGGATGCTGACGTATCGGTACTTTTACTGGAAGCAGGCGGCAAGGATCACCGCTGGGATTTCCGTACCCAAATGCCAGCCGCTTTGGCTTATCCGCTGCAGGGAAAACGCTATAACTGGGCTTATGAAACCGATCCTGAGCCGAAAATGAATAACCGCCGCATGGAGTGTGGACGCGGGAAAGGGCTTGGCGGCTCCTCACTGATCAACGGCATGTGCTATGTGCGCGGCAACGCGATGGATTATGACAACTGGGCCAGCAAAAAGGGCCTGGAGAACTGGTCATATCTGAACTGCCTGCCTTATTTCCGCAAGGCGGAGAAGCGCGATATCGGTGAAAACGATTACCACGGCGGTGACGGCTACCTGAGCGTCACCACGCCGAAAAAAGGCAATAATCCGCTGTTCCGCGCCTTTATCGATGCGGCGGTGCAGGCCGGTCATCATGAAACCGACGATATGAACGGCTACCGTCAGGACGGCTTCGGCCCGATGGATCGCACCGTTACGCCGCAGGGCCGTCGCTCCAGCACCGCGCGCGGCTATCTGGACGTGGCGAAGCAGCGTTCAAACCTGACGATTGTTACCCATGCGCAGACCGACCGTATTCTGTTTGAGGGCAAAACCGCCGTCGGCGTTTGCTGGCTGCGCAACGGCAAACAAGAGCAGGCTACCGCCATGCGTGAAGTGCTGCTGTGCGCGGGCGCTATCGCCTCGCCGCAGATCCTGCAGCGTTCCGGCGTCGGCCCGGAAGAGTGGCTGCGCGAGCTGGATATCCCGGTTGTTCACGCGCTGCCGGGCGTAGGCCGCAACCTGCAGGATCATCTGGAAGTTTATATGCAGTTCCGCTGCAAAAAGCCGGTCAGCCTCTATCCGTCGCTGCACTGGTGGAACCAGCCGGCAATTGGCGCGGAATGGCTGTTCAGCGGCACGGGTATCGGCGCCAGCAACCAGTTTGAAGCGGGCGGCTTTATCCGCAGCGACGACAAGCCGGACTGGCCGGATCTGCAGTATCACTTCCTGCCGGTCGCCATTAACTACAACGGCAGCAGCCCGGTGAAAGAGCACGGCTTCCAGGCGCACGTTGGCCCGATGCGCTCGATGAGCCGTGGTCGCGTCAGGCTGACCTCAAAACACCCTTACGCCGCGCCGTCGATCTTCTTTAACTACATGTCGGAAGATCGCGACTGGGAAGAGTTCCGCAGCGCGGTGCGCCACACGCGTGAAATCATGCGTCAGCCCGCGCTGGCTGAATACTGCGGCGAAGAGATCCAGCCGGGCGCGTCAGTGCAGACCGACGAGCAGATTGACGCCTTTATCCGCGATCATGCCGAAACGGCCTATCACCCTTGCGGCAGCTGCGCGATGGGCAATGACGAGATGGCGGTAGTGGATGCGGAAGGCCGCGTGCACGGGATGCAGAAGCTGCGCGTGGTGGATGCTTCGATTATGCCGCAGATCACCACCGGCAACCTTAATGCGCCCACCGTGATGATCGCCGAGAAAATGGCCGATCTGATCCGGGGCCGTACCCCGCTGGCCGCTTCCAAAGCGGATTACTATCGCCTGGCGCGCGAAAAAGCCGAGGCGGAGCAGGCGCAGGAAGAAGGCGTGGCCTGATAGCTGCCGCGTCCCGAAAGCTGGCAAACCAGCCTGCGGGGCGCTGTCTGCCGTACCTTAATAAAAAATGCACGTAACGGCTATGCAGCCCGTTGCGTGCATTTTTGTATCAGCCAGGCTTCCGCAAAATTGCCTGATTGCCTGATTGCCTGATTGCCTGATTGCCTGATTGCCTGATTGCCTGACTGCCTGCCTGAACGCCTGACGGCCCTGAACACGTAGCTGTTTGCACGGCCTTACTCTCCGCTTTCCATCATAGAACCAGACGACCGCCGCGCTGCGTGCTTTCTGGTCGTGGTTGGTTATCCTGTCTATAGTGTGCTCCATGCAGGCCTTTTCTTCTTATATCGGCAACGTTCTCCTGTACTGGCGGACAGAGCCGTAACGTTAGCGAAGGCAGCCCCTGAAACTTCTTTGACCGGGACAGCGCATGGCTGAGCGACATATTGTAATTATTGGCGGCGGCTTTACCGGCACAACGCTGGCTATCCATCTTGCCCGCCTGGGCGAGGCAGGCTTAGCGGTAACGGTGATTGAACCGCGCGCGCAGCCGGGACAGGGCGTCGCCTACAGCACCCCGGATCCGGCGCACCGTATTAATGTCCCCGCCGCCCGAATGCAGCTCTCCGCAGCGGAAGAAGGGGATTTTGCGCGCTGGTATCAGCAGTGCAGCGCTGACCGACAGGATCCTGCCGCTCACTGGCATGACGGCAAAGTCTATCCGCAGCGTGGCTGGTTCGGCGCTTACGTGGCGGAACAGTTTCGCCTGGCGGCCCAATCCTGCGTCAGGCTGACGCACTGTCAGGACCGGGCCGTGGCGCTGCGTGACGGGCTGGTTACTACGGCTTCCGGCAAAACATTTCGGGCGGATGAGGTGGTGCTGGCCATCAGCCATCCGCCGCCCGCCGTGCCGCAAAGCGTACAGCAGGCGCTGGGCGGGCATCCGGGGCTGATCGCCAATCCTTGGCATCCGCAGGCGCTGGCAGCGGTCGGCGTAAACGAGCGGGTGGTCATTATGGGCACGGGCCTGACCATGGCCGATATGGTCGCTTCGCTTGCCGCGCGGGGGCACCGTGGCCCGGTCACGGCCTTTTCAAGGCGGGGCCAGCTGCCGCGCGACAACGTCAGCGGCGACTATGCGCCCCGATTGCTTGATTATCGGCAGGCGCCCGCCACCGCGCGCGGCTGGCTGCGGCGGGTGCGTCAGGAAGTGGCTCAGGCTGCGGCAGAAGGCCAGCCCTGGCAGCTGGTGCTGGACGACATTCGCGCGCACGCGCAGCAGATCTGGCAGCAATTGCCGCTAAGGGAGCAGCGCCGCTTTCTGCGTCATTTACGATCCTGGTGGGATGTGCATCGCTACCGCATTGCGCCGCAGGTCAGCCAGGCCTTGCAAACCTGGCAACGCAGCGGCCAGCTGCGCGTGTTGGCAGCAAGGCTGGCCGGGGTTGGGGCGCAGGGAGAACAAATCGCGCTGAGGCTGGGGCCGCGCAAAGGCGCGGAAGTCTGTCTTATCGCAGACAAACTGATCGTCACCACCGGCCCGGCACATAATGCGCTGCTGACCAGCGACAGGCTGCTTAGCCAGCTGGCGGAAGAGGGCATAATCCAGGCCGATCCGCTGGCGCTGGGCATCCTGGTCGACGCGCAGTCGCGCACCCTGAATCGTCAGGGCACGGCCAATGCGCACCTGCACGTGGTCGGGCCAGCGGCGCGCGGACGCTTTGGCGAACTGATGGGCCTGCCGCAGGTGGCGGAACATGCCGAAGCGGTGGCCCGTCAGCTGGTTGGTGCCGCGCCGTTAACGCCGTGACGGGGCTGCGTTTCGTCGTCGCGGGCTGAACGGAAGGCACCGTTAACGCTGTTCCACTCGCGGCTGCGCTTTACCGTCGCGGGCTTAGCGAGAGGCACCGACAGCATGGCTGCTACATGCGCACGCGGCGGGAAAGCGCCACCACCAGCAGCATCAGCACCGTAACCATGATAAAGGCTACCGGCAGCGAGCTAAGGTGAGCGACAAAGCCAATGGTGGCAGGCCCGGCCAGCACGCCGATATAGCCCAGCGTGGTGACGGCCGGGACGGCGGCGGCCTGCGGCATGCTTTTTTGCCTGCCGATAGCGGTGAACATCACCGGCACGATATTGGCGCAGCCGATGCCGATCAGCATATAGCCCACCAGCGCAACGTGCCAGGAGGGGACGATCACCGGCAGCGCCAGCCCGATGGCGGCGGTCAGCGCGCCCAGGATCACCACTTTTTCGCGGCCGAAACGCGCCACGATGCGGTCGCCGGTCAGCCTGCCCACGGTCATCGCGGTAGCGAAGCAGGCAAAGCCTAAGCCGCCCAGCGTGTCCGGCATATCGCGGTGTTCGGTCAGGAATACCGCACTCCAGTCCAGCACCGTGCCTTCTGCCAGGAACACGGCAAAACAGATCGCGCCAATGGTCAGCACGGCGCCGTGCGGCAGGGCGAAGGCCGGGCCTTCCGGCGGGTTAGCGTAGGTCAGCAGGCCGCGAAAGCTGTAACCCAGCAGCAGCAGCGAAACCACGGCGGCCGCCAGGCTGGCGGCAAAGGGCGACAGTCCACTCGCCATCAGGCCGCTGACCGCACCCGCGCCCGCAATGCCGCCCAGGCTGTAAAAGCCGTGGAAGCCGGACATCATCGGCTTAGGCGCCGCTTTTTCCACCAGGATCGCCTGGACGTTCATCGCGCAGTCGGTGGTGCCCACGCCCATGCCGAACACCAGCAGCGCCAGCGCCAGCAGTACAGGGCTGGGGATCACCGAGAGCAAGGGCAGCATCAGGCAGAAGGCCAGCGTGGCAACGGTCATCACCGCCCGGCAGCCAAAACGCGTAGTGAGATGGCCTGTCAGCGGCATCGCCACCAGCGCCCCCACGCCCAGGCAGAGCAGCAGCATTCCCAGCGTGCCGTCGTTGACGCCGGTATTCATTTTGGCGAAGGGCACCAGCGCGGACCAGCCAGCGGTGGCGAAACCCGCCACAAAAAACATGGCTCGCGTGGCGTTCTGCTCGCGTCTTGCGGGCGTTTCTGCGGCGGACTGGCGCAGCGTGTCGACATGGTCAGGCATGAGCGGTGATACTCCGGGTTAAATTAAGCGTCAGTTTAAGATAGACAAAATTTGCGAGTGCAGGCGAGGGCAGCCGCTGGCGATAACCTGGCCGCCCTGTTCAGGCCGACCGCCATCCGGGGTAGTCACTACGCCGCCTGCCAGCTCAATCAGCGGGATCAGCGCCACAATGTCATAAGGCTGAAGGGCGAACTCAACGCAAACATCGATTTTACCGGCGGCCAGCATCGCCATGGCATAACATTCGCCGCCGTAACGGGTCATCAGCACGGCCTTATCCAGCGCGTCAAACTTCAGCGACGTCTGCCCCAGCGATTCCGGCGAGGTGGTATGTAAAATAGCCTGATCCAGCGGGATATCCCGGCGGGTTTGCAGGCGAACTTTGCCATAAGGGCCTTCAGCCCATGACTGTGAGCCGTCGGCATAAAAGCGTTCGCCGGTAAAGGGCTGGCTCATCATTCCCATCACCGCGCGGTCGTGATGCAGCAGGCCAATTAACGTGCCCCATACCGGCAGACCACAAAGAAAAGGCCGCGTGCCGTCTATGGGATCCAGCACCCAACAAGGCGCGCGCTCGTCGCCCGCTTTGAGGCCAAATTCTTCACCCATCACGGCATGCGTGGGATAGCGCTGCGCGATAAGATCCCGCATGGCTTTTTCCGCCTCGCGGTCGGCAAGGGTGACCGGATCGAAACGAAAACCATCTTTGGGCTTGGTGCTGATGGCAAGATTTTCACTGCTGCGAAAGCGCGGCAGCGTTTGCCGGTCGGCTGCGTCGGCCAGTTCATGCAGAAAAGCGATATCAGGAAGCTTCATGCGGCGACTCCTTCGGGACGAGGGAAAGTTGACAACCTCTGAACGGATGATAGTGTATGCCGTATTGTGCTTTTTTTAAAGCTCGTTTAAGAGGTTTTATGCTCGATTATGCAGCTTTCCCGCAACAGCGGCAGTCCCTGATCCGCCAGGAGTTGCAAGAGAAGGGACGGGTAGTCTGCGCGACGCTGGCCGAACAGCTGGGCGTTTCCGAACATACCGTACGCCGGGATCTGCAGGAGCTGGCGCGCGAAGGGATTTGCAAAAAGGTGTATGGCGGCGCGGTCAGCGTGCTTGCCTCGCAGGGCGATCTGCTGGCGAGGACGGAAAAAAACGGTGCGGAAAAAGCGCGTCTGGGGCTGGCGTGTAGCCGTCTGGTTAAGCCGCAAAGCGTGATATTTATCGACGCAGGCTCTACCAACCTGGCTTTTGCCCGCGCGCTGCCGCCGGAAATGGCGCTGACGGTGGTCACCCATTCGCCCATTATCGCGGTGGAGCTGATGAAGCTGCCGCGCTGCGAGACGATCGTTATCGGCGGTCGGCTGCACACGGCAACGGGCGGTAGCCTGGGCATCACCGCCTTCTCCCAGATCCGCGACATTCGTTTCGACCAGCTTTTTCTGGGCGGCTGCGCGCTGGACAGCGAAGAGGGCTTAACGGGATTTGATTATGAAGACGTGGAGTTTAAAAAAGCGCTAACGGGCCGCAGCGATGAGATTATCGTCGCCATGACCAGAGAAAAAATTCCCGGCGTAGCGCGTTATACCGTGGTGGCCTGCGAGGCGCTTACGCAGCTGGTGGTCGAGGCGGATCTGCCGGCGGATACGCTGGCGGTCTTCAGGGAAAAAAATATCGCACTGGTGCATCCGTAGCTTGCCTGAGCATCCGAAGCAGCCCCTATGGCGTTCGCCTTCTTACCCGGGCGGGCAGATAAATGTGCGGCGTTTCCGTCAGCTTGCCGTCAATCAGGCCGGTCAGCGTTTCAAAACAGCGCCAGGCCAGCTGGCGGTTATCCTGCATCACGGTATCGATTTTTACCGACAGCGCGTCGTAAAGGTAGTGATCGTCAAAGCTGCACAGCCTGACGGGCGCCGACAGTAAATGATGCTGGCTCAGGTAGCGCAGCACCCCTTCCTGCAGCCCGCACGCGGCGCAGAACAGCGCCTGCGGCACGCGGCCCAGCCGCATAACCAGCTCGGCAAACATCTCGTAGCCCGAGCTGGCGTTGTAATGGCCGTGCAGGATCCATTCCGGTTGCACCGCCAGACCGGCCTGTTCCAGCCCCTGACGAAAACCGGCCAGGCGATCGCGCGTCGGCGAAATGCGCGGCTGGCCGCCAAAAAAGTAAAATTCCTCAACTTCCCTGGCGATCGGCTCGACCAGCGTCGCCGTGGAGATAATCGACTCAGAGATCACCAGCGGCAGCGTGGAGTCGCCCAGATGACGGTCAAACAGCAGTACCGGCAGCTGGCGGCTGAGCTGCTGATACTCGCTGTCGTTCAGCTGGCTGGAGGCGACGATCAGCCCGTCGACCTGACGCTGGATCAGATTGTTGACCGCCAGCGTTTCCTGGCTGCTGTTTTCGTCGGTGCAGGCGATTAAGAGCTGTAAACCGGCGTCGCGGCACAGCGTTTCCAGCGCGTGAGAAAAGGTGGCGAAGCCGTGGTTGGTCATTTCCGGCACCACCAGCCCGATGGTATGGCTGCGCGAGTTGTTCAGCGCCCGCGCGTGAATACTGGGCTGATAGTGCGTCATCTGCGCGATCTCCATCACCCGCTG
The DNA here is from genome assembly GCF_051400835.1 of Erwinia artemisiae. Taxonomy (NCBI): domain Bacteria; kingdom Pseudomonadati; phylum Pseudomonadota; class Gammaproteobacteria; order Enterobacterales; family Erwiniaceae; genus Erwinia; species Erwinia artemisiae. The sequence goes on along the minus strand of NZ_JBLFFM010000001.1, from coordinate 711,170 downwards.
GCGGGTCGCTTCGGCCACGCGCAGCTCTTTGCCACGGCCATTCAGCACCAGGCTGGCGGTGGATTTGGACACGCCAGCCAGGCTGGCGATATCGTTGATGGTCACGCGTTTCGGCTTGTTCACAGGCATTCGTATCAGGGGAGTCAGCGCATTATACTACCATGCCTGAACGGAGTTGCCAGTAATCGACGGTCAGGCTGGCTTCGCCTTGCCACACTACTTCCGGCACGGCATTCGGGAAATAGCGCGCCGACATCACACCTTCGCCGTCGTTGATAAAAATCTCAATGCTGGAGCGATCGCAGAGAATTTGCAGGTGAGAAACCGCACCCGTCCAGTAGCGATGTTCTGTCTCGCCGCTGCGCAGATTGCGGCGGCTCAGCGTCAGGCCGTCCTCGTTGCAGACCAGCGTCAGCGCCTCGCCGAAGCAGGCCGACCAGCTACCCCTCGAACCAATAACCAGCTCGGCGCGTTCAACCGGCAGCGTCGGCAAAGAGGCGGCCCGCTGCTGATAGCGCGACCGCTGCTGGCGCAGCTGCTGTAGCTCGCGCGCCGGACGCTGCATCAGCCGATCCTGCTCCAGCGTCAGCTCGCGCGGGCAGGTCATAATATGTATCCAGCCGCGGCCTACGGTCGGCTGCAACAGTTCTTCGGCGTCCGGCACGCCCATCCAGCCGATAAGCACTCTGCGCCCGTCATCGCTGAGCGTGGTTTGCGGCGCATAAAATTCAAAGCCGTGGTCCAGCTCGCAGAACTCGCCGTGCGGGAAGCGGGCCGCCGCGTAATCCAGCCTGCCGATAAAATAGCCGCTCTGGTGGGCGTTGAGCCATTTTCTCTGCTGCGCGGGCAGGCCCTGCGGGCAAACCAGCAGCACATCGCGATCGCCCAGCGCGAACAGGTCAGGGCATTCCCACATATAGCCAAAGTCGCCCAGGCCATTAAGCTGCGATCCGGCAATTTCACCCAGCAGCGTCCATTCATGCAGCGATTCGCTGCGATAAAGCAGCACTTTCCCTTGTTCTTTCAAATCCTGCGCGCCGAGCACCATATACCAGCTATCCTGATGGTGCCAGACTTTCGGGTCGCGCACGTGGCCGGTGTAGCCCGGCGGCAGCCCGATAACCGGGCCGGTTTTGGTCACATCGCCCGCATCGTTCACCGTTGCCATGCACTGCCAGGCGGTGCGGCCCCCGGAAAATTTCACGTTGCCGGTATAAAACAGGGTCAGCGTGCCGTCGTGATCGACAGCCGAACCGGAATAGCAGCCGTGGCTTTCATACGTTTCGGCCGGGACCAGCGCCAGCGGCTCATGCTGCCAGTCCAGCAGGTTAGCCGAGCGCCAGTGGCCCCAATATTTGGCGCCGTGCGCGCAGGCCAGCGGATTCCACTGATAAAAAAGATGCCATTCACCCTGAAACTGAATAAAGCCGTTGGGATCGTTCATCAGGCCGGTCTGCGGCGAAAGGTGCCAGGCGGGACGATGCGGATCTTCGCTGGCGTTCCTGTTCATCACCGCCTTAAGCGCGCGATTGATCAGCTGTGCTTCGCTCATGCTTTGTCCTCAACGTTGTATTTCAGCAGCAGGGAAAGAATAAAAGCGGTGCCGAAGGCCAGCGCCATGCCGATGATATAAGAAACCAGCGAGCTGGCCTGCACGATAGCCATGCCAGGCAGCGCGGTCAGGCCGACGGCGGTCATGCCCACGTGCATCAGCACCACAAAAGCGCCGCCGACCGCGCCGCCGACGATCCCGGCGATAAAGGGCTTCATAAAGTGCAGGTTCACGCCAAAAATAGCCGCTTCCGTAATGCCTAACAGCCCGGAGAGCGCGGAGGGAAGCACGATGCTGCGGATCTTCACGTCGCGGGTTTTAAACCAAACGGCCAGACAGGCGCCCGCCTGCGCGATGTTAGCCATCGACCAGATCGGCAGCAAAAAGTTGACGCCGATGGCGGGATTGCCCAACAGGCCCGCTTCGATAGCGTGGAAGCTGTGATGCACGCCGGAAATAACAATCACTGAGTAAAGCCCGCCGAACAGCAGCCCGGCCAGCCAGCCCGCGTGGGCGATCAGCGTGCTCAGCACCAGCGAAATGCCGTCGCCCAGCGCGCGGCCTGCCGGGCCAATCACCAGCATGGCGACGAAACCGGCGATAATCACCGTTAAAAACGGCGTCAGGATAATATCCAGCGCGTTGGGAATGATTTTCCGCAGCCGCTTCTCAACCAGGCTCATAAACCATACCGCCAGCAGCACCGGGAACACCGTGCCCTGATAACCGACCATCGCGATATCCAGGCCAAAGAAGTTCATGGTCTGTACGCCGCCCGCCACGCCCCAGGCGTTGGTCAGCGCCGGATGGGTGAGGATGCCGCCGAGCGTCGCGCCCAGGTAAGGGTTGCCGCCGAATTCGCGGGCGGCGGTAAAGCCAATCAGGATCGGCAAAATAATAAACGCGGCGGAGCTGAACATATCCAGCATAATGAACAGCGCGCTGCCTGCATCGACCCAGCCGTAGGTTTTCATCATGCCGAGCAGGCCCATCAGCACGCCGGAGGCGACAATGGCCGGGATAATCGGTACAAAAATATTGGAAAGCAGCCGCGCGATGCGCTGGGCGGGATTGAGCTTGCGGGCCGCGACGGAAGCCGCCTCGCTTTTGCTTGATTCGCCAATCCCGGCGGTCTGGATAAAGGCGGCGTGCACCTTATTCACAATGCCGCTGCCGAAAATCACCTGCATCTGTCCGGCGTTCTGGAAGCAGCCTTTTACGCCTTCCAGCTCGCCGATCGCTTTTTTATCCGCCAGGCTGTCGTCTACCAGCACCAGCCTTAAGCGGGTGGCGCAGTGGGCGGCAGAAGCGATGTTTTCCCGGCCGCCGAGCAGCGGCAGCAGCTGGCGGGCAATCTGTTCAAAATTCATGTGTTTCCCCTGAAAGTGGTCGATCAGAACCAGGTTTCCATCTGGACGCCGAAGTTCCATTCACCGCCGGCGGTAAAGCCGCTGGTACCAAAAGCGTCGTCGCTGGCGTAGCGATCTAACGCGTTATCCCAGTCCATCCAGCTGGCAAAGAAGCGAATTTCCGGACGGCTGAGGAAGTTGCCGATATCGCCAGGCTTAAAGGTGGGCGCAAAAGTCAGCTTGTAGAAGCCGCCGCTGACGTTCTGACGGCTTTTGAACCCCTGAGGATCGAGATCCATGTACTGATAGCTGCCCTCGTAAGCCAGCATAAAGTTTTCGTTGATGCTCTGAAGCAGGCGGGCGTTAGCGGTCACCCAGCGGTAGCTGTCGCCGGCAACGTAGCGATCTTTGCTCTGCTGCGCGAGCAGGGCCGGGGCCAGGCTCCAGGTTTGGTTTAACGGGGTCATGCCGTAAGAGGCCAGACGCCAGGTGCTGGCGCTGTCGGTCAGGTTGCCGTCGGAGCCGATGCCTTTTACCTCGGCGCCTAAGCCGTGCCCGTAAAGCAGCGCCGTTTTCGACTGGCCGTCGCGCAGGCCGTAAAAGCTGTCGCCGTGCCAGGCGAGCATGGCGTGAACGCCGCTGTCGCCTGCGTTATCGCTACGCACGGCGGCGTTGACGCGCTCATCGTTATCTTTGGCGCGCAGGCCGCTGAGCATAAACTGCAGCGGCCCGCTGAAAGTGTTGGCGGTCACAATGTAGTTCTGAATGGTGTTATCGATAGTTTCGATATCGCCAAAGTTGCGGCCGTAGACGGAAAGGTTGCTTTTCACGCCGTCCGCCCAGCGCACGTCATAAATCCCGCCGCCCGTTCCGGCCAGAAACACCACGTCAGAATCCAGCCAGTGAATATCGAAATTGTCGCGATCGAAGCGTTTCCCGGCCCACAGCGTGCTGTCAGCAAACATGCCTTTAAAGGTCGGCAGGCTGCCCAGTTCAACAAAGGCCTGGCGGATATTGAGATCGCTGCTGTCCGCCGTCCAGTCGTTATAGTCGCTCTGGCCGTCCGCCAGCATGACCTTAAAGCGGGTGGTCGCGCCGTTAGCCAGCTGCGTTTTGTGCTCCATGTTAATTTCAACATAGGTATTGTTTTCGTTGCCCAGACGGCCGACCGCGCCGCCGGTTTCGCCTGCTGGCGTCAGGTAAGGGCCGCTTTTGGTCGAAGAAGCTGAATCGTTCATAATCAGGCCGGAGCGGGCATAGGCATGAAACTCGAAGCCGTCCGCCAGCGTTTTCTCCGCCGGTCTGACCGCCTGGGGCTGGTCGGCAGGCGACGGCGCAACCGGCGGCTGCGGGCCAGCTACGACGGCAGGCGCCTGCGCCGAGCCTTGACGAATAGCGGGTGGGGTCTGAGGCGTGTGCGCATCGGATGCCGTCGCGGGAATGGCGGCTGCCGGAGCGGTCTGCGCCAGACGCTGTTCGGCCAGGCGGGCGCGGCGTTCAGCCTCATCGGCACGCCGCTCCGCTTTTTGCAGCCTCGCCTCCAGTTGGTTAAGGCGTCGTTCAACGGCGCTGAGATCGCTGTCGGCCTGGCTTGTTTGAGGAAGAAACAGCGCTGCCGTGACCGCCAGCGCAACAGGGTTTATTTTTAACATCCGCCATTCTCCAGAGAATTTACCGTTTAGCTAAACCGGTTCGATAAGGAGAGTAGAGAACAGCGACGAGCGTGACAAAGGATTTTGTTGTTACGATTTCGTTATTGTGACGGGCCTGGCATTTTGCAGCTGGCTCGCATAGGGCAGCGCGGTCATTGCCCCTTTAGCGGTGGTGGCCAGCGCGCCGCACTGCTGAGCCAGCCCGACGGCCGCCTCAAGATCGCGAGGGCGTAAAGGATCCGCTTCGCGCATCAGTCCTGCCAGCAAACCTGCAACAAAAGCGTCGCCTGCGCCCGTGGTATCAACAGGCTGCACCTTCGAGGCGCTAAACCGACGCTGTTCGCCTTCATGCCAGACGATAACGCCTTCTTCGCCAAGGGTAATCAGCAGCAGGGCGGGACGGAAGCGGGCGGTGAACAAGGCCAGCGCGGCCTCGGTTTCCTGCTCGCCCGTCAGCAGCTGTAGCTCATCCAGCGACAGTTTAACCACATCCGCCAGCGCGAAAGCCCGATCGACTACCTGACACATTTCCTGATGGTCGTGCCAGAAATCTTCCCGCAGATTGGGATCGAAGCTGACCCAGCCTCCGGCGGCGTGAATACGCTCAACGGCGGCGAACACCGCGCTGCGTGACGGTTCGGCGCTGAGGGCTATTGAGCAGAAGTGTAGCGCCTGGCCTGCCGCAAAATCGGGCAGGTCGTCCGGCGTTAAGAAAAGATCGGCCGCCGGGCGCACCATAAAAGTGAAGGTTCGTTCGCCCTGATTATCCAGACCCACCACCACGGTAGAGGTACGCTGTTGCGGCAGCTGGCGCATAAAATCCGTGTTAACCTTTTCCTGACGCAGGACGTCCTGCAAAAATGCGCCAAAAGGATCGTCGCCTACGCGGCCGATAAAGCCGCTGTCGCCGCCCAGACGAGCCACGCCTACCGCCACGTTGGCGGGCGCGCCGCCAGGGCACTGTTGCAAATGATTATTTTCCTCCGGCAGCAGATCGACTACCGCATCGCCTAAAACCCAGACTCTGTTCATTACGCCTCCTGTGAATGTAAGCTTAAAGCTAAACCGCTTTAGCGATAATAACAACTGCCCAACCGTCAGAGAGCGGAAATTGGGCAAACGAGGAGAAGCGCTAAAGCAGGCGGCAAGAAGATGGCCGGAGACGAAATCACGTTGTTGGCGGTCGTCTTATTCGTCTGGCAGCAGAATGCTGATGCCTGGTTATGTAGGACGTTTGCGGTCGTGCTGGCTGACAGGCGCCAGGGGATTATGAGCGGGGCGTTGGCGGTCGTCTTCCCTGACGACGCGAGATGATTAGCTGTCGTCATCCCGAATGGAGGACGGATGGCGGCACAGCGGCTCAATAGCCAGGGTCATATAAGGGTAGAGCGGCAGGCCGGTAAGCAGCTCGTGCAGCTCGTCATGGCTTTCCACATCGAAAATGCTGACGTTTTTGAACTGGCCGGCCACGCGCCAGACGTGACGCCATTTACCGGAGCGCTGCAGCTGTTGCGCATAGGCTTTTTCCTGCGCTTTGATTTCCGTAACGCGCTCGGCCGGCAGCGAGTCGGGGATAGCAATGGTCATTTCCACTTTAAACAGCATACCTTTTTCTCCTTAATCTCAGTAAATTGCCGGGTATTTTATCCGGCAAAAGGATCAGATATCGGTTTTCTCGCCGTACTCGCAAAGATCCTCAATCAGGCAGGAGCCGCAGCGCGGTTTGCGGGCAATGCAGGTGTAGCGGCCGTGCAGGATCAGCCAGTGGTGACAGTCTACTTTGAACTCTTTTGGCACCACTTTTAGCAGCTTTTCTTCTACCTGCTCAACGTTCTTCCCCGGCGCGAATTTCGTGCGGTTGCAGACGCGAAAGATATGGGTATCCACGGCAATGGTCGGCCAGCCGAAAGCGGTATTCAGCACCACGTTCGCCGTTTTGCGGCCCACGCCCGGCAGCGCTTCCAGCGCCTCGCGGCTTTCCGGCACTTCGCCGCCGTGCTGCTCCAGCAAAATACGGCAGGTTTTAATGACGTTCTCCGCCTTGCTGTTAAACAGGCCGATGGTCTTGATATAGGCTTTGACGCCGTCGACGCCCAGCTCCAGCATGGCGGCGGGCGTATTGGCAACCGGATAGAGCTTTGCGGTCGCCTTGTTAACGCTGACGTCGGTGGCCTGCGCCGAGAGCAGCACGGCAATCAGCAGTTCAAAAGGCGTAGTGAAAACCAGTTCCGTAGTGGGATGCGGATTGTTATCACGCAGCCGCACTAAAATTTGCTGACGTTTATCCTTGTTCACAGCGTGCTCGGTGCTCCTTTCGGCAGGCTGGCTTCTGCCGCCCTGCGGGTCGCACGGGCCTTCATCTTGTTATCAATCAGGTATTTCGCGGCCAGCAGCATTCCCAGGCCGATAAACGCGCCCGGCGGCAGCATCGCCAGCAGCATTGGCGAATCAAAATGCACAACCTGCACGCGCAGCACTTTCGCCCACGGGCCAAGCAGCTGATCGGCGCCGTTGAAAATGGTGCCGTTACCGATGATTTCACGCAGCGAGCCCAGCACGAACATCACGCTGGTGGCGCCCAGGCCAATGGCCATGCCGTCCAGCGCGGCCAGCGGCACGCTGCTGCGCGAGGCAACCGCTTCGGCGCGGCCCACCACGATACAGTTGGTGACGATCAGCGGGATAAAGATGCCTAACGACTGATAAAGCCCGTAGGCATAGGCGTTGATCAGCATCTGCACGCAGCTCACCACGGCAGCGATAATCATCACGTAAATCGGAATACGGATATCGGACGGCACCCAGCGGCGCGAGGCGGAAATCGCGCTGTTGGTGCAGGTCAGCACCAGCGTGGTGGCCAGGCCGAGGCCCAGCGCATTGGTGGCGGTAGAGGTGACCGCCAGCAGCGGACACAGGCCCAGCAGCTGAACCAGCGCCGAGTTATTTTTCCACAGCCCGCCGATCAGCAGGGTTTTGGCTTCACTCATTGGAGTCTCCACAGGTTGGCAGCGAGGCAAGCTGCCCCGGCAACGTTTCAACAAATAGCGTAGTGCGTTTTGTCGCATTCACTACCGCGCGCGGTGTGATGGTGGCGCCGGTAAACTGATCGAAATCGCCGCCGTCTTTTTTCACCGCAAAATGCTTATCATCTTTACCACTCAGCCTGACGCCGCTGAAGCTTTCAATCCAGTTAGAGATGCGCAGCTCTATTTTATCCCCCAGGCCCGGCGTTTCATGGTGTTCCACCACGCGCACGCCCAGTACTTTTCCGTTGAAGTCCGCGCCGACCAGCATCTGAATGGCACCAGAATAACCGTCGGGCGCGGTAGTCTCAACCGCTGCCGCCACCGGCCGGTCATCTTTGCGCGCCAGGTACAGGCGGTGTACACCGCTGCCCAGCGCCGGATTAGTGACGCTGTAACACTCCTGCTGAATCGGATTATTATACAGCTCCGGCGGCACCACCTGATCCAGCAGGCTTTTTTGCTGTAGCGTGGTCTGGTGGTCAATAGTCGGTTTGGTCACGCTGTTGATCACTGCGGTCAGACCGGTAGTGACAGCGGCGAACAGCGCCAGCGTCACGCCATTTTTACGAATCGCATCCAGCATTACTTTTCCTTACGATGGCCGTAAACGCGCGGCTGCGTGTAATAGTCGATCAGCGGCACGGTGATATTCGCCAGCAGCACGGCAAACGCCACGCCGTCAGGATAGCCGCCAAAGCTGCGGATAAGCCACACCAGCAGGCCAATCAGCACGCCGTAAAGCAGGCGGCCTTTATTGGTGGTCGAGGCCGTGACCGGGTCGGTGGCGATAAAAAAGGCGCCGAGCATGGTTGCACCTGAGAAAAGGTGGATCGCAGGCGACACCAGGCTTTCAGGCGAAAAGAACCAGCCGAGCGTGGAGAAGAGCGCAAGCGACAGCAGCATACTGGCCGGGATATGCCAGCGAATGCTGTTGGTGAGCAGCAGAAACAGACCGCCGACCAGATAGCCGATATTTACCCACTGCCAGCCCAGGCCGGCAATAACGCCGCTGTAAATGGGCAGGGCATGCAGCTGCTCCGCGCTGTGTCCGGCGCGCAGGCCGGTTTTAAAGGTATCCAGCGGCGTCGCCTGGCTGACGCCGTCTACGCCGATTTGCAGCTGCTGCATAGTGTGGCCATCAAGCGTCGACCCGTGAAAAATCATCTGCAGCGTGTCCCAAAAGGTGGGCGTGACCGACTGCAAAGCGTCCGGCGGTAGCCAGCTGGTCATCTGCACCGGAAAGGAGATCAGCAGCACCACATAGCCCACCATGGCGGGGTTGAAAGGATTCTGTCCCAGGCCGCCATACAGCTGTTTGGAGATCACCACGGCGAAGAGGGTGCCGATAATTATCACCCACCACGGCGCCAGCGGCGGAATACTGATCGCCAGCAGCAGCGCGGTCAGCAGTGCGGAATTATCGCCCAGCGTTTTGCCTAACGGCTGCTTGCGCAGCTTAAGGATGGCGGCTTCGGCACCGATGCCCGCCGCCGCGGCAATCGCGATTTGAATGAGGGTGCCCCAGCCGAAAAACCAGCACTGAGCCGCGATGCCGGGCAGGGTAGCCACCAGCACCAGCAGCATAATGGTGCTGGTGCTGCGGCGATTATGGGTGTAAGGCGAACTAGCGATGCGAAAAGCCATTTAATCCTCTTGCGTAGAATGCTGCGCCTTACGCGCTTTAACGCGAGCGATGGCCGCCGCCACTGCCGCTTTGCGGGGATCGTCATGTTCTGACGAAGGGATAGTCGTCGCCTGCGCGACCTGTTCCGCCGTTGTGGCCGCCTGCTGCTCTTCGACTCTCTGCTCGATATCGTCCGCAGCGGCTGCTTTCGCGGCCGCCGCTTTCTTCGCTTTGGCGCGGGCAATTGCGGCCTCAACGGCTGCCTTGCGCGGATCGACCTGTGCGGCTTCCGGCTGTTCGCTTACCTGTACGGATTGCTGTTCAGCTGCCTGCACGGGCTGGCTTTCGGTCGTCTGCACGGCGTCCACAGCAGACGCTTTCGCGGCCGCTGCTTTCTTCGCTTTGGCGCGGGCAATTGCGGCCTCAACGGCTGCCTTGCGCGGATCGACCGACGCGGCTTCCGGCTGTTCGTTTACCTGCACGGATTGCTGTTCAGCTGCCTGCACGGGCTGCCTTTCGGTCGTCTGCACGGCGTCGTCAGCAGAGGCTTTCGCGGCCGCCGCTTTTTTCGCTTTGGCGCGGGCAACTGCGACCTCAACGGCTGCCTTGCGCGGATCGACCTGTGCGGCTTCCGGCTGTTCGTTTACCTGCACGGATTGCTGTTCAGCTGCCTGCACGGGCTGGCTTTCGGTTATCTGCACGGCGTCGTCAGCAGAGGCTTTCGCGGCTGCCGCTTTCTTCGCTTTGGCGCGAGCAACTGCCGCCTCAACCGCTGCCTTGCGCGGATCGACCGGTGCGGCGGCTGCCTGCACGGGTTGCGCCTGGGCTGCCGCTTCGCCTTCCGTCGTCGCTTTTTTCGCTTTGGCACGCGCGATAGCCGCTTCGACCGCTGCCTTACGCGGATCGCCTGCCTGACGCGTTGCCGGCTCGGTCTCGGACTGCTTTTCAGCCTGCTGCGCGCGCGCCTGCGCTTTCCGCGCTTCACGCTGCGCTACGGCCGCCGCAGTTTCCGCAGCCAATGCGTCTTCGCTGGTTGTCGTCTGCTTCGCTTTCACCCGCTCCAGCGCCGCTTCGACCTCGCCGCGATCCCGCTGGCTGACGGTGCGTTTTGCCTGCTGATGACGGTTTTCACGCGCCAGCTTTTCACGTTCCAGACGGGCCTGGCGTGCTTCAAAGCGCGCTTTTGCCTGCGCGGTGCGCTCCGCTTCCAGATCGATAGCGCGGATCTCCGCTTTTTCCTGGCGGTAATACTGCACCAGCGGAATATTGCTGGGGCAGACATAGGCGCAGGCGCCGCACTCAATGCAGTCGTCAATATTGTGCTCGCGCGCCTTATCGTGGTCGCCGCCCCGGCTGTACCAGTAAAGCTGCTGCGGCAGCAGGGCCGCCGGGCAGGCGTCCGCACAGGCGCTACAGCGAATGCAGGATTTTTCCTCTTCGCTATCGCCCATCTCGCTGGCGGAAGGGGCCAGGATGCAGTTGGTGATTTTCACCACCGGCACGTCCAGCGTCGGCAGCGTAAAGCCCATCAGCGGGCCGCCCATCACCACCATCTGGCCGGGGCCTGGCGTAAAGTCGGCCTGCTGTAACAGATGGCTGATGGGCGTGCCGATGCGTCCCCAGACGTTGCCTGGGCGCTTAACGGCTTCACCGGTCAGGGTCACCACGCGCTCGGTTAGCGGTTCGCCGTCGATAATGGCGCGTTTAACCGCCCAGGCGGTGCCGACGTTCTGCATCAGCACGCCGATATCGGTGGAGCGGCCGCCGTGCGGCACCTCCAGCCCGGTCAGAATTTTAGTGAGCTGCTTAGCGCCACCGGAAGGATATTTGGTCGGGATAACCCGGATCTGCATATCCGTCGCGCCGCCCAGCGCTTTTTTCAGCGCGGCGATCGCTTCCGGCTTGTTGTCTTCGATGCCGATCAGCACGCGCTCGGCCTGCAAGACCCAGCCCAGGATGCGGCTGCCTTCGATGACCTCGTCCGCGCAGTCCTGCATCAGACGGTCATCGGCGGTGATATAGGGTTCGCACTCGGCCGCATTGATAATCAACGTTTTTACGCCGCGCAGCCCGCCTCTCAGCTTGGTAGCGGTAGGAAAGCCCGCGCCGCCAAGCCCGGCCACGCCGGCCTGATGAATACGCTCGACTATCGCCGCGCGCTCATGCTGGCGATAGTCGGCCAGCGGATTTTTTTCAATCCAGCGATCTTCGCCGTCCGGCGTGATAAAAATGCACATTTCCGCCAGCGCGGAAGGGTGCGCCGTCATATGAGGCGCAATATCGTCCACGGTGCCCGAAGTCGGCGCGTGTACCGGCAGCATCCGACCACGGCCAAACGTCAACGGCTGACCGCGCAGCACTTTATCACCCGGCTTCACCAGCATTTCGCCCTCGTGGCCGATATGCTGCTTAAGAGGAATAATAAAGTGGGAAGGCAGCGGCAGCTGGCGCAGCGGCGTGCGGCTGGACTGGGTTTTCATTTCCGGCGGATGAATACCGCCCTGAAAATCCCACAGCTTCTCTTTTTTAAACAGCTTGAACAGGTTACGCATGGCTTTCCACAGAAATGACTTTGACCGGGATAGTTTGCAGATCCCACTTCCAGTTTGCCGTTGTGGTGGCGACCGGACGCATCTCGATGCAGTCAGTCGGGCAGGGCGCGACGCAGAGATCGCAGCCCGTGCAGACATCGCTCAGCACGGTATGCATGGCGCGCGTGGCGCCGACGATGGCATCGACAGGGCAGGCCTGGATGCATTTGGTGCAGCCGATACAGTTTGCTTCGTCAATCCACGCGACTTTGCGCTCGGGTTCCCGCGCCGCTTCGTCGCCCAGCGGCTGTGGCTCGACGTTCAGCAGCGCGGCCAGCTTGAGCATGGTCTGTTCGCCGCCGGGCGCGCACTTGTTGATCTGCTCGCCGTTGTTGCCCACCGCATCCGCATAGGGGCGACAGCCGGGATAGCCGCACTGTCCGCACTGGCTTTGCGGCAAAATAGCGTCGATCTGCTCGACGATAGGATCTTCTTCAACTTTAAATCGGCGCGAGGCATAGCCCAGCAGGCCGCCGAAAATCAGGCCCAGCACGCTTAATACCGCCACCGCAATCCATACTGCACTCATCAGAATTTCACCAGACCGCTAAAGCCCATAAATGCCAGCGCCATCAGACCTGCGGTCACCAGCGCGATAGAGGAGCCTTTAAAAGGCGCAGGCACGTCGGCCAGCACCAGCCGCTCGCGGATACCGGCAAACAGCACCATCACCAGCGAAAAGCCGATCGAGGCGCTGAAGCCGTACAGCGCGGCCTGTAAAAAGGTATGGTTCAGGTTGACGCTCAGCAGCGGCACGCCAAGCACCGCGCAGTTAGTGGTAATCAGCGGCAGAAAAATGCCCAGCAGCCTGTAGAGATCCGGGCTGGTTTTACGCACCACCATTTCGGTGAACTGCACCACTACCGCGATCACCAGGATATAGGCCATGGTGCGCAGATAAACCAGATCCAGCGGCAGCAGGATCAGATGATTCACCAGCCATGCGCAGATCGAGGCCAGGGTGATCACAAAAGTCGTGGCGAGTCCCATGCCAATCGCCGTTTCCAGTTTTTTGGAAACGCCCATAAAGGGACAGAGGCCGAGAAACTTCACCAGGACGAAGTTATTCACCAGCACTGTGCCAATAAAAAGAAGCAGGTAGTCGGTCATTTTTACGCCTGAGAAAAAATAAAAGCGGCTTATTATCGGTCATTCGCGGCCGGACAACAACATCAGCGCGCCGTACAGCGGAAATGACCGCACGGAGGATTAAATTATCGCCTGTTTTTTCGACACCGAATGCGCCAGAAAGCGTGATTAAAGCGTGCAGTATAGCGGAAGGTGGCAGGCCGACCGTCAACGTAGCCTGTCAGAGATAAAAAAAACCGGGCGTTGCTCAGGCGAGCGGCAACGGCAGCCCGCCTTGATACAGGTTCAGGTTATAAAAACGCTGAGGATGGTACAGCGCGCCCGCGGGGGGAAGAGCTGCAGACTGGAGCAGGTAACAGGATCAGAACGGAAAACCTAAACGACATAATGCCAGACGGATTTGGGTACGCAGCCGAGATCGAACAGACGTCCGCCCGAAGCCAGTTCAGCACGACGATGATCGGCGGCGCGATACATATCCATAATCTCTTTATTATCGGTCAGAGAATAGTTGAGATGATCAAACAGCTTCTCCAGGGTATCCGGAGAGCTTACTTTACGAAATTTTAACAGATAGTCTTGAACTGTCATGGTTGCCGTTATGATAAGAAATGAGGAGTTTTAAGTATATGACCAGGCAAGGCGCTGTCTATAGTAGAAAATGCATATTCACAGTAAATTCAGAATAAAGAGTAAGGCATTTCCGCATCCTGCCGCCGTGATTGTCGACTTTAATTAGCATTTGCCCGACTCTTGTTAATAAATGTTATCAGTGTTAATAACTGGATCCAACGGGATGTGGTATTGCTCACAAAATAACGTTTTGCTCTTGCTACAGGCTATTAACGTAAGTCGGCAGATACGGTGCTTCTCTTTGTAATCGCTTTCATGAAGCAGACGGATAAGCGCTTATCTTTATTACACTTATTTAACAATGACTTTTCCGCCTTGACGTATATTTTATCCATATTCCTTTCTTCACTGAAAATCCCTGCCGTTTTGCCCCGCCTTAATTGCTGAATTTTGTGAGCATTGTCGTAAATGTTTTTTTCTGGCTGAGCCACCCTTAAGCGGCAATCACACCCGGATAATGACCCCCGTCAGAGGAACAGACCTATGTGGAAACGTTTACTTTTAACCACGCTGATTGGCGCGGCGCTGAGCGGTAACGCGCTGGCAGAAAACCTAACGGTTGGCTTTTCTCAGGTTGGCTCCGAATCGGGCTGGCGAGCGGCGGAAACCAGCATGGCCAAAAGCGAAGCGCAAAAACGCGGCATCACGCTGAAAATTGCCGACGGACAGCAAAAGCAGGAAAACCAAATCAAGGCGGTGCGCTCGTTTATCGCGCAGGGCGTGGACGCCATCTTTATCGCGCCCGTGGTACAAACAGGGTGGGAACCGGTGCTTGAGGAAGCTAAAGACGCCAAAATCCCCGTGTTCCTGCTGGATCGCGCCATCGTGGTAAAAGATAAATCGCTCTATATGTCCGTTGTCACGGCGGATAACGTGCTGGAAGGCAAGCTGATTGGCGACTGGCTGGTCAAAGAGCTGGCCGGTAAACCCTGTAATGTTGTGGAGCTACAGGGCACCGTCGGTGCCAGCGTGGCGATAGATCGCAAAAAAGGCTTTGCCGAAGCCATTGCTAACGCGCCCGGCATTAAAATTGTGCGCTCGCAGTCCGGAGACTTTACCCGCAGCAAAGGTAAAGAAGTCATGGAGAGCTTTATTAAAGCGGAAAACAACGGCAAGAACATCTGCATGGTTTACGCCCACAATGACGATATGGCGATTGGTGCCATTCAGGCCATTAAAGAAGCCGGCCTTAAGCCGGGCAAAGATATTCTGACCGGCTCGATTGATGGCGTGCCGGATATTTACAAGGCGATGCTGGCAGGCGAGGCTAACGCTAACGTCGAGCTGACGCCTGATATGGCCGGCCCGGCATTCGACGCGCTGGAGAAATTCCGCAAGAACGGCGCCCAGCCGCCAAAAATTATCAAAACCGAATCGAGGCTCTTTTTGCCAGCCGACGCCCAGGCCCAGCTGGATAAGAAAAAAGGAATGGGTTACTGACACCTTTGCCGTCCGCTCGTCGGACGGCGCTGCTTTCGAGGCAAGCCATGACCAGCTCATCGCAAACATTGCCGCTGCTCAGCATCAGCGGACTGAGTAAAAGTTTTCCCGGCGTCAAAGCGCTGGCAGGCGTTTCTTTCGATCTACAGGGCGGTGAAATCATGGCGCTGCTGGGCGAGAACGGCGCGGGTAAATCCACCCTGATTAAAGTGTTGACCGGCGTTTACCGGCGCGATGCGGGCACCGTTACGCTGGCGGGCCAGGCTATCGATCCGCGCAGCACGGCGGAGGCCCAGCAGGCGGGGATAGGTACCGTCTATCAGGAGGTCAATCTGTTGCCCAACATGTCGGTCGCGGACAACCTGTTTATCGGGCGCGAACCGCGTCGGCTGGGGATGATCGATCGTCGCCGCATGAATAAAGAGGCGCGAACGCTGCTGCACAATTACGGCTTTGAGCTGGACGTGACGCGCCCGCTTGGACACTATTCGGTTGCGATGCAGCAGATTATCGCTATCTGCCGCGCGGTCGATCTCTCCGCACAGGTGCTGATCCTGGATGAGCCAACGGCCAGCCTGGACGCCAGCGAAGTGACGATGCTGTTTACGCTGATGAACCAGCTGCGCGCGCGCGGCATGGGGTTGATTTTCGTTACCCATTTTCTGGACCAGGTATACAAAATTTGCGATCGCATCACCGTGCTGCGCAACGGCCAGTTTGTTGCTACGCGAGAAACGCACGCGCTGCCGCAAATCGAGCTGATTAAGCTGATGCTGGGGCGCGAACTGCTGGAAACCGCCCTTCAACGCGCGGGCAGCACCTTAAAAAGCCATCAGCCGGTGGTGGAGTTCAAAGATTACGGCAGGAAAGGGACGATAGAGCCCTTCAGCCTTAGCGTTCGTCCCGGCGAGGCCGTTGGCCTTGCCGGTCTGCTGGGCTCCGGACGCACGGAAACCGCAGAGCTGCTGTTCGGCATTAAAAGCGCCGACAGCGGCAGCGCCTTCATCAGGGGAAAACCTCGCTCTATCCGCACGCCCGCGCAGGCCTCGCGCGCGGGGATCGGCTTCTGTCCCGAAGATCGCAAAACCGACGGCATTATCGGCGCGGCCTCCGTGCGGGAAAATATCATTCTGGCGCTACAGGCCCAACGCGGCTGGCTCAGACCTATCGCCAGGCGCGAGCAGCAGCAGATAGCCGAACGCTATATCAAAAGCTTAGGCATTCGAACGCCGCATGCCGAACAGCCGGTGGAGCTGCTGTCCGGCGGCAATCAGCAAAAGGTGCTGCTCTCCCGCTGGCTGGTGACCAAACCGCAGTTTCTGATCCTGGACGAGCCGACGCGCGGCATTGACGTTGGCGCGCACGCGGAGATTATCCGGCTAATCGAAACGCTTTGCGCGGATGGCCTGGCGCTGCTGGTTATCTCTTCTGAACTGGAGGAACTGGTCGGCTATGCGGACAGGGTGATTATCCTGCGGGATCGCCGACAGGTTGCGGAGATCCCGCTGGAGGATCTCTCCGTCACCGCTGTGGTTAAGGCGATAGCCGCCGGAGGAACCCATGCTTGAGACAAGGCTGATGAAAAAAATCGCTTCGGGACGGAAACTTCCGCCGGGGATGCCGCAGCTCGCCGCGCTGATCCTGGTGCTGCTGGCGGACAGCCTGGTGGCAAACAACTTCTTTGCCGTGCATCTTCAGGATGGGCGGCTGTTCGGCAGCCCGATTGATATTCTTAATCGGGCCGCGCCGGTAGCGCTGCTTTCAATCGGCATGACGCTGGTGATTGCCACCGGCGGCATCGACCTGTCGGTAGGCGCGGTGATGGCGATTGCCGGTGCCACGGCGGCCACGCTGACCGTTTCCGGACACAGCCTGCCGGTCATCGTGCTCGCCTCGCTGGGCAGCGGGCTGCTGTGCGGCTTGTGGAACGGCGTGCTGGTGGCGCTGTTAAAAATCCAGCCTTTTGTGGCGACGCTGATTTTAATGGTGGCCGGGCGCGGCGTTGCCCAGCTGATTACCCAGGGGCAAATCGTCACCTTTAACAGCGACTCGCTGGCGCAGCTGGGCAGCGGCACGCTGTTGCTGCTGCCGGTGCCGGTATGGATAACCCTGGTCGTGGCCCTGCTGGTCTGGCTGCTGGCAAGAAAAACCGCGCTGGGCATGTTTATCGAAGCGGTGGGGATTAACCTGCGCGCCGCGCGCAACGCCGGGGTCAACGGCTGGGCGGTGGTGATGACAACCTATATCATCAGCGGACTGTGTGCCGCCGTGGCGGGGCTGATTGTCGCGGCGGATATTCGCGGCGCGGACGCCAACAATGCCGGGCTGTGGCTGGAGCTGGACGCTATCCTCGCCGTGGTTATCGGCGGCGCTTCGCTGCTGGGCGGCCGGTTTAACCTGCTGCTGTCGCTGCTGGGCGCGCTGACTATTCAGGCCATGAATACCGGCATTCTGCTTTCCGGCTTTCCGCCGGAGCTGAACCAGGTGGTCAAGGCCGTGGTGGTGATGGCGGTGCTGCTGCTGCAATCGCCCGCCTTTCTGCAACTGTTTAAGCGAGGTCGCCGTGATTAAACGCTATTTGCCGTTAATGATTACGCTGCTGGTGTTTGTGGCGGGCTACCTGTTCTGCCTGGCGCAGTATCCCGGCTTCGCCTCCACCCGCGTGATCGCCAATATCCTGACCGATAACGCCTTTTTAGGGATTATTGCCGTTGGCATGACCTTTGTGATCCTCTCCGGCGGCATCGATCTGTCGCCGGGCGCGGTGATCGCTTTTACCGGCGTTTTTCTGGCGCGGGCCATTGGCGATTTTCATCTCGATCCCTGGCTGGCGTTTGCGCTGGTGATGGTGCTTGGCTCGGCATTCGGCGCGCTGATGGGCTGGCTGATCGACGCGCTGAAAATGCCTGCTTTTATTATCACGCTGGCTGGCATGTTTTTTCTGCGCGGCAGCAGCTATCTGGTGTCGGAAAGCTCTATCCCCATCGATCATCCGCTGTACGGCACGCTCTCTTCGCTGGCCTGGAAAATTCCCGGCGGCGGGCGGCTCAGCCTGCTGGCGCTGATTATGCTGGTGGTGGTCGCGGCGGGGATCCTGCTGGCGCACCGTACGCGCTTTGGTAACGAAGTCTATGCTATTGGCGGGAATATCACCTCCGCGCGCCTGATGGGCATCGGCACGCGCAGCGCTACCGTACGTATCTATATGCTCTCTTCTGCGCTGGCGACGCTGGCGGGCATCGTGTTTTCGATCTATACCTCGGCCGGTTACGCGCTGGCGGGCATGGGCGTAGAACTGGACGCCATCGCGTCGGTGGTGATCGGCGGCACGCTGCTCTCCGGCGGCGTCGGCACGGTGCTCGGCACGCTCTTTGGCGTGCTGATCCAGGGGTTAATCCAGACCTGGATTAACTTTGACGGTACGCTCAGCTCATGGTGGACCAAAATCGCCATTGGCATCCTGCTGTTTGCTTTTATCGCGCTGCAAAGGCTGCTGACGGCAGTCTGGGATCGCCAGCAGAATGCGCCGGTGAAGCGTCTGAGCTGACTCGACTATTTTTTGCCGAAGAGGTAAACCGCACTGATTTATCGTGATTGTAATCACAGTATGCCCCGTCGGCAGTTGTGGGAACGGCCGTCGCGGGCTTAGTGTCATCCACGGCAGGGCGTAACCGCAGGGCGGGCGAAACCTGAAAAAAGAGCGTGAAATATTCCGCTTTTTTTTCAGGTTTTTTTTCGCCTGTTAGTCAGGGAAGGCATCGCAGCAGCACGCGTGATAACGCACCAGGAGGGGGTATGCAGAACGGCATCAATTTTCAGCTCATGGCCAAGCCTCCCGGCGCGGCCTGCAATCTTCGCTGTGATTACTGCTTTTATCTGGAAAAAATCCAGCTTTATCCGCAGCATACCGCGCACAGAAAAATGGATGACGCGACGCTGGAAAACTATATTCGTCAGACCATTGCAGCCCAGCACGCGCCCGTCGTCGACTTTATCTGGCAGGGCGGCGAACCAACGCTGGCGGGCATCGATTTCTACCGTCGAGCGCTCGAACTTCAGCAGCGTTACGCTCAGGGCCGGCAAATCAATAATTTTTTCCAGACCAACGGCGTCAATCTTAACGACGACTGGGCGCGCTTTTTCAAACGGCACCGCTTTCTGGTGGGGCTTTCGCTGGATGGCGACAGCATCACGCACGACCGCTACCGGCGTTCGCGTGCGGGCAAAGGCACCTTTAACGAGGTGATGGCCGGGCTGGCCTGCCTGAAACGTCACCATGTCGACTTTAACACGCTAACGGTAGTCAACGCCGATAACGTCGCCAGACCAAAGGAGATTTACCATTTTTTGCGCCGCGCAGGCAGCCGCTATATGCAGTTTATTCCGCTGGTGGAGCGACGAGCGTCCGAGCCAGACGCCAGCGGCCTGACGCTGGTCACGCCGGATTTCAAAGGTGACTGCCGGGTCGCGCCCTGGTCCGTACCCGCGCTGGCTTACGGCCGCTTTCTTAACGCGATTTTCGACCACTGGGCGCAGCACGATATCGGCGCAATTTTTGTGATGAACTTTGAACAGACGCTGGCGAAGCTGGTCGGCCAGCCCGGCATCTGCGTACAGAGCGAAACCTGCGGCGGTAATCTGGTGGTAGAGGCGCAGGGCGATATCTATTCCTGCGACCATTTTGTTTATCCGCAGCACCGGCTGGGCAATATCAACCATGATGATTTACGCACGCTGGTGAACGGCGAGAAGCAGCGCGCGTTCGGCCAGCGCAAGCTGACCCAGCTGAATCAGGCCTGCCTGCGCTGCGACGCCAGATCGCTTTGCCATGGCGGCTGCCCCAAACATCGTTTTCTGTATGCCGAAGGAGACTGGCCGCAAAACTATTTCTGCGCGGGGCTGGCGTTGCACTACCGGCACGTGCTGCCGGTGATGCAGCAGATACTCTCGCTGGCGCAGCAGGGAAAAAGCGCGCCGCAGCTGCAAAAAAGCATCCGGCGATATTACCAGGGGCTGCGCCCCTGAACCAAACGGACGAGCGCGCAGGTCGTCGCCGTCCGGTTACCGTCACGGAGGATAAAGTTATGAAGAAAACAACCTTAACCGCGCTGGCGCTCTGCTGCCCGGTATTATATCAACCCGCTACGGCGGCCCCGCCGCCTGCGGCAGGCGCGTCGGCAAAACCCAATATCGTTTATATCCTGCTGGACGATCAGCGCTACGACGCCTTCGGTTTTATTAACCCGCTGATCAAGACGCCGCATATGGATGAGATCGCCCACAACGGCACCTGGTTTAAAAACGCTTTTGTTACCACATCGCTCTCTTCGCCCAGCCGGGCTTCTATTCTTACCGGGATGTACGCGCATAACCATGGCGTAGCGGACAATAATCCGACCGATCTTTCGCGGCTACGCTATTTTCCGGAGCTGCTGCAAAAGAGCGGCTATCAGACCGCCTTTTTTGGCAAATGGCACTTCGGCGGCGCGGACAGCACGGCGAAAGCGGGTTTTGCCGGATTTGACCGTTGGGTAGGGCTGCTGGGCCAGGGCGACTATTATCCCATCAATATGTTCGGCGAACCGGCGATGCTGAATATCGACGGTAAGCTCACGCCGCAAAAAGGCTACATTACCGACGAGCTGACCGACTATACGCTGGACTGGCTTGACCATACCGACAAGTCCAGACCCTTTATGGTTTATCTATCGCACAAGGGCGTTCATGCCGATTTTTATCCCGCCGTGCGCGATAAGGGCAAACTTTCCAGTGTGACTTTCCCGCTGCCGGAGACGTGGGCCGATACGCAAGAAAACTACGTCGGCAAGCCAATGTGGGTAAAAAACCAGCGTAACAGCTGGCACGGCGTGGACTATCCCTATGACAGGAAAATGGATCTCCAGCAGTTCCAGCGCGACTACTATGAAACGCTGATGGCGGTGGACGACAGCGTGGGGCGCGTGCAGGCGTGGCTGAAGAAAAACGGCCTGGCCGATAACACCATCGTGATGGTGATGGGCGATAACGGCTTTATGTTCGGCGAGCATGGTCTGATCGATAAACGCGCCGCCTACGAGGAGTCGATGCGCGTGCCGCTGATAGCGTCCGGTCCCGGTTTCGCTAAGGGCAAAGTGGTCGAGGATGTGGTGGCGAACATTGATATCGCGCCGACCCTGCTGGATGCGGCGGGCATTGCGAAACCGGCGAACTACGACGGCAGCAGCTTTCTCGGGCTGGGTACCGGCCGTAAAGATTTGCCGCCGCGTAAGGATTACTTCGTCTATGAATATTTCTGGGAATACAACTTTCCCTATACGCCGACTACCTTTGCTATTCGCACGCCGCAGTATAAATACATTCAGTACTACGGTATCTGGGATAAAGAGGAGCTGTACGATATCGCCAAAGATCCGCATGAGAAGCACAATCTGATCGACGATAAATCCAAAGCGATGATCGAAACCAAAATCGCGCTGCGCAAAAAGCTGTTTGACGGTCTGAAAGATCATCAGGGCAACAGTATTATTCCCTACAACGAGCGCACCAGTCAGGGCGTGGTGTTCCGTTATCGGGAAGGCGGAAAGAAAATGGCCGATTTTCCGGCGGAGTGGCTGCGTGGTGACAATCCCCGGGACAAATACGACGGCGTGCTGCCGGACCAGTATCAGAAAGAGAAAGCAGACGAGCAGGTGTTCGCCTCTTTTGAAAAAACGGAGGCGCTGATCCACCAAATGCTCCAGCAGCCAGCCCGATAGCGGCGGGGAGCCCGTCCGGCGACAGATAAAATAAAAGCCCCGACGTCTCCGTTGGGGCTTTATAGGCTTGCCAGATCGGCAGGCTTAACGCTGATTCAGCCGATAGTACGCCTCGTTCCAGCGCAGCGCGTCCTTAAAGCCGTGCAGCGTGGTTTCTTCGTCAATCACCAGCACCTCGATACCGTGCATTTCGCCGTACTGACGCATATCCTCCACCGTCAGCGCCTGGCTGAACACGGTATGGTGCGCGCCGCCGCCGAGGATCCAGGTTTCCGAGGCCGTTGCCAGCGAAGGCTGTGCGCGCCACAGGGCGCGGGCTACCGGCAGTTTCGGCAGCGGCTTGGGCTGTTCCACGGCGTCGACGACGTTCACCAGCAGGCGGAAGCGGTCGCCCATATCGATCACGCTGGCGTTCACCGCGCGTCCGGCTGGCGTGGAGAAAATCATGCGCGCCGGATCGGCCTTGCCGCCAATGCCCAGATACTGCACGTCAATCAGCGGACGGCTTTCTTTGGCGATGGAAGGGCAGACTTCCAGCATATGCGAACCCAGCACCAGCTCGTTGCCCGGCGAGAAGTGATAGGTGTAATCCTCCATAAAGGAGGTGCCGCCCGGCAGACCGGTCGCCATCACTTTAAAGATGTGCAGCAGCGCGGCGGTTTTCCAGTCGCCTTCGCCGGCAAAACCGTAGCCCTGGCCCATCAGTCGCTGTACCGCCAGGCCCGGCAGCTGGGTCATGCCGTGCAGGGTCTGGAAGTTGGTGGTGAACGCCATGCAGCCTTCGGCCTGCAAAAAGCTTTTGATCCCCAGCTCGATGCGGGCCGCATCCAGCACGTTCTGTCGCTTCTCGCCGTTGGCTGCCGCCGCTGGCGTAAAGTCATACAGGCTCTCGTATTCATCGATCAGCGCGTTGACGTCGCCATCGCTGACGCCGTTAATCACCTCCACCAGGTCGCCCACGCCCCAGCCGTTAACCGAGTAGCCGAACTGGATCTGCGCCGCCACCTTATCGCCTTCCGTTACCGCTACTTCGCGCATATTGTCGCCAAAGCGAGCGACCTTAAGCTGCGAGCTGGCCTGCTTAGCGGCAGCGGCGCGCATCCACTTGCCGATGCGCTCCTGGGCAGTTTTATCCTGCCAGTGGCCGGTGATCACGCTGTGCGGTAGCCGCATCCGCGCGCCGATAAAGCCGAACTCGCGGCCGCCGTGCGCGGTCTGGTTCAGGTTCATAAAGTCCATATCCATGCTGTCCCACGGGATCTCCGCGTTGAACTGGGTATGGAACTGCAACAGCGGCTTGTTCAGCACCGACAGGCCGCCAATCCACATTTTGGCGGGCGAAAAGGTATGCAGCCAGGTGATGATGCCTAAACACTCGTCGGCATAGTTCGCCTCGCGGCAGAGCGCCAGCGCCTCGTCAGGGCTTTTCACCAGCGGCTTGAGCTGAAGACGAAACGGCAGATTGCCGTCGCGGTTAAGCCCGTCCACCACCTGCTGAGCATGATGCTCCACCTGACGCAGCGTCTCACTGCCGTAAAGGTGCTGTGTACCGATAACAAACCAGACGCTGAGCGCATTGAGCTGAGCCATACTTTCTCCTTAACTGTTGAGCTGGCGCGGGGCGAACAGGGGTTCGGCCACGTCGCACCATTGAAGGTAACGCTGATAAAGCTGCTGATAGCGATCGACGCGGCTGGCGTCGGGCTGCAGCGTGGTAGCAATTGGGCTGGCCATTTTCTGCTGGGCGGCAGGCACGTCGGGATAGACGCCGGCGGCCACGGCGGCAAAAATCGCCGCGCCCAGCGCACAGCATTCGTCCGACGCGACGATATCCAGCGGTCGGTTCATCACATCGCAGCAGACCTGCATAATGGCCGGGGATTTACGGGCGATACCGCCCAGGGTCAGGATGTTTTCTACCGGAATATCCTGACGCTCGAAACATTCCATAATGGCGCGTGCGCCAAAGGCGGTGGCGGCGATAAAACCGCCGAACAGCGTGGCCGCGTCGGTACCCAGGTTAAGATCGGTAATGACGCCTTTCAGGCGCTGATTGGCAAAAGGCGTGCGGCGGCCGTTAAACCAGTCCAGCACCACCGGCAGATGATCCAGCTGTGGATCGGCAGCCCAGGCCTGAGTTAATTCGTTAAGCAGATTTTTCTGTATCTCCGCCAGCTCCGCCTGAAGATGCGGGTGTTTTTCGGCGGCCTGAATTAACGGCCAGCTGAGCAGGCGGCTGAACCAGGCGTACATATCGCCAAACGCCGACTGGCCCGCTTCCAGGCCGATCATATTCGGCACCACGCTGCCGTTAACCTGGCCGCAGATGCCGTCAATGGCGCGCTCACCGACGCGGTCCACATCGGCGATCAGGATGTCGCAGGTTGAGGTGCCAATCACTTTTACCAGCGTGTAAGGCGTGGCGCCCGCGCCGACGGCGCCCATATGGCAGTCGAACTCGCCGCCGGAAATCATCACGCCAGACGGCACGCCAAGCCGCGCCGCCCATTCCGCCGTAATCTGCCCAACGGGCTGTTCGGCCGTCCAGGTTTCGCTGAACATCGGCGTATCCAGATGCTCCGTCAGCAGCGGATCCAGCGCGTTAAAGAAATCCGCGCCCGGCAGGCCGCCCCAGGCAGGATGCCACAGCGATTTATGCCCGGCGGCGCAGCGTCCACGGCGGATCGCTTCCGGAGCGGTAGTGCCGCTGAGCAGGGCGGGCACCCAGTCGCACAGCTCCACCCAGGCGACCGCCGCCTCGCGCACCGCTTTATCCTCACGGCTGACGTGCAGGATTTTTGCCCAGAACCACTCTGAGGAGTAGGTGCCGCCAATAAAGCGAGCGTAGTCCTCGAAACGCCCGCTGTGGCACAGCGCGGTAATTTCTTCCGCTTCTTTAATGGCCGTGTGATCTTTCCACAGCACAAACATGGCGTTGGGGTTTTCGGCGAATTCCGGACGCAGCGCCAGAACGTTGCCGTCGCGATCGATGGGCGCTGGCGTGGATCCTGTGGAATCGACGCCGATCCCCACGATGTTTTGGCGCTGAGCGGGCGTTAATTTAGTGACAACGTCACGTATGGCTTGCTCAAAGGCGTCGATATAGTCCTGCGGATGATGACGGAACTGATTGATGCGGCTCTGGCTGTACAGACCCGCCTGCCAGCGCGGATAGGCGACGACTCCGGTTTGCAGCTCTTTACCGCTTGCGCACTCTACTGCCAGCGCGCGTACGGAATCACTGCCAAAGTCCAGACCGATTGTGATGGCGTCCAACTGCATTTTTCTCTCCGGGCGGTCAATGAATACGATATGACTACCCTAAGAAATCGCGCGCCAGGCGGTTAGTCTAAAGGGCGCTGCAAATATGCACTTTTCTGTCGTCGCGCAGCGTTTTGTGACCGACTTCAAATGTTTGATTTGTGTTAATTTTGCTAAATATATGGATTAAACAGCTAAAAGCTCAGGGTGTGATAGCGCTCTCCCTTTCTACGCATCTTTACCATTACAACTAGCGCTTATCGGCGTCTGCGCTAATGCCGAATATGCTGGCGTTACAGCGTGCCAGGACCGAATGATACCGTTTACATTAAACCGCCAAAAGCGGGCACTGAGCCGGAGAGCCTCATGCACAAATTTACTCAGGCGTTAGCCATCGCTGGCTTCGCCGCCGTTATGTCAAATTCAGCTATCGCTGACACCATGAAGCTGGGTTTTTTAGTCAAGCAGCCGGAAGAACCCTGGTTTCAGACCGAATGGAAGTTCGCCGATAAGGCGGGCAAAGATTTAGGCTTTGAGGTAATTAAAATCGCCGTGCCCGATGGTGAAAAAACGCTGAACGCTATCGACAGCCTGGCCGCAAGCGGCGCGAAGGGCTTTGTGATCTGCACGCCCGATCCAAAACTCGGTTCCGCCATCGTGGCGAAGGCCCGCAGTTACGATCTGAAAGTGATTGCCGTGGACGATCAGTTTGTTACAGCCAAAGGCAAACCGATGGATACGGTGCCGCTGGTGATGATGGCGGCAACCAAAATTGGCGAGCGTCAGGGGCAGGAACTCTATAAGGAGATGAAAAAGCGCGGCTGGGACGCGAAAGAAACGGGCGTCATGGCGATTACGGCGGACGAGCTGGATACGGCACGTCGCCGCACCAGTGGGTCAGTGGACGCGCTGAAGGCGGAAGGCTTCCCGGAAGCACAGATTTATAAAGTACCGACCAAATCCAACGATATCCCCGGCGCTTTCGACGCGGGCAACTCGCTGCTGGTGCAGCATCCGGAAGTGAAACACTGGCTGATTGTCGGCATGAACGACAACACCGTCCTCGGCGGCGTGCGCGCAACCGAAGGCCAGGGCTTTAAGGCGCCGGACGTGATCGGCATCGGCATTAACGGCGTGGACGCCATCAGCGAACTCTCCAAAGGCAAGGCGACCGGTTTCTTCGGTTCGCTGCTGCCAAGCCCGGACGTACACGGTTATAAAAGCATTCAGATGCTCCACGACTGGGTGACCAAAGACGCCGAGCCGCCGAAGTTTACCGAAGTCACCGACGTGGTGCTGATCACCCGCGACAACTTTAAAACCGAGCTGGCTAAAAAAGGCCTGATGTAATCGGACGGGGGCCGCACTGCGGCTCCCGGCGCACCTTATAGCGAGGAATGACCATGGCATCCCCGTATCTGAGCTTTCACAATATCGGCAAAACCTTTCCCGGCGTTAAGGCGCTGACGGATATCAGCTTCGACTGTGCGGCGGGCCAGGTGCACGCCCTGATGGGCGAAAACGGCGCGGGCAAATCGACGCTGCTGAAGATCCTGAGCGGCAGTTATCAGCCATCCAGCGGCGAAATCCGCCTGAAAGGCCAGCCGGTTAATTTTGCCAACACGCTCGACGCGCTGAACGCGGGCGTGGCGATTATCTATCAGGAACTGCATCTGGTGCCGGAAATGTCGGTAGCGGAGAACATCTATCTGGGCCAGCTGCCGCAGCGCGCGGGCTTTGTTAACCGCTCGCTGCTGCGCTACGAGGCGGGATTACAGCTAAAAAACTTAGGGATGGATATCGATCCCGATACGCCGCTGAAGTCGCTGTCGCTTGGCCAGTGGCAGATGGTGGAAATCGCCAAAGCGCTGGCGAGGAATGCCAAAGTCATCGCTTTTGACGAGCCGACCAGCTCGCTCTCCGCCCGTGAAATCGAGCAGCTGTTCCGCGTGATCCGCCAGCTGCGCGACGAGGGCAAAGTGGTGCTGTATGTTTCGCACCGCATGGAAGAAATCTTCGCGCTCAGCGATGCCATTACCGTCTTTAAAGACGGCCGCTACGTGCGGACCTTTCAGGATGTCGGCGCCACCAGCCATGATGAACTGGTGCAGGCAATGGTTGGCCGCGAAATTGGCGATATTTACGGCTACGCGCCGCGTAAAACCGGCGAGGTGCGCCTGAAGCTGGATAACGTGCAGGCCAAAGGCGTGCGGACGCCGATCTCGCTGGAGGTGCGCGCGGGAGAAATCGTCGGTCTGTTTGGCCTGGTGGGCGCGGGCCGCAGCGAATTGCTGAAAGGGCTGTTCGGCGGCACGCGCATCAGCGGCGGCGAAGTGCAGCTTGACGGCAAAGCGTTAACCATTCGCGAGCCGTCCGACGCTATCCGCGCCGGGATCCTGCTCTGTCCGGAGGATCGCAAGGCGGACGGCATCATCGCGGTGCATTCCGTGCGCGACAACATCAATATCAGCGCGCGGCGCAATAACCTCACCGCAGGCTGCCTGATCGACAACCAGTGGGAAAGCAAAAACGCCGCCAGCCATATTCGCTCGCTGAACATCAAAACCCCCGGCGCCGACCAGCTGATCATGAATCTTTCCGGCGGCAACCAGCAGAAGGCAATCCTGGGGCGCTGGCTGTCGGAAGAGATGAAGGTGATCCTGCTGGACGAGCCAACGCGAGGCATTGACGTCGGCGCGAAAAATGAAATCTACCGTTTGATTTACGCGCTGGCGGAAGAGGGCATCGCCGTGCTCTTCGCCTCCAGCGATTTACCGGAAGTGATGGGGCTGGCCGATCGCATTCTCGTGATGCGCGAGGGCGCCATCGCGGGCGAGCTGAGCCATCAGGAAGCCACCGAAGCCCTGACGCTGGCGCTTGCCATGCCGAAAACCACGCAGCGCGTAGCCTGACTTAAGGAGTCAACCATGTCTTTAACTACCTCTTCCGCCACGCCGCCAACGCAGCGCGTCAACCTGAGCCGCATCTGGGATAATTTCGGGATGCTGGTGGTGTTTGCCGTGCTGTTTATCGGCTGCACGATCTTTGTGCCCAACTTCGGCACGTTGATCAATATGAAAGGGCTGGGCCTGGCGATGTCGATGTCCGGCATGGTGGCCTGCGGCATGTTATTCTGCCTTGCCTCCGGCGACTTCGATCTCTCGGTCGCCTCGGTGATTGCCTGCGCCGGCGTCACCGCCGCCGTAGTGATCAATATGACGGAAAGCCTGTGGATCGGCATTGCGGCGGGCCTGCTGTTGGGCGTGCTCTGCGGGTTCGTTAACGGCTTCGTGATCGCCAAACTCAAAATCAACGCGCTGATCACCACGCTGGCGACGATGCAAATCGTGCGCGGCCTGGCCTATATTTTCTCTGACGGCAAGGCCGTGGGCATTGAAGACGAACGTTTCTTCGCGCTGGGCTACGCCAGCTGGCTGGGCGTTCCGGCACCGGTCTGGCTGACCATCGGCACGCTGATTGTCTTTGGCTTTCTGCTGAACAAAACCACCTTTGGCCGCAACACGCTTGCTATCGGCGGCAACGAAGAAGCGGCTCGCCTGGCTGGCGTACCGGTAGTGCGCACGCGTATCATCATTTTCATTCTTTCCGGGCTGGTTTCCGCCGCGGCGGGCATTATCCTCGCTTCGCGCATGACCAGCGGCCAGCCGATGACCTCGCTGGGCTATGAGCTGATCGTTATCTCCGCCTGCGTACTGGGCGGCGTCTCGCTGAAGGGCGGCATCGGCAAAATCTCCTACGTGGTGGCGGGCGTGCTGATCCTGGGCACGGTGGAAAACGCGATGAACCTGCTGAATATCTCGCCGTTCTCGCAGTATGTGGTGCGCGGCCTGATCCTGCTGGCGGCGGTGATTTTCGACCGCTACAAACAAAAAGCCAAAACGGCCTGAGGAGGCGTTATGTATCATCGTCTGGCGCCGGTGGCGCAATCCAATCCGCTGCTGCCCGGCTATCCCTTTAACGCCTGGCTGGTGGCGGGCCTGACGCCAATCGGCGCGGGCGATCCGCTCGACTTCTTTATCGATCGGCCCTCCGGGATGAAAGGCTATATCATCAACCTGACCATCAAGGGCCGTGGCCAGGTCTTCAGCGGCGAAGAGGCGTTTGAGTGCGAGCCGGGCGATCTGCTGCTGTTTCAGCCTAAAACCTCGCACTACTACGGCCGCTCGCCGGAGAGCGACTGCTGGCACCATCGCTGGATCTACTTCCGCCCGCGCGCCTACTGGAGCAGCTGGCTGGTGTGGCAGGATGAGAAGCGCGGCGTCGGCAGGCTGCGGCTGCCCGAACGGCTGTGGGGCGAGTTCGAACGGCTGTTTACCACCATTGAGCAGACGCACACCTCCGGCAAGCGCTTTGCGGAAGAGCTGGCGATGAACCTGCTGGAAAGGCTGCTGCTGCGCGCGGTGGAGGAAGATCCGCGCAGCCATCAGCAGATCCGCGACCCGCGTATCATCGAAGCCTGCCAGTACGTGACCAACAACCTGGCGGGCGAGCTGAAGATTGACGAGGTCGCCAATCACGTGTGCCTGTCGCCGTCGCGGCTGGCGCACCTGTTCCGCGAGCAGATGGGCATCAATCTGCTGCGCTGGCGAGAGGATCAGCGCATCATTCGCGCCAGGCTGCTGTTGCAGACCACTCAGGAGCCTATCGCCACCGTGGGGCGCATTGTGGGCTATGACGATCAGCTCTATTTTTCCCGCGTGTTTCGCAAGCGCGTAGGCGTCAGCCCCAGCGATTTCCGTCGTCGCTCGCTGGACGCCGACACGCTGGTGACGCGCGAAAGCTGGGATCTGCTGAGCGCCAGTCAGTAACTTTCTTATAACATTCAGCCTAATCCGTCTTGTCCTTGCCCGAACGATAGTCTTAAATCATTCGGGTAAGCGACAAGAGGAATTGACATGAACGACACTATTCGCGTTGGCCTGGTGGGCTACGGCTTTGCCAGCAAGACGTTTCACGCGCCCCTAATCAGCGGCACTTCCGGCATGGAACTGGCCGCCGTATCCAGCAGCGACGCTGCTAAAGTACATGCCGACTGGCCCACCGCCACCGTCGTGGCCGAACCACAGGCGCTGTTCGATGACCCATCCATTAAGCTGATTGTTATTCCCACCCCTAACGACACCCATTTCCCGCTGGCCAAAGCCGCGCTTAACGCAGGCAAGCACGTGGTGGTGGACAAGCCCTTTACCGTGACACTGTCACAGGCGCGCGAACTGGAAGCGCTGGCGGCCGCCAAAGGCCTGCTGCTGTCGGTCTTTCATAACCGCCGCTGGGACAGCGATTTCCTGACCCTGAAAACGCTGCTGGCAGAAGGCACGCTGGGCGAAGTGCGCTACTTTGAATCCCATTTTGACCGTTTCCGGCCGGAAGTGCGCAACCGCTGGCGCGAGCAGAAGGGCGCGGGCAGCGGCATCTGGTACGATTTAGGGCCGCACCTGATCGACCAGGCGCTCCAGCTGTTCGGTTCGCCGGTGGCGATTAATGTGGATCTGGCGGAGCTACGCACGGGCGCGCAGACTACCGACTATTTCCACGCCGTACTGACCTATCCAAAGCGTCGGGTGGTGCTGCATGCCAGCATGCTGGCGGCGGCGGAATCGCCACGCTATCAGGTACACGGCACGCGCGGCAGCTATGTAAAATATGGTCTGGATCCGCAGGAAGACAGCCTGAGAGCGGGCGCGCGTCCGCCGCAGGAAGAGTGGGGCTACGATATGCGCGACGGCGTGGTCACGCTGGCTAACGGCGAAATGATGGCGGAAGAGACGCTGCTGACCACGCCGGGCAACTATCCGGCCTATTACGCCGGCATTCGCGACGCCATCAACGGCGACGGCGCGAATCCGGTGACGGCGCAGGAAGCGATTCAGGTGATGGAGCTGATCGAACTGGGCCTGCAATCCGCCGAGAAGCGTCAGACCCTGTCGCTGAAGTAGTCTTATGGCACTGCAGCAGGCTTAGCGAAAACTGCCCCGGCGCGCTGCCGGGCAGTTTTAGCGATCAGGCCGCTACGCTGGCGCGGATCGCCTCTTTTTCCGCTTCGCTTAAGAAAGCGATTTTCAGGCCGTTTTCTTGGGCGGTACGGATCTGCTGCTGGCTCAGGCCTGCCTGCGGCGCGGCGATTTTGTATTCGTGCCCAATCTCAATACCCTGCACGGCAGGATCGTCAGTATTGATGGTCGCCAGAATGCCGTGATCCAGGAACGTCGCCAGCGGATGGTGCAGCAGCGAAGAGACGGTGCTGGTCTGGATATTGGAGGTCAGACAGGACTCAATGCCGATCCCTTTTTCCGCCAGGTAATCCATCAGTTTTGCATCTTCTACCGCTTTCACGCCGTGACCAATACGCTCGGCGCCCAGCTCGTGGATCGCCTGCCAGATGCTTTCCGGCCCTGCTGCTTCACCGGCATGAACGGTAATACGCAGGCCAGCGTCGCGCGCGCGGGTAAAGTGGCTTAAAAACTGGCTGCCGGGGAAGCCCAGCTCGTCGCCAGCCAGATCCAGCGCGGTGATGGCGTCACGGTGCGCCAGCAGCGCCTCCAGCTCCAGCAGACAGGCTTCTTCGCCAAAGGTGCGGCTCATAATGCCGATCAGGCGTACGGTAATGTTGTGCTTTTCGCAGCCCGCGCGTACGCCGTCAATAACGGCTTCCACCACGCCCGCGATCGGCAGGTTGTGGGTCATCGCCATATAGCCGGGAGAAAAACGCAGTTCCGCATAGTGGATACCGGCGCGGGCGGCGTCTTCAACGTTCTCCATCGCGATACGGCGGCAGGCTTCCAGCGAGCCAAGCACCTTGACGCCCCAGTCCAGCTTTTGCAGAAAGCTGACCAGATCCGGCTCGTTTTTCATTACCTGCACGTGCGGGCGCAGCGTTTCCAGCGTGGTGGCGGGCAGCGTAAGGTTAAATTCACGGCCTAAATCAAGAATGGTTTGTGCACGGATATTGCCGTCAAGATGGCGATGGATATCGGTAAGGGGAATACGGGAATCAATCATGGCGGTGCACTCTGTAGTGATAAAAGTGCATAACAGTATAAAAACATTCCGCGCTGCTGTACCAGCGAATTGCGCGATTGTCGGGCCAACTGCCGATTAATTGCCCGCTGGCGCAATAAAAAACCGTACCGGCCTTGCGCACGGTACGGTTGGTAGCTTAATGATGGGGTTACTGCTGCGGCATTGCCGCCGGTTCGCCGCCCAGCATATAGCGGGCAAAGAACTGGTCGAGCGTCATTTTCTCGCCGTTCATCGTAACCTGGCCGCTCGCATACTGCAGGCTGGTGACGATATTGTTGTCCTGCTGTTTGGTCAGACGGAACATCTGGCCCATTGCGGCCACGCCTTTCACCTGCTGATCGGCCAGCTTAGCGGCTTCTTCCTGCTTATAGCCTTCCGCCATAGCAACCTGCGTCATCATCTCCGTGGCCATATCCATAGAGATAGTCAGCTTGCCGTCCAGCGTTTTCAGCACGTTATCCAGCGCCTGGCTCAGGGTTTGCGGCTGCGGCGCACCGGCAACGCGATCTTTAAAGTGCACGGAAAGGTTAAAGTTGCTTTCGCCTTTGTCGTTTTTCCAGCTCAGCGGCGCAATAGTGATGACCGGGTTACCTTTCAGCAGCAGCGGCAGGTTGGCGTTGAGGATTTCGCCGATACGCTGCTGATAAAGCGCAAAGTTATCGCTCACGCCCGGTTCGTTCATTAGCGCCTGCACCTGGCTTTGATAGTTATCGCTGAAGGCCTTAAGACCGTCGGCGTCAAACTGGGAAAGCTTGAGCGACAGTTTGACCTGACCGAAGTCCCGATCGCGGATTTTCATCGCGTCCAGCGCAAGGTCGGTGGTGCCGGAAACCTGATTGTTCACGCTATCGTAAGCGGAGTTCAGCTTAATGCCGTGCAGTTCGAAAGAGGGCTGGCCGTTTACGGTCGAGCTGAGCTTATCCAGGCTGCTTTTCTGATCGCCAATGCGCAGGCCCTGGGCGTTAAGGTGCGTTTTGCCGTCCAGGGTCAGGCCGTTCAGGGTAAACATAACCGGCATATTAAGCTGATTGCGCATGGTCAGCACCAGGCTTTCCAGCTTGCCGTCGTAATCGACCTTATCGCCTTTTTTATCGGCGCTGAGGTTGATGGTGCCGCCGTTAGAGGCAAAGCGCTCACCGGTCTGGGCATTGGTATAGTCCAGCGGCAGCAGCTTAATAACGGAAGCGGTCGCGCCGCCGTAGCCTACGCGGGTTTCCGCCTGCAACGCCGACTTGCCTTTAGCCATCTCAAACAGCTTTTTCACCGCGTCGGTATTTTCGAGCTGGGTATGTACCGAAGCCATGCTGGGGATCAGATTGAATTTTTTCAGCTGGGCGAAAGGGAAAGGGCCATGATCGATTTTTTCGTCAAACACCACGCTCTGGCCCGGCTTCAGCGGCGAAGTATCTTCGGTCTGTGAGTCAGACTGGACCACCAGGCGCAGCGAACTGCTGAAAACGCCGCGCTGCCAGTCCTGATAGCTTACCTTCAGGCGGCTGTTCGGTGCCAGCACATTCAGGCGAGCGTTGGCCTCCTGCACCAGTTCATCCCTGTTCTTTTCCAGCTGTTTACCGGTAAACCACGCCGTACCGGTCCAAATCACGCCAAGAGCGACAATCACGCCCACCGCTACTTTTGTTTTTTTCATCTGTAAAATCGTCCTTTTTTAAGTCACCGATGCCGACAATCGCATCCGGCGCAATCCGGCAAGAAAAACGTTTCTGTATAACAGGTTAATTATGATAGCAACTGTGGCTCGCGGCGTCAGCCGCAATCTGGCTTCCGTGCGTAATGTAAAAAGAATGCGGCAGGTTGCCAGAATAAATGCGGGCCAGACAGAAAGAAAAAAAAGTATTAACTCTGTGTTATATGAAAGAAATTTTCGGCGGCGGCGAAATGCGATAAGGACGACCGGCTCGCAAAATGTTAAATTATTGTATGTCATACTATGGCCCGCGCAAAACGCCCGGACGGGCAAGTTGGGTTTCATCATAACCAGTAAAGGAGAGAGACATGGCCGCCAACCGCATTGAAAAAGATTCAATGGGTTCCATCGAAGTGCCGGCAGATAAACTTTGGGGCGCGCAAACGCAGCGTTCTCTGGAGCATTTTCGCATCTCCAGCGAAAAGATGCCTGTTGAACTGGTGCACGCGCTGGCGTTAACCAAACGCGCAGCGGCGAAGGTGAACAGCGATCTGGGCCTGCTGCCCGCAGAACGCTCGCAGGCGATAGTGCAGGCTGCCGACGAGGTTCTGGCCAACCAGCACGCAACCGAGTTTCCGCTGGCTATCTGGCAGACCGGTTCCGGTACCCAGACCAATATGAATATGAACGAAGTCCTGGCCAACCGCGCCAGCGAGATCCTGGGCGGCGAGCGCGGCATGTCGCGTCTGGTGCACCCAAACGACGACGTCAACAAGAGCCAAAGCTCTAACGACGTTTTTCCTACCGCCATGCATGTTGCTGCCGTTATCGCGCTGAAAGAGCACCTGATCCCTCAGCTGAAAGTGCTGCAAAAAACGCTGGATGAAAAAGCACAGGCCTATAAGGACATCGTAAAGATCGGCCGTACCCATCTTCAGGACGCCACGCCGCTGACGCTGGGCCAGGAGATTTCCGGCTGGGTGGCCATGCTGAAGCACAATCTGACGCATATTGAGCAGAGCATTCCGCATGTGGCGGAGCTGGCGCTGGGCGGCACGGCGGTTGGTACCGGGCTGAACACGCACCCGGAATATGCGGTACGCGTAGCCAAAGAGCTGGCGGAGCTGACTAAGCAGCCTTTCGTCACCGCGCCAAACAAATTTGAAGCGCTGGCAACCTGCGACGCGCTGGTGCACGCGCACGGTTCGCTGAAAGGACTGGCGGCCTCGTTAATGAAGATCGCTAACGACGTGCGCTGGCTCTCTTCCGGCCCTCGCTGCGGTATCGGCGAGATCGCCATCCCGGAAAACGAACCGGGCAGCTCTATCATGCCAGGTAAAGTGAATCCGACGCAGTGTGAAGCGATGACCATGCTTTGCTGTCAGGTGATGGGCAACGACGTTGCGGTCAATATGGGCGGCGCGTCCGGTAATTTTGAGCTTAACGTTTATCGTCCAATGATTATTCATAATTTCCTGCAATCGGTGCGGATGCTGGCGGACGGTATGGACAGCTTTAATCACCATTGCGCCGTAGGCATTGAGCCGAACCGCGATCGTATTTCACAACTGCTGAATGAATCGCTGATGCTGGTAACGGCGTTGAATACCCATATCGGTTACGACAAAGCGGCGGAAATTGCCAAAAAAGCGCACAAAGAAGGCCTGACGCTGAAAGCGTCCGCGCTGAAGCTGGGCTACCTAACGGAAGAAGAGTTTGACCTTTGGGTCAGGCCGGAAGAGATGGTCGGCAGCATGAAAGCGTAATAGCTGAATAAGAGCGGAAATGTTTCCGCTCTTTTTTTATGCAAGGCGGTCACTGTAAAGGTGTAAACGAGGGATCAGCGAAAAGAGCTTTTTTGCTTCCGGTTTAAATCGATGCACGATCTTACCGGCATCGTAATTTAATAATTCGCCCAGCTTAGGGACAGATAAGGCATCGGGGCAGAGCACCAGCAAGGGAGAAGGGCAGGCGAGCTGCGTTTGTTTTTGCTGTTCCTTATTCCATACGCGGGCAATCGGCTGCACCTTGACCGGCCTTTTTATCTTCAGCTTTGCCGTAGCGGGCAGCGAATTAAGCATGGCGATCTCATCCTGTAATTTTTCCCCCCACTGTTCGCGCGTCCAGGGCGCCATAGCGCGACCGGAGCGCAGGCTTTTTTTCAGTTTTTCTACTATCTCTTCGCGGCTAACGTTTTTAATTATATGTTTATTTGCCCAGCCGAAACGCACGGAATCGGGCGCGTCGAGTAAAGAGATAGAGCGATAAGCGTTAAGCGTTATTAGCCCCCGCAAATGGCTGTGCACAAATTCAAAACGCTCTTCGCTGGGCACGCCCGACTCTACCGTAATAATTTCCTCCAGCCGTTTTTTTAGTTTATTAACGGTCTCTACCTGCTGCCGTAAAGCATCGGCCTGTTCCGGTGAAGCCTCAAGGCAAATGGCGCCGGGCAGGCGAACAGCGGCCTTGGTGCTGACCGTTTCCGACTGGTGCTGCATATAAAGGCGGCCGTAGTGGGCGAGGGCCATGGCGAAGGCGGGCTGCGCCAGATGCTGCACGACGGCGATTTCCGTGACGGGATCGTGTTCCTGACCTTTTTGAACAGGCGGCAGTTCAAACACGCGGGCGGCCAGCAGGCGCTGCCCGGAAAGCCGCTGCGTAAGCTCGCCTAAAGCGGCCTGCAAATCCGTGGCGCAGCGGTGCAGATTTTCAACGGCGTCGTATCGACTCATCATATGTCCTTAGTTACAACATACTTATAAGAGGGTAGAGAGTAAAGATTAACTACGCAAGCGAGGGAATAAAGGAACCGGTCAGAAAGGGAATAAAAGCTGCCACGCTGAATGACCAGCGTGGCTGAAGATTTAAATCAGGAAATCTTCCAGCTTTTTACCCTGATCCAGCGCCTGCTTAATCACCGCTGGCGTACGGCCCTGGCCGGTCCATGATTTGGTTTCGCCATTTTCATCGGTATATTGATATTTAGCAGGACGTGGCGCGCGCTTGGCACGAGATTTACCTGAATTAGTTTCAGCTGCGGTCAGCTCGCTTAAATCGATACCGTCGTCCAGAAGCATCTGACGATATTTCGCCAGCTTCTCTTCTTTTTCTTTGATTTCAGAAGCGATAGCCGCTTCTGCATCACGACGTTCGTTAACGACTGCTTCGAGTTTTTCCAGCATCTCTTCCAGTTCAGATAAAGAAACTTCACGAGCCTGTGCACGAAGAGTTCGAATGTTATTTAGTACTTTCAGAGTTTCGCTCATAAAGGAATCCGTAGCGTTAAGTTAGTTAAAAAACATAATCAGTGTATGTATCGTAGGACAGTGTACATAGAATTGCCGCAGTTAAAAACACTAAATCTCAAAAAAAATCCTTAATTACGCGACTTTTTCATATTTTTTGCAAAATAGCGCCGGCAGAATGACGCTATATTTTTTTATGAATGGGAAAATTCTTAACGCCATACTGAAGTGTGACAATAAAAAGGCACGTCAGGCTTATCAAACACCTCTACAATTACAGCGCCGAAGCGCACGGGTAAAGAGAGCTGATTTAATCTGCTGTAACGGCATCGTAAGAAATTTTTGCAAGCTGCCAGCAGGATTGTTTATCGGCCTGTTATGCTGCACGGCTTTAAACTCTGCCGCCAGGTAAAATCAGTAAAGCCGCCGCTTATAATGAAAGCGGCAAAGATAAAAATATCAGGATACAAAGTTGCCCTGCTTCGCCTTGCCCGTTTCACTAATTATCGTCAAATTCATCCGTTCGGCTTATCTTTGTAGTTACAACATACTTTTAGTCAGGTTTTTAAAGGTGGCGTTAAGTCCGCTATTACATGCAGCTCCTCTGTAGCTTTAAAACAGAGAACTAAAGCTTTATAGCTCGGGCAGGTAATAACCAGCGATACTGGTACGGTTTGTTTTGATGTGCCAGGATAAACTTATCTGTTTCAGCAGGATAAATTAATGCACGCCTCTTTTTTACGCTGGCCCGTTCTCATTCTGTTGTCTGCGCTTGTAGTAAGCCTTCTTGAACAGCTACGGCTGCCCGCCGCGCTGCTGCTTGGCCCCATGCTGGTGGCGATTGTCTTTGCCGCTCGCGATAAGCCGGTGATCATTGCCAGACCGCTCTTTTATTTAGCGCAGGGCGTGGTGGGGTGCATGATCGCCCGCGCCATGCCGCCCTCAATATTTACAGAAATAGCCGCAAACTGGCCGCTGTTCGGCGCGGCTATTTTCTCCGTTATTATCGCCAGCGCGCTGTCGGGATGGTTGTTAACCCGCTTGCAGGTGTTGCCAGGCTCAACGGCAATATGGGGATCGTCGCCCGGTGCCGCTGCAGCAATGACGCTGATGGCGGAAAATTATGATGCCGACGTGCGGCTGGTCGCCTTTATGCAATATCTGCGTGTGGTTATTGTCGCGGTGCTGGCTACCTTCATCGCACGTATCTGGGCGCCTTCGCCAACAGCCTCGTCAGCTTCGGCGTTTGCCATTATTCAGCCGGTGGCATGGCCCGCGTTCGGCGCCACTTTATTAGTGATTGTGGCCTGCGTGGGAATTAGCCGCCTGTTAAGGCTGCCTGCGGGCGCTTTATTAATTTCGCTGGCTGGCGGACTACTGGTGCAAAATACCCACTGGGTAAAACTGGAATTACCGCCTGTTTTACTGATGACGGCCTATGCTTTGATTGGCTGGAGCATCGGGCTGCGCTTCAATCGCGCTATCCTTATCTATGCGGCAAAGGCGCTGCCGCGTTTGCTGCTGGCGATATTTAGCCTGGTGGCCGTTTGCTGCGGGCTGGCTTTTTTACTGGTACGTTTCGCCGGTATCGATCCTTTAACCGCTTACCTGGCAACCAGCCCCGGCGGCGCCGACTCCGTAGCCATTATTGCCGCGTCCAGCCATGTCGATCTTTCCTTTGTTATGGCCATGCAAACCGGGCGTTTTATGGTGGTGCTGCTTACCGGGCCGCTTTTAGCTAAATGGTTAGCGAAGCGGGCAGGCGCGCGGCAGCTGACAGGCAATAAAAAGCCGGACTAAAAGTCCGGCCCTTGTTTTTTTATCAGGCTTCCGGGAAAGGCATGGTGCTGCCCGGCGCTTCCCGATGAATATGCAGGAAGGTCAGATGACGCTCGTACTGATCGAGAATGTCATTGATGATCTGCTCTTTGGTATAGTCCATCAGATCGTTGCCCTGCGTACCCTCAAGCAGGAAGGTTTCCAGACGGAAATAGTCCGACTTGCCGCTGCGGGCGCGATAGGTAAACGCCGGTACGGAGTAGCGCTGCGGCCAGATCTGATACAGGAAGCTCTGCTCGTCGCCCAGGTTGACCACCATTTCCAGATGGTTGAGGCGTTCATCCTCCAGCGGCGGCAGCTCGCTGACCTGCACCTTAGCACCGCGTCGCTCCAGCTCCAGCGCGACTTCTTCCATCGCTGGTCGACAAACATTATCCAGCATCTTTTTCGTATGCGTGCTGCCGGGATAGTTCATCACGCGGGAGATACGCTGTTTCCAGTTCAGGCGATCCTCGCGGGAAACCGGCGCTGGCGGCGTGCTGACGATGGTACTGGCGCGGCGGTGATCTTCCACGCGCAGCGACTTATAGAGACCGGCCATCACAAAGAAAATCACAAAGCTGAAGGGCAGACCCATAATCACCGTGGTTTTCTGTAGTGCAGTCACGCCGTTAACCATCAGCATACCCAGCGTCAACAGGCCAATCGCCAGCGACCAGAAAATACGCAGCCAGTTAGGCGCATCGTTATTGATGTCGCTCAGCTTCGAGGTAAAGTTGCCCAGCACCAGCGAGCCGGAGTCCGCCGAGGTGACGTAAAAGAGCAGGCCGGTGATAGTGGCTACAGAGGCACTGAAGGTAAAGGCAGGATACTGCGCCAGCAGGCTGTAGAAGCCGCGTTCCGGGTGAGCCAGCGTTTCCTGCGCCAGCGCGGTGTTGCCGTGAATAATTTCATACAGCGCGCTGTTGCCGAAAATCGACAGCCACAGCAGGGTAAAGATAAACGGAATGGTCAGCGTGCCCACCACAAACTGGCGGATGGTGCGGCCGCGTGAAATTCGCGCCAGGAACAGGCCGACAAACGGCGACCAGGCAACCCACCACGCCCAGAAGAACAGCGTCCAGTTGTTCATCCATTCGGTAGGGCGGTCGAAGGCAAAACTGTTCAGCGTCATGCCCATAAAGCGGTTGATATAGTCGCCAACGTTCAGCACCAGCGCATTAAGCAGGAAGCTGGTGTTACCCATGCACAGCACGAACAGGATCAGGCCCAGCGCCAGCAGCACGTTAAGTTCCGACAGCAGACGGATCCCTTTATTCACGCCGGAAGTCACCGAAATAGTCGCCATAATTACCGACAGCGCAATCAGCGCTGCCTGGGCCGTCAGCCCTTCCGGCACGTCAAACAGCACCTTCAGACCGTAGTTCAGCTGCACCACGCCAATCCCCAGCGTGGTGGCGATACCGAAAATAGTCCCGATAACCGCCGCGATATCCACTGAATGGCCGATAGGGCCGTTGATCCGCTTGCCGAAGATAGGGTAGAGCGCAGAGCGGATAGTCAGCGGCAGGCCGTAACGATAGCTGAAGTAGCCCAGCGCGATGCCCATCAGTGCGTACATCGCCCAGCCGGTTAAACCGTAGTGGAACAGCGTCCAGACCATAGCCTGTCGCGCTGCCTCCAGCGTCTGCCCCTGGCCTTCCGGCGGCATCATATATTGCGTGACGGGTTCCGCTACGGAGAAAAACATCAGATCGATGCCGATGCCGGCGGCAAACAGCATCGCCGCCCAGCTCATCAGGCTGAACTCCGGCTTGGACTGCTCCGGGCCGAGCTTGATAGAACCAAAACGGGAAGCGGCAATCAGCACCACAAAGACGATATAAACGGTGGCCGCCAGCAGGTAATACCAGCCGAACGTATTGGAGACCCATTGCAGGGTATTATTTATCCAGCGATCGGATAAATCGGTAAAAAAGATAGTGGCAAGCGAGAACAGCAGAATTAACGCTGCTGAGGTATAAAAGACCACGGGATTAATGCGGTCTTGCTGATCTTTCCTGGGTATTTCAGTCGTCGGCATAGATTCTCCGAAAAAATGCTCAAGAATAAACCCGGTTTTCACAAAGCGTGCCTTAGCGCATACTGGGAAACATCCGCCGCATATCCGCTAACTACACTGGGGAACCGCTCGGGCAGGTAGTTTATGAGGTTGATCTTTGTCGATTATTTAGCTGTTTGCTCTGTCTCCTTCCTTCAATTGTTAAAAAATAAGCTCCACATGATAGTTTTTATTGATTGAGCATTCAATTAAAAATAACAAAGCGGTAAATTCATCGCATCAGACCTTATAGTTTCTGTGCGTTATTGGTTTTGGCTTTTACTCTAATAACCAGCACCGCATGGAAGGGCGTAGCAATAATTAAAAACTTATGCTGCAATGATTAA
Source organism: Erwinia artemisiae (assembly GCF_051400835.1). Classification (NCBI taxonomy): domain Bacteria; kingdom Pseudomonadati; phylum Pseudomonadota; class Gammaproteobacteria; order Enterobacterales; family Erwiniaceae; genus Erwinia; species Erwinia artemisiae. The sequence continues at coordinate 670,040 of NZ_JBLFFM010000001.1, read as the reverse complement.
CGAGGCTTGCAAAAGCAAATAAGGAATTATGATGACTGAATATGCAATTATCGCGGGTGGCTGTTTCTGGTGTACCGAAGCCGTGTTTAAACAGATTAACGGCGTGGAATCGGTAGAGAGCGGCTACATTGGCGGCCACGTTGCCAACCCGACTTACAAGCAGGTCTGCACGGGCGAAACCGGCCATGCGGAAGCTATCCGCCTGGGCTTCGATCCGGAAAAAATCAGCTACGGCGAGCTGCTGGATATCAGCTTCGCTACCCATGATCCAACCCAGCTAAACCGTCAGGGTAACGATATCGGTACCCAATACCGCTCGGCGATTTTCCCGCTGAATGAAACGCAGGCGGTGGAAGCCAAAGCGGCTATCGCGCGCGCGCAGGCGGAGCTGGCGGAGCCGGTGGTAACGACCATCGAAAGCGCCAGCGAATGGTATCCGGCGGAAGATTATCATCAGAACTATTGGGAAGGCGAAGGGCAGGAAAACCGTTATTGCCTGGCCGTGATCCCGCCAAAACTGCAGAAGCTGCGCAAGCACTACGCCAGCCAGAATAAATAAGGCGTTACTTCTGAAAGCGGGCAGCCAGCCCGCTTTTTTTACAGCTTTTTACTGCGCAGGCGGAAGCCGGTCATCAGCGCCAGCAGCAGCAGCAGCGTAATAAAACCGGCAATGCCCGGCCAGCCGAAATGATGCCAGAACACGCCGCCAAGCGTACCCGCCAGGCTCGATCCCAGATAGTAGCTAAAAAGATAAAGCGAAGAGGCCTGGCCTTTGGCACGTCTGGCGCGCGGGCCTATCCAGCCGCTGGCAACGGAATGCGCCGCAAAAAAGCCGGCCGTAAACAGCATCATGCCCGGAAAAATCAGCCATAACGTATTCGCCAGCGTGATCAGCACGCCAGCCAGCATCAGGGTCACCGACGCCAGCAGCACCGCCGCCCGGCCGTATTTAGCGGTCATCGCGCCCGCTTTCGGCGAGCTCCAGGAGCCGGTGAGATAGACCACGGAAAGCAATCCTACCACCGCCTGGCTCAGCGACCACGGCGGTGACAGCAGCCGGTAGCCAATATAGTTAAACAGCGTGACGAACGCGCCCATCAGCAAAAAACCTTCTGCAAACAGCAGCGGCAGGCCGCTGTCGCGCCAGTGCAGCCGAAAATTGATCAGCAGGCTGCGCGGCCTTAGCGAGGCGGGGCGAAAATGGCGCGAGGGCGGCAGAATTTTCCAGAACATCAGCGCCCCCGCCAGCGCAAAGCAGCCAATAACCGCGACCGCGACTCGCCAGCTGGTAAAATCGGCGATCACGCCGCTTAACAGACGGCCGCTCATGCCGCCGATGGAGTTGCCGCTAATATACAGGCCCATCGAAAAGGCGATGGCGCTGGGGTGGATCTCTTCGCTCAGATAAGTCATTCCCACCGCCGCCACGCCGCTCAGCGCCAGGCCGGTCAGCGCCCGCATCAGCAGAATGCCGTGCCAGCTGGACATGCCTGCCGACAGCAGCGTAAACAGCGCGGCCAGCATCAGCGCCGTCACCATAACGTTTTTACGGCCGACCGCATCGGAAAGCGGGCCGGTTACCAGCAGGCCCAGCGCCAGCAGACCGGTAGAGATAGACAAAGAAAGGCTGCTGGCGGCAGGCGAAACGCCGAATGCCTGCGACAGAATGGGCAAAATGGGCTGTACGCAATACAGCAGCGCAAAGGTGGCTAAACCCGCAGAAAACAGTGCCAGCGTCACGCGCATAAACTGCGGCGTGCCGCGCTTAATGTAGATTTCGGCGGGTGGGGTAAGGCTTTCTTCTGCGGTAACGAGTCGGGTCGTAACGTTCACTGCCTGTCCTTAAACGTAGAAAAGTTGATGTTAATTTTATGTAACATTGAGCAGGTTGTATAATCTATTAATCCTCTCGATTGAGATTTTTAAGATATGAATATTGAGCTTCGTCATCTGCGCTATTTTATTGCCGTCGCGGAGGAGCTGCACTTTGGTCGCGCCGCTCAGCGTCTTGCCCTTTCCCAGCCGCCGCTCAGCCAGCAGATCCAGCAGCTGGAGCAGCAAATTGGCGCCAGGCTGCTGGCCCGCACCAACCGTAGCGTACGGCTCACGCCTGCTGGCGCCCAGTTTCTGGTCAGCGCCCGGCAAATCCTGCAAAACGTGGCCGTAGCGGCCGATAAGGCCGCCAGGCTGCATCGCGGGGAAGAGGGCACGCTGCGGATCGGCTTTACCTCCTCCGCGCCGTTTATTTCTGCGGTTTCCGACGCGCTGTTCAGCTTTCGCCAGCGCTACCCGGACGTGCATTTACAGATGCAGGAGATTAATACACGCCAGCAGCTGGCTCCGCTGCATGAAGGACGGCTGGATCTGGGCGTGATGCGCAATACGCCGCTGCCGGACACGCTGGAGCACCGGCTGCTGCTGCGGGAACCGCTTTGCGCCGTGGTTCATCGCGCGCATCGTCTGGCCGGGCGCGGCTCTGTCTCGCTGCGCGAGCTGGCGGCTGAACCCTTTGTTTTTTTCGATCCCCAGGTAGGCACGGCGCTCTACAGCGAAACCCTGACGCTGCTGGAGCGCTATGCCGTCCGGCCCAATATTGCTCAGGAAGTGGGCGAGGCGATGACCATCCTCGGGCTGGTCGCCACCGGGCTGGGCGTTTCGATCCTGCCCGCGTCGTTTCGTCGGGCGCGGCTGGAGCAGCTCAGCTGGCTGACGCTGCAGGAAGAAGATGCGCTGTCGGAAGTCTGGCTGGTATGGCAAAAGCAGGGCGAAATCAGCGCCGCTACCCAGCATATGCTGAGCCTGATGTTAAGAAACGATGATTTGTAATGATCAAGTAGCTAAGCGTTATTCTGTGCTGTTAATCACAATAAAAATCAAAGCGTTGACGAGCCAGCGGAACTGTTTCACCATGAGTAGAGATTTATTTTGAGGCGCGAAAATAAAGTGATAGCCGATAGTCAGCCTGGCCATATCGATCAGATCAAACAGACCAATGCGGGCGTGGTGTATCGCCTGATCGACCGCTACGGCCCGATATCGCGCATTGCCCTGTCGAAAAAAGCACAGCTGGCCCCGGCAAGCATCACAAAAATCGTGCGCGAGATGCTGGAAGCGCATCTGGTGCAGGAAACGGAGTTTCAGGAAGCGGGCAGCCGCGGCCGCCCGGCTGTCGGCCTGGTGGTGGATACGCCGGCCTGGCACTATCTTTCCGCCCGCATCGGCAACGGCGAGTTCACGCTGGCGCTGCGGGATTTAAGCAGCCTGCTGGTGGTGGAAGAGGTGCGGCCGCTGCCCGTTGACGATCCGCAGCCGCTGCTGTCGCGCATTATTAATGAAATCGACGCTTTCTTTATTCGCCACCAGCAGAAACTGGAAAGGCTAACCGCTATTGCCATCACGCTGCCGGGCATTCTCAATGCGCAAAAAGGCATCGTGCATCGCATGCCTTTTTACCGCGTCAGCGATATGCCGCTGGGCGAGGCGCTGTCGGCGCGTACCGGCCTGCCGGTTTATATCCAGCACGATATCTGCGCCTGGACTATGGCGGAAGCGCTGTTTGGCGCCTCGCGCGATCTTAATAACGTTATCCAGGTCGTTATCGATCACAACGTCGGCGCGGGCGTGATTACCGGTGGCCGCCTGCTGCACAGCGGCAGCAGCACGCTGGTAGAGATAGGCCATACGCAGGTCGAGCCATGGGGCAAACAGTGTTACTGCGGCAATCATGGCTGCCTGGAGACGGTCGCAAGCCTGGAAAGCGTGCTGGAGCTGGCCGCGCAAAAAATGCAGGCCGCGCCGGACTGCCTGCTGCATCAGCAGCCGCTTACCGCCGCGTCGCTTTGCGATGCCGCGCTGGCGGGCGATCCGCTGGCGAAAGGGATTGTCACCGGCGTCGGGCATCACGTGGGTCGTATCCTGGCAATTATGGTTAACCTCTTTAACCCTGAAAAAATAGTTATAGGATCGCCGCTTAATCGCGCCAGCGAAATCCTCTATCCCGCCATCGCCGATTGCGTGCGCCGTCAGTCCCTGCCGGTTTACGGCCAGCATATCGCCATCGAACCTACCCAGTTTTATAATCAGGGCACCATGCCAGGGGCCGCGCTGGTCAAGGATGCGCTCTATAACGGCACGCTGCTGGTGAAACTTCTCCAGGGCTGACGCCACGCCCTTTATTACGCAAAAGATTGCGCTAACGCAAGCCTCACTCCTGTTCGCTACCCTAAGATGTTGCGTCTTAATTGTTAATTATTGTTTATAAATTATCGACAGAATCGGAGCGTAGAGAGAGTATGTTAAAGCGTTTATTTGTCACTGGCACCGATACAGAAGTGGGTAAAACAGTGGTCAGCCGCGCACTCTTGCAGACGCTGTCCGAAGGGGGGCGGCGGGTGGCTGGCTATAAGCCCGTCGCCAAAAGCAGCCAGCAAACCGATGAGGGGCCGCGCAACAAGGACGCGCTCGTGCTACAGGCTTCTTCTTCCGTTACGCTTCCTTATTCCGCCATTAATCCGCTGACCCTGCTGGATGATGAGATCAGCACCAGCCGCGATGCCGTTATCAACTACCAGAAGCTGAGCGAGAGCCTGCACGCGCTGTCAGCCCAGGTTGATTCCGTAGTCGTGGAAGGCACCGGCGGCTGGCACAGCCTGATGAACGATCTGCGTCCGCTTTCCGCCTGGGCGGTTGATGAGCGGCTGCCGGTAGTGATGGTGGTCGGCATCAAGCTGGGCTGCATCAGTCATGCGCTGCTGACGGCGCAGGCGATAGCCAACGACGGCCTGCCGCTGTTGGGCTGGGTCGCCAACCGCATTAATCCCGGTCTGGCGCATTATGCGGAAATTATCGACGTGCTGAGCCAAAAAATTCAGGCACCGCTGCTGGGCGAGCTGCCTTACCTGCCGAAACCGGAACAGCGTGAGCTGGCCCGCTATCTGGATTTGAGCGTGCTGCGTCAGCCATAGCAACTGCCGCCGTTCCCCTTACGTTTTCTTTTCTGCCTGCCGCTGCAGCACCTGCTGTAGCGGTTTTTTTATCGCGCCAGCGCACAAACAGGAAACATCCGGCGCCAATCCAGGCCAGAATAAGAACGGACAACACTAAGGAGCGGTATGACTGAAACAGCACACACCGGGGTGAGCCATCGCCACTGGATACTGATCGCCGCGATGCTGGCGATGTTTATGGCGGCCATTGAGGTGACCATCGTCGCCACGGCCATGCCCACCATCGTGGCGGAGCTGGGCGGATTTTCACAATTTGGCTGGGTTTTTTCCGTTTATCTGCTGACTCAGGCGGTCAGCGTGCCCCTTTACGGCAGGCTTGCCGATCTGTGGGGAAGGAAACGCGTCTTCTTTATCGGCACGTCGTTGTTCCTTCTTGGCTCGGTACTGTGCGGTTTCGCGCCCGCCATGAGCTGGCTGATCCTGTTTCGCGCCGTCCAGGGGCTGGGCGCGGGCGCAATTATGCCGCTGACCGCGACTATTATCGCCGACGTCTACTCGCCAAAAGAGCGGGCGGGTATCCAGGGCTGGCTCTCCAGCGTCTGGGGCGTGGCGGCGGTGGTCGGGCCGCTGACCGGCGCCTGGATAGTGGCGCATTTCAGCTGGTCGCTGGTGTTCTGGGTTAACGTGCCGGTAGGGATCGTTTCGATGCTGATGCTGGCGCGCTGGTTTCCGGAATCGCGAGGTGAAACGCGACAGAGGCTTAACCTGGCGGGCAGCGGCTGGCTGATGCTGACGGTCAGCGCGCTGCTGACGGCGCTGCTGCAGGCACAGCTGCTCGGTAACTGGGCATTTGTGCTGTCTGGCGTCGCCATACTGTCGGCTTTTATGCTGGTACGGCATGAAAAAAGGGCGCCCGCGCCGCTGTTCCCGTTGGTGATATGGCGTAGCCGGACAATCGTGGCGGGCAACCTCGGCAACCTGATTATCGGCGCGGCAATGATGGGCATCAGCGCATTTTTGCCCACGTGGATCCAGGGCGTTAACGGCGGCACGCCGCTCCAGGCAGGCAGCGCGCTGGCGATGATGTCGATCGGCTGGCCGCTGGCCAGTACGCTCAGCGGCAGGCTGATGCTGCGCACCTCTTACCGTTTCACCGCCCAGCTTGGCTCGCTGCTGCTGATTGCCGGTACGGCGCTGCTGCTGACGCTGCACGTGGACAGCGGCATTAGCTACGCGGGGTTCGCCGCGTTCGTTATTGGCACCGGTATGGGCATGACCAGCACCACGTTCCTGATCGCCGTGCAAAACAGCGCGGAGTTTTCAGTACGCGGCATTTGTACCGCCTCGGTGATGTTCAGTCGCCTGCTGGGATCGGCGGCAGGCACGGCGGTCATGGGCGCGGTGCTCAACTATAACCTGGCGCAGCGGCTGCCGCAGCACGACGATCCGGTGCAGCAGATTATGGCGCAGGCGCAGAGAGAAGCTTTATCGCAAGGGAGTTTGCAGCATGTGATTGGCGAAGTGGCCAGCTCGCTGCACTGGGTGTTTGCCGTTTCATTGGTCATCGCCTTCGCCAGCCTGGCGGTGGCGCGATTTATCCCGGCGAAGAAACCGGAATAAAGAAAGGGCCGCGCAGGCGGCCCTTATCCATCAGGAAGAGGGGGCATCCTGAGAGGTCCCGGCGCTGGCCGGTACGGCTGCGTCGCTATCGCCGTTGCGTTCACGCTTGTAGACTATTTTTTGCGAATCGTTTTCACAATGGCCTACCACCTGACCGCCAGCCTGATCGGCCTGGTCGCTGGGCACCACGTCCAGCGTAAAGCCGGAAGCAGGCACGCCGTTATTGATAATTTTCTGATTAATGTCCGCTTTAACCGTCTCGCAGGAAGCCTGTACAGCCAGCGGAGCGGCGACCATCAACGCCGGTAACAGCCATTTTATCGCTTTCATCGTCCTTTCCTTTTGCCTGAAAATTACGCTAACTATAGCAGCTATCCGCTATCAGGGCGCGACGGGACGTCCGCTGCGGCGATCCAGGCAGCGCAATGTGCTCGGCTCCCAGTAGGCATTAACGTTCAGGCTCTGCTCACAGGCGTCGCGAGTATCAATGGCGCGGTCAGCCTTATCAAAATTCTTTTCCACGCGCTGATTCACTTTGCTGCGCAGACGATGGGTTTCATCCCACTGCTCTTTCTCCTGGCGGGCTTGCTCTTTAGTCAGCGAGCTGTCGCCGTCCTGAATGATCAGCCTGTCCGTTCTTGCTTCGGCGGTCTGCTGAAAAGAGGCCAGCGCGCCAAACAGAACCAGCGGCAGCGCAGCCCTGACCAGCGTAGATTGCCAGAAAGTCATCTTTTTCATCATCAATTCCTTATTCCTGTTTTACAGCCGCGCGGCTGCATCGAACGCCGCGAATAGTATATCATCTGCGCGCGCGGGCTAACCAGCCGACTTGCGCATCCGTTTAGCCTGTAGTGAGGAAACATGCTGCTGAAAACCGTCCTGCTTTTTTTTCTGACCGCGCTGGCCGAGATCGTCGGCTGTTTTCTGCCCTGGCTGTGGCTACGCAAGGGTGGCTCCGCCTGGCTGTTGCTGCCCGCGGCGGCCAGCCTGGGGCTGTTTGTCTGGCTGCTGACGCTGCATCCGGCGGCGAGCGGGCGCGTCTATGCGGCCTACGGCGGCGTATATGTGGCGACGGCGCTGCTGTGGCTGCGTTTTGTGGATGGCGTAAAGCTAAGTCATTACGACTGGGCGGGCGCGGCAATCGCCCTGGGCGGGATGCTGATTATCGTGGCCGGTTGGGGAAGAGGGTAGCAAATCAGAACAGGCCCGGCAGAAGGTAGCCGCCGGGCCAGATAGCGCATTACGCCTTATGGACTTTCAGCCCGGCCAGGGTTTGCGCGACCGGCATCATTTCCAGCGTGTTGATATTGACATGCTTCGGCAGCGTGGCAACCCACCAGACTGCTTCTGTCACGTCTTCGGCAGTCAGCGGCTCGGTGCCGTCGTAGACGCTATCGGCCTTAGCGTTATCGCCTTTAAAGCGCACGTTGGAAAACTCCGTGCCGCCCACCAGTCCCGGCTCAATATCGGTCACGCGCAGAGCGGTGCCGTGCAGATCGGTGCGCAGATTCAGGCTGAACTGCCGCACGAAGGCTTTAGTCGCGCCATAAACGTTGCCGCCCGCGTAAGGCCAACTGCCGGCAATCGATCCCAGATTGATAATATGGCCCACGTTGCGCTCAACCATCGCCGGCAGCACGGCGCGGGTCATATAGACCAGCCCTTTATTATTGGTGTCGATCATCGCTTCCCAATCGTCCAGGCTCGCTTTATGCGCGGGTTCGATGCCTAACGCCAGCCCGGCATTATTGACCAGCACGTCGATATTGCGCCATTCGGCGGGAAGCTGCTCCAGCGCCTCTTCAATGGCCGCACGGTTGCGGACGTCAAGCTGTAGCGTATAAAGGTTGTCGCCCAGCTCCTGTTTCAACGTTTGCAGACGCTCCTGACGACGGCCGGTGGCGATTACCTTGTGTCCTTCACGGATAAAGCGTCGGGTAATGCTTTCGCCGAATCCGGCAGTGGCACCCGTAACAAATACGATCATCTCACTGTTCCTCAACGCATTTTGGATTCTCAACACGATAACACTTCAGATCGATTCTGATAAGAAGGATTGGTTATGGTTGATAATACAGGCTGCACGATCGAGGTGCGTTCTGCGTAAAAACGCCAGAAAACGGTGCAATGGCACAGGGAAAAACTGCTCGCTGCGCAAGAAAAAAAGGCAGGCAATCGTTTGCTGATTGCTGCAATCGGTTGCGCATACGATTGCCTCGATTCATTCAGGGTTTCTTAATGCATCCATATTTAAGTAACTGATAAATAGCATATAAATTCCGATTATTAATGTGGCACAGCAATTGCAACTCTGAACGCAGGCCGTTCACTGATTGCCGAAGACTTGTTCAGAAGGAAGCGCTATGCCATCCATCACCGCCATTCGCGGCAGTTTTTTTGATATCACCGCACCGGTCAGCCAGCCTGAAGAACTGCCGGCCCACGCCCGCTACATTGAAGACGGCCTGCTGCTGCTGTGCGAAGGCGAAATTCTTTCGCTTCAGACGTGGGAAGCGGGGCAGCATCAGCTCGCCGCCGGGCAGCCGATAACCGACTACCGAGGCAAGCTTATTGTGCCGGGTTTTGTCGACAGCCATATTCACTATCCGCAAACGGAGATGATCGGCGCTTTCGGCGAGCAGCTGCTGGAGTGGCTGCAACAGTACACTTTCCCGGTAGAGAGCCAGTATCACTGTCCGCAGCACGCGGCAAAGATGTCGGCCTTTTTTCTGCACCAGCTGCTGAGTAACGGCACCACCACGGCGCTGGTTTTCGGCACCGTGCATCCGGAATCGGTGGATGCGCTGTTCAGCGCGGCCGAAGGGTTGGGAATGCGTCTGATCGCCGGGAAAGTCATGATGGATCGCCATGCGCCGGACTACCTGACCGAGACGCCCGAACAGAGCTACCGGCAAACCCGCGAGCTGATTGAGCGCTGGCATAATCGCGGGCGCCTGAGCTATGCGCTGACGCCGCGCTTTGCGCCAACCTCTTCGCCAGCGCTGCTGGAAAAGGTCAGGCAGCTGAAGGAAGCCTATCCGGATATCTGGCTGCACACCCACCTGAGCGAAAACCCGCAGGAAGTTGCCTGGGTCAACGCGCTTTTCCCCGAGCGCGACGGCTATCTGGACGTGTATCACCATTATCAGCTGACGGGCCGCCGCAGCGTCTTCGCGCACTGCATCCATCTGGAGGATAGCGAGTGGGACTGCCTGCATCAGACTGATTCGGCAGTCGCCTTCTGTCCTACTTCTAACCTGTTTCTCGGCAGCGGCCTGTTTAAGCTACAAACCTGCTGGCAAAAAAACGTCAGGCTGGGCATCGGTACGGATGTCGGCGCGGGCACCACTTTTAATATGCTGCAAACGCTGGGCGAAGCCTACAAGGTCGGGCAGCTACAGCAGTATAAAATGGCCGCCTGTGAGGCGTTCTACCACGCCACGCTCGGCGGCGCGCAGGCGCTGGATCTGCATCATAAGATCGGTAACTTCCAGCCCGGCAAAGAGGCGGACTTCGTGGTGCTCGATCCGGCCGTCTCGGCGCTGCAAAAGCTGCGCTGCGCCAACAGCCGCGATATCTGGGAGAAACTTTTTGTGCTGATGACGCTGGGCGACGATCGCAATATCGCCTGTACCTGGGTCAACGGCAAACTGGTCTGGCAGCCGCAGAGCGAGGAGAAAGCCGCATGATCCAGTTTTTACTGAACCAGACGCTGGTCACCGAGCAAAGTCTCGATCCTGAAACCACCGTACTGAACTATTTACGCCAGAACCAGCGCCGCTGCGGCACCAAAGAGGGCTGCGCTTCGGGCGACTGCGGTGCCTGTACGGTCACGTTGGGGCGCGTCGAGGCGGGCAAAATGGTGTATGAAACCGTCAACAGCTGCATCACCTTTGTCAGCAGCCTTCAGGGCAAACAGCTGATCGCCGTTGAGCATCTCCGCCAGGGCGACGAGCTGCACGAGGTGCAAAAAGCGCTGGCGACGTGCCACGCCTCGCAGTGCGGCTTTTGCACGCCGGGTTTTGCGATGTCGCTGTTTACGCTGCAAAAAAACAGTGAAGGCTGGCGGCGGCAAGAGGCGGAGCAGGCGCTGGCGGGCAACCTGTGCCGCTGCACCGGCTATCGGCCGATTATTGATGCGGCGCGTCAGGTCTGCGAACGGCCGCAGCCGGACAGCTTTGCGCAGCGCGAGGCGCAGACGGTGGCAAAACTGATGGCGATCCACAACGGCGAAGAGCAGGAGCTGGCGTTCAACGGCAACCGCTGCCTGCTGCCGAAAAGCCTCGATCGCCTGGCGGAACTGCTGCTGGCGCATCCGGAGGCGAAGCTGCTGGCGGGCGGCACGGATTTAGCGCTCCAGGTGACGCAAAGCTATAAACCGCTGCCTTTGGTTATCGCCCTGGATCAGATAGCAGCACTGAAAGCCTGTCGGGAAGAGGAGCAGGCGATTGTGCTGGGGGCGGGCGCTTCCCTTCAATCCTGCGCCACGCTGTTGCGGCCCCATATTCCTGCCTTCGCGCAGGTGCTGGAGCGCTTCGCTTCGTTGCAGATCCGCAATCGCGGCACGCTGGGTGGCAATATCGCCAACGGCTCGCCCATCGGCGATACCCCGCCGATGCTGCTGGCGCTCAACGCAACGCTGACGCTTCAGCGCGGCTCGCAAATCCGCACGCTGCCGCTGGATGAATTTTTCGTGGACTATCGCAAAACTGCGCTACAGCCCGGCGAATTTATCCTGTCAATCAGCGTGCCAAAAGTGACCGCGTCACAACATTTCCGCGCGTGGAAGGTGTCCAAGCGGCTGGAAGATGATATTTCCGCCGTTTTCGGTGCATTTATGCTGGAGCGCGACGCCGACGGCCGGGTAACCGCCGCGCGTATCGCCTTCGGCGGCATGGCGGCAACGCCAAAACGTGCCGTCCATTGCGAAAGCGCGCTGGTGGGCAAACCGCTGACGCAGCAGTCGCTGGCGCTGGCCTGCCGCGCGCTGGAGCAGGACTTTACGCCGCTGAGCGACTTCCGCGCCAGCGCGGCCTACCGGTTACAGGTAGCGAAGAACCTGCTGCGTCGCTATCACGCTTCGCTTACGGAAGAGCTAACCCTGCTGGAGGTAACAGACTATGTCCAATAATCGTCCCTTAGTGGCGGCTGACGTTATCGCCCGGCAGTATCAGGCAGGCATTCAGAGCGGCGTCGGTAAAAGCAATAAGCACGAGAGCGCGGATAAGCACGTCTCCGGCGAGGCGATCTACATCGACGACAGGCTGGAGCTGCCGGGCATGCTGCATCTCTGTCCCCGCCTTAGCGAGCATGCGCACGCCCGCATCCTCAGCATAGATACCGATCCCTGCTACGCCATTCCCGGCGTGGTCAGCGTGCTGACCTGGCAAAGCGTGCCGGGCGAAGGGGATATCGGGCCGCTGGAGCCGGGCGATCCGCTGCTGGCAAAAGACGTCGTAGAGTATGCCGGACAGATCGTGCTGGCGGTGGCGGCGTCAAGCCAGCAGGCGGCCCGCCGGGCGGCGGAAGCGGCCATTATTGAGTACGAGCCGCTGACGCCGGTGCTGGACGTCAAAGAGGCGCTGGCGAAAGCGCATTTTGTGCAGCAGCCGCATGTGCACCAGCGGGGCGACGCGGAAGCCGCGCTCGCTCGCGCCAGCCATCGGCTTCAGGGCGAGTTCCACATCGGCGGCCAGGAGCATTTTTACCTGGAAACGCAGATTGCGCTGGTGGTGCCGGGCGAAGACCAGTCGCTCCAGGTTTTTTCCTCCACGCAAAATCCGACGGAAGTGCAGAAGCTGGTAGCGTCGGTGATGGGGATCACCATGAACAAGGTGACGATAGATATGCGGCGGATGGGCGGCGGCTTTGGCGGTAAAGAGACGCAGGCCGCCGGCGTCGCCTGCCTGTGCGCGGTAGCGGCGCGGCAGACGGGCAGACCGGTGAAAATGCGGCTGGCGCGACGTGACGATATGCACATAACCGGCAAGCGGCATCCCTTCTACGTGCGCTATGACGTAGGGGTGGATAACGATGGGCGCTTCTGCGGCGTAAAAATCGATCTGGCCGGCAACTGCGGCTATTCGCTGGATCTCTCTGGTTCGATCGTCGATCGCGCCATGTTTCATGCCGACAACGCCTACTATCTTGGCGACGCGCTGATCACCGGCTATCGCTGCCGTACCAATACGGCGTCCAACACGGCCTATCGCGGCTTTGGCGGCCCGCAGGGCATGGTGGCGATTGAGCAGATCATGGATCATATCGCCCGCGAGCTGAACCTCGATCCGCTTGAGGTACGCAAACGCAATTATTACGGCAAAGAAACGCGTAACGTCACGCACTACCACCAGCAGGTGGAAGGCAATTTGCTGGAGGAGATGACCGCGCAGCTGGAGGCCAGCGCGGACTATGCGGCCCGCCGCCGCGAAATCACCGCCTTTAATCACGGCAGCGCTTATCTGAAACGTGGCCTGGCGCTGACGCCGGTGAAGTTCGGCATCTCTTTTACCTCCAGCTTCCTTAATCAGGCGGGCGCGCTGATCCTGATCTACACCGACGGCACCGTACAGCTTAACCACGGCGGCACGGAAATGGGCCAGGGCCTTAATACCAAAGTTGCGCAGATCGTGGCGGAAGTGCTGCAAATCGACGTCGATCGCATCCAGATCACCGCAACGGATACCGGCAAAGTGCCTAATACCTCGCCGACGGCCGCCTCAAGCGGCACCGATCTTAACGGTAAGGCCGCCCAGAACGCGGCGCAGATCCTGCGCGACCGATTAACGGCTATGCTGTGCAGCCTGCATAACTGTAGCGCTGAGCAGGTCAGCTTCAGCAACGGCATCGTCAAGGCAGGCGAAAAACATTTCACCTTTGCGGACGTGGCGCAGCTGGCCTGGCTGAACCAGGTGCCGCTTGCCGCGACCGGCTACTACAAAGTGCCCGGCATTCATTACGATCGTGAAGCAGGGCGCGGCACGCCTTTTTACTACTACGCCTTTGGCGCGGCCTGCGTGGAGGTCATTGTCGATACGCTGACCGGCGAATATCGGCTGCTGCGGGCGGATATTCTGCATGACGTCGGCGCCTCGCTGAACCCGGCGATCGATATTGGCCAGGTTGAGGGCGGCTTCGTGCAGGGCGTGGGCTGGCTGACCAGCGAGGAGCTGGTGTGGAACGAGCAGGGCCGCCTGATGACCGACGGCCCCGCCAGCTACAAAATTCCGGCGATTGGCGACGTGCCTGCGGATCTGCGGGTTACGCTGGTGGAAAACCGTAAAAACCCCAAAGACACGGTGTTTCATTCCAAAGCGGTGGGCGAGCCGCCGTTTATGCTGGGGATTGCCGCCTGGTGCGCGCTCCAGGATGCCGTAGCCAGCGTTGGCGACTACCGTCAGCACCCGCTGCTGGATGCGCCCGCCACGCCGGAAAGGGTCTTCTGGGGGGCAGAAAAAATGAGGGAACATAATGCGACCTGACGACTGGATTAAAATACTGGCCTCGCTACACGAAAAGCGTGAGCCCTGCGTACTGCTGACGGTGCTGGAGGAAAAAGGCTCGGTGCCGCGCGACAGCGGCAGCAAAATGATTGTCACCGCCGGGCAATCTTTTCTGACCATCGGCGGCGGCCATCTGGAATATCAGTGCATCGCCCTTGCCAGAGAGATGCTGACGACGCGCAGCAGCGAACCGCGCAGCGAGCATTTCAACCTGGGCGCCCGGCTTGGGCAGTGCTGCGGCGGCATGACCTCCGTGCTGTTTGAGCCGTTGATCCAGCCGCAGCCGCAGATAGCGGTGTTTGGCGCAGGCCACGTAGGCCGGGCGCTGGTCACCATTCTGGCGACGCTGCCCTGTCATGTCTGTTGGGTAGACGAGCGTAAAGAGCAGTTCGTTCAGGTGCCGGAAGGGGTGACGATCTGCTGCCCGGAAGATCCGCGTGACGCGGTGAAACAGATGCCGCCGGAAAGCTATTACGTGGTGATGACCCACCATCATCCCACCGATCTGGCACTCTGCGAGGCGATCCTGACGCGCGGCGACTATCGTTACTTCGGGGTGATTGGCTCGGCGACCAAACGTCAGCGGTTCGATTACCGGCTGGAGGGCAAGGGCTTCAGTCGCCAGCAGCTGGATACCCTGCGCTGCCCGATTGGCCTGCCGGACGTGCAAGGCAAGCTGCCCGCTGAGATTGCGGTAGCGGTAGCGGGTGAGATTATTGCCTGCTATGGGCAATAAAACGGCCAGCATGGCTGGCCGGGATAAAGGAGAGGCGCGTCAGGTCACGCGATAAAATCTGATTGACTGATTATTTGAGGTTATCAGGAAAATTCGCAGGCAGCTCGCTGGCCGCACAGTCAATCACGCTGTCGTTATCGGGTCCGCAGTCGCGGATAAACGTGATCGTCGCGAACTCATCGATAATTTCCGTTGGATAAGCCGGGCCGGCTTCGCGATAGCGTTCCATTTCCGCAATATGCTCGTTCTGGAAACAAACGGTTTTTTGCGGGTCATTCATGACCCAGCGCGGGAAGAAGATGGTGCCGTGAAACAGGCGGTCGCCCAGGTTAGCTATCAGGCTGACGTCGGTGCCGGTCGGCTCCGTCCAGGAAATTTTATAGCTCTCCTCGCCGACACGCACGATATAAGCCCGCTGATCTTTCACCCAGCGGTTGCCGACCATGCCGCTGTGAATACGATAATCCAGCGTCTGCTCGTTCTTGACGTAAATTTCGTAATTCCAGCCGTTGTCGTAGGTATAAACCAGGTGTTTACCGATAAAGCCGCTCAGGTCATTTCGATCGAATTTCATCTTATCCTCCTGTGTTTTTTTGACACTTTATCGGTTTATTTTCTGAATTAATAACGCTAATTTTAAGTCAAATTCATCTGATAATTAAATCAATCATGCATAAAACGACGCTGGAACAGTGGGCGCTGCTGGAGAAAGTGGTGGAGTCGGGCAGCTTTGCGAAAGCAGCGGAGGCGACCTGCCGCAGCCAGTCTTCGGTCAGCTACAACCTCGCGCTGCTGCAGGAAAGGCTGGGCGTGGCGCTGCTGCGGCCTGAAGGGCGGCGGACCGTACTGACGGCGGCGGGCGAGCAGCTGCTGGCGCGGGTCAGACCCTTGCTGAAAGCGTTCTGGTATGTGGAAGCCCATGCCGCTCTGTTGACCACGGGCGTGCGGACGCGCCTGGATTTAGTGGTGGATGCCATTTTCCCGCGCGGGCGCCTGTTTACCATTCTGCGGCAGTTTCAGCAGCAGCATCCGCATACGCAGGTAAACCTTACCGAAGTGCTGGAAAGCAATGCGGCAGAAAGGCCGGAAGCGGACGTGATGGTGCTGACGCGTCGTCAGGATCTGACCGGTCGGGGAGAATGGCTGATGAATATTGATTTTGTCGCGGTGGCGCATCGCGATCATCCGTTGCACCAGCAGGCGGCACCGCTGAGCGGCGAGGATCTGGCGGTTTACCCGCTTATCCGCATCGCGGAGCGGGAATCCGACGGCCAGGACGACAGCCTCGATGCGGCCGAATGCTGGACTTTCTCCACCATTGATGCCGCGGCGGAGGCCGTGATCGCGCAGGTCGGCTACGGCTGGCTGCCGGAAGAGCGTATCGCCTCGCAGCTGGCTGCCGGCACGCTGAAAATTCTTCCCATGACGCACGGCGGCAGACGTGCTACACCCTTACATCTGATTGTTAAAGATTTATCATCGGACGATCGGCAAATCCAGACGCTGACCAGGCTGTTCAGCATGCCTGCCTGATGCCGCCCGTTTCGCCTATTCGGAGAGTCGATAAGGAGTCATGCCATGCCCACTAATCCGTTCAGCCAGCCCAGCCCGCTGCCGTTTCAGGCGCCGCCTTTAGATCGCATTACCGAAGCCGACTATCGTCCGGCGCTGGAAGAGGGAATGCGGCAAAAACGGGAAGAGGTAGAGCGCATCGCCAACAGCGCCGAGCCGCCGACCTTCGCCAATACTTATCAGGCGCTGGAGCAGTGCGGACTGATGCTCCGGCGCGTGGAGAGCGTGTTTAACGCCATGACGTCAGCCAACACCAGCGATCTGCTCCAGCAGCTTGACGAGGAGATGTCGCCACGGCTGACGGCGCTGGAGGATGATATCCGCCTAAACAGCCAGCTGTTTGCACGTCTCGACAGCGTTTACCAGCAGCGCCAGAGCCTGGGGCTGGACGACGAATCGCTGCGCCTGGTGGAAGTAACCTGGCAGGCGTTTCAGCTCGCCGGGGCCAGCCTCAGTGACGACACAAAAGCGCAGCTGAAGGTGCTGAATCAGCAGGCGGCCACGCTGACCACGCAGTTCACCAATAAGCTGCTGGCGGCGACCAAAGCGGGCGGGCTTGCCGTCAACGATGCGGCGGCGCTGGCAGGGTTAAGCGAGGCCGAACTGAGCGCGGCCGCCGCAGCGGCGCAGGAGAAAGGCCTGCAGCCGCAGTGGCTGCTGGTGCTGCAAAACACCACGCAGCAGCCGGCTCTGCAAAGCCTCAGCAACCGCGACACGCGGGAGGCGCTGTTTTCGGCTGCCTGGCAACGGGCTGAAAAGGGCGACGGCAACGATACCCGCGCGCCGATCGCTAATCTGGCCAGCATCCGCGCGCGTCAGGCGCAGCTGTTGGGGTTTGCCAGCTATGCCGACTGGAAGCTTCAGGATCAGACGGCCTCAACTCCCCAGGCCGCACTCGATTTTATGCGTGCCATCGTGCCTGCCGCCACCGCGCGTGCTAACCGCGAGGCGGCGGATATTCAGGCGGTGATTGACCAGCAGCAGGGCGGTTTCCGCCTTCAGCCCTGGGACTGGCTGTTCTACGCCGAACAGGTGCGCAAGGCGAATTACGATCTGGATGAAAACCAGATCAAACCTTACCTTGAGCTGAATAACGTACTGGAAAACGGCGTATTTTGGGCAGCCACCCAACTTTATGGCATTACCTTTAAGGCGCGCAGCGATATCCCGGTTTACCATCCCGACGTGCGCGTCTATGAAATTCTGGACGTCGATGGCGAACCGATGGCGCTGTTCTATACCGACTATTTCAAGCGCGACAACAAGGGCGGCGGCGCGTGGATGGGTAATTTTGTTGAACAGTCCACGCTGCTCGGCACTAAGCCCGTTATTTATAACGTCTGCAACTATCCCAAACCGCCTGAAGGGCAGCCCGCGCTGCTCGCCTGGGACGACGTGATTACGCTGTTCCACGAGTTCGGCCACACGCTGCACGGTCTGTTCGCCGAACAGCGTTATCCCTCGCTTTCCGGCACCGCCACGCCCAGGGATTTCGTTGAGTTCCCCTCTCAGCTTAACGAACACTGGGCCAGCGATCCGCAGGTATTCAGCCATTTCGCCCGCCACTATCAAACCGGCGAGCCGATGCCCACGGCGCTGCATAAGAAAATCATCAACGCCAGCAAGTTCAATAAAGGCTACGACATGACCGAGCTGCTGGCCGCGGCGCTGCTGGATATGCACTGGCACAGCCTGGCCGCTGACCAGCAGGAGCAGGACGTCGCCACTTTTGAACAGCAGGCGCTGGAAGCCGAGCAAATCGCGCTCGCCGCCGTGCCGCCACGCTATCGCTCCAGCTATTTTCAGCATATCTGGGGCGGCGGCTATGCGGCAGGCTACTACGCCTATCTGTGGACGCAGATGCTGGCCGACGACGGTTTTGTCTGGTTCAGCGAGCACGGCGGCCTGACGCGGGAAAACGGCCAGCGGTTCCGCGACGCCGTTCTGTCGCGCGGCAACAGCGGGGATCTGAAAGCGCTGTATGCACAGTGGCGCGGCAGAGAGCCGGAAATCGAAGCCATGCTGATTAACCGGGGATTAAAAGAAGAAGGCTGACGGCGTCTTCAGCGCGACGGCAGCCACCGTCGCGCTGGCGTGAGTCAGGCGAAAGGCCCGCCCTGAATGGTGTCGCACATGCCCTGAAGAATGCGCTCGCCGGTTTCGCTTTGCAGTTCCCGATACCACTGCTCCGTGACGGCCATATCCTTGCCGTGCGTAACGTCGCAGCGTTTGCGGGCTTTCAATACCAGATCCTTCACGCGTCCGGCGCGCCGGGCCTGATAGCGCAGCAGCGCGTCTTCAATACCCATCGAATGCGTTTGCAGGCAGTTTGCCAGCACTACCGCATCTTCCATTGCCGCGCAGCCGCCCTGACCAATATCGGGCGTGGTGCTGTGCGCCGCATCGCCCAGCAATGCCACGCGGCCTTTTACCAGCTGAGGAAACGGTTCGATATCATGGATTTCCACACGGTTGGTGGTGGCCGGATCGATCTGCGCAATCAGCTTCTGCACCGGCGCGGCCCAGCCTTGAAAATAGCGTTGCAAATCGGCGCGCAGCGTGCTGCGATCTTCCGCCAGCCCCGGCGGCAGCGGCACGTCAAAGAAAAAGTAAAAGCGGTTGTTCGCCACCGGCATCAGCGAAACGCGCTTGCCTTCGCCGACAAAGGTCGTCCACTGCCGGGCTGGCGCGATGCTTTCGTCCAGCGCCACCAGCCCGTTCCAGTTAACATAGCCCGCGTAGCGCCGCGGCACGGTTTGTCCCAGCACGTAAGGACGGACGGCGGAGTGCGCGCCGTCGCAGGCAATCAGCAAATCGCCCTGCGCCTCGCTGCCGTCGGTAAAATACGCCGTCACGCCCCGATCGTGCTGTTCCACGCTCGCCACGCGTTTGCCGAACCGTACCCTGTCAAGGCCATAGTGTCCCAGCAGCATGGACTGTAATTCCGCGCGCGCGACCGGGTAAGGGCGCTCGCCGGACTCGGCAATCAGCGGCGCCAGGCTGAACTGCGTCAGAGGATTGCCCGTCCGCGCATCATGATAGGCCATGGTCTGCATCATGCCGCCCAGCGCCCGCAGCTGCTCTTTCATGCCCAGATAATTCAGGCACTTCACGCCGTTGGGCCAGATGGAGATGGCCGCGCCGACGGGCTTAATTTCTTTTACCGCTTCAAATACTGCGGTTTCGATACCAAAACGCTGCAGCGCAATCGCGGTGCACATGCCGCCGATCCCCGCGCCCATAATCAATGCTTTCATCTGTTTCTCCTTCAGGCTTCCCTGGAGGCTTTGCAACTTTTGTACCAGTTGCGCCGTCCGGTTCGCGCGGGGTGAAACAATCTGAACTATACAGGCGTTATGGCGACGGAGTGCGTCCAGTCCGCGCGCCTGGTGAAACGATCGTTTCGTTAAATTCCTGCTTCAGGCTGGCGCATTGCACCAGCATGGTGATCCATCAGTGAAACAAAAGTGACGGAAAGGGCCGAAGTGTTGGCAAAGCGCTAAAGAATTTGCCACAGTGGCAAAAGACCTTTTTCAGGAGAAAGCAAGATGGCAACCATAGCCTGTCTGCATGCGGCAAGAAGCAACATCGCGCTGTTTGAAGAGGCGCTGCAAGCGCTGGATTATGATGAGGTTCAGCTGCTGCACTGCGTGCAAAGCGAGCTGTTAACTCAGGCGGCAGAAGCGGGCGAAGTGACCGCCGACATTGAGGCGGCCGTCAGCCATATCCTCGACGAGCTGTGCCAGCAGGCCGATGCGGTGATCGTCACCTGTACCACGCTGGGCGTGGTGGCACTGGATCCTAAACGTTTCAGCAAGCCTGTTATTCGCGTGGACGCGGCGCTGGCGAAGGCGGCCTCGCACTATCACGGCGCGGTGCTGGTGCTCTGCACCGCCCATTCTACGCTTGCGGCCACCACGCGGCTGTTCGAGGCGTTTATTCCCGGCAGCCGTCTGGCCGTAGAACTGATCCCGCGCGCCTGGGCCTTTTTCAACCAGGGGGATATGGATGGCTACCATCGTGAGATCGCGCACTATATTCGCGATCGCCACGAGTGTGCGCTGGGCTGTATCGTGCTGGCGCAAAGTTCGATGGCGGGCGCGGCAAAGCAGATCAATACCACGCTGGCGGTGCTGACCGGCCCGGAAACCAGCCTGCAGGCCGCGCTCGAAGCTATTCTTTAATTTTTAAGGCGTTAAAAAGAGCTAGAGCGCAGCGGCAAAGCGTTTTAAGGTGTAGCCCCACGCTTTGACAGGAAACCACTATGTTCGATTTAACGCTGTTTATTCTGCTGTTTCTGGCGGGGCTCAGCTACTTCAGCCACAACCTGACCGTCGCTATCGCTTTGCTGGTGCTGATCGTGGTGCGCATGACGCCGCTGAACGCGCTGTTCCCGTGGATTGAAAAGCAGGGCGTCACCGTCGGGATTGTGATCCTGACCATTGGCGTCATGGCGCCCATTGCCAGCGGCGCGCTGCCGACCAGCACGCTGATGCACTCCTTTCTGAACTGGAAATCCCTGCTGGCGATCGCGGTAGGCATTTTCGTCTCCTGGGTAGGCGGGCGCGGCGTCAGCCTGATGGGATCGCAGCCTACTATCGTCGGCGGCCTGCTGATCGGCACGATTATCGGCGTGTCGCTGTTTCGCGGCGTGCCGGTCGGGCCGCTGATCGCCGCCGGGCTGGTGTCGCTGTTTATCGGTAAAATGTAGCCGTCCGCAGAAAGCGTTCTCTGCTATGATGACGCTCTTTTTTTTCGCCAGGAGAAACCGGTGAGCAAGCAGGACAAGCGCAGCAAGCGCGCCAAACTCAAAGCCAAACAGGCCAACAACGCCCGCGCGCGTGGCAAACAGCTGGATGCGGTCGGCCGCAGCAGCTACGTCGCCACACCCGAAATGATCGAGCTGTTCGCCAGCCTGCCGCCGCTGGACGAGCAGGGCGATATGCCTTTTGTCGGCGACGTTTACCGCTGGTGTGACGAGGAATATGGCTTTGACGGCGATAGTGCGGAAAACGAGATGTTGCAGGTTGCCGCGCTTTGCGTGCTCTATATCCACTGGCGCACCAGCGAAGGCGCGACCTCGCTGAACCAGAACGAGATGATTGAAGCGGCTATCCGCCTGAGCGAAGAAAACGAAGCCTTTAAAACGCATTATCAGGCGGCGCGCACGCTTATAGTAAAATAGCGCTAACGGGCGTTCCGGATGAGGAAACCCGCATAACTGTCCGCGCTTTCCAATGCATTTCCGCCCGGTCGATATCAGCGGCAACGCCGACGCAAAGACGGAAACCATTGCTTTAGCGCTGGTGGAGAAATATCTGACGCCATAACCAGGGAGCAGGCAAGATGTTAATAAAAAGGGGTTCAGGCTGGCTTGGGGCGATGCTGGTGCTGCTTATGGCAGGCTGTAGCCATAAGTCTGAGGTCAAATCGCTGGTCACGCCTTATGTGCCGCCCACGCCCGTAATAAAGCCTCAGCCTGTGCGCGGCGTCTGGCTGGCAACGGTGAACCACCTCGACTGGCCGCCGCCTGCTTCTCTAACGCTTGCCGATCCCGAACTGCGCATCGCGCGACAGCAGCAGGCGCTCGTTCAGCGGCTGGATAAGTATGTGGCGTTGGGCATCAATACGGTCTTTTTCCAGGTGAAGCCTGACGGCACCGCGCTTTATCGCTCCGCGATTTTGCCCTGGTCTGTCGAGCTGACCGGGGCAATCGGCCAGCATCCCGGTTACGATCCGCTGCAGTTTTTGCTCACCGAGGCGCATAAAAGAGGCCTCAAGGTACACGCGTGGCTTAATCCTTACCGGATCACGATGAACACTTCGCCAGCCACGGTCAGTGCGCTGCAAAAAACGCTGCGTCAGTCACCGGCCAGCGTTTTCGTGCTGCATCGCGACTGGGTGCGCGTCGCCAGCGATCGCTACGTGCTGGATCCGGGACTGCCGCAGGTTCGCCAGTGGATCAACAGCGTGGTCGCCGAGCTGGTAAAAAACTATGCGATCGATGGCGTGCAGTTCGATGACTATTTCTATTATGAAACGCCCTCGTCGCCGCTGGATGACAGCCGCAGCTGGCAGCAATACGGCGCAGGCTTTGCTGATAAGGCCAGCTGGCGGCGCAACAATACGCTGCTGCTGGTTAAAGAGGTGGCGGCGACGATCAAGTCCCTGAAGCCGGAGGTGGCGTTCGGCATCAGTCCGGCAGGCGTCTGGCGCAATGCGGACAAAGACGAGCGCGGTTCCGATACGCGCGGCGGCGAGGCTTACGATCAGGCCTTTGCTGATACCCGACTGTGGGTTAAAGAAGGGCTGCTGGATTATATTGCGCCCCAGCTTTACTGGCCGTTCGAGCGGAAAATCGTGCGTTATCCCACGCTGGCGAAATGGTGGGCTGACGTGGTCGGCAGCGGCCCCGTCAAACTTTATATCGGCGTGGCGCTGTATAAAGTGGGCAAGCCTACGGCTACCGAGCCGCAGTGGGGCGAAGAGCAGGGCGTGGCCGAGCTGAAAAGGCAGATTGAGCTCAACGAGACGCAGCCCGGCGTGGCCGGAACCATTCTGTTTCGCGACGCTTTTCTTGACGAGCCGCAAACGCAGCAGGCGGTGAACTACCTGCGCAGCCGCTGGGGTAAGCAGTAAAAAAGGAACGCCGCCCGTAAGAGGCGGCGTTCTGTTTTTGCAGGCTGCCTAGCCCGGATAAATGCCGCGATCTTTCCTTGCCATCAAAATACGCTCACAGGCAACGATATAGGCAGCGGTACGCAGGCTGCACTCTTTTTCCCGCGCTTTGTCCCAGATATGGATCATCGCTTCGGACATAATTTTGTCCATTCGCTCATTGATCTCGCTCTCGCTCCAGAAGAAGCTGGCCATATCCTGCACCCACTCGAAGTAGCTGACCGTTACGCCGCCCGCGTTACAGATAACGTCCGGCACTACGGTAATGCCGCGCGACGCCAGCATATCGTCTGCGTCCGGGTAGGTTGGGCCGTTAGCGCCTTCCAGGATCAGCTTGCAGCTCAGTTTTTCCGCGCGCTCACGGGTGATTTGTCCTTCCAGCGCCGCCGGGATCAGAATATCCATCGGCAGCTGCCAGAACGCTTCCGCGTCAATCGTCTGCGCGCCGCTGAACCCGGCGATATTTTTATGCGTCGCCTGCCAGTCGGTCAGCGCGGTCAGATCGATGCCTTCGGCATTGTAAAGCGTGGCGGAGTGATCCTGAACGGCCACCACCCGCGCGCCAGCGGCGACAAACAGTCGAGCCGCTTCGCTGCCGACGTTGCCGAAGCCCTGAACGGCAAGGCGCGCGCCGTCCGTTTCGATATTCAGGCGACGGGCGACTTCACGACCGGTAACAAATACGCCCCGACCGGTGGCTTTTTCACGGCCCAGCGATCCGCCGAGATGCACCGGCTTGCCGGTCACCACGCCGGTAATGGTGGTGCCCTGATTCATGGAATAGGTATCCATCATCCAGGCCATTACTTTGGCATTGGTGCCCACGTCCGGCGCCGGAATATCCTTTTGCGGGCCGATCACCAGGCCGATTTCGCTGGTGTAGCGACGGGTCAGTCGCTCCAGTTCGCCTTCGGAAAGCTTAAAGGGATCGACGCGGATGCCGCCTTTGGCACCGCCGTAAGGCAGGTTCACCGCGGCGCACTTGATGGTCATCCAGGCGGAAAGCGCCATGACCTCATTTAAGTCGACGTTGGGATGATAGCGAACGCCGCCCTTGCCCGGCCCGCGCGACAGATTGTGCTGCACGCGAAAGCCTTCAAAGTGACGAATGGAGCCATCGTCCATCTGAAGAGGAATATCCACGATCAGCGCGCGTTTAGGATGGCGTAGCGTATCGACCCAGCGACTCAGCTCGCCCAGGTAGGGCGCGACGCGATCGATCTGCTGCAGGTAGGTGGACCAGGCGGTGTTGGGGCTTTCTGACGCGTAAGATAGCTTATCCATAACAATGCTTTCCTGACAGTTATAAATGCTACGAAATGATGAGGGAGCCAGTGCTTCTGACCTGAACGCGGCATAATCTAACATTAATGAGTTGTTTTTAATTCATTAAATTAATGTTAATAAGAGCACGGAAAGGTGGATCGGCTGAGGGCAGGCGAATAATTAATTACCGCATTGACCCGTAGCCAGCCTTTGTATCAGGCTTTGGGAATAATTATGCATATCCACTGCATGTAGTTCGGTACGCCTTTATTTATCAGAACTTTGAGCCGGTTCAAACTTTGCCGAAAGCCTGCCAGGCGCGCGCGCTGCACGAAAAGATTAACGTCTGCCACATCTTTTGTTACATTATAACACTCACTTTTTCAGTACCAACGGTAAACTCACCTGCGTTTACCTTGTCTTACGCCGTATCGTTAGAATAATAACGTTTTCAATACCAAAGCCGCTTTGGTCATGCCATTCACTGCCATAACAATGACGGGACAGATGAAAAGATTGCTTTTTTTGACGCAGTATCGGGTCTGCTGCTTTATCGCCTTTTACACGGGCATTTTATTAAACCTGCCGATTTTTCTCCGCCGCTTTCATCAGCTTCACTACGACGCCCTGCTGTCGATCGCCATTGAGGTGGTCGCGGCTTTTGCGCTGGTGCTGTTTACCACGCTGCTGGCCTCGCTGGCCGGCCGACTACTGTTCCGTGTTCTGACTTCGCTGCTGGTGGTGTTTTCCGTGGCCGCCAGCTATTACATGATCTTTTTCAACGTCGATATCGGCTACGGCATTATCGCGGCGGTGATGACCACCGACAGTTTCGATCTGTCCAGGGAGTCGGTCGGCTGGGATTTTGGCGTCTGGCTGGGCCTGGTGAGCCTGCTGCCGCTGCTGATCCTGTGGCTCGCGCCGCTGCCGGAAGCGGCCCTGCGGCGGCGTAACGGTGGCGCTATCGCCCGGCGCATCGGCGTCATGCTGGCCGCAGGCCTCTGCTGCTGGCTGCCGCTGAAGGTGATGGGCGAGCACCAGGATAATCTGGATCGCCAGCATAACCGCATGATGGCCAGCTACGGCGGCGTGGTCGCCGGCACCTATTCGCCATCAAACTGGCTGTCGGGCATGGGGCTGCTGGCCTACAGCAGCTGGAGCCAGGCAGAAGACAGTCGTAAACTGTTCGATCCCGCCGCGCACTTTACCTATAAGCCGCCAAAAGATGCGGACAGCCTCTATATCGTGTTTGTGATTGGCGAAAGCGCGCGGCGCGATCATATGGGGGTTTACGGTTACCAGCGCGACAATACGCCTTACCTGGATAAAGAGCCTAATCTGGCTGCGCTCCAGGGTTACTCCTGCGACACCTCAACCAAACTCTCGCTGCGCTGCATGTTTGTGCGCGAGGGCGGCGCGTCGGAAGCGCCAGAGCGCACATTGAAAGAGATGAACGTGTTTTCCGTGCTGAAAAAGCAGGGCTTCTCCTCCGAGCTGTTCGCCATGCAGAGCGAGGCCTGGTTTTACAACAAAGCGCTGGCGGACGACTATGCGCTGCGGGAAACCATTCAGTCCGAAAAGCGCAACGTCGGCAAGCCTATCGACGATATGGCGCTGGTCAGCGAGCTGAAGGATTCTGTCGAGCGTCATCCGCAGGGCAAACACCTGGTTATTCTGCATACCAAAGGGTCGCACTATCTTTATACCGAGCGTTATCCGCGTAGCTTTGCGCGCTATCAGCCGGAATGCCTGGGCATTGACGACGACTGCACCACGCAGCAGATGGTTAACTCTTACGATAACAGCCTGCTTTATACCGATTACGTGCTGGAACAGGTCTTTAATCAGCTGCGCGATCGTAACGCTATTGTGTTTTATGCTTCCGATCACGGCGAGTCGATTTCGCAAAATATGCATTTCCACGGCACGCCGCGCAATCAGGCACCGATGGCGCAGCGCAGCGTGCCGATCATGGTCTGGGCATCCGACAAATTTTTACAGCACCCCGATCACGCGGCGGCCTTTAATCAGCTGAAAAAAATGGCGCAGGATAAAACGCCGGTATTCCACGAAAAGCTGTACGACAGCCTGTTAGGCTGCGCGGGCTTTACCTCGCCGGACGGCGGTATTAATCAGTTGCGTAACTGGTGTCACGTGCCCTGAGTCAGACTGTTAACAGGCAGACTCAGGACTGCCGTAAGATTGATGACAAACGCAATGGCCTGGCGGTGCACTGCCGTTTTTGGCAGCAATACCACCGCTTCATTACGGCAAAGGCTGAGCGGAAAGCAAACGCGCATGGACGCGCGCAACGAGCCGCCACGGATGGGTTCACGGCGTTTTCGTATTCCGCTGCCGCTTTTCACCCGCTCAGGCGCGAGCGGTTGTATAAAGACTGAATAAATAATATGCAAAGCGCTCGTGTTAAAAGCGTCTGTAGACGATAAGCTACTGTCAACTTTGCCTGAAACGCCACAAGCAGGTATTCTACGGGCCATATTTACTGAGACGGTTATTGAGGTCGACATGATTATTAAACCACGCATTCGTGGCTTCATCTGTGTTACCGCCCATCCGGCGGGTTGCAAAGCTAACGTTGAAAAACAAATTGATTACGTGACCCGCCAGGGCAAAATTGCCAACGGCCCTAAAAAGGTGCTGGTGATTGGCGCTTCTACGGGTTACGGCCTTGCTGCCCGCATCTCTGCCGCCTTTGGCTGCGAAGCCGATACGCTGGGCGTGTTCTTCGAGCGTCCGGGCGAAGAAAACAAACCGGCTACCGCTGGCTGGTATAACTCTGCGGCTTTTGAAGAGCTGGCGGAAGCGAAGGGCCTGTATGCAAAAAGCATCAACGGCGACGCTTACTCAGACGAAGTAAAGCAAAAGACCATTGAGCTGATTAAACAGGATCTGGGTCAGGTCGATCTGGTGGTATACAGCCTGGCTGCGCCGCGTCGTACCCATCCAAAAACCGGCGAAGTCTTTAACTCTACGCTGAAACCGGTTGGCAAAACGCTGCACACGCGCGGCTTGAACACCGATAAAGAAACCATTACCGATATCACGCTGGAACCGGCTTCTCAGGAAGAGATCGACGGCACCGTAGCGGTGATGGGCGGCGAAGACTGGCAGATGTGGATTGACGATCTGAACGCGGCCGGCGTGCTGGCTGAAGGCGCGAAAACCACCGCCTTTACCTATCTTGGCGAGCAGATCACCCACGATATCTACTGGAACGGTTCTATCGGCGAAGCCAAGAAAGACCTGGACAAGCGCGTCCTGACTATTCGCGACACGCTGGCGGAAAAGGGCGGCGACGCGCGTGTTTCCGTACTGAAAGCCGTGGTTACCCAGGCCAGCTCTGCTATTCCGGTGATGCCGCTTTACCTGTCGCTGCTGTTTAAAGTGATGAAGGAAAAGGGCACTCACGAAGGCTGCATCGAGCAGGTTTACGGCCTGTTCAAAGACAGCCTGTACAACGCCTCACCAATTCTTGACGATGTTGGCCGCCTGCGTGCCGACTACAAAGAGCTGCAGCCAGAAGTGCAGGATGAAGTGGTGAAGCTGTGGCCGACCGTCACTAACGAAAACCTGAACGAGCTGACCGACTTCGTTGGCTACAAAACAGAGTTTATGCACCTGTTCGGCTTTGGCCTGGACGGCGTGGATTACGACGCAGACGTCAACCCGGATGTGAAAATCAAAAATCTGGTGCAGATGTAAGCGTAAAGGCGTCCTGCGGGACGCCTTTCTTTCACGCCTGCTAAATTTTTAGCCGAATTTGCCAGAAAAAGTGATATAGCCTTTTTTAAGAAAAAACGGCGGAATATAATTATCCCATCCTTTACGCTGGCAATATTGAGTAAGCGCGATTCCGTGCATTACGTTAGCTTTTTCACAGCAGCGGGCTATTCTGTTTCTTAACGTAAGTTTGCTAACGTTGAGCATAGCTGACATGCGATCTCTTTTCATTCCACATAAAAGCAGCAGAATAACTTCCCACTCCCGATTGGTAAAAAGCGGGGAAGGTGCAGTAAAAGTAAGAGGTTTACGAGAGTGCTGACACAGAAATGTTGAAAAGTAGACGTTTGTGATTTCAATATAATTACAAATTATGCCAGGTGAGCCGTCAGGCAATCGCCAGAGACGCTTTTCAACCAAATAAGCCTGTTTTCTGTTATTTCCTTCTTGATTAAATATCCTTAAAACTACGCTCATAGCGCCTGTGGTTATAATTTTTTTATCATCCTTTGTGATTCTTTCGTGAAAATCACAGAGGTCGGGGAACAGGTCTTTATCCGTACAGCCTTTTATTTTTTCGAAAGGCAGGCTGAAATAACGGCAGGCTTTCTGATTGGCATATACGTAACGCGAAGAGGCGTCTTTTATCACCCACCCGAACAGGGAGTAGCTAAAGTAATAGTCCATTTTTATTATCCAGAAATAATAATGTGTCCTTTTTTCAAAAAGAAGGCAGGAACGTAGTTATCTATATTTTTCTCCCTACAAAATTCAATCAGCATGGAGGATGAGCTCACTTCCGCTTTGCGGTAGCAGCTTCTCAGGCGTCCACTGACGGCATGGATAGAAATACCCAGCACATGCGCTACTTCTTTCAGGCTTAAATTACACTGTAACAGATAAACCACTTCCCACTCTTTTTCCGTAAAGAGAGTCGAAGGCGGCTGAAGAGTGACATGCTGACAGAGTTTGCCGTTAAGCAGAGCTCCCGGCGTGATAATATTAACATGCCTGACGCTTATCACCGTGCCGACGCACTGGCGCTGTTCGTTAAATAACGGCTCCTGGATATTATAAGCGGGCTGTAAAATTTTCTCTTTGCCCTGAATATGCGTGGTAATAGCACGTACCGCTTTGCCGGTTTGCTCAATCTCTCTTTCCTGCTGTGCAAATATATCAGCAAACTCGGCTACGGGAACAGGGACATCACGTATATTTAACCCTTCATAATCGAAGCGGGTTGAAATAGTTTGCCATATCTTAAAGGCATTGTTTACGTAAACAAAGTTGGAATTAATGTCTTTGACGGCCCATCCAGTAATCGGATCGTTTTCAAACATATTAATAAGATTTTTCGGAAGCGACTGAATTTTCATAGCGGTAACCCTACATAAAAAGAACCCTATATGAGATAAACCTTACATCAAACAGACCTTTTTTCACCTGCTATAAATAACGTAAAACAGGCTGGTGTGCCAATACCAGAGACACGATTAACAATATCAATTGATAAAAATTAAAAGCCTGAGCCGTATATCATCCGGATTATGCTGTCCACTTAGCTCTACGGAAAGTAATGCGGCCTGCCCATTATAAGGGGATCCGATGAACAAAAATGATATCCACCCGGCAGATATTATTGCCTTATTGAAAAAGAAGGGCACAAACCTATCCGCTGTATCACGAGAAGCGGGGCTGGCCGCCTCTACTTTGGCTAATGCCTTACGAAGACCCTGGCCCAAAGGAGAGCGCCTGATAGCAAAGGCTCTGGAAATGCCGCCGGAAGACATATGGCCCTCAAGATATAAAAGCAGAAACGGGTGCGACCAGCGGCAACAGCTAACCAGGAAACGCTGACAGCCTGAAAAGAGCCGATGGCGCGAAGCGCATTGTCCTGTTGTTGAAAACAGTCTGATGGGATGAATAAAGGCTAATAAAAAAACCGGTAACGGGCGTTACCGGCTTTGATCCGTACAGAACGGATAACTATGCGAGAGAAGCCGCCGTGCGCTCTACCAGCGCCAGCAGAAGCTTGATGTCTTCCAGCGTCACGGTTGGGTTCAGCAGCGTCATCTTCAGGCAGGTTACGCCGTTGTGTTCGGTCACGCCTACGTTGGCGCGCCCGGAATCCAGCAGCGCATCGCCGATCTTCTGGTTAAGCAGGGCGATTGCCGCATCGTCGCCCTGTTGCGGACGGAAGCGGAACAGCACGCTTGCCAGCTGTGGCTCCATCACCAGCTCCAGCGCAGGCTGTTCGGCAACCCAGGCCGCAACCTGCTGCGCCAGCGTTACGCCGTGATCGATGATTTCGGCATACTGCTTCTGGCCCAGCGCTTCCAGACCCATCCACATTTTCAGCGCGTCGAAACGGCGCGTGGTTTGCAGGGATTTGGAAACCAGGTTCGGCACGCCCTGAGCTTCATCGAACTCAGAGTTCAGGTAGGCCGCCTGGTAACGCATCAGCTCGTAGTGACGCGCTTCTTTCAGCAGAAACGCGCCGCAGCTGATGGTCTGGAAGAACTGCTTATGGAAGTCCAGGGTGATGGAATCCACCAGCTCGATGCCGTCCAGATAATGACGATACTTTTCAGAAAGCAGCAGCGCGCCGCCCCATGCCGCATCAACGTGCAGCCAGGTCTCGTTTTCTGCTGCGATCTGCGCGATTTCACGCAAAGGATCGATAGCGCCCGCGTCGGTAGTGCCCGCCGTTGCGACGATAGCCAGCACCTTCTCGCCGTTGGCTTTTGCCAGCGCCAGTTTGTCAGCCAGATCCGCCGTATCCATACGCGCAAAGCGATCGGTTTTCACCAGCGTCACGGAGCGGTAGCCCAGACCCATCAGCGCCATATTCTTCTGCACGGAGAAGTGGGCGTTTTCAGAGCAGAACACTTTAATCTTGCTGAGATCGCCCGGCAGACCATCCTGCTGGACAGAGTGGCCCTGACGCGCAAAGAACGCATCGCGCGCCAGCATCAGCCCCATCAGATTGCTCTGGGTGCCGCCGCTGGTAAAGACGCCCGCGTCGCCGGCCTGATAGCCGACCTGAGCGCGCAGCCATTCAATCAGCTTCATCTCAATGATGGTGGCTGAAGGGCTTTGATCCCAGGAGTCCATGCTCTGGTTGGTGGCGTTGATCAGCACTTCCGCCGCCTGGCTAATCACCAGGCTAGGGCAGTGCAGGTGCGCCACGCACTGCGGATGATGCACAGACAGACTGTCTTTCAGGAAGTACTCGATCGCACGCTCAATGGCGGCCTGGTTGCCCAAGCCCTCCGTGGTGAAATCCAGCGCGATACGCTCACGCAGCTCGGCTACGCTTTTGCCCTGATACATCTCAGGCTGTTGCAGCCACTGCACAACGGCCTGGCTGGTCTGGGCAATAGCCTGCTGGTAGGCTTCGGTGCTCTGCGCCGAAGCTGCCAGAATAGGGTTGGACCGGGACATCAACTTCACTCCGCAGAAACAGGTTTAACGCCGGCAGCAACCAGGGCGACTTCAAATTTATCCAGGAAAATAGCCAGCTCTTCGTTGCTGATCAGCAGCGAAGGCAGCAGGCGCAGCACGCAGCCGTGACGGCCGCCGCGCTCCAGGATCAGGCCAGCTTCAAAGCATTTCTTCTGCAACAGCGCGGAAAGCTCGCCATCGGCTGGGTAGCAACCCATATGATCCTGCGGCTCGTTCGGCTTGACGATCTCAATGCCCAGCATCAGGCCCAGGCCGCGCACGTGGCCGATAACCGGATAGCGCTTCTGCATCTCTGCCAGTTTCGCTTTCAGCCATTCGCCCTGTTCGGCAACTTTATCGGCGATATTGTTGTCTTTCAGGTGACGCAGGGTGGTCAGGCCGGTTGCCATCGCCAGCTGGTTGCCGCGGAAGGTGCCGGTGTGGTGGCCAGGTGCCCAGGCGTCGAACTGCTTTTTGATGCCCAGCACGGCCAGCGGCAGACCGCCGCCTACAGCTTTGGACATCACAATGATGTCCGGCTCGATGCCCGCGTGCTCGAAGGCGAAGAACTTACCGGTACGCGCGAAGCCAGCCTGCACTTCGTCCAGGATCAGCAGAATGCCGTGTTCCTGGGTCACTTTACGGATGCGCTGCAGCCACTCGACCGGAGCCGGGTTCACGCCGCCTTCGCCCTGAACCGCTTCCAGGATCACCGCCGCAGGTTTGCGCACGCCGCTTTCCACGTCGTTGATCAGGTTTTCAAAGTAGTAAGCCAGCGCCTGCTCGCCCGCCTTGCCGCCGATACCCAGCGGGCAGCGGTACAGATGCGGATAAGGCATAAACTGCACTTCCGGCATCATGCCGTTAACGGCTTCTTTCGGCGACAGGTTGCCCGTTACCGCCAGCGCGCCGTGGGTCATTCCGTGGTAGCCGCCGGAGAAGCTAATCACGCCGGTACGGCCGGTGTATTTTTTCGCCAGCTTCAGCGCGGCTTCAACGGCGTCAGCGCCGGAAGGGCCGGTAAACTGCAGGCAGTATTCTTTGCCCTGGCCCGGCAGTAAAGAGAGCAGGTAGGCAGAAAATTCATCTTTCAACGGCGTCGTCAAATCGAGCGTATGTAACGGCAAGCCACTGGTAATGACATTTTGGATGCTCTGCAGCATATCAGGATGGTTGTGGCCAAGCGCCAGCGTACCTGCACCGGCAAGACAATCAAGATATTGATTATTCTCAACATCTGTAATCCAGACTCCCTGTGCTTTAGCAATGGCGAACGGCAGCTTGCGCGGGTAGCTCCGCACGTTCGATTCATATTCAGCCTGACGGGCTAAAAACGCTTCATTGTTTCCTGATGAATTCGCACCAAAATTATCAATACGGACTTTATCCGTCATCATATCTCTCCTACAACCAGGGTTATAAATAACGCCGTAGTTGAAAAATAAATTAAAAGTGTGAGCGCTGTAAAAAAGCGCGGCCAATATAGGACTTTTCAGCCCCCGACTCAATCATTAATTTTGTTAAGATTACTTTAAGTTTTTCCTATAGTAATCAATATGTTGTTGGTTTTCTGACCCATTATCAGCCCGATGCTTTATTAACATCTCTACAACAAAGCACAAAAAAGGCCTTTTTGAACGCTTTGTGGCGTGCAAAAGGCGAGCAAGGCGTTGCTCTACCGGGGCAAAAACCGCTTTAACGGCCAACGAGCTGACATTTACCCGCGTGCTTAATAAGCGCAGCGGCAATAAAACCCGCTTACCCCTGGGCTTATTAAGCGCAGCGGCCGTAACGCGCCGCTTCGTTTATAAATGCCCTGAGGAAAGTCTTAAACAAAATAGAAGCAGACGACTTAACCTGCTGTTTTTAATTATAGAGCAAGCAAAGCCTGCGCGATAATGAAACAATTTTCTCGCTCTGAGCTAAATCATAGGCTGTACTCAAATTAAATAACGCGGGCTTACAATTTGAAACGGGAGTGCGGAAATGAGCAATCTGTTAAATATCAACGCTGAGGAGATCCTTACCCTTTTCCGCAAACATTTTCCGCATCTGCCGGAGGATATGGAGAGCAGCGTTAACGCAATTTTAGTTACCGATCCGCCTCAGGAGGTCAATGCCGAAGTCACGCTTTCAGGGCAGGGTGAAGAGCATCTTATTCACTGTCAGATCATTGAAGGCTATAGCAACACCTGCACCGGCAAGGCCGCTCCGGCTATTTTCCCCTTGCAGCTTGCCAGCACCGGCACGCTCAGCAGCGCGGACTATGCCTTGCTGTTCCGGGATACGGCCCATTTTTACCTGGCCGCCAGCCTGGCGCTGACCGGAATTTTGTTTTATGACGCCGAAAAACAGCAGCTGCTGGGACTTTATACGGGATCGGCCATCGCTTCTGACGACAGCGTATCGTTTCTGCTGGCAGGCGGCTGGCACTCGAAAACGATGGACTGACGAACGGGGCCGTGACGGCCGGATTGTGGAAGAAGACTGTCGTACATCTGCTTACAGGTAATTACGCAAATCTGACAAAATGCTGTAGCGCCGTGTCAATTTCTGTTAATTTGTGGCACTGCTTTTTACGATACAGGCATTATCACCGTGATTTACGACTGCTTTTTATACTATGACGAAGATATGCTGCTGGAAATCCGGCTTAATACGCTCCATAAACACGTAGATAAGTTTGTCGTCGTTGAGTCGCTTTATACGTTTACGGGCAAGAAACGTGAACGTCTGCATTTTGATATCGAAAAATTTGCGGCCTTCAGGGATCAAATTATTTATGTTGTTAACGATCGCGTGCCGGTTATTTATCAGCAGGCTTTTTATTCCAACAGTTCTCTGGTCAACGCAGGGGAGACCGATCCCTGGCAAAACGAAAGCCATGCGCGTAACGCAATTATGCAAGGCCTGACGGACGCGCGGGATGAAGATATCATTATCATATCCGATGTGGATGAGATCCCCCATCCTCAGGCGCTGGCGCAGTTCAGCCACAGGCACCTTTGCACCACGCTCTATCAGCATTTCTATAATTTTAAATTTAATTTGCAGGTCATGAACGAAGACGGGACGCCGCGCCTGTGCAAGCTGCCTAAAATGGTGACCTATAAAAACCTGAAAGGCTTTTTTCACGGCCAGCCCGAGCTGCTGCGCAACGTGAAGCGTAAAGGTACGCCGATTAGGGACAGCTGGCTACGCTGGAACCTGCTGAAATTTCGCACCAAAATCGTTCAGCGGGGTGGCTGGCATTTCTCCTGGGTGATGACGGATGAACGCATCAGCGAAAAGATGTCGACTATTTCTCATATTGAGCACGATCGGCCGGAATTTAATAATCCCGACCATATTCGCCGCTGCGTCGAGAACAATATCGACATCTGGAACCGCCCGCGCAAAATGAAGATAGTGCCGGTCGATAACGAGCATTTGCCGGGCTGGCTGGTGGCTAACAAAGCGCGCTTTCAGGCGTTTTTGAAAGAGTAGCGCGCTCCGTGACCACCGGCGCTCTGCCTATGCTTCGCCGCCATATTGCTCATCGATGACTTTTTCGAGCCATTCCACAACTTTGCCATCCTGCGCTTCCTGGATCGCGATATGGGTCAGCGCGGTTTTGGCGCTGGCGCCATGCCAGTGCTTCTCAAACGGTGGGATCCATACCACGTCGCCGGGACGGATTTCACGCGCCGGTTCGCCCCAGGTCTGCACATAGCCAAAGCCTGCGGTTACGATCAGCGTCTGGCCCAGCGGGTGCGTATGCCAGGCGGTACGGGCGCCTGGTTCAAAGGTGACGCTGCCGCCGCTGGCGCGTGCGGGTTCGTTGGCAGGAAAAAGCGGATCGACGCGCACGGTGCCGGTAAACCAATCTTCAGGGCCTGCATAAGAAGCCTGAGAACCGCATTGATAGATATCAGTCATTATTTTTTCCTTGCAGATGAAAGGCCGACTGCGCCGCAGAACAAGCGAAGAGGGCGGACGAAATGAGATTAACGATAAGCGTAGCGCAAAACGAAGGCGAGAATAAGCTGACTGAACCGAATAAGCTAATGAGTGGCGCTCATGAATAGAAATAATCAATTAATTATTAAGGCTTTATTCTTGTCCTGATCTTTATCGTAAAGCCAGATGCTGATTTTTGCAGTTATTTGCCACGAGAAGTTAAAGGTAACTATGGTTTACAACCTGAATATTATTTTTTAAAAACGCTGACGGGTGGGATAAATAAATGCTCTGAATAATCAAAATCGGTGGGTAAAGTGTTCAGCGCTACGCAGCAAATAACCTGCTACAGCGCAAGAAATGTTCCATCAGCTGAACCATTAAGAGGCTTTTTTAGTACGTTACAGCGATCTGGCCTATAGCGTTTTGTCATTACTATAGTCTGTAGGGTAAAGCGTAAATTGAGATGCCGTATAATGCTTTATTATGAGAGGCTTATAAGGTAACAATACCTCGCTTAAAATAAGCCAAAGCAGAAAGGCTCTTCTTAAAACAGGGCAGCATCAAGGGCGGAACAGCCTGCCCGTGCCGCCCAACAAGAAACGCCGTTTAGCTATGCATCGCAAGGCCTTTAATCGCTTTATCGACCGCTTTCTTAGGGCCGCGAATCGCCAGCCCCACTAAATTAAGATTGTCCGGGTCTTCTGCCTGAAAAGCCTGTCGGTTGGCCTCGTCGTGACCGGTCGAAAACATCGCCTGAACATAAGGGATCAGCGTCAGCTCGCGCGCCAGTCCTTTGCAATGCGCAGCCTGTAAACCGGCGAGATCGGCGGCAAACACCAGCATCGGCTGCCCGGCCATACAACCGTAGCGCTGGCCTTTGGCGTCTATATAAGGTTCGCCCCTAATTTCCGGCGCGGCGTAAGCGATACCGCTGGCTAAAAAGGCCGTTACGTTCAGTCGCTGCCAGATGGCAAGATCCTCGCGCACAATCAGTGCGATTTTACTGTCAAACATGCTGCTCTCCGCTGAGTAAGTCAGCTTTTATCTTCAGCGGAGAGAGGACTGGCGGTATAGAACATTTGTGCACTGCTGCTGGTAAGCCGCAGGCGTAATGCGGTAAGCGCGACGGAACCAGCGGCCAAGATGACTTTGATCGGCGAAGCCCACCTGCGCGGCCGCCTGCGCCGGGTGGCATCCCTGCGCCAGCAGCGCGCGTGCGGTTTTCAGCCGTAGCCTGACCAGATAAGCGTGCGGCGACTGGCCGAACGCCTGCTTAAACTGGCGCGTCAGGCGAAAACGATCCAGGCCAACGGCAAGCGCTACATCGTCCAGTCCAATATCGCTGGTCATTGACTCATGCAGAAAATCCCTGACGCGCAGCATGCCGCACAGATCCTGCGCCGCAGAAGGGCGGCCGTGCAGATGACGCGACAGAAGATCCACCAGCCGATCGAGATTTTGATCGCGGGCGAGCCTGCCTTCGGCGCCATGAATAGTGCTGAAAGCCTGCTGGATCGTCAGGTTGAGCCGATCGTCCTGCATCAGGGTTGAGCGAAAAGCCGCTTCCAGCGCGGAAATCTCGCCCAGGCCGCGCCGCTGGAGCTGAGTATTCAGCCAGCTTTGCGGCAGATAAAGCATGCTGTAGGTAAAGCCTTCCGGATTTGGGGCGTGGCCGTCATGTACCGCGCCCGGCTCAATCAGCATAATCTGTCCCGGCGTGCTGGTATGCAGCCTGCGGTGACAGTTAAAACGCTGTACGCCCATATGCGTTACGCCGACCAGCATCTCGTCATGATCGTGCGGATCGTAGGCGTGCCCGCAAAAATGGGCGTGAACGCTTTCGATGCCGGTTTCATTATCCCGGCGCAAAGTCAGCCAGTCGCCGGTAAGAGAGTTTGACATGGATGCTTTTTCGCCTGTACACCGCTCAGCGGCTAAATAATTCAGGCGAGTAAACTAGCATCCACGCCAGCCGCGGCGCAAGGTGGCCTCAATAAGACGCAATCCTTATCGAAGCCGTTGCCGGGTGGCCTCAATAAGACGCAATCCTTATCGAAGCCGTTGCCGGGTGGCCGCAGAAAAAGTAAAACCGCACAAAAGGCGATAATTGATCTGGCGTAAATTTCGCCATTTTCCCGTTTTTTTCAGGTAATTTAAGCCGTTTTTGAACAGGTTTACCTGCTAAATCATTTAGTTAAGTCATTAATAATTTGTAGTACTAATTGACGGGCAGCGGCATCCGCCTTCTGGCAGGATACGCATCCACGCAATGTGCATCCGGTTCAATAATTTCCATGAAGTGGTTTACCCAAAACGCGGTACTCTTCTCCGCTAAAACCTGTCTGGCCGCCTTTCTGGCACTTTATATTTCGCTTGAACTTAATTTTGAAAAACCAGCCTGGTCGTTAACGACGGTCTTTGTGGCTTCACAGCTCTATTCCGCTGCCACCATCTCCAAGTCGATCTTTCGCCTGTTGGGCACGCTGCTGGGCGGGCTGTTTATTTTCCTGATATACCCGGAAACCGTGCAGTATCCGCTGCTGTTCAGCCTGTGCGTCTCGCTGTGGGTCGCCGTCTGCCTCTATCTCTCGCTGCACGACCGCACGCCAAAAAGCTATATCTTTATGCTGGCAGGCTACAGCGCCGCCATTATGGGATTTCCCGGCGTGGTGTCGCCGCTCTCCATCAGCGATATCGTTATTTCGCGCATTGAGGAGATCACGCTGGCGATTATCTGTAGCAGCCTGGTGCACCAGCTGATCCTGCCGGTTTCCATGCGCAGCCTGCTGGAGCAGAGCGTCAGCGTCTGGTATCTGAACGCGCAGAAGCTGTGCCACGAGCTGATTACGGTCAGGCCAAAAGATAAGTCGCTGGAGCGGGAGGATATTCTGATCCAGATGGCAAACTATCCGACCAATGTGGAAACGCTGATTGTACATTGCGTCTATGAAGGCGATGCGGCACGCAAACTAATCCGGCTGGTCAGCGTGCAGTACCAGCACCTGTCGTACCTGATCCCTACGCTGACCGCTATCGAAGCGCGGCTGAGCATTCTGGCCGAACAGCAAATCCGCTTTCCGCAGGAGGTCACGGACGTCTTTGCCGATTTTGTCGGCTGGCTTAATCGTGGCGAGATTGCAGAGACGGCGCAAATGCAGCAGCAGCTTGCCGCGACCCAGACGGCGCTGAAACAGCAGTGGCGGAGCGGGGCGCTCGCCACGGAGGAGAGCATTTTGCTGATGGGCCTGCTGGAACGGCTGGCGGATTTTGTACGCATCGCAGGCGCCTATCAGAGCGTCAGCGTGCTGGTCAGCGATCTCTCCGGCGACACCAGCCTGGCGAAGGAGACGCGAGCGGAGCGCCATATTGATAACGGCCTGCTGCTGCTTTCGGCCGCCACGGCTTTTCTGGCGACCTTTATTTCCAGCCTGTTCTGGATCGGCAGCGGCTGGGCCGACGGCGCGACGGCACCGATGATGGCGGCGATTGTGGCGTCGTTCTTCGCCAGCATGGATACGCCGCTGGTGCCGATGAAAAGGTTTATCAAAGGCGTGTTTATCGCGCTGGCGATCAGCCTGTTCTACGTGGCCTTTTTGATCCCGCAGGCAACCACCTTCGAGGCGCTGCTGCTGATCCTGACGCCAGGGCTGCTGCTGCTGGGGCTGGTTATTGCCCGTCCCTCGACCAATCTGATCGGCATCAGCGTGGCGACGCAGATCCCGGCGTTTTTGGGCATGACTCACCACTTCACGCCAAATCTCACCGGCCTGATCAATACGGCCATCTCATCGATGGTCGGCATTATCGTGGCGGTGACCATTACGGCGCTGATCCGCAACAAGCGCCCTTCATGGACCGCCAAACGCACGCTGCGCAAAGGGCTGAGCGATTTGCTGCGGCTGGTGAAAGAGATTGAGCGCAACGGATCTTCGCTGCTGGCGCGGCAGCACTTTGTGGTGCGGATGCTGGATCGGGTCAATATTATCCTGCCGCGTATGCGTCTGGATCCGCATCCCGATCTGGTTTCTGGCGGCAATCTGCTGACGGAAGCCTGGCTGGGCGCTAACTGCTATGACTACTATGCCCGCCATCGCGAGCTGCTGGAAAGCTATCGCATTGACAGCGGCCAGATGTTTCACGAGCTGGCGCTGTTTTTAAAGCGGCGCATGAAATCGTTACAGACGCAGCCGCATCAGCATTTGCTGGAGGAGCTGGATCTGCTGTTGCTGAAGCTGGAAGCGTTGGCGGGCAAAGACGAGGCCGTGTTTGCGCCGCTGTTTTATCTGTTTAACGTTCGCCTGTCGCTTTTTCCGGGTCAGCGCTGGCCCGATATCGCCTTATTGAAAACTATCCGGCGCTGAGCGCGCGTTGGCCCGCCGCCAGATAAGCCTGCATCTCTTCTTCCGGCACCATGCCGCCGCCCGTGGCCCAGACCAGATGCGTGGCGCGGGCCATCGTCTCTGCATTAAGGCGATGCTGTGCCAGATAGTGGGCGCTCAGGCGTTGCGGCCCGGCCATTCCGGCCAGCGCGGAAGGTTCAAGGCGAAGATTTTCCGTGGCGGCCAGCGCGGCCAGCAGCTGGTACATCCTCTTATCGCTGAGCGTATAGCAGCCGTCGATCAGCTGCGCCATCGCCCGGCCGACAAAACCAGAAGGACGGCCGACCGCCAGGCCATCCGCCGCCGTTTTATTATCAAGCCCGATATCCGCGACGGCGACGGCCTCGTGCAGCCCGGTGCTCATCCCCAGCAGCATGCAGGGCGAATGCGTCGGTTCGGCAAAGAAGCAGTGCACGTCATCGCCAAAGGCAAGCTTCAGGCCAAAGGCCACGCCGCCCGGCCCGCCACCCACGCCGCAGGGCAGATAAACAAACAGCGGGTGCGCGGCATCCACCGTTCTGCCTGCTGCCTCAAGCTGCGCGCGCAGGCGCAACCCCGCCACGGCGTAGCCCAGAAACAGCGTGCGGGAATTTTCATCATCGATAAAAAAACAGTGCGGATCCTGTTCCGCCTCGCGACGTCCCTGCGCCACGGCCACGCCGTAGTCTTCCGCGTATTCCACCACTTTTACGCCGTGCGAGCGCAACTTCTCTTTTTTCCACGCGCGGGCGTCGGCAGACATATGCACCGTGACGTCAAAACCCAGCGCGGCGCTGATAATGCCGATAGAAAGGCCGAGGTTGCCGGTTGAGCCTACGGCAATACGCTGCTGGCTGAAGAATGCCCGCAGGCGCGGCGACAGCAGGATGCGGTAATCCGCCTCGGTCGTCAGCAGGCCTGCGGTTATCGCCAGCCGTTCCGCGTGGGCAAGCACTTCATAAATACCGCCGCGTGCCTTAATAGAGCCGGAAACGGGCAGGTGGCTGTCTTTTTTCAGCCACAGTGCGCCAGGGATAGCGCCGTTTTCGGCCGCCAGCCATTGCTGCATGGCGGGGATAGCGATGACCGGCGATTCGATAATGCCGCCCGCCGTAGCGGTTTCCGGAAAGGCCTGCGCTAAAAGCGGCGCAAAGCGCTGGAGCCTGGCTTCGGCCTCTTGCGCATCCTGCCTGCTCAGGCCGACCTGCTTCAGGCCTTCTTCCACGCGGGCAAGATGGGGATTAAACCAGGTGGTGGCTTCCAGCGTCTGCAGCTGGCGGACAACGGGGTGTTGCAGAAGGCTATCTGACATGGCGGCTTGTCGCTCGGCAAAAAAAGAGGGCGCGCGACAGGCCGGACTCACCGACGCGCAGGGTGTCGGTGAGTGTAGCTTTCTCTTTCCTGATGGGAAAGGGCGGCCGTTAGTATTCGTCTTCCTTGATATTGGCGACGGGCGCCAGAACCGTTTCCGCCAGCGGGCGCAGCGCCTGGCCCTGCTGGACGCGCTGCGGCCAGTCGTGGTTAGCCAGCGCGGCCTTGCCAATGGCGACAAAATCCGCATTAGCGAGCAGCTGCTCTTCAGCCCGTTCGCCGTCGTCCAGCCCGCCGTTGGCGATAATGACCGTATCCGGCGCGCCGACGCGTGCCAGCTCAACCAGCGAGCGATCGTTATTTTCAAATGCCGGCAGCCAGGCTTTGTATTCGGTGATATGGATATAATCGACGCCCGCTTCCTGCAACAGGGCAAATACTTTTAGCGCGCCCGCTTCGCCTTCCTGCCATTTGTGCTGGAAGTCGTTGACCTTACCCTGAGAAATACGCACGCCCAGCATCGCCTCGCGGCCAATTTTGTTGCGTACCGCGCGGATAACTTCCAGCGTCAGGCGCAGGCGATTTTCGAGCGAACCGCCCCAGGCATCTTCACGCTGATTCTGATAGTCGGTAAAAAACTGATCGAGCAGGTAGCCGTTAGCGGCATGAATTTCCACGCCGTCGAAGCCGGCCCGCGTGATGGCACGTTCCGCGCTGTTGGCAAAGCTGGCGATGACCTCCTCAATTTGCTGTGCGGTCATCGCTTCCGGTACGGCGTAATCGCCTTTGCCGTGATAAAAAGCCAGCTGCTGGCCGCGCGGTTTGATAGCGGACGGGCCGATGGTGGTGGTGCGGTGAATATTCGCCTGGGAAAGCGCACCGCCGTGGATCAGCTGAGCGATAACCACCGAACCCGCTGCTTTTACCGCATCCGTAACCTTGCGCCATCCGGCTACCTGCTCGTCGCTGACGATGCCGGGCTGGTAAGCATAGGTCTGCGACCAGGCGCTATCGATATAGAGGCCTTCGGTGATGACGCCGCCGAAGCCGCCCTGCGCGAAGCTGGCGTA
The DNA here is from genome assembly GCF_051400835.1 of Erwinia artemisiae. Taxonomy (NCBI): domain Bacteria; kingdom Pseudomonadati; phylum Pseudomonadota; class Gammaproteobacteria; order Enterobacterales; family Erwiniaceae; genus Erwinia; species Erwinia artemisiae. The sequence goes on along the minus strand of NZ_JBLFFM010000001.1, from coordinate 627,854 downwards.
GTAGCGTTGTACAATCTCGCCGGGCACGCCCGTTTCAGAAGCGGAGATACGCGTCATCGGCGCGACGAGCGCCCGGTTTTTAAAAGCGATGCGGCCGATCTGACCCGCTTTAAACAGTAAAGGATGCATAATAGTTCCTGAAGATAAATGAATACAGGATCCAGTATAATGAACGCGATGCAACGGCAGAACCGCCGCAAACTGACTAGATGAATAACGGAAACCGTTATAATGAACCTGAAAGACGTTGAGGTTTTCTGCGCGATCGTAGCCGTGGGCAACCTGACCAGGGCCGCCCGAACGCTGGGATCGACCGCCATGACCGTTTCCCGCCGTCTGGCGCTGCTGGAAAGCGAGCTGGGCGTCAGGCTGCTGCAACGCACCACGCGCGCCGTCTCGTTGACCAGCGAGGGCGAAGAGTTTTTGCCCTATGCGCGGGCAATGGTTGAAGCAGAGCAGACGGCGAAAAATATGTTCAGCGCCGGGGCGACGGGCGCCTTCGGGCTGCTGCGCGTGACCGCGCCGTCCGGCTTTGGCAGGCGCAACGTCTTGCCACTGCTGCCTGAACTGATGGCCGCTAATCCGCAAATGAAGGTCGAGCTGAATTTAAGCGAAGATGCCGTCGATATCGTGGCGCAGGGCTATGACATCGCCATCCGCATCGCGCCGCTGCGGGATTCCCGGCTGGTGGCGCACAGGCTGGCGGATAACCCCAGAGTCCTTTGCGCCTCTCCGGCCTATTTGCAGCGTAACGGTGCACCAAAGCTGCTGGCGGATCTGAAAAACCACGCCTGCCTGCGGCTGTCCGCGCTGCCGTGGTGGCTGTTTGAAAATCAGGGCGGCGCGGTCAGCTACACGCCGGATGCCCGTTTCAGCTGTAGCAGCGTGGAAGGCGTGAGGGAAATGTGCGTGGCCGGGGCGGGCATTGCGCAGCTGACCGCGCTGGACATCCGGGAAGAAGCGGCGCGAGGCGAGCTGGTGCCGCTGATGCTTGAGGATATGGCGATGCCCGCGCTGGCCGTCTGGGCGCTGCTGCCGACGCGGCGCTATACGCCGCGCAGAGTGACCGCCTTTCTGGCGGTGTTAAAACAATCGCTTGGCTGAGAACGGACTATGGTTAAGGTTCCGGATCGCAGGTCACAGAACGCAGATGCAGGCCGTGCCGATCTGTCCCTTTATACGCTTTTTTGCGGAGAAAAAATGAAGCCAGTTCTGTTTGCTCTTTTGACGATCGTCTCCGCCAGCGCATCGGCCAGCAACATAGTGATCAATCAGCGCGTTCCCGCTGCCGGCGTGGCCGTACAGGGTGAGCTAATCTGGCAGCAGCAGCAAATTTCTGCACGGCCCTGGAACAGCGCCCAGCTTGGTGGCAAAGTACGGGTGCTGCTGCATATGGCCGGAAGAATTTCGGCTAAAGATCAGAACGCCGCATTGATTGACGCGTTGAGCAAGGCGAACCTGCCGCACGATCGCTACCAGACCACCACCATTGTTAACACCGACGACGCCATTCCGGGCAGCGCGGTATTTGTCCGTGCCAGCCTGAAATCCGCAAAGGAGGCGTCGCCCTGGTCGCAGTTTATTATTGATGCTAACGGCGCGGTCAGGCGAGCCTGGCAGCTAAAAGCGGGCGGCTCGGCAGTCATGGTGCTGGACAGCGAAGGGCGGGTGCGTTTTGCCCGCGAGGGCGCACTGACGCCCGCCGAAAATCAGCAGGTGTTAGCGCTGCTGAAAAGTTTGCTGGAGCCGCAGACTTCCTGAGCCTTCTTGCCCGCTTTTGAGAGCGTTCGCGCAGAGTGAAAAACGGCCGCAACAGACAGCTTGAAGTAGCCTGTTAAGCGCGGTAGCCTGCCTGCATCGAATATAAATCTCTTTTTATGACAGGTAACATCGGCAATGGCTTTGATCCCCAAAAACTACGCGCGGCTGGAAAGCGGCTACCGCGAGAAAGCATTAAAAATCTACCCGTGGGTATGTGGACGCTGCTCGCGAGAGTTTGTTTACTCAAACCTGCGTGAACTCACCGTCCATCATATCGATCATGACCATACCAATAATCCAGCAGACGGCAGCAACTGGGAATTATTGTGCCTGTATTGTCACGATCACGAACACTCAAAATACACAGAGGCTGACCAGTACGGTACCAGCGTTGTGGCGGGGGAAGACGCGCAAGACGATGTGGGCGCCGCCACCTATAGCCCTTTCGCCGATTTAAAATCGCTGCTTAACAAGAAGAAATAGCGCCAGAAATAGCCGCTTCCTGCTCAGGGCAGCCGCTATGCGAGACGCCGGTCTGCTTTGCGCAATAAACGGATGTTGCAGTGCAGTTAAGCAGGGCAGGCCCGGCGCGCGGCCACCCGCAAGTCATCATAGCCAGCAACCACGGAAGACAGCACTTTTCCCCCGCCGTTGCTGGCTGCTCGCGCTTTACTTTATTTTTGCTGTTCGCTTTCGCCAATGACTTTGTTAATGGCTTCGGTTCCACACCGATCGTCGGACTCGGCGCCGCCGGTTCCCGCCATGCCGATAGCGCCAATCCACTGACCGCGATATTTAATCGGTACGCCGCCGCCCAGCAGCAATAGCTCGTTAACAGTATTCAGGTTAACGGTATCCGGCGAGGATTGAGCTTTACGGGTAAACTCTTTCGTTGGCGTTTTGGTAGACAGCGCCGTGAAGGCTTTGCGCCAGGCGGCCTGCGTATTATGCGGCCCCACGTTATCATCTCTCATCAGCGAAACCAGGTTTCCGCCACGATCCACGACGGCCACCACGCCCTGGCGATTCATACCGTGACATACGGACAGCGCTTCCGTGGCCAGCTTACTGCTGAGTTCCTGCGTCATGTCATAGACGGCTGCTGGCCCGGTAGCCAGAGCCATGCCTGGCGTCGTAGCGAGCGCAAGGGCAATCATAAAATGTTTCATTTGTGCTCAGCTCCCCCGATACCGCTTAACGGTTTTTTACTGGCAGCGAGAGGCAGGGCAGTGACAAACCTTTTCATGTTAATTCTCCTGTATTAATCACCCTGCTGTTATACCCGCGTGGCTGTCGTCATTACCTGTCAGAAAGATGACCATATTGTCATCTGGCGCACCGCGGCCGCCTGGTGCTGGCGCAGGCGTAAGCCCCGGCAGAAGAGAGCGCAGGGTACGCGGACACCGGCAACGCCCGCAGTTTGCCGTTAACTGAAGACGCCGTTTTAACCATTAAAAATGGGTTTGCGCATAATGCGTATATAAGTCAATCAGTTGCAGAATAAAATATCCGCGCTACAGTTGATCTTTCCCGGTTTTGCCCTTATCGCACGCTGAGCGGTGCTGATAAGCCAGATGAACTCACGTTTAAGATGAAACCATCCACCTGAATGGAGAGAACAGATGAAGAAAAAATTGATGCTCACGGCTTTGCTTGCCGCACTAAGCAGCGGCGTCGCGGCCGCTGAAGGCGGATTTAAGGCGGGAGAAAAGGCTCCGCCGCCTGAAAAGGAAGATGCGGCACAGAAAGGCACAGAGGACACGCGCGCCACGAAAGCAAACCTGATCCGTGATTTCAGACAGGGCGGCTACACAACGCTTGAGGGATATATTGTCAAGGAGCAAAGACCGGGCAGCTATCTGTTTCGTGATGCCAGCGACGAGGTTCGGCTACAGGCTTCTGCCGATGCTTTTCTCGGCAAAACCTATCAGGCTGATGACAAGGTTCGCGTCAGCGGTCGCGTTTATGGCAGAGCGGATAACGCCTTTATGAAAGTGACCCGGATCGAAAAACCCTGAACGGCGCAACAGAGCCGGCGCCCCCGTTTCTTTATAGCGTCGGCATCATTTTCCTTTATAAAAGCGGGAATGTATCAAGCCAGTTATGACGCCTGCTTTTTGAGCAGGGCGCAGTCATAACGTATGAGGAGCTGCATAACCGGCAGGCACAGGGCATAACGCGCTTTTCAGGGCTGATCGCTACGCAAGCCTGCTACGCCCTGACGCGGGCGTCTGCTTCTGGCGCAAAACAGAAGCAGCGCGCGGCCGCAGGCGGCTTTCTACTTAAGTTGGGCTTTAACGGCAGCCGTCTTGACGTTTAAGGCATAGCGGGCGTCGGCGTCTTCTACCGCTTTGATGCGGGTAGAGATATCGTTCAGCACGATCCTGGCAGCACTCAGAGCGATCGCGCCGCTCCGGTAGTCCTGCAACAGCTTGTCCAGCTCGACGTCAAGCTGTTGAGCCAGGTCAGGCTGCGCCGCATCAGGCGCTTCGCCTACATAGAACTCATAGATGCGCAGTGCGGAGCGGTCGCCGGCAGGTTCTGTGTCAGCGCCCTGGTCGATCTGATTGTACACGCCAACATGCGGAACGTGCGGGCGAGCTAATCGTCCGGCAGTGAGCGTAAACTCTTTACGGCTGGCAGATTCGCCATGTCCACAAACCACGGTGAGCTTGTTCCCTCTGATGCGGTATTCCAGCTCCAGAAGCGCCGGGGTTGCGCCGACGTTGACGAGTTTGACTTTGTCGGGGTCTTTGGTTTCGTCATAGTCCCGCACGCCTACCTTGATCTCGCCATTGTCGTAGAAGCCCTTAATGGTAGGGTCATTGCCGTCGTCACAGTGCAGTTGCAGCACTACCACGTCACCGTCGTAGTTTACGGCCAGCAGCTCGCCCTTCAGGCGGATGAGCAGTTCGGTGTAGTCCTTCAGGAAGATCGGCTCCGGGAATTTGAACTCGGTGCGAGTGCGCTTCACGGAACCGGTAGTGGCGCCAGTCGTGGGCGCGATCACGTCGAAGTAATCCGCACCGCGTCGGATCAGACCTTTGGCTTCCAGATCGGCCAGCACCGATTCGACAAGCTCAGCGGACTTGAAAGTCCGGGCAGTACTGGCGCCGGGCTTTTTCAAAGGGGTAGTCAGATCCAGTTTGAGCAGGGTATCCAGTGGTTCAGTCATGCTTACTCCGTGTTAACAAAATGCGTGAGGGATAAAAACGCTGTTTCTTATTTGGATAAATGAAATAGGTTAATTAAGCGCTTATCGGAATATAGCACCCTTTCTTCTTTTGCTCTGAGGGCAGGGATGTTTTGAGCGCAATCACCCATCGCTCGCGCCTGGGATCACGCCGTGTAAATTATTTTTTACGGGGGTTAAGCGTCTATCATTCGTCAGGAGGTGACAGTAAAGACTGGTCTTTAATAGAATGGCAGTAGTTAATGCTATTAAATTAATTTATGGTAATGAATTAATCTGGATTAAATACTACTAAGGACTTATAGAATGATCAGAACCCCTACGCTGGCTGTATGTTTGCTGATAACCGCCGGTTGCCTTTCAGCCAGCACTTTTGCTCAGCAACAGTCTTCAGATAATCTTGCCCCTTATCCCAAAGCGGAAAAAGGCATCAGCCGACAAATAATACAGCTGCCAGAACGTAAACATGAAGAGTTATATAAAGTGGAACTGATGATTGGTCAGACACTGGAAGTTGACTGTAACCAGCATCTTCTGCTCGGTCAGCTGCAGAGCAAGACAGTTGATGGTTGGGGCTATGATTATTATGTCTATGAGGCAGCGAAATCGCCAGACTCCGGCGCAATGCACATCTCGACCAGAATGGCCTGCCCGGCAGGTAAAAAGGAAAAGAAATTTGTGCCCGCCAACCTCGGGGCGGATGGCATGTTGAGGTATAACAGTAAACTCCCCGTCGTGGTTTATACGCCAGAGAATATTGAGGTTAAATATCGTATCTGGAAAGCCGATGATAAAATCAACGCTGCCGAAGTGAGATAATTAACTTACGGGTAAACTCTCTTGCTTGTATCTGACATTATGTGGTGATTAGCTACCACCACCGAAGCAGAGTGAGCCCGTCCTCGTCCTTCAGTTCATTACAACACTGAACCTTGATTTGCAGCACATGACCCTCCGCTTCACCTTCCACGCCAGCACATCAGGTGAGGACTGGCAACCCGGCCGCGCAAGGGAACCGGAGGGCGCCTTCAGGATGTTGGCGTCTTTGATCTTCAGGAAGAGTAAAACAGTGTTGCACCAGCCGGATAGCTGAAGGAAACAGAGAGAATGTAAATCGCCATTTACAGCAGGAATTTTACTGCTGCTACTGTATTAACAATGAAAATTACCCTATGCAAAAAGGGCCTCATCTCCACACAGACGGGCCCTTTGCTTAATCATCGTTGGGGCTGATAATTACTTAGCCGCGTGCGGTCAGCCAGGCATATTCACTGCCAATCCAGGTGTAACCCTCTGCGTCCTGGCGCAGACGACCAATTCCCGGAAATGCCTGGTGCGCCGCGCCGATCCAGATACCCGTTGACGACGTTTCTTTCAGAGCCCACTCTCGTGAACTCACTGCTTTTTCCGGAATAATGTCCAGATTAATAGTCGCTTCAGCATGAGACAACTGCACTGCTGGTAAGTGAGTGATGTCACCCCAGAACAAAATAGTTTCACCAGCAGATTCAATACGGAAGCCGGAATGCCCTGGCGTGTGACCCGGCAGGCCAATCACTTTCACCAGACCATTTAGCAGGTCGTCCCCATTTTCAAAAGTCTGGAAACGGCCAGCTTTGATATAGGGCGCGGTAGCGTTTTGTGCAACATCGATGAACCAGTGCTGCATTTCCGGAATTTTTGCAGTCGTTGCTGAATCCAGCCAAAATTCAGCATCAGCTTCAGGCACCCAGACAGTTGCGTTTGGATAGGTTGCATTACCATTATCATCAGAAATGCCGCCAACGTGATCCGGATGCAGATGGGTAATCAGAACCGCATCAATGTCTTCAGGAGAATAACCAGAGGCTCTGATGCTACTTTCAAGACGGCCCATGGTCGGCCCGAATTTATTACCTGAGCCCGCGTCAATCAGAACGATTTTTGAACCGGTATCAACGATAAATGCATTAACCGAAGTATCAATTTCACCGGTTACAGGGTGCAACTGACGCTGCAGGGCGGCCTGGCGTTTATCATCAGTAACGCCTGCGAATGCTTCAGGATTAATTGCTACAATGCCGTCATAAACTGCGGTAATAGTGTAATCACCCAGAATACGACGCTGAAATCCAGCCGACTGCTCAAGGGAAGAAAAATCACGCGCAGGTTTTTTAATGATACTCATAATGTCTCTCTTATTTAGGGTCGGAATGATTTCCGTGGTGAGAAATATATCCGCTTGTCCTGAATGTCAGAAGACAGGATTTTGATTATACTAAGTTATTAAATTTAATACCAATCAACCTCTGAATGGGGTTGTGCATATCTTTTTGATTTAATTGGTTTTTTCAGGCGAGGTTGGTTGGTTCCTGCCTGAGGTAAAGCTTAAAAAGCATTAGTGCTCTACGAATATTTGTCAAATAAAGGGAAGGGCCGATAAATAATAATGTTTAAGTGGTGATATTACTTTCATATCCCTTACCACATGTCATGTCGTTTATTAACTGGCGTGAATTTTTTATTTTCCTCTTGTATGATTTTTGAAACGATTTTTCCCACAAGTGCTGAAAGAAGTTAAAAACCTGTAGAATCGTTATGTTTTCATACTCTGAGGTTCCCTGTTAAATAATGGCTTTTCAAGCGTTGCTTTGGGGCTGCAATCAGTCATAATTTTACAGTCAGGAATTTGCAGGATCTCTGTCATCTGAGAGTATGCGGCGTCAGCCCGAAAAGAGAGTTAATCAGCATGCTGTTATTAGTCATTTTTAAAGTGAGGCAGCACATATTCAGCCAGTTCCTGAAGCACTTCTTCTGCTGGCCGCTGTAATGTTTTTAGGTTAAGTGCAACGTGGTTAACACCCGCTGACTCATGCTTTTTCCACATGGCAATTAACGCATTTCTGCCCGCACGGATCCCACCCCAGTTCTGGCGAACCGGCTCATTTGCATCTTCGGACAGATCAAAAAAAGTACCATATCCATAGGGCCGGAAATATTCATCCGGACGGTTCTGATGCCATGTATTTACGATTTCAGGTAACTGGTTAAAGCTTCCGCGATGCCTTATCCATCCATCGCTATTCGCCGCCAGCCAGTCTATATCCTGCTGTGCACGACCAACAATCAGTGTAGGAATTCTTCCTGCCCGTGGGGAGGGAACAAGATTAAGCATGCCCTTTAATTTGCCGTAATGCTTCGTATCGATATGAGGGAAGCTTTCAGTCGTGACCCGATGTATGAGATTAACAGCCTCTCTGAACCTTTCAGCTCTGTTGTCAAAATCAGCGCCGAACGCCGGATATTCAGCGGGACGATCGCCGCTGGATAGCCCCAGGATTAGCCTGCCATGGCTCAATTGGTCTAATGACACTGCCTGCTTCGCTACAATCAGAGGCTCGCGCAACGGAAGGACTATGCCAGCAGTTCCTAACGCAATATTACGTGTGACAGCGGCAAGAAATCCAAGGTATACCATTGGGTCAAAAACCTGCCCGGTATCGCCGAAAGACGGATCATAGAAAGGAATATCTCGCATCCATAGCGCTGAAAATCCCAGTTTATCTGCCAGTTGAGCCATTTTCTGATGATCTTCCAGCAGCGGAAAGGGTGAGTCAGGATATCCCACAAGAGGCATGATAAAACCAAACGTGAGCTTGTCTGGCTGAAAGACCCGGCTAAACCCGGGATGTGTCTGGAGCTCAGGTTTCAATTTAAGACCGGAGACGTAATGCATTTTCATTTCCTTATCTGACAGGCTTTAAACGGAAGGTTTCCGGAGGCCAGCACCTGTTTCAGGTTTTTGAGTACCGCAGCATGGCGGCAGGAATGGCATTTTAATTCAGCAAATGAAGAGGAAAAATTACTCAAAGAGTACTTCACTTTTTCCTTAAAAATAACAATGCTGACTATGTTAAGGCCTGACAGCTTGTCGTATTAAAGCACAGGAGATCATGCCGTCTCTGACGCATGCCTTACACTACGCTCATGGAATAATCAGGTTTAAAATTCCGTGGATCAGTGAATATGACTGACGCAAGAACAACAATTTCAGGCGGTAATATGCGTTCAAAGATGATTGAATATATTAATATTTTTATGCAAGTCGTTGAGCAAGGGAGCTTCACCAAAGCGGCTGAATTTCTACAATTACATCGCCCTGCGGTGAGCAAAGCCATTCAACATCTTGAAGACGATCTTGGTGTTAAGTTAATCCACCGCACCACTCGAAAACTCAGCGTTACCGCAGAAGGCGAAGAATTCTACCATCGTTCAAAAACTATCCTTTCTGAAGTGAATGACATGATGGCCAGTTTTTCAACGACGCTGCCTCCTCGTGGGCGTCTGAGGCTGGACGTGCCTCTTTCATTAGCGCATGCCATCCTGATTCCGCATCTGATAAAGTTCAAAGAAAAATACCCGGATATTGAAGTCGTTTTGCTTTCCTCCGACAAGAAAACGGACCTCATTACCGAAGGGGTGGATTGTGTGGTACGGCTGGGCGAGTTACAGGATTCGAGCTTTATCTCGAAACGACTCGGAGAGATCCGCATGGTGACCTGTGCTTCTCCGGCTTACCTTGAGGCCCATGGCAACCCTGAGTCATTAGACGATCTGCAAAACCATAAGGCAGTAAATTTCTTCAGTGACCATAGCCGTGAGGTTATGGAGTGGAAATTCATCGATAAAAATATCGTCGTTTCGCAACGTTCTGCCAGCAGTATGCTTGTAGACAACTCAGACATATTACTGAGCTGTGGCCTGTCCGGCCTGGGTATCATTCAGGCGACTTATCCTGCGCTTAAACCTCATATCGATGCGGGTGAGTTGGTCGAAATACTGACTCAGTATCCACCCGTCTCCAAGCCTGTCTCAGTCATGTATCCGGACAGGGAATATCTCTCTCCGAAGGTCAGGGTCTTCATCGATTGGTTCAGCGAACTGTTTTCTCAACAGGCCAGGTCAATGGTTGATTGTTACTGATTGGATAATACTGAAGTTCCTGAATACCTATTTTTATACGTTTTATAAGCGCGTAAATTATCGGCAGATGAAACGGGCGTGCTTTACCACACATTTCTGAAGCCGCCCCCCACTCACGAGGCCTGATTATGTCAAAAGTAGTAACGTTTAACCGTACAGGTGGACCGGAAGTTCTGGAAGTTGTCGATGTTCAGGTTCCGGCTCCTTCAGCCAATGAAGTCCAGATCCGCGTTAAGGCTATTGGCCTGAACCGGGCTGAGATCATGTATCGCAATGGTCAGTATGTTATCGAACCCGTGTTTCCAGCACGACTCGGTTATGAAGCAGCTGGTACCGTTGAGGCCGTAGGTGAAAATGTGAAAGACTTTGCCAAAGGCGATCCTGTCAGCGTGATCCCATCCTTTATGTTTAACGAATACGGTATGTATGGCGAGATCGTAAATGCGCCTGTTCATGCGGTTGTTAAGCACCCAGAAAATTTGTCATTTGAACAAGCTGCTGCAAGCTGGATGATGTATGTCACAGCGTTTGGCGCGCTGGTAGAATATGGCAACCTTCAGGCTGGTCAAAACGTGATCATTCGTGCTGCTTCCAGCAGCGTTGGCCTTGCAGCCATTCAGATTGCCAATATGTTGGGCGCTAAACCCATTGCACTGACCCGCACCAGCGAAAAACGCGATCTGCTTCTTAAGGCGGGCGCTGCAGCCGTCATTGCGACGGCTGAACAGGATATGGTCGCTGAGATTAATCGTGAGACAAATAACGTTGGTGCTCACATCGTCTTCGACCCCGTTGGTGGCCCGGACGTCGCTAAGCTGACCCAGGTGATGGCACCATTGGGGATGTTCTTCCAGTATGGCGCACTTGATAGCCGTGACATGCTTGTACCTGTTTTCGATATTCTGGGCAAACATCTCACCCTCCGTGGTTACGAACTCTTTGAGATCACCACAAACCCTGAAAAAATGGCTCGTGCTAAAGCATTTGTCACTGAAGGTTTGCGCTCAGGCAAACTTAAACCTGTCATCGATAAAACTTTTACTCTTGAAGATATTGCCGATGCACAGCGTTATATGGAAGCAAATGGTCAGGTAGGCAAAATTGTAGTAACTGTTAATTAACTTCCTCCATCCTGCATAAAAAAGAAGCGTATTATAACAAGTAAAGCAAGCGATAAATTGCCCGGAGACAGAAGGTCTCACGGGCTTTTTTTTAATATTAAAATCGATCAAAATTCGCGCCAGAAATCATTCAAATCAACACCAGGATATAAATAACACAATCCGTAAGAATTTTAAAATCCTATAAATGCCGTTATCCTCATTCATTGTTTCTGAAACCCATAACTATGAATTTCTTTTTTACTTGTTTATCTCATATGCATTACCTCATAAAATTATAACAACAAAAATAATTGAGGTAATACCATGAAACTCCGTAATTCAGTACTTGTATCACTGCTGGTCTCATCTGCATTTGCTACTGCTAATGCAGCAGAAAACATTAAAACTTCACCTGCTGGTCATGTATCTGCGTGGGGTACCACCCTTGATGAAATGACTGGCGCCCTTGAAACGGCAGCGACGAAAGCAGGCGCTAAGGGTCTTAAAGTCACTTCTGCATACGGCGGAAATCGTTATTATGGAACGGCGATAATTTACAAATAGCATCTCCGGCCCGGCACAACTGCCGGGCTTTTTAATAATGTAAGCGCTTTACATAATTCCGCTATATTTAGCTGGGCGAAAGTTAATGCTCCTTAACCTGCTCTTGGCAGAGTACGGGTATTTTATTAAAGTTTTATTTTATTAATCCCTCAGTAAACCACCGCAATGACTTTTTGGCAGGGCTGGTTTCCCCTGGCACGGACTTTCTGAATATCTGATGATTTATCCGCAGGATAAAAGGCTGGTAAGGGAATACCCTCAGTTGTCAATCAAAAGCAACTGACATTGCCAGGTAAAATTAACAGGCAAAGGGACGAGTAATGGATATAAAGTCGCGCGCAGAGGGATCAGGACTGAGTAGTACAGAGGGAGTCTTTGCGACTCCCTGTTAAAATTTATTGTAAGCCCCGGAGCTTCAGTGCATCCAGGTCGCTTTTGATTTCTTCAGTACAGTGATGTGCATTAGCGCGGTTCCTCAGCTCTGTTGGCGTCATACCAAATGCCGAACGTATAACACGAGACATAGCCTGCTGACTGGTATATCCATAGTCACAGGCAATATCCATTAAGCGCCCAGCGGTATACATAATAGCCTCAGCGGCCCGGACCAAACGACGGATCCTGACATGCTCTGATATAGAGCGTCCTGTTATCTCTTTAAACTGACGCTGAAAATGCCAGCGGGTGTAGCCCGAGCGATCGGCCAGCTGAACTATATGAAGGTCATTATCAAGATTGGCTTCAATCCAGTTCAGCGTATCGCAGACAACACCGCGCATTATGGCAGAGGAACGAAGGGAGTGAGGATTGGCGGTGGGCTTTAAGCCCTCTCTGCCACCCGTGGTACAAAATGCGTCAGGGTCACAATACAGAAGGTCAGAACCTATGCAGGATGAGTAGTTAACAGAATGAGCTGCAGTATGTAAGGACATTTAATCACCGTCTGAAATTAGCAGTAAATCAGGTTTACCTGCCACTGTGCCTTTCTGAGCAACGGGCAGTTTGATTTTTATTCTATTGATTCAGGCGGGACAGAAATATGCCTTTAAAGGAACCACTTTATTATCATTCTGGTACCAATAAACGCCAGGGCAGGCGTACAGGTTTTCCGCCCCGGCAACAGAGTTTAACTGATGCTTACATGGATCACACCACGGATCATGATGCCAATCAGTGCGCCTGGCAAGGCGTAGCGGAATAACCGCACAAACCGGCTGGCAATCCCCAGGAAAATACCGATACCCGGTAAATCAAATGTCTGGATAAGAAATCCGGCAGAAGCATTAATTTGCTGTGTGGTCATCAGCCCCTTATGGATAATGTCAGTCATTACACCGTAATACGCCGTTCCGCCAGCAAGGAATTTCGTTAGCACAGGCATAACATAAATGTCAGATATGTTGAAAAGTGCCAGTACCGGCGCTACCAGCGTAGTTAACCCTTCAATAGCACCACTTGCTTTCAGTATGCCGACGACAGTCAAAGAAAGAATAAGCATAGGTACAGAGCCCAGTGCCAATCTGATAGCATCTGATCCTGCGCTGTTAATCACGCCAATCAAACCCTGAGATGATTTTCTATGCTGAGTTTCAGCATCTTCACCTTTCACCTCCTTATCTGATAGCCTGCGGGCAGTCAGATGCCAGGTAAAGGCAGCAGCAGCAAGGCCCCCGACTACCGAAATAATCAGTGCTTGACCCCAGTGTAATCCTGCCGGGATAAGAGGATAAAATACGTTGCCCTGTCCCATAGCAAAAAGCATAGCCAGCGTGGCAGCAAGATGCCTGTCGGAAGTACCGCGTTTTTCCATGATAGCCAGGGCGGCCAGAGGGGCAGCGAAACTCACAAAGTTAAGCTGAATAAGCGCAAAGATTGCCAGCCCTGTTACACCAAATGGCTTAAGTATGGGAGTCATCAGGCGAACAATTGCGTCCAGTACTCCCTTCTGCTCCAGATACTTCATGATGATAAGCATCACCACCATGACAGGTATTAACGTATATAAAGCGACGTCAACGGAAGTTCTTCCCGCTGACATGATGATTCCGATGATGTCCATAACTGGCTCCGATAAAATAATAAAGGAACCTTACCTCAACTTACAGTGATGCATATTTCATAGTGTGCTGCGCTTTTAAAAACACCTCGATATTTTTACGTAAAATAATTATCTGGTGATTTTTATTATTAAAGGCAGGGGACTTGTCTTTTATTCATTTGTTAATAATCCCCTGAACCGATCAATGAGTAAAGAGATGAGCATTCAGAGCCTTTATCCGGCTAATAACTCTGTTAAACGCGGATGGTTCAAAAGGAGGTTGTTCTGCGTGAAGTGAATGCCCTCAGGCATGCTCCAGGCCTCCCCGTATGGAAACCAACGATAGCCTGCTTTTCGAAAGCATAATTTCAGCTTGTCATAATACTGGTTCCGGGCTCCACCTCGTGCAGGAAGCACTTTAGCTCACGTCAAAGACTACCTGATATCAACAGGCGTGAAACTTGCGCTTGTTCCTGAATCAACCCGGCCCCTCACTTCCCGCTGCCAATAGCGGCACCAGCACGTCGCTGATGGGCGTAGGAATACCATGGGTGCGGCCATAGCGCATTATCACGCCGTTGCGGATTTCCCATTCCAGCGGGCGGTTAGCCTGTCGGTCCGCAAGGATTGAGGTGCCTAAATCTGCAGGAGCATGATGAAAACCGTCCACAATTTCCTGGGGAACGCTGTCGTTCAGAATAGCTCCTTCCGCGCGAGCTACCTTCAGACATTCACGCAGATAAGCCAGCGCCAGTTCGGTGATATCTTTGCGCGAGAACATCCCGGCACGACGATTAGCAAGCACCATCAGACCGGCTACCGCGTTCTGTAGCAGCTTACGCCAGGCGATGGAAATAAAATCGCTCGACAGATCAACGACGCAGCGGGTTGCGCTCAGGCTGGCCGCTACTCTTTTTGCCTGTGGGCTATCCGGCAGCGTCAGGCGCGGTTTGGCTCGCAGCCAGACGGAGAAATCCGGCTCTCGCTGGGCCGGGAACCATACTACCGCAGGCACTACAGTGGCACCGTTGACCCAGGGCTCCAGAAGGGTTTTCTGTTCCACGCCGTTTTGCAATGCGCACACCACCGTGTTTTCATCACAGAGTGCGGCCAGCCAGTCCGCACAGTCGGCTACCTGGGTAGTTTTTACCGCCACGAACACCAAATCGAACGGCTGATGGACGGAGGCGCTATCAGTTAATACCGGCCCCGGTACGACAGTCTCTCTTTCATCATCACGAAGAATTAATTGCGCATGCGCGCTGCGCCCGCAAAGTACTGGCGTGCGGTTTGCCTCATGTAGTACCGCTGCGAGGGTCGTACCGATAGCGCCAGGGCCAAGCAGGGCAATGCCAGGACGGTCAGCCATTTTATCTTCTCCCTTGTTCGTCAACGATCGGCGCGCCGATTACCATCGCTACGCACGCCAGGGTTTTCTCAGCATACGCGCTTTGTCGGAAAATGGATCGCCCGAGCCAGCGCCAAACCAATAAAAGCCCGTTAAACAACACGGGCGTTTATTATCAGGCGGCGCTGTTATAGCTGGTGGAGGGGAGCAGGGTTTTACTTCCTTTTAGCGTAAACAGGGAAAGGACGGTAAAGCTTAAGGTGATTACCCCATGACTTAACCGTTATGGTTGAGTACGCAATATGAGCAGTCGCGATAAACTAAGCTTTATTTGAAATAACTTACCTGTGACTTCAATTCGGGGTGGCCGAATATTATTTCAGTCGGCAAGATTATTATCACATAGTATATCCTGGGCATTTAGTACGGTCTCCCGCTTATCGTTTAGCCTGGTTGCAGCATAAATATCGATGTTCAGTTTCTGCGATTCATAGTCTGTTAGCGCCCGGTAGCAAAGCCCTTCCTGATTAAAGGTGCATTTGGACTGCGGCATCAGAGCAAACCCTTTCCCCCTTGCGATGTGAGTGAGCATAACGAGTGAATCGTCCGGCTCTTTCACTCTTTTTAATGGAGTTTTCAGTAGATCAAAATAACTTTCACATTTGTCGTAAAATGATGGGTTCGCGCTTCTTGCAAACCAGAAGAGCGGTAAATCACTGACGTCTTCGAGTGATACTTTTTGTTTCATACTGGCTGGGTGCATGGCTGGCATAGCTATCAGCAGGGGTTCACGGCAAACCCAGAGATACTGGACGGTATCTTCATGACCGATACCTTTTTCGCCCGTAAGCACGAGGTCAAGCGTATTTTTCGACAGGCACTGAAGCAGCTGCGCAGATGTCAGATTAGGCGTTTCAACGTCGTCTTTAGCATGCAGTTTAATAAGCTGCTTGCTGACGGGATCAATTAATTCAAAATTGAGCGTTCGGGTAAGGCCAATGCGCAGGCTTTCCTTCGAAGAAGGTGAATGTGTTTTCAGTTCATTAAGTTCCTGAAGGATCCTTTCTGCTTTTATTACCAATGCACGGCCAGCTTCCGTCAGGCTGACATCATGTGTACTGCGGCTGAATAGCTGCCTGTCCAGTACGGCTTCAAGGCGCTTGATCTGTCGGGTTAACGGCGGCTGGGTCATTCTGAGCCGTTCGGCAGCCCTGCGAAAGTTCAGCTCATGAGCGACAGCAAGAAAGCACTGGAGCTGTTTAACGCTGGGGAGGTTGTTGTTGATTAGGTGTCCTGCAGTGGCCATAGATTCCATCCTGTCAGTCAAAAAATTATTCTACACCCTTTTGATACAGCCAGATATAAAACGAAATTCATATCACAAAAACGCGCCTTACAGCAATACAAAAACTATATTACACATTTAACAATTCCATTTGTGTCAAAGGCTGTTAGATTCCTCTCTAAATTAATCAAAATCATCAGGGAGATAAGAATGTCATCTAACTATGTGCTGGTGTCGCGCTTCCCGTTAAAAAATAATATTTATGCTGATTTTTTTCTCATCATTAAAAAGCACTAAAAGTACGCGCTATTTTCTTTGTGAAGAGCAGGGTGTGAATGAACTATTGGAACTCCGTTCGTTTAACGATATTAAAGAAATCTTATGGACAGAAGAAGAAATGGAGTCAATGTTTTATCGCTTTGCTGACGTTCTTTCTGCAGATATTTGTAGGGAGCTTCTCAAGTTTGTTGAATCTCCTTTCGATAATAAAAAAGACCTCCCCGAAACAAAATATATTCAGCTGCGCCATGTTGAAGTTCCTGCGCATAATTATCAAAAATATCGGCAGTGGCGTGATGAAACCATTTTTAATGTCGTAAGGGATAATAAAGATAATTTACGTATCATTTTTCAATATCGCCATTGGTGTCGGAGCGTCTGCCAGTGCCTGGATGGTATCCGCTTTTTCAATCCAGCTACTTTGTATCGTAGCAGGTGCAGCTATCGGGCTTTCTGTTTTGCTCGTAGCCGCAATCCCAACGCGCGCTACGTCAGTACTAACCATCATGGAGAAACCTTATGAGTCAAATAAGTAATCTGACACATTATGGCAGAGATATTATGAACCGCCTTGAGCCCGGTCTTGCCGATAAAGTCACCGGACGACTGAATGAACTTGACGCCACCTTACCGGCTTTGATCACCGATTACGCTTTTGGCGCTGTGGTTGGCCGCCCCGGTCTGGAACTTAGAACAAGGGAAATGCTGACCGTTGCATCGCTTGTGACGCTGGGTAACGCTATGCCGCAGCTTGAGTTACACATGAGAGCCGCGCTTAACACTGGCGTCAGCCCTGAAGAGCTACTCGAAATTGTGATACAGATGGCCGTCTATGCCGGCGTACCGGCCTGTATGAACGGTCTGACGGCCTACCGCGCTGCTATGGCGGCGACAGGCCATACTTTGCCCGGCCTGAAAGAGGAAAACTCATGAGCGAAGTTGTCATTGTTTCTGCAAAACGCACGGCAACGGGCACGTTCCTGGGCTCCCTGTCGGATCATTCCGCCGCCGAACCTGGAAGCCGCATCATTCGTGCGCTTCTTGAAGACCTGGACGTGAAAATTGGTGAAATTTCTCAGGTCATTATGGGGCAGGCCCTGACGGCTGGCTGCGGCCAGAATCCAGCACGTCAGGCCGCACTGAATGCCGGACTGCCTGTTACAACGCAATGCCTGACCATTAATAAAGAAGGTCTGTGGATCTACTGCTACGGCAAGAGGACTGCCGGTTCTGGCCTCACAGGGCGTGTTTGCTAACTCAGAAATTAAAACGGCATTTATGGTGGTGAAGGCATAGCGCTGAGCGTTTATCGCTAAAAATATCAGCTCTACAGCAGCTGCGCTGGTTAAGAACAAAAAACCGGCATGATCCGGTTTTTTGATTATAAGGGCTGATTTCAGGCGTTAACGCCTTTCATGCCTTCCTCTGAATACCGTTCGCCTTTGATCTCAATACGCTGGTGAATATTGTTCAGCAAGGCAATATCTGAGTTGTCCAGAACGATGTCGGCCGCGAGCGCATTTTCGGTCAGATAATTGATGTGCCTGGTGCCGGGAATCGGTACCAGCTTATCGTACTGCGCGAGCAGCCAGGCTAGCGCAATCTGACCTGTGGTGCAGCTGTATTTTTCAGCAAGCGGCTGCATAACGTCAAGAAGCTGGGCGTTATGATCGAGGCTGGACTGAATAAATCGCGCATTATTTTTACGGAAATCACCTTCCGCAAAATCGCTGTTTTTACGGTATTTCCCGGTCAGAAAGCCTCTGCCCAGCGGAGAATAAGGAACCAGACCAATACCCAGCTCTTTCACTGTCGGGAGAATTTCATCTTCAATATCGCGTGTCCACAATGAATATTCCGTCTGCAGGGCTGTGAGAGGATGTACAGCATGGGCGCGGCGCAGGGTTAAAGCGGAAACCTCGCAGAGTCCAATATGGTTGATCTTACCTTCTTTGACGAGACGGCTCAGGCATTCCATGCTCTCTTCAACAGGTGTAGCCTGACTGACCCTGTGAAGATAAAACAGATCGATCCGCTCAATGCCAAGTCTTTTAAGGGATTCATTACAGCAGCGGGTAATATAATTGGGTTGATTGTTAATGGTGCGGGCATAAGATTCGTCAGGGGAGCGATCGATCCCGCACTTTGTGGCAATTTTAAACTGCTGGCGTGTGGCCTTATCGAGCCCGGCAAGAAAGTGACCAATAAGTCGTTCATTGTGGCCTCGCCCGTACAGGTTAGCGGTATCAATTAACGTAATATTCAGGTCAATAAGGTTATAGAGCAGCTGTAGAGAAGCCTTGTCATCTGTCTGACCATAAAATTCGCTCAGGCCCATGGCCCCATAGCCGACAGCGCTGACTGTAAAATCCTGGGATAAATTTCGGGTATACATAATCTCTCCTTTTTCTGAATTTTTTAATTGTTCCACCTTGATTGCGGTTAATGAATTGTTATTTTGGTTATACAAAAAAAGTATCAGGTCAGAAGAACCACATGGCGGGTTAGCCACTGCAGTTAAATTCTCATAATCTGATTCTGTCTTTATTCGGATCGACAAGTTAAAAGCCCGTTAAACAACACGGGCGTTTATTATCAGGCGGCGCTGTTATAGCTGGTGGAGGGGAGCAGGGTTTTACTTCCTTTCAGCGTAAACAGGGAAAGGACGGTAAAGCTTAAGGTGAGACAGCCCAGCACAAGGTAAGCCTGATGGAAACCAACGGTGTCATACATCCGGCCTACCCATGCCGACAGCACCACGCCCGAGAGCTGTTTCGATAAATTAAAGCCTATCAGGAACAACGTTGCCGAAAGCTTTGGGTTAAATGCGGAGGAAATATATTTAAAAGTGCCCACCAGCAGGAACGGCAGTTCAAACATATGCAGCATTTTTAAGATAACAACTTCCACGGCCGATGAAGCAAAAGACGACCCCAGAATACGTGCCGACATAATAACGCCTGCGATCAGCAGGGCATTCTTCGCGCCAATGCGGTTCACAATGGCGGGGGCGAAGAACATAATCAAGGCGTTGAGCAATTCTCCACCGGTAGTCACGAAGCCAAACACTTCGGTGCCGCGTTGTAGGCTGGAGAAAAAGCCTTTGAAAAAATTGGCGAACTGCTGGTCGAAAACGTCATAGACGCTGGCGACGCCAACCACGTAAACAATAAAACCCCAGAAGCGCGGCATCCGCAGCAGCTCGGCGGCGGTGCGCAGCGAGAAGGCCTGGCGGTTGGCGCCCAGTGCCTCGATAACCCGCTCGCTGTTACTGCCTTCCGGGCGTGACACCCAGAGCAGTACGCCAAGCACCAGGGCAAAACCGGAGGCGATCCAGAAAGTAATATTAGGATCTATGCCAAAAAGAATGCCGGTGATGGAGGCACACAGCGCCCAGCCGATACAGCCGGAAACGCGAACTTTGCCATACTCGAAACGGTTAGCGCGGCTGACGCGTTCAATATAGGCTTCTACCGCTCCGGAGCCACTGGAGAAAACGGCCCCCAAATAGATACCGCCAGCCAGCGCGCCAACGAAAATATTCATTTGCAGCAGAGGCGACAAAACAAAAATAAAGAAGGGCGCAAACAACACCAGTAAGACCGTGATTGTCCACAACAGGTGTTTACGTAACCCCAGCTTATCGGAAATCAGCCCAAATACCGGTTGGAAGACAATCGAAAACAGTGAAATAGAGGAAAAAACAATCCCCGTTTCTGTTTTGGTCAGATGGTTAACTTCCGCCAGCCAGACCGGAAAAAACGGGAAATACGCGGACATAATGAAATAGTAAAAGAAAAAGAACAGCATAAAGTAAATAAAATTATGACGTTCTCTTGGGGCGAGTGCAGAGAGTTTCATGGCGACTTTTCCATCTGGTTATGCCGATAAGCCGGGGGCCTGCGCCCCCGATTATTATTGGAAATGCATCGTTAACTGGTAGTGCCATTTCGTTTCAAGCAACAGCCACTGCTGCAATACGCTGGGCGTCCAGGAGTCATCGCCGCCAACGCCCATATGCTGGCCGTCAAGGGTTATCCAGACGCCGTTTTCCGACTGCATCCGGTGCCAGTGATCGGTCTTCATTAATTGCGCGGTGCTGTAGGGCTGTACGGAGAAGTGAAAATCGCCCGCCACATGCCAGCGCCCCCAGTCCAGGGCTTGGGTGTCGCAGCGCAGTCCGTTTTCGGTCGGGAAAATGTATGGCGTGCTCATCTCCTCCAGCGGCAGTTCCCAGCGAGAGAAGCAGGCGCTGGTACGACGATCCGGGTAGTTTTCATGCGGGCCGAATCCCAGCCATGAAACCGGTTTATTCTGATCCGACACCTGAAAAGTCAGCCCGACGCGCGGTAGCGGCGGCAGGGTGGCGGCGCGCTCGCCGTCAATAGCCAGATGCAGCTTGCCCTGCGCATCAAAGGTCATCCGCCAGTGGCTGATAATCACCACCTCGTCCCCGCTCAGGTAGTGCCAGCAGCTGTCGATCACCACCTCATGGGCCAGACGCTGCGCGTCACACTGTACGCAGCGAGCGGTGAGGTCGTACAGGCCAGCGCTCTTCCAGCGTTCAACCCAGGCGTTGGGATCGATACGCTCCACTTCGCTTACGCCAATATCGTTATCCAACGGCGCGCGCACGAACTGGTCACGCAGCGGGGTCAATAGCTGCTCCACGCCATCCATCTGCCAGTGCGTCAACAGTCCGCTTTGACGGTCAATCACCCACTGCTGTAAGCCGCTGCGCACCGTCCAGGCGCTGTCACTGCGCTCAAGTTCAGGCGCATCGCCTGCTGGCTGAGGCGTACGCAACACCAGCGGGGCGGCGAGCGCAAACTGCTGCCAGGCAACGCGATGCCCGGCAGCGGACCAGGCGGTGGCCTGCGGCTGGATAACCTCCAGCGTCAGCCAGACCTCTTCGGCCCCGGCGGGCAACGTCAGTTCCTCCAGCAGCGTCAGCTCGCTCTGGCCTTCAGGCCGCAGTGCAAGCGTTGTGCTGCCTTTGCTAATGGTTTCACCGGCTGCCTGAACCTGCCAGTGCAGCTCCTCGTTATCCGTCGGACGGAACAGATACTCGCTGACAATGCTGATGCGCAGCGGATGTTGCGACAGCAGGGCAAACTGGAAGTATTGCTGCGCGTGTTTAGCCTCAATTAATGACGGGTGAGGGCGGCGGTCAGGGAACACCAGCCCGTTCATGCAGAACTGGCGATCGTTGGGCTTATCGCCAAAATCACCGCCGTAGGCCAAGCCGATGCTGCCGTCGTCAAAGCTTTTGCTAATCGCCTGATCGGCCCAGTCCCAGACAAAGCCGCCCTGCAGGCGTGGGTAATCACGAAACGCCTGCCAGTAGTCGGCATAGTTGCCCAGGCTGTTGCCCATGGCATGAGCGTATTCACAAAGGATTAGCGGGCGCTGCTCGCCGGGCAGACCGATCCACTTTTTAATGCCCCATTTCGGCACGGCCGGAATGAGCTGATCGTTTTCCACGCGGGCGTACATCGGGCAGATAATATCGGTGGTCGTGCTGTCCGCGCCGCCGCCTTCATACTGCACCGGGCGTGACGGATCGTTACGCTTGAGCCAGTGATACATGGCTTCGTGATTGCCGCCGCCGCCGGATTCGTTGCCCAGTGACCAGATAACGATCGACGGGTGGTGGCGATTGCTTTGCACCATCCGCGTGACGCGGGCGCTCCAGGCCGGCAGCCAGGCCGGATCGTCGGAAAGACGATTCATCGGCACCATGCCGTGGGTTTCGATATTGGCCTCGTCGACCACATACAGGCCATAGCGATTACAGAGTTCATACCAGTGCGGCGCGTTGGGATAGTGCGAGCAGCGAACGGCGTTAAAATTGTTCTGCTTCATCAGCAGAATGTCCTGCACCATATCCTCTTCTGTAACGACCTGGCCGCGCTGAGGGTGATGCTCGTGACGGTTAACGCCACGGATCAACAGCGGTTTACCGTTCAGCTTCAGCAGGCCATTGTCGATTTCAACCCGGCGAAAACCAATATCCCAGGCCTCGGCCTCGATCAGCTTATCGCCGTGCCACAGCGAGACGACGGCCCGATAGCAGTTCGGCGTTTCCGCGCTCCACAGGGCCGGACGCTCCACGGGAACGCGCATCATGGCGCGTTCCGCATAGTTGCCTCGCTCGTCAATGGCTGGCGAGCCGGGCTGCTGCTGGTGGCTGGCGACCCGCTGCGCGTCATGCCACAGCTCCACGTTGACCGTCAGTTTTTCAAGCAGCCGTTCCGGAGCAGCAACGGTGACATTCACCTCCAGCTCAGCGTCGCGATAAAGCGCATCAAGCTGCGGCGTAAGCTGAACATCGCTCAGGTGCAGCGACGGCTTATTCAGCAACCATACTGAACGGAAGATGCCGCTCATCCGCCACATATCCTGATCTTCAAGCCAGGTGCCCGCGCTCCAGCGCATCACCATAACGCAAAGGCGGTTCTCGCCCGGCTGAAGCGCGGCGCTGAGATCGAAGGCCGCAGGCAGGCGACTGTCCTGCGAGTAACCGATCCATTTGCCATTGCACCAAAGATGGAAGGCAGAATTTACACCGTCGAAGATAATCTGCGTTTCACCTTCGTCCCGCCAGCTCTCCTCCACTATAAACGTCAGCGAGTAGCAGCCGGTCGGGTTCTCTTCCGGCACGCGCGGCGGCGTGGTGTCGATGGGATAGCGCACGTTGGTATAGATTGGCGCGTCGTAACCCTCCATTTGCCAGTTCGAAGGCACGGGCGTAGGACGGCTCTCCGCCAGATCGCTTTCCAGCCAGCTGGCGTCCACCTCAAACGGGCTGCGCGCATAAGTGAATTGCCACTGGCCATCCAGCTGACGGCGGTGTGATGAGGTCTGATTTTCCCTTGCAGCGCGAAGATCGCGCCAGCTGGAGAAAGGCGCATGGGCCGGTAAACGGTTCAGGTGCGTAATGGTCTGGTTTTGCCAGTCTTCACGTGCAAGCACGTCATGAAACGAAACGCTGTGGGGGGCATGGCCGTCGTGATTGCGCATAGGTCTACCTGATAGCTAAAAGTAAATGTCATTCGCCAGACAAGATGGAGTGTGTTATCAGATATTTTGTTAGTAGCCGCAATATTGCTGAGATTGAAACTCATTGGCGATCACGAAACAGGATAGAAACAGCCATTTTTTGTCGTATTTTAGACAGTAAATGTTAGCGTAAGACATTCAGGGCAGAGGACAGAGGAAAAGAAGATGCAGCGGCGTATGGCAACTCTGGAAGATGTGGCTCGTGAGGCCGGTGTATCACAACAGACGGTTTCGCGCGTGCTGAACAGGCCTGATGTGGTTTCTGAACGAACCCGTGACAAAGTCATCCACGCCATGCAGGCGTTGCACTACGTGCCTAACCGTTCGGCACAGTTGCTGGCGGGGAAATCGGCGCCGTCGATCGGGTTGATTACCGCGTCGTTAACGCTGCATGCTCCTTCGCAAATCGCCGCCGCGATAAAGAGTCACGCGGGCGCGCATCAGCTGGAGGTTGCTATCGCGATGCCGGTAACGGCCGATTACGCTTCTCTTCAGGCACGTTTGCATGAGTTTCGCGCACAGAATATCCGTGGCGCCATCATCAATCTTCCCCTGGAAAGCAGCCTGGCGGAAAAGTTGGTCAGTGAGAACCCGGATATTAGCTGTCTCTTTTTAGATATCTCGCCGGAAACCGATGTCTGCTCGGTGCGGTTTAATCATCTGGACGGCTGCGGCGCCTGCGTCAACCATCTCTGGACGCTGGGGCATCGGGAGTTCGGTCTGCTTGCCGGGCCAGAGAGTTCCGTCTCGGCGCGGATGCGGTTGAGCAGCTGGCGCGAAGCCTTGCACCGGCTTGGGGTGAGCAACGCGGTAACGGTTTTTGGCGACTGGAGTGCGGCCAGCGGCTGGCACAAAGCCTTTGAGCTGTTGCATCAGCAGCCGCGCATTAGCGCGATCGTTGTCGCGAACGATCAAATGGCGCTCGGGGTGCTGAGCGCGCTGGCACAGCTTAATCGCACCGGCAGCCGGGCGGTTTCCGTTACCGGCTATGACGATACGGCGGACAGCCTCTATTTCCAGCCGCCGTTAACAACCGTTGCGCAGGATTTCGATAAGTTAGGGAAAAAAGCCGTTGAGCTGTTAGTTCAGAAGATGGCCGCACCGCAGATGCGCATTCGGGAGCTGCTGCCGACGCGTTTGATTGTCCGGCAGTCAACCTGGCCCTGCGGCGGAGAAAACGAGGATGAGAAGGGGGCAGTGATTGCCCAATTAAAAACGCTGGTGGAAAAGTTGTGAATTTTCCGCGTCTGCCCGGAAATGCAGCAGAAAAGCGTATTGGCCGGTTGCGGCAGTAACAAGCGCCTGCCCAGGTTACTACCTCATATAGCGTCGTGAGTAATGTCGTGATTTTATAGATTAACGTTGCACGGCGTAAACAATGCCCGCTGCCAGGCATTATTGCATAACGCTTAGTGCACTATGAGCGAGGAGGGTACATATCTGCTCATAAATAATAACTGTTCCAACAATGGGCTGGCAGATTATCGTTGTAGCATCAGTCGCAGTATCACTGATAAAATGTGGTCATAAAGTCTGTCTGACCACGTCTGATCTGACAGCATATCTGGCTTGTACGTTTAAAGGCCCGCTATTAAACCCTCAGGACAGCCATATCGTCTCGAAATTCGGGAGAATTTTCTCCTGATAATTTTTTATCTTCCCTTGACCTATTTTACCGGGCCATAAGCTTTTACGTTTACCTTATCTCTGGCTCTTCAGATAGTCTTGAAAAAATTGCCTACAGGAACAGGCCAATGAAAATCGTTAATGCAGAAGAAAAGCATATTTCCGCCATATGCGAAATTTATGCTTATCATGTTACTCACGGTACCGCTAGCTTTGAAACTGAACCACCAGATATCAATGAAATGTTTGCCCGACTGAGCAAAATCCGCAGTCAGGGGCTGCCGTATGTGGTCGCGCTACATGAAGAAAAGGTCATAGGTTATTGTTATCTCACCCACTACCGTGAACGCTATGCCTACCGCCACACCCTCGAAGATTCAATTTATATTGATCCGGCTGCGCAGCGTCAGGGCGTGGGAAAAGCGTTGCTGCGGCATGTCATTGCCTGGGCAGAAGCTCACGACTACCGGCAGATGATTGCCATTGTCGGCGACAGTAATAACCAAGGTTCGCTAAAAGTCCATCAGCAGGTTGGTTTTACTGAAATCGGCACGCTGAAAGATATAGGCTTTAAGCATGGCCATTGGCTCGACACGGTATTAATGCAACGGAACCTAGGCGAAGGGAGCAGCACACTGCCAGGGGATTCAGGTATTTTGCCCTGAGGCAGGAGTTAGGGGGCATTCACCCCCTTGGTGTTTATTTCAGTCGCTTACCGGCATCATCTACGACTTTCTCGCCATCTTCCTTTACGAACGTGCCTTTTTGCGCATCGGGGAGAATATCCAGCACTACTTCTGATGGACGGCACAACCGTGTTCCTAGTGGTGTCACCACTATCGGACGGTTAATCAGGATCGGATATTGAAGAATATAATCGAGCAAATGTTCATCAGTAAATGACTCATCTTCAAGCCCCAGTGTCTCATAAGGTTCTACGTTCTTTCGCAGCAATGCGCGTATCGTAATCCCCATATCTGAAATAAGTTTAATAATCTCATCACGGGTCGGTGGGGTGTCGAGGTAATAAATAATGGTCGGTTCGTTACCGCTATTACGGATCATTTCCAACGTATTACGTGAGGTGCCACAGGCCGGGTTGTGATAGATGGTAATATTGCTCATATCATTATCTCATTACAAAGTGACAGAGAGTCGCCACGCCAGCGCGGCCAGAGTGACAAACAGCACAGGCAGGGTCATGATAACGCCGGTGCGGAAGTAATATCCCCAGGTGATGGTCATATCTTTCTGTGCCAGCACATGAAGCCATAGCAGGGTGGCCAGGCTGCCTATTGGTGTTATTTTAGGGCCTAAATCGCAGCCAATCACGTTGGCATAAATCATCGCCTCTTTGACGATGCCGGTCGCTGCACTTTCGTCAATCGACAGCGCACCAATAAGCACTGTCGGCATATTGTTCATGATCGATGACAGGAACGCAGTCAGAAAGCCAGTACCAAACGTGGCCGCCCATAAGCCCTTATCTGCCAGCACATTCAGCACGCCTGAAAGATGCCCCGTGAGCCCCGCATTGCGCAGGCCATAGACCACCAGATACATGCCCAATGAGAAAATCACGATTTGCCAGGGCGCGCCTCGCAGCACTTTCCCGGTATTAATCGCATGCCCTCGCTTAGCCACAATAAACAGCGCTGCTGCGCCAGCTGAAGCTATCGCACTAACGGGGATGCCTAGCGGCTCCAGTACAAAGAACCCCGCCAGAAGGAATAGTAGTACTACCCAGCCAGCCCTGAACGTCGCCGGATCCCTAATTGCACTGGCTGGTGTCTTTAACAGTGAAATGTCATATGTCGCCGGGATATCTCTGCGAAAAAAAAGATGCAGCATGATTAGCGTGGCTGCAATGGCTACCAGGTCAACGGGTACCATAATAGAGGCGTACTGCGTAAAACCGAGGCCGAAGAAGTCCGCTGAGACAATATTCACCAGGTTAGAGACGATCAGCGGCAAACTGGCGATGTCCGCGATAAACCCCGCAGCCATGACGAAGGCCAATGTCGTGCCTTTGCTGAACCCCAGCGCGAGCAACATCGCAATCACAATCGGGGTCAGGATTAGCGCTGCGCCATCGTTGGCAAACAACGCTGCAACAGCAGCACCGAGCAATAGTATCCACGTAAACAGCAGTCGGCCACGTCCATTGCCCCAGCGTGAGACATGCAGCGCAGCCCATTCAAAGAAGCCGGACTCATCGAGCAGCAGGCTGATAATGATCACAGCAATGAATGCCGCCGTCGCATTCCAGACAATATTCCAGACAACAGGGATATCATCAATGTGGATAACCCCCGTTAGCAACGCCAGCACGGCTCCGATACTTGCGCTCCAGCCAATACTTAGCCCTTTAGGTTGCCAGATGACCAGTATCAGCGTCAGTAAAAAGATACCCCCTGCCAGAAGCATTTTAGACTCCTTTATATATGTTTATATGTATGTGATTGATTATATCAGCAGGAGGTGTCAGCTGATTTTGTCAGCCATTCACGCACATCTTCCCGCATACACTGCCAGGATGCCGTTATCGTTTCAGCCGCCCATGCCGGTATGTGCGGTGACAGGCGGTAGTGAACCCATTTGCCTTCTCTACGGTCAAGAACAAGTTCTGCCTCGCGCAGAATAGCCATATGGCGCGATATTTTAGGCTGTGATTCGATGGTTGCCGCGCAGATATCGCAGACGCACAGTTCGCCTGATTCCCTGAGCAGCATAACAATGGCAAGGCGGGTTTCATCCGACAGGATTTTAAAAAGCTGAACAGGCTGTAGCATTTTTTACTCCGTTTCCTTTAGCATGCACATATGCTAAACCATATGTGTTAAGTTTAAAATCGCCACATCCTTCCAAAGGAGAAAAAATGGAACAATTTCCTGCCCTGAATGCTGATTGCTTTGATCAGCACATCGCTGAACACCTGCAGCTACAGGAGCCGCCACGCATTCTGATTCTCTATGGATCAGTAAGAGAGCGTTCCTACAGCCGTTTTGCAGCAGAAGAGGCGGGCCGCCTTCTGACTGCAATGGGGGCGGAGGTCAGACTGTTTAACCCATCAGGGCTACCCCTACCGGATGATGTTCCGGATACGCACCCTAAAGTCGTCGAGTTGCGCGGGCTGGTCAGATGGTGTGATGGGATGGTGTGGAGTTCCCCGGAGCGGCATGGGGCAATGAGCGCAGTAATGAAAGCGCAGATCGACTGGATACCCTTAAGCGAAGGAGCCGTTCGTCCTTCCCAGGGAAAAACCCTTGCGGTTATGCAAGTCTGCGGCGGTTCTCAGTCCTTCAATGCCGTGAACCAGATGCGCATTTTGGGGCGCTGGATGCGGATGTTCACCATCCCTAACCAGTCTTCAGTGGCCAAAGCCTGGCAGGAATTCGATGAGGACGGGCGGATGAAACCCTCGTCCTGGTACGATCGTATTGTTGATGTTGCAGAGGAGCTGTTTAAAATCACGCTGCTGCTCAAGGGGCAAATGGGTTACCTTGCCGATCGCTACAGCGAACGAAAAGAAAGCCATCAGGAGCTTTCATCTCGCGTTAATCAGGAAAAAATATAACATTTCTCTTGTTGTTAATTCACAACATGGGGTTTCAGTAATGCCGCCCCTTGATTAAGGATAGCGTTGCATCGACCCGTTGAACTCACACTTATCATTTCTACCATCGCTACGCTACCTTATAAAGGCTGCCGCACAGCCTTTATAATTTAACTGAAGCGCTTATTCCAGTGCAGCAAGGATCGCGGCTTCCATTTTCTCTGGGGTAGAGATCGGTGCAAAACGCTTAAGTGGTTTGCCGTCGCGTCCGATCAGGAACTTAGTAAAGTTCCATTTGATTCGCCCACCCAGCACGCCGGGCAATTCGGCTTTCAGGTAACGAAACACCGGGTGCGCCAGGGCGCCGTTGACCGCCACTTTCTCAAACATCGGAAAGCTCACGCCATAGTTGATGTGGCAGGTCTGCGCGATGTCGTCAGCACTGCCGGGTTCCTGCTTACCAAACTGATTGCAGGGAAAACCCAGCACCACCAGCCCTTGGGCGGCGTACCGCTTATAGAGCGATTCAAGGCCCGCGTACTGTGGCGTAAAGCCACAATGGCTGGCGGTATTGACCACGAGCACCAGCTTGCCAGCGTAGTCGGCCATAGGGATCGGCTGGCCACTCAGGCTGGTGGCGGTAAGTTGGTAAAACGTGGTCATATCGACATCCTCAGAATACTCATATTGCAGATGGATTGTGTAAGACAGGATAGTTGCCCGTCGAGCAGAATGGCATATTTCTCACGTCTGTTCCCGGCACGCAGGGGACAGACGCATGGGGCAAGGCCCGCATCTGATATGCCGGGCGACGCTATCCGCATTGATATCATGCTGCCCGCTGAACCGTCAGCCAGAGCCTGTCGGCAATATAAGCCCGGTTACGACAGAGCAGAAGTGGCAGCCAGCAGGCTGCCAGTATTGATTTACCAGTTCTGCTTCGTAGGGGAGACAATAAGATCGTTGACCGTGACATTCTCAGGCTGGTTAAGGGCGTAGACAACCGCATTTGCTACATCCTGCGGGCTGATAGCAATTTTGGTCAGTTCCTGTGCCGCCTTACGCCCCTGCGGATCGCTCACCTTGTCAGCCCATCCCGTGTTAATAACGCCCGGGCTGATGGTATTTACCCTGATGCCCTTATTCACGCCCAGATCCTTACGCATAGATTCCGTCATGGCGTGGACAAAGAATTTGGTCGAACTGTACACGCCCGCGCCGGCGTCAACCTGGTGGCCCGCGACAGAAGCCATGTTCAGGATCTGTCCGGCACTTTTGTCGAGCATAACCGGGAGGACGGACGCAATCGCGTTCAGATACCCTTTGATGTTTACGTCGACCATCTTGTTCCAGTCGTCCCACGCGATGTCGCTCCAGGCTGAAAACAGCATCAGTCCGGCGTTGTTAATCAGGATATCAACAGTACCGAAGGTTTCAGTAGCATGCTTGACCAGCGCCTTTGTATCTTCCAGACGTGTCACATCCGTCACCAGACCGGAAGCATGGCCGCCAGCGGACTCAATATCCTTTACCAGCTTATCAAGGCCGCTTTGATCCAGCGCGGCCGCAACAATATTCACGCCATGACGCGCAAGTTCCATCGCGGTTGCGGCGCCAATGCCCGATGACGCGCCAGTAATAACAGCCGTTTTGTTCTGCAAATAATTCATTTTCTTATCCTTCCCTGTCAGGAACAGGCAGCGGGAAGATCCCGCCGCTTTTATTGATCAGTAATTTCCTTGCGGCCAGTCGGTGTAACCTTTCGCGCCGCCGCCGTAATAGGCTTCTTTTGGCGCGATGGTCAGCCCGGCGCCATAACGCAGTCGCTTAACCAGGTCCGGGTTAGAAATGAACAGGCGACCGAAAGCGACGGCATCGATAAGCCCGGCATTGCGGCGGCTGATGGCCATCTCCAGGTCATAGTTATTGTTTCCGATAAACAGACCGTCGAACTGCGCGCTCAGTGCATCCATATCCACGTCAGAAGGCACCTCGCGGGAGGTTGCCGTTGCACCTTCAACAAAGTGCAGATAGGCCAGCTTAAAGCGGTTCAGCTGCTGGATCAGATAGCCATACATTGCCATTACGTTACTGTCCGGCGGCGTGTTGCCTGCGTCAGGGGTAACCGGTGACAGGCGAATGCCCACGCGATCGTTGCCCCAGATATTAACAATCGCTTCAGTGACTTCCAGCGTCAGGCGTGCGCGGTTTTCAATCGAGCCGCCCCAGGCGTCGGTGCGATGATTAGTTGAATCACGCAGGAACTGATCGAGCAGGTAGCTGTTTGCAGAATGCACTTCCACGCCGTCAAACCCTGCGCGAAGGGCGTTTTTTGCGGCGTGTTTGTATTGCTCAATAATGCCCGGAATTTCGCTGGTTTCGAGCGCGCGCGGCGTCGAAACCGGCACGAAGCCATTGACGGTATACGTCTGGCCTTCAGCCTTGATAGCAGAAGGCGCAACCGGACGCTCGCCGTTGGGTTGCAGCTCAACGCTGGAAAAGCGGCCTACGTGCCAGAGCTGGCAGACAATTTTTCCACCTTCTGCATGAACGGCGTCAGTGACTTTTTTCCAGCCAGCCACCTGTTCTTCGCTCCAGATCCCTGGCGTTGCTGCATAGCCGCGGCCCTGAGCTGAGATGTTTGTGGCTTCTGAAATAATCAGTCCGGCACTGGCGCGCTGGGCGTAGTAGGTTGCATGTAACTCATTCGGTACGCCATCTTCACCGTAGCGGCTGCGGGTTACCGGCGCCATAATAATACGGTTAGCCAGCTGAAGTTTCCCCATAGTCACGGGAGAGAAAAGATCGGTTCGGGTACTGTTGTCAGTCATGGTTACTCCTGAATAATTGACCGGTCGTCTAGTAAATTGGCAGAAAAAAAGGCGGCTACGCGAGCAGCCGCTTTGTCGCACTCATTGCTTTGTCGAACGCCTGTTCGGGCTCGTGAATTTTTGCCATCAGCGAAGCGCCCAGCCAAAGCTGGTAAAGCTCTTCAGCAAGGGCCTCTGCATCCCTGTTGGCTGAGAGGGAGCCATCGTTTTGCCCCTGTTGTATGCACGCCGTAATCCTGCCGATAATTTCAAGGGTTCCTTTTGCCAGAACGCTTCGCATGCTGTCGTATTGATCGCAGACTTCTGCTCCAAGCTTGACGACAAGACATTTGCTTTCCGGCAGGTCAGCCCCCTGGGTCGCCTTCCAGAACGCAAAGTAGCGCAGCAGCCGCTCTCTGGCGGGTTCGCTGCCGCGTAGCTGCTCTTCAACCTGAACGAGATAATGGGTGAAGTAATGTTCCAGCAGGGCTTCAGCAAACTCTTCCTTGGACCGGAAGTAGTAATAGAACGAGCCTTTAGGAATGCCGGCGGCTTTGACGATCTCAGCCAGGCCGACGGCGCTGTAGCCTTTATGTGTGATAAGCGTCCGGGCAACATCAATGATGTGCTGACGCACGTTTGTCGCTTGTTTTTTCATAGTCCGATCAGCATAACGTTAAAATTGACCGGTCGTCTAGTGCGGCAGGGTACATTTTGTGCGATCGCTATTTTTGGCATGGCAACAAACGCGACGCATATTGCCCGGTCGCCCTGAGGCTTGCCGGTGTGGCACCGTCTTTCGCCTCGATCGACATGCCTTCCAGGAGCGTATTCAGGACAGTAGCCAGTGCAGCGGTGGCGGTATCGGTCGGCAGCTGTTGCTCACGTACGGCTCGGCGCAGTCGCTTTTCAAACAGGTCTTTCCCTTCCTGCCTGAGCACGCTCACGGCCTCTACAACGTCAGAGGATTCCTGAGAGACGTTGATGGCCGCAAGAACGACCATGCAGCCGCAGGGAGCGGAAGGCGAAAGCAGAATGTCAGCCGCTTCGCTGAAGAATTTATCAATTGCCTGCGTGATATCCGGCTCCTCTTCAAGCCGCTCCCAGGTTGCCTTCCAGTAAACCTTTTCATAATAGCTTACGGCCTCCAGAAAAAGTTTCGCCTTGTTACCAAAGGCGGAGTAAAGGCTGGGCGGATTGATTTCCATGGCAGCGCAGAGTTCGGCAACCGAGGCCGGCTCAAACCCTTTACGCCAGAAGATGTCCAGCGCCCTGAGCAGGGCCCTGTCACGATCGAAGCTGCGCGGGCGGCCTTTGGGCTTTTCACCACTGACACCTGCGTTTTTCGTTTTCACGTCGGGCATATAACCATTCTCTTGACATATTACATAGCGGTCACTATACAATAGGAGTATTATATAGTGGTCACTACATAATTATGTAGAGCCCATGTCAGAACTCGCTTTTGCCGCGACGCTGATTTTTTCCCGGCTTCCCGGGTGACGGGCAGGGCAGCTTCAGCGCCGAAGACTTTTTACAGCGCGGCGATGTGCTGACTGGCATGGCTATCATTGCTGCTGTTCGTCATAAAAAAGCGATTGAACCGAATCACGGGCATCCGTACGGATGACCGACACAACACTACCGGAGACAGATGCTATGACCGACGCAACCTACGTGCAGGAATATAACGCCATTGTGGACGTACTCAGCCAGTACAACGAAGGCGGAAAGCAGGCAAAAAGTGAGATCATGAAGCCCGCCTTCAGCGAGCGGGCCACGATTTTTGGCGTTGACGGCGATGCAAATCTTACAGGCGGGCCGATTCAGGGCCTTTTCGACACTATCGATAGCGCGTTCCGCCCTTCACCGGAGGCGAAGGCCGCCATCGTACGCGTTGACATCGTGGGCACGGCGGCAAGCGCGCGTATCGATACCGACGATATTTCAGGCTTTCGCTTCACGGACTTTTTCAACCTGCTGAAGGTCAACGGACGCTGGACGGTGGTGAGCAAAATTTACCATACCCACGCCGCTTCCTGATCTCAGCCAATCTTCCACATTCGTCGTGTCTGTCCGCCAGGCGCGGCGAAACCCATAAGGAAAAAACTGAGCCAGGATCTGTCGACAACCTCTATAAATTCGTCCGTGAAAACGGCAGTACGCCAGAGACAGAAAAGCATCTGAATGTGCTGACCATCCCCCCAACAGCTAATGTACTGCCGCATTAGTTTTCGCAGGTGACGCAGAACCTCAGGCTGCCTTACATAACGTAACGATGCCGGGAAAAGTCGAAAATCCCTACGCATTGTATAATTCAGGCATAACGCGACAGTTGCAGGCTCTACAGCCGTTTAATCAAGCAATATTCATTAAAGGTTATGGGCGAATTGGCCGATAAACGCAGTCTACTGCTTCTGACCCTTGAGTTTTGCCATAGATAATTTCCCGCTCCGGCAGGTGAAATGGCACCGTAGAAACTGCGGCATCAGCCAACAACGGACCCGACCACCATGAACACTGTGATCAAACCTACTCTTTCCGCCGTTTGGTCCACAGACGCCCAGGGCATTTGCATCACCAGTCAGGAAAGCCCTGCTGGCCTTATACCCACACTGGAAGGCGTAACGCTAAGTGCATGGCTGAGGCTCGCACAGGCTGATGATGATGCGCAGATCGCGCTGCAACTGACTGCGGCGTTGGAATGCGTCACGCCTTTTCATATCGAAGTGCCAATCCGTTGTCTGGATGGCACGACACGCTGTGTGATTGTTTCAGGCCTGCCTGACTGTCCACCCAATGTTCCTTGCCTGCAATATAGCGGCTTCATTTTTGATATAACCGGGCAGCGCAAAGCCCTGGAGGAAGCGCTGCGCACGGCGGCGGAATACCGTCTGTTAATTGAAAACAGCACTGACCTGATCGCCCATTGCGACGCAGACGGCAGGTACGTTTCGATCTCGCCTTCTTACAGCAAAATGATAGGTTGGTCAGCCGATGAGATGAAAGGTCAACTGGTGGTGGATTTCCTGCACCCCGATGACCGGGCATCCGCTACGGATGCACTGGTATTCCTTTTCAACGGTGGCGTGCGGTCGGATGTGGTCGAGGTGCGTAAGCGGCATCGCGACGGTCACTACATTACGCTTGGCACCAAGGCCTGCGGCGTCAGCGACCCTTCCACCGGCAAGAACATCGGCGCCGTGCTGGTTTCGCGGGATATTACTCATGATAAAGAGCGGATCCGCAAGCTCGAAAAACTGGCCACCCGCGACACGTTAACCGGGTTGCCTAATCGGGCCTGGATCAACGACCGGGTGAGCCACATGCTTGCGCAGGAAAAAGATCTGGCCTATACCACCGTCCTGTTTATCGATTTGAACGGGTTCAAGGCGGTCAATGATTCGATGGGGCATGCAGTAGGGGATGTTTTGCTACAGCTGGTAAGCGAGCGGCTACGACGCTGTATGCGCCCTGGCGATGCGGTGGCGCGTCTGGGCGGGGATGAGTTTGTGGTAGCCGCGAAGTGTACCAACCGCAAGGCGGCATCTGCCATCGCCCGGCGCATTATTAACAGCCTGAAAGAGCCATTTGCTATTAATAGCACAGAAGTACGCATTGGGGCGTCTGTTGGCATTAGCCTCGCACGATTCGGGGCGGCATCGGCCAACATGCTGTTTGAAAATGCCGATAAAGCGATGTACCAGGCGAAAGCACGACAGGATGGGTCATATCAGTTTTTCGAGCCTGCGGCGCAGCCGTTACGTCACTAGCATAGCGTTGGCTCTGTTCTGCGATCTCTTGTGGTGTCTGCCTGGCATAAAGCCGGCGCCTGAAAGCGAGAAGCGGAAGCACAGCTGCCCGAATGCTTGTGCCGCGCCCTGACGGGCACTGTACGTCCCACTCTCTGTTTTCAGAAAAAAACGCGATTAGTTATCGACTTCCCGGGCCGTCAAGCAGCGGATCGGCCAGTGTAGCCCTGGTTTTAGGCAGGCACTGCGGATAGTTTTGCTGAATAAACTCAATCATCTTTTCCCGCACGTGGCAGCGTAAATCAAAGGCCATGGGGGAGTTTTGTGCCGTCATCAATAATCTGATGGTCATGGTTCTGTCATCAGTATCCGTTACCTGCAGCACCTGAGTTTCCTGATCCCAGAGCTTTGTTTCACTGAGGATTTTTTCGAAATGCTGACGCAGAGGTTCTAACGGCATGGAGTAGTCAAGGTAAAGGAAAACGGTGCCTAATATTTGGGCGTTATTACGCGTCCAGTTCTGGAAGGCGTTTTCTGTAAAGTAGGTGATGGGCAGAACCAGCCGGCGCAGATCCCAGATACGCACCACCACATACGTCAGGTTTATCTCCTCAATCCAGCCCCATTCTTTTTCAACCACTACAGCATCATCAATTTTAATCGGTTGGGTGAAGGCTATCTGAATACCGGCAAACAGGTTAACGAGCGACTTTTGCAGGGCAAAGCCAATTATTATTCCGGCCACCCCGGCACCGGCCAGAATTGTGGTGCCGAATTTTCGCACGCCGGGGAAGCTGAGCAGGATCAGTGAAACACACAGCGTCACGAGCAGGACGATAGCGACCTTTTTTACATATATTATCTGCGTACGGATTTTACGGGCACGAAGATTATTAGAAAGATTAATGTCATAGCGGATAAAAAGCATATCCTGCACGACATTAGTCAAACGAATCAGGATAGAACAAAGCGAAAGTATAATGAAGGTATTAATAATCGTTGTAATAAGATCAAGATAGTGCGGGTGAATATTAATATAATTAAGCCCGACGTTGATTAACATCAGCGGGATGAAAAGAAAAATTGATCCGCGAAGATGCTTTTCAAGGGATTTAAATAATTTCCTGTCACGATTCTGCCAGTAGCGGATGAACCTGAGAATGATAAATCGCGCAACGGCCCCCGCAGCGAAAGAGAGCGTGACGAGCAATAAAGCAGGCACCCACGATGGCGCGCCAGATAACTCATCGAATAGTAATGGCATTCTTTTCCCTTATATCCAGCAACAACCACAGGCTGTCAGCGAAGTCATAAACATCCAGTAACCGCTGTCTTCACGGTTATCTGCAGCGTAAATGGTTTACGCAGATGAGTTTATGAAAAATTCTGTTAACTGACGCAGTAAACGTAAAAAAATCGGACAAAACCGATAATTCAGATGAGTTTTTTATTTAATTAATTGAAATTTATAACAATTTTTATTTATCAGCCAGTAAGCCGGGCGACCATGCCTGTATCGTATAGATCTTGAGCGGTGGCCTGACGGAAGGAGGCTCACCAGAAGCATAGCGTCAGATCGCCGCCGGATTCGATAAGCAAAACCAGCCTTCGCGATAATTCAGACGAGCGTGGCAGCCGTAGAGAAGGAAGAGCAGGCATGTCAGGGCAATACTGAAAGCGATGAAAGGGAATGATAATCAGCCGCTAGCATGTTCGGGCGTGAGCGTTCTCTGAATGTTCAGGCTTCGCTTTGCGCATAACCTGCCTGAACGCGCCGGGCGGCATACCGTACTGTCGGCTGAATGCCCGCGTAAACGTCTGCTGCGACTCAAAATCATAGCGCAGGGCGATAGTTATAATTCGCTGGTCGCCGCTGACAAGCTCATCAGCGGCGGCCTTCATCCTTTCCAGACGAATAAAAGCACCCAGGCTGATACCGGCGTAGCGCACAAAGCACCGGTTCAGATACCACTTTGAATAACCGTAGCGGGCCGCCACCTCCTGAACGGTGACTTTTCTGGTTAAGTTTTCTCTTATCCAACATACCAGCCCCGTAAAAAATACGTCGTCCGACAGCATATTGTTATTCCCGCTGGCTGCCCAGGTTTGATAAATATCGATACGAGCCTGCACGGGCAGGTACGCAATGAGGCGCGGCCTGGAAACGCTTATGCGCAGAAAGCATCAGAATGTATAGGTAAAGCCGACCGTGCCCGTTGCTTCATTGCGCCGGGAAACAACAGGGCTGTCGGCTACGCGATCGCCAAGCCAGGTATAGCCCGCGCTGATAAGCGTTCCCCAGTGAGGATCAAACTGGTGGCTCCAGATCAGAGAGGTTGCAATACCGTAAAAACCGCCCGGCGCGCGGTAGCGCGTAAACCTGCTGCGCTGGCTCTGCGCCTGACTGACGCCGTACCAGGTATTCATATAGCGGGCATCGCCAAATAATGCCGCGGTTTGCAGCGCGACGGTATCGCTTTCACTCTGCACCGGCAGAAGGGTCAGGGATGCCTGATAATTGACGCCCTGATCGTCACTGAACGGCAGAACCGCTTTGCCCTCGGCGCTGAGCCATGGCGTGACCTGCCAGCCGATGGCCAGCGCTGTATTGACCGTGGGATCGATTTTGCCCATGCCCTTCAGCCTCTTACCGCCGTCACGCCAGTCTGAATTTTTGTCATCTCGTCCGAGGTTGTAGCCCAGCGTATGTTCCAGGTAGAGTCCACTGTTGCTTTGTAAATCGTAGCCAATGCCTTTTTGAGCATCCGCAAAGAAGGCACCGTGTCGGGCCTGGAAAACCGGAACCGGCTGAAGGCGGGTTTGATCCGAGCCGCTGTAGCGGGGCGCAGACTGTGCGCCGACGCCGACGGTCACGCTATTTTGGGCATCACCGCTGTCCGCGCGGGCCGTCGCTGAAGTTGTCAGGGCCAGACCGGCCATATACAGCAGTGCTTTTCTGGTTATCATCACCTTACCTCTTATGGGTTCATTCCACTTTGCCGATACACCCGTATCGACAACCCGGAGTATCCTGTGGGTGTGTCAATAAACGGCCAGGGAATTGTGAAGAAAGTGTCAAGGTGAACCATGCAAAACAAAAAAATTCTTATTATTGAGGACGACGCAGATGCGGTTGAGGTGCTTGAAGCCTATTTACGCCGCGAA
This sequence comes from Erwinia artemisiae, assembly GCF_051400835.1. NCBI lineage: Bacteria > Pseudomonadati > Pseudomonadota > Gammaproteobacteria > Enterobacterales > Erwiniaceae > Erwinia > Erwinia artemisiae. The sequence continues at coordinate 589,350 of NZ_JBLFFM010000001.1, read as the reverse complement.
AACTACGAAGTTCGCGCGGCCGGGGACGGGGTGTCGGGCCTGGAAATAGCCGGGCGCTGGCACCCTTATCTGATCCTGCTGGACGTGATGCTGCCGGGTCTTAACGGTACGGAGGTATTGGCAAAAATCAGGCGCAGCAGTGACGTTCCTGTGATTATGGTAACGGCCATCGGCGACATGCCCGATCGCATCGGCGCGCTGCGCTACGGTGCCGACGACTACGTGGTCAAGCCCTACCATCCCGGAGAGGTTGTGGCGCGCGTGCAGGCCGTGCTGCGGCGAAGTCAGCCAGCGGTTCAGCAAGAGGAGGTGCTGCGCTGGCAGGCGCTGGAGGTTCATACTTCGGCCATGACCGTAACCGTTACGCGCGGTATTGATGATCTAATCAACGTGGACGTGACCCCAACCGAGTTTTTATTACTGGTGACGATGATGCGCGCCCCGGTTCGTGCGCTCAGCCGTCAGTTTTTACTGGAGCGGTGCCTGCCTGAAAGCGACGCGCTTGAACGCGTGGTCGATACACATATCTACAACTTGCGCAAAAAACTTGAGGCGGCCGGCATGAAAGAGGTTCTTCTTAACGTACGCGGCGTCGGCTACAGGTTCCGGCAGCCATGAAAAATCCACAGCTGCAAACCCTGTGGCGTTGGATCTGCGTTCGCATTCTGACGCTTGCCATCGGTACCGTTGTCCTGATAGCGCTGTGCATGTGGCTGCGCTTTACGCTTCAGTATCTCTGGATCACCTGGCATATGCCCCACGCGATACTGCAGGAATTCCTGGTTCTGCGTGAAAACCCTAATCTTAATCCGGCGCGTTTTCATCAGATCATTGATAGCTGGTGGGGTATCGGCTATTCCGATCCCTCCATCGCCTCTTCGGACTGGATCACCGTCGGCGTCCTGGTGCTGGTGACGATTCCATTCATTGCCTGGTTCGGGCTGCGCCATGCCCGCCCGTTGTCGGCTCAGTTCAGCCAGCTCAGAGGCGCAGCTGAACAGGTAACGGAAGGTGACTTCGGTGCGCAGGCTGCGCTGACGCCGTCGGCACCAGCAGAACTGGTGCAGTTCGCACAAAACTTCAACGCCATGACGCGCCAGCTTGCGCGTTATGAAAAAGAGCTTCGCGCCTCACATGTCGCTATGGCGCATGAGCTGCGCTCCCCGCTGACCGCAGCCATGGTTCGGCTACAGGCGCTGCTTGACGGCGTGTTCAGCGCGGATGGGCGACAGCTTGCCATGATCATGGGCCAGCTGAACTGCCTGCGCAGGCTGATTGATGAACTGCAGCTGCTTTCACTGGCGGACGCCGGGCAGCTTAGCCTGGAAAGGGTTCGCTGCTGTCCGTCCGAGATCCTGCGCTATCGCCTGCAGTGGATAAAATCCCAGCTTGATGAAGCAGGCATTCATCCGGTTGCCGAACTGGCTGAAAAAACGCTGCTTAACGTCGATCCGTTTCGTCTGGGGCAGGTTTTTACCGTCCTGCTGGAAAATGCGCTGCGCTATGCGGGTTCCGGCACCAGCCTGTATCTGAGCAGCCGCAGCACAGACGGGCATTATGAGATTATTTTTCAGGACAAAGGGCCCGGCGTGCCGCCGGCGTTTCTTGAAGTCATGTTTGAGCGCTTTACGCGCGGAGAGGCCTCACGGGCACGGCATTCTGGCGGGAGCGGGCTGGGCCTTTCAATTGCACGCGCTATCTGTCAGGCGCACGGCGGAACGCTGGACGCCACGCTGCCGCCTGAGGGCGGATTAAGAATGCGGATCGTGCTGCCTCACGATGTATAACGGTTGCTGAGGGTCTTGACACTCCCTTGATGGAATGTGGCCGGGTTCTTGATAATGGCGAGGTTTAATGGCGCAAAACTCAATTGAGGAACTGCGCCATGTCAGACAACCTTCCAGGCCTGATAAAACAGGGGGCCTGGCAACTGCTGGATCTGCGACATCATAGTGTCTTACTGCTGCTCGGCCTTGTGCTGATGGCTGTTATGCTGACCGGCTGCGATCGGCAAAAACAACAAAATCCACCCGCACCGCGTCCGGTTGAATGGATGACGATCGGCCCGCGCACGGCTCCTGCTCAGCAGACGCTGACCGGTGAAGTCCGCGCGCATGATGAAACCTCCCTGAGTTTCAGGCTGGAGGGCCGCATACTGACGCGCAGTGCCGACGTCGGGAGCCGGTTCAGCCAGGGCGACACGCTGGCCGTGCTGGACAGTCCGGCGGCGCTGAACCAGGTTATCAGCGCGCAGGCTGATGTCAGCAGCAGCCGGGCCGCAGAAAAAGTGACGCTGCTTAATCTGCATCGAATGCGTCTTCTGATGCCGTCCGGTGCTATCGCTCGTGCTCAGCTGGATACGGCCACGGCTGACTGGCAGGCGGCGCTTTCGCGCACGCAGAGCAGCGAGGCGGCGCTGAAAAATGCGAAGGAAAACCTGCGCTGGACGGCCCTTACCGCGCCTGCCAGCGGCGTAGTGACGGGCGTCAGCGCATCAGCAGGGCAGGTTGTCAGCGCCGGGGAAACGGTATTTACCGTTGCCGCTGGCAATGGCCGCGACGTCGTGTTTGACGTTGCCAGTCCCGCAATGGTATCCCGCCAGCCCGGTGCCGTTTTTCACCTTGCGCTGCTGCGGGATCCGACCGTAAGCGCGCTGGGGCATCTGCGCGATATCAGTCCGCAGGCCGATCCGCAAACGCGAAGCTGGCGAGTGCGGGTCACGCTGGATAATCCACCGCCCGATATGGCGATGGGCGCCAGCGTCACGGTCACGCTGCCAGCCGCAGAAACGGCAGCTGAGGCGGTTATGGTGCTTCCGGCGTCGGCCCTGACGCGCCAGGCAGGCGATCCCGCCGTATTTGTGCTGGATGCGGTTAACAATCGGGTCCGTCGGAGAGCCGTGCATATCGCAGGCTATTCGGCAGATTCCGTATTTATACGCGCCGGGATCGCGCCCGGGGAGCGGGTCGTTACAGCGGGCGTCAGAAGCCTGCGTGACGGCGAGCGCGTGGCCTGGAGCAAGGAGGATCAGGATGAAGCAGAGCTTTAACCTTTCTGCCTGGGCGCTGAAGCAGCAGCAGTTAATTGCCTTCCTGATGCTGCTCATTATGGCTGCGGGCATCATAAGCTATGAGCAGCTTTCACGGACTGAAGATCCCGCATTTACCATCAAAACAGCGGTGGTTTCTGCCCAATGGCCGGGCGCGAACCTCAGCGATACGGTCAGGCTGGTGACCGACGCGCTGGAGAAAAAACTGCAGGAGATCCCCCGGCTTGACTACGTCCAGAGCGAGACGCACGCCGGGCGCAGCGTTATCTTTATAAACCTTCGCGATGATACGCCCCCTGCGCAGGTTGCCGACATCTGGTATCAGGTACGTAAAAAAATGCAGGATGCCGCCCCTTCTTTACCGCAGGGCGTGCAGGGGCCTGCCGTCAACGATGATTTTGAAGACACCTTCGGCACTATTTACGGGTTTACCGCAGAGGGTTTTTCCATGCGGGAATTAAGAGATCGGGTGGACAACATTCGCCGGGATCTGATGAGCCTGCCGGACGTGGGTAAAATTCAGCTGCTGGGCGAGCAGGAAGAGCAGCTGGTGGTGGCCTTTTCACCGCGTAAGCTGTCATCGATGGGGCTGGATTTACAGCAGGTCGCTGAGGCGCTTCGCGCGCAGAACGTGGTAGAGCCAGCGGGTACCGTGCGTACGGCCGATGACACTATAGCACTGCGAGTCAGCGGGGCTTTCAAAAACGAAGAGAGCCTGCGCACGGTGACGCTGCGGGTAAACGGACGCTATATCCCTCTTACAGCGATTGCCGCCGTCGTGCGCAGACCTACAGAGCCGCCTGCGCCGCTTTATCGCGTCAACGGACAGCCTGCGATCGGGCTCGCCGTCTCGATGGCGCAGACCGGGAATATGCTTGCTTTCGGCCAGGCGCTGCGCGCGCGCATGGCAGGCGAGGCCGAACGGCTGCCGCACGGTATTGAGATGACGCGTATTGCCGATCAGTCCGCCGTGGTGGATGAGGCCGTCAGCGGATTTATGCACGTGCTCGTAGAGGCAGTGATCATCGTGCTGGCCGTGTCTTTTGTTTCACTGGGCCTGCGTGCCGGCCTGGTGGTGGCGGCAGCAATCCCGCTGGTGCTGGCTATGACATTTATCTGTATGCACCTTGCCGGTATTGGGCTACAGCGGATCTCGCTCGGCGCGCTGATTATCGCCCTGGGGCTGCTGGTTGACGATGCAATGATAACAGTGGAAACCATGGTGGCCAGGCTTGAAGCCGGCGATTCACGCGCCAGCGCGGCAACCTATGCGTTCACCTCTACGGCGTTTCCGATGCTGACCGGTACGCTGGTCATGATTGCCGGTTTTATTCCGGTCGGCTTTGCCGCCTCAAGCGCGGGAGAATACTGCTATACCCTGTTTGCCGTGGTGCTGATTGCGCTTATCAGCTCATGGATAGTGGCCGTGCTGTTTTCACCGTTGACCGGCAGCTGGCTGCTACCGGGCACCCTGCAGAAACACGCCGCCGGTCCTGGTCGCCTCGGCGGGCTTTATCGCCGCCTGCTCGCCCGCGTTCTGCGATACCGGCTTCTGACGCTTGGCCTTGCGCTACTGGCGCTGCTGCTGGCAGGTGCGGGTATGACCCGGATGCAGGGCGAGTTTTTCCCGGCCTCGGATCGGCCCGAGCTTCTGGTCAGCCTGTCTTTGCCAGCGAATGCCTCTCAGGAGGCGACCCTACGTCAGACAGAGCGGCTGGAACAAGCCGTATCAGCCAGCCGCGACGTTGACCACTACTCGTCTTACGTCGGCACCGGAGCAGTGCGCTTTTATCTGCCGATGGACGTTTTACTTGATGATGAAAATACCGCTCAGCTGGTGGTGGTGGCCAAAAGCCTGGCGGCCAGAGAAAGACTGCGGCGCTATCTTGATGGCGTGCTTGCGCGGGATTTTAGCGACATCACCACGCGGGTTGCTCCTCTTGAGCTGGGGCCGCCCGTAGGCTGGCCCGTTCGCTACCGCGTCAGCGGGCCTGACTACCAGCAGGTCAGGGCGCAGGCAGAGCGACTGGCAGCAACGCTTGGCGCCTCTCCGCTGACGCGTGAGGTCAACCAGACGGCGGGCGAGCCTGAACGGGTTGTCACGCTGAAGGTGGATCAGTCGGCCGCGCGGGCAGCGGGCCTCTCTTCCGAGCTGATTGCCCGTTATCTGAACACGCTGTGGTCGGGAATGCTGATTACCACCGTGCGTGACGGGAACAGGCTGGTTGATGTCGTTCTCAAGGGCAACGATGAAGGGCGCCGTCTTGACAGCCTGTCCGGGCTGCTTCTGACAGCGCAAACGGGCGCGAAAATCCCGCTGGCGCAGGTGGCCACGCCGCAGTGGGGGCTTGAGGATCCCGTAATCTGGCGGCGTCAGCGCCTGCCGTTTATCACCGTGCAGACGGATCTTGCACCTGGTCTGCGCGCCGAAAGGGTATCGGCCGGGCTGAAGCCGGTTATTGACCGCTTCAGGGCCGGACTGCCGCTGGGTTACAGCCTCAGCGAGGACGGAGCCGTAGCCGAGTCCGACAAGGGCAACAGCTCTGTATTTGCTATTCTGCCGGTCACGCTGCTCTGTATGCTGGTGCTGCTGATGGTTCAGCTACAGCGCGTTTCCCGTATGCTTCTGGCGCTGCTGATGGCACCTTTTGGCCTGCCCGGAATCGTGCTGGCTATGCTGCCGACAGGCACGCCGATGGGCTTTGTGGCGCTGCTGGGCATCATTGCGCTTGCGGGCATGATTATCCGCAATGCGGTCATACTCATCACTGAGGCGGACAATAACCGACGCTCAGGTATGCACTATAACGCCGCCATTCAGGCCGCTGCCTCTCACCGCGCCCGCCCAATCCTTCTGACGGCCAGCGCAGCCATCCTGGGCATGATCCCCATTTCCCGTCAGATTTTTTGGGGGCCAATGGCGCTGGCGATTATCGGCGGGCTGATCGTGGCGACGCTGGTGACGCTCACCGTTTTGCCGGCGGCCCTGAGTCTGGTGATGCAGACGGAAGCGCGCCGGGCCAGCCGGAAAAAATCTTCTGGCGCTGAAGCAGGATAGATAAAAGCTGGCCCTGTCCGGGCTTCTCTTTACGGACGGAGGCCAGCTTTCAGAACGGCGCTTTCCGGGAAACAGCGCTCTTCAGGGTCTGCAACTGACATCGGGTAATGCCCGAAACCCGATGGCGAATTTGGCTTATCGCAGCCTGTGCATGACGTACGCGCCACCGTTCAGGATCCTGATGCAGCTGAAGCCGGGCTTTTTGCCCGTTCGCTGTTCTTACCACTATGGCCGGGAGAAACGTCGACGACGGCATTCGCAGCGTTAGCGGGAAAGCGCAGCGTAAACCGATTGACGCCGTGCTCGCTGTTTACCTCACAGCTTCCCTGATGTAATCGCATAATGCTGCGCACGATAGACAATCCCAGCCCGCTGCTGCCCTGATGACGTGAGGTGTCAGCGCGCCAGAAACGGTCAAAAATGCGCGACTGGTACTCGGCGCTCAGCACCGGGCCATTGTTTTCCACTACCAGTTCGATGGCGTGCGGCTGCGCCTTGCTATAGACGTGGATTGTGGTGTTACGCTCGCCATAGCTCAGCGCATTCGCTATCAGATTCGCCAGCGCGCGTTGCACCAGCAGCGGGTCGGCAGACAGTTCGCCATCCAGCCTTATCTCAAGCCGCATCGCCTTTTCTTCCGCCATATTGTCAAAATAGCTCTGCAATTTCTCACCAGGCTGCGCCAGATCGATGCGCTGAATAGCTATCGACTGGCTGGCGTCTTCCGCCCTGGCAAGAAACAGCATGTTGTCGATCATCCTGGCGAGACGCTCCAGCTCTTCATAATTGGAGCCTAATAACGCCTGATAATCGCTAAGGCTGCGCGTCTGGCTCAGCGCCACTTCGGTCTGGCCGATCAGCGTACCGATCGGCGTGCGCAGCTCGTGCGCCATATCCGCAGCAACCTGGCTCAGCTGTTGGTAGCCGCCTTCAAGGCGACCGAGCATTTGGTTAAAAGCAGCGATAAGCGGCTGCAGTTCAGCCTGAGCCTGATCGGGCATACGGCGTGACAAATGACGCACATCGATCGCGTTCGCCTCGGTTGTCAGGCGGCGGAGTGGGGATAAACCGCGCCGCACCAGCCAGACGCTTATGGCTGCCACCAGTAAGGCAGCCAGGGAAGTCGCCAGGATAATTTGATTACGGTAGCCGTGCAGCGTTTGCGTGCGATTGTTCATCAGGCGACCGGTGACGATCTCAATCTGTCCGCTGCCGTCGCGCGTGGGCGTGAGTGCCGACGCCGCGATAAAAGGCGTGCCGTCGTCGCTGGCAAAGTGATGAACGGACGACAGCGTCAGCGGCTGGTCAGCGGCGACAGGCGTAATAACGGGAAGAGGGCGCCGGCCGGGATTGACCGCAATCAGCGGTGGCTGGCCGGGAAAACGCAGCACCAGTAAAGACTCGGTGTTACCCAGCATATTGGCAAACAAACGCGGTTTCTGCTGGATAAGCGTAATGGCATCTTCATCGCGTAACAGCGTGCGGATCTGATCGATACGCGTCAGCAATGCGCCATCGTCGCGTAGCCCAATTTGTATGGCCAGCGAGTGATAAAGCGCAAGGCCAATGAGCGCAAAAATCGCCATCACCGTGGCGCTTAACATAAGCGACAGACGCGCCGCGAGAGAGTATTTTTTCACGGTTCTGCTTCGCAGCGATAGCCCACGCCGTGCACGGTATGGATCAACGGTTGGGCAAAGGGGCCATCAATTTTCTGCCGGAGGCGTTTTACCGCCACATCCACCACGTTGGTGTCGCTGTCAAAATTCATATCCCACACGCGGGAAGCAATCAGGGTGCGGGTCAGCACTTCGCCAGGATGCAGCAGAAACAGATGCAGCAGATTGAACTCTTTGTTGGTCAGGTCGATTCGCTGACCGCCGCGCTCGACGCGGCGTTTAACAATATCGAGCTGCAAATCGGCCAGCGTCAGCACATCCGGCAGCTTTTGCAGGCTGCCGCGTCGCAGCTGCGTGCGGACGCGTGCCAGCAGCTCGGCGAACGAAAAGGGCTTGACCAGATAATCATCCGCGCCCAGCTCCAGTCCTTTAATACGGTCTTCCAGCGTGCCTTTGGCCGTCAGGAAGATCACCGGCGTGTGGATCTGTTTATCGAGCGCCGTCATCACCTGCCAGCCATCCATACAGGGCATCATTACGTCGAGTAAAATCAAATCGTAATGATGCTCCTGCGCGTAAAACAGGCCGTCCTGGCCGTTTTCCGCCACGTCGACGATAAACCCCGCTTCCGTCAATCCTTTGCGCATGTATTCGCGTGCCTTGACTTCATCTTCAATCACTAAAATTTTCATGCGCTTCTCCCTGTGAACTCTGTTAAGGCAGTGCATGCTGCGCGGCTTGCTCGATCAACCGCGCAACCTCATCAGGATGCGACTGATACACCGAGTGGCTGGCACCGGCAATTTCCACCGTATGGCTGTGTGCGCGTTTGGCGTACAGACGTTCCAGATCGGGGCTGATAATTTTGTCAGCTTTCGCCACCATGTACCAGCTGGGTCGCGTTTTCCATGCCGGATGGGGAATGTTGGCGGTGAACACTGCCGCGTTGGTCGGCATCTGCGCATGGGCTTCGAAATCGGCCTGGGCGGCAGGCAGGTCGGCAGCGAAATCGCCATGATAATATTCCGGGGCAATAGAGAGATAGCCATCGCTCGATTTTACAAACGGATGCGCGCTATTGGGGATTTTTTTGCCGTTATCGGCTTCGGTTTCGCCATTTTCCGGCACGTGCGCGGCAATATACACAAGACCAGCCACTTTATTGTCGTTGCCCACTTCGCTGATAATCGCGCCGCCGTAGCTGTGCCCCACTAAAATCACCGGGCCGTTTTGTCGATCGAGAACGCGACGCGTCGCGGCCACGTCTTGCGCAAAGCTGGTCAGCGGTTCCTGCACCAGCGTCACGTTATAACCATCATGCGTCAGCCGATCGTACACCGCGCGCCAGCCCGCGCCGCCGACGAAAGCGCCGTGAACCAGCACAATATTCTTGACCGGCTGCGCCTGAGCCTGCGCAGTGCCGCCTGCGATTGCCACCAGCATACTCACTGCAAGAACAACTTTTTTCAGTTTCATGATCGTGCTCCTGATTAGGAAAGTTCGTCTACAGGATACGAAACCGGCGCTGACATCAGGGTGAGGGAGTGATGACAAAAAAATGACGCCGGAGGGAAGGGGATGTAGGTGATCTGGTACTGATTAACGGCAGAGGCAGATTCGCGCAAGGCTGAAATAGCGGTGACCTCTGACAGGCGTATGTCGCCGAAAGCCGTTGCGCTTATATAGCCTCGCGGGAAGCCGCATTTGCGGTGCGGCTCCCGTTAGCCTGCTGATAAAGACATAGCGAGTTTTCTTTGTCTGCTTTCATGCGACCCTTGGCCAGGTGAGGACGACTATCACTTAAAGCGGCCCCTTGACTTGCACACCAACGACCATCCTATAGAATTATTAATGATTCCTTTTAAAGTACATCCGTCTGATTAATTTTCATTCAAATATTTTCCGTATAACAATTAATTATTTAATACTTATCAATTGTTTATATCTCATCAGAGGATAGCCAGTCATGACTGAGCCAACCGCATCCGATCAATTGAAAGATCAGGACTTTGATACTTTCAGGGCAACCGTATTACCCCATCTCGATCAACTTCTTGCAGATAATCCGCCTCCCCCAGGGCAGACTTTTGACAGGGATAAAGCGGTGCATGACATGTACGATCTGGTAAATGGCCGCTATGACATTGAATCAGCAGAACCCGCCGCCGCCGCAGAGGTGGAACTTGACTCTGCACCAAATAAGACGGGCGTTAGTGAATGCACTATGTGGGAAATTACCGTCATCTGTGACGTCCTGTCTGTTGGGCTACAGTATTGCGGCATAGCGGGAGCACCGGCTCAACGGGCGGCGGCACAGATTGCCAGTCAGTTGAATGCAGCGCAGCTAAATGGCTTGCAGCTGTTACTTCAGGCGTTCCGTAATGCGCAGGGCGCGCGCGCGACAGGTCAGGCGGTTTTCAACCTGCTCAGCGCTATCTGGAAATTGACGGGTATTCGACAATTTCTCGGCGCGCTTGAAACAAATTTCGCCTGGTATAACTGGGTCATTATGGGCACTGTTATTTCAGCGCAGCTGGCCGCGCTTTTCTTAAGCGATGGGTTAGCATTTGTGGCAGAAATAGTCATCATGGGGGCATTTCTTACGCAGCTGGGACTGGATGTGGATCATATGTGTGAAGCTTGCGCCTGGGATTGATATAAAGCTGACGATGACATGCGCGCTTTAATCAGGTGGTGATGACCACTAAAGCGGCTTATACAGCCAATAAAACGACCGCCAGTATTAACCGGCGGTTCATCCCATTTATAGCCCGCAGGTTCAAGCCCACGATCCATACCGCTATGCACTTAACAGCACTTTACGGCTCGGCCGCCGCTAAACCTGTACGTACAGCACATATAACAAGCTCCGTGCCGATGGATTTTCCGCCAGCCCTGAGCACGGGGTTCCAATTTTTACCCATAAAGAACAATAGCCTTCGCTATCTTGTTAATTGAACTACACTAAAAAAGCCCGCCAGGCGGGTTTTTTTATGTCAACAGGCAGTAAAGAAGCTGTCTGTTTAGCTATTTTGTAGACATAAAAGCCAAAAATAGCGGGCCTTGCTGATTAATTACTTGTTTTTAAAAGTATTAATGCAATGTTTTTGTTTTTTCGCTAAGCATCATCCAGGCTTAACGGAAATAGCGTTAGCTCTTATGAGCATGACCGTCGTCGCCCCGACGACGAAAAAAGGGCGAGCGGGCCACGACGGTCTCTTAATTCACTCGTTATGACGGGAAAACCAGTGACGGCAACTATAACCAACGCGAAAGAATCACTGAGTCAGGAAAGCGAGCTGCGGGCGCTGCGCGACGCGCTGCATCAGCGTCTTGACCAGCTCCTGCCCGCGGGTGGCGAACGCGACCGGGTTGGCGCGGCGATGCGTGAAGGCGCACTGGCGCCAGGCAAACGTATTCGTCCTTTGCTGCTGCTGTTGGCGGCATACGACCTGGGCTGCGACAAAAATCATCCGGGACTGCTCGATCTCGCCTGTGCGGTGGAGATGGTTCATGCCGCTTCGCTGATGCTGGACGATATTCCCTGTATGGATAACGCGGCGCTGCGGCGCGGACGGCCCACTATCCATCGTCAGTTCGGCCAGGACGTGGCGATCCTCGCGGCAGTTGCGCTGCTCAGCAACGCTTTTGGCGTGGTGGCTGGCGCCGAAGGGCTGTCGGATGCCTGTCGTGCCCAGGCCGTGGCGGAGCTTTCCGCCGCCGTGGGTCTGCAAGGGCTGGTGCAGGGACAGTTCCGCGATCTTAACGAAGGCGCGACGGCGCGCAGCGAAGAAGCAATAGCCGATACCAACGACCTGAAAACCAGCATGCTATTTAGCGCCACACTGCAAATAGCGGCGCTGGCGGCGGATGCAACGCCAGCCGTGCGCCAGAAGCTGGGCTGTTTCGCACGCGATCTGGGCCAGGCTTTTCAGCTGCTCGACGATCTGGCGGACGGCTGTAGCGGCACGGGAAAAGATATTAACAAGGACGCCGGAAAATCGACGCTGGTGGCGCTGCTGGGCGCCGAGGCGGTGCGCTCACGCCTGCACGAGCATCTGCACAGCGCCGATCAGCATCTCTCCGTCTGCCAGCACGGTCTGGCGACGCGGCGTTTTATGCATAGCTGGTTCAGCCAGCAGCTGGCGACCTTTAGCTAAGTATTCACAAACGGAGCGTGAATGAAGGACGCGAACCTTATACAGCGTAAGAACGATCATCTTGATATCGTACTCAACCCGGCTGCCGACGCCCGTAAAAGCCGCACCGGATTTGAACACTGGCACTTTGAGCACTGCGCGCTGCCCGAGCTGGATCTGGACAACATCGATCTCAGCACTACGCTGTTTGGCCGTCAGCTGCGCGCGCCGCTGCTGATCAGCTCGATGACCGGCGGCGCGGCCCGCGCCCGCGACATCAATCTTAATCTGGCTCGTACCGCGCAGACGCTGGGCCTGGCGATGGGCGTCGGCTCGCAGCGCGTGGCGCTGGAAAGCGACGTCAGCTTTGGCCTGACCAGCGAGCTGCGTGCGATAGCGCCGGATGTGCCGCTATTGGCTAATCTTGGCGCGGCGCAGATCCACGGCCAGCGCGGGCTGGACTATGCCCGTCGCGCGGTGGATATGATCCAGGCGGATGCGCTGATCGTGCATCTTAACCCCTTGCAGGAAGCCCTACAGGAAGGCGGCGACCGCGACTGGCGCGGCGTGCTGGACGCCATCGCGCTGCTGGTGAAGCAGCTTGAGGTGCCGGTCGTGGTGAAAGAGGTCGGTGCAGGTATTTCACCCGCGGTGGCGCGCCGTCTGAGCGAGGCGGGCGTCGCGATGATTGACGTCGCGGGCGCTGGCGGCACCAGCTGGGCAGCGGTAGAGGCGGAAAGAGCGTCGCGCCCTGAAATGCGCGCCATGGCGATGGCGTTTGCCGACTGGGGCATTCCAACGGCCGACGCGCTGTGCAGCGTTCACGCCGCGCTGCCGACCCTGCCGCTGATCGCCTCCGGCGGTATCGCCAACGGTATCGACGTCGCAAAAGCGCTGGCGCTGGGCGCCGATCTGGTGGGGCAGGCAGCGGCGGTGCTCGCCAGCGCCAATGCCTCTTATGAGGCGACCGTCACGCACTTCCAGACCGTTATCGCCCAGCTCAGGATCGCCTGCTTCTGCACCGGCAGCGCCAGCCTGAACGAACTGCGCCAGGCAAAGCTTTCCCGCAACAGGAGCGAAGCATGAGTCATTACGCCGTGGTTGCGCCGCCGCTGTACAGCCACTGGCAGGCTTTACAGGCGCTGGCGCAGGCGCTGATTGACCGGGGTCATCAGGTTACGTTTATTCATCAGGCGGAGGCGGGCGCGCTGCTCAACGATCCGCGCATCGCTTTTCAGCCCGTCGGTGAGGATTCCCATCCGCCCGGCAGCCTGGCCCGCACGCTCAGGCTGGCCGCTTCGCCTGCCGGCATGTCGCTGTTCGCGCTGATTAAAGATATGTCCCGCGCCACGGATATGCTGTGCCGCGAGCTGCCGCGCGTATTAAAGCAGCTGCGGGTCGACGGGCTGATCGTCGATCAGATGGAGGCGGCTGGCGGACTGGTAGCGGAAGGCATGGCGCTGCCTTTTGTTTCCGTCGCCTGCGCGCTGCCGGTCAACCGCGAGCCGGGCATTCCGCTGCCGGTAATGTCGTTTGGCTACGGCACCGACCCGCGGGCGCAAAAGCTGTTTCGCACCAGCCAGCGCATCTATGACTGGATGATGCGCAGCCACGGCCGCGTAATTGCGCGCCACGCCGAGCGCTTTGGCCTGGCGCCGCGCACGGGGCTGCATGAATGTCTGTCGCCGCTGGCGCAAATCAGCCAGACCGTGCCCGCGCTGGATTTTCCGCGCCACGCGCTGCCGGCGCATTTTTACCAGGTCGGGCCGCTGCGTCCGACCACCACGGAACGGCGCTTCTGGCCGTTGCTCTCTTCGCGCCCCTTTGTTTTCGCCTCGCTGGGCACGTTACAGGGGCACCGCTTCCGCCTGTTCAGGACCATCGCTCGCGCCTGCCGTCGTCTGCATGTCCAGCTGCTGATCGCCCACTGCGGCGGCCTGACGCCCGGCCAGGAGGCGGAGCTGGAAGCCTGCGGCGCCTACTGGGTAACGGATTTTGCCGATCAGCTGAGCGTGTTGCAGCAGGCGCAGGCGGTGATCACTCACGGCGGCCTGAATACCGTGGCGGACGCCGTCAGCAGCTCGACGCCGATCCTGGCGGTGCCTGTCGCTTTCGATCAGCCCGGCGTCGCCTCGCGCGTTGTCTGGAATGGCCTGGGCCGTCGCGTTTCCCGTTTCGCCAGCAGCAAAACGATGGCGAAACAGCTGGCCGCGCTGCTGCAGGACAAAGGCTGTCACAGCAGGATGAAAGAGGCGCAGCGCCAGCTAAGTCAGGCAGGCGGCGCGCAAAGGGCGGCGGATATCGTAGAACAGGCGCTGGGTTCGCGTTCGGAAAGGATTAAGGCGACAGGATGACGAAATGGGATGTAATTCTGGTGGGCGGCGGGCTGGCCAACGGGCTGATAGCCTGGCGGCTACGCCAGCGGCAGCCAGGGCTAAAGGTGCTGATGCTGGAGGCGGGCGAGCGCACGGGCGGCAATCACACCTGGTCTTTTCATGAAGATGACTTAACGTCCGCACAGCATGAATGGCTGCGTCCGCTGGTGGCGCACCGCTGGCAGGGCTACGAGGTGCGTTTTCCTCGCTACACGCGCACGCTGCCGGGCGACTACCTTAGCGTGACGGCGGAAAGCTTTGCGCAGGCGCTGGAAACGGCGCTGGGCGAAAATCTCTTAACGTCGTGCGAGGTAAGCGACATCACGCCACACGGCGTCACGCTGGCGGACGGCAGCACGCTGCACGCCGCTGCGGTGATTGACGGGCGCGGCTATCAGCCCAGCCCCTGGCTGACGGTAGGGCTACAGGCCTTTCTGGGACAGGAATGGCGGCTGGCGGCGCCGCACGGACTGACGCGGCCTGTGCTGATGGATGCCACCGTGGATCAGCAGCAGAGCTACCGTTTCGTCTATACGCTGCCGCTGTCGGCAGACACGCTGCTGATCGAGGACACACACTATCAGGACAGTACGGCGCTGGACGCCAACGAGGCGCGGCAGCGGATCGCCGACTATGCGCAGGATCAGGGCTGGACGCTGCAACATCTCCAGCGCGAAGAGCAGGGCGTTCTGCCGATCACGCTCCAGGGGCAGCCACGGGCTTTCCGTCAGGAACGGGAACAGCTTTGCAGCGGTCTGCGCGCGGGCCTCTTTCATGCTACTACCGGCTACTCGCTGCCGCTGGCGGCGACGCTGGCCGACCTGATTGCCGACAACGGCAGGCCGACGCACGAGCGGCTGCACCCGCTAATCGGGCAGTTTATGGCCCGGCAGTGGCGGCGTCAGCGCTTCTTTCGCATCCTCAACCGGATGCTGTTTCTGGCCGGACGGCCGGAGCGGCGTTGGCAGGTTATGCAGCGCTTCTATCAGTTAGACGATGGGCTGATCGCCAGATTTTACGCCGGTCGTCTCAAACCTTTAGATATGGCACGGATCCTTACAGGCAAGCCCCCGGTACCGGTCGGCGAGGCGTTGCTGGCCGTGTTAAAAAAATCTCCCCGGCTGCGAGCTTTCTGATGAAAAAAACACTTGTAATTGGCGCCGGTATTGGCGGCCTGGCTTTGGCTATCCGTTTACAGACGGCGGGCGTGCCCGTGCTGCTGCTGGAAGCGCGAGATAAGCCCGGCGGCCGCGCTTATGTTTACGAAGATCAAGGATTTACTTTTGACGCCGGGCCAACGGTGATCACCGATCCTTCGGCCATTGAAGAGCTGTTTACGCTGGCCGGACGGCGCACCGCAGACTTTATCGATATGCTGCCGGTCAAGCCTTTTTACCGCCTCTGCTGGGAGTCGGGCGAGGTGATGGATTACGACAACGATCAGCAGCAGCTGGAAGAGGCGATCGCACGGTTCAATCCGGATGACGTAGAAGGCTATCGCCGCTTTCATGCCTACTCGCGCGAGGTCTTCAAAGAAGGCTACCTTAAGCTCGGCAGCGTGCCTTTTCTCTCGGTCGGCGACATGGTTAAAGTCTCGCCGCAGCTAATCCGCTTACAGGCGTGGCGCAGCGTTTACAGCATGGTGTCGAAGTTTATTAAAAACGAACATCTGCGCCAGGCGTTCTCTTTTCACTCGCTGCTGGTGGGCGGCAATCCTTTTGCGGCCTCGTCCATTTATACGCTGATCCACGCGCTGGAGCGCGAATGGGGCGTCTGGTTTGCGCGCGGCGGCACCGGCGCGATGATCCAGGGCCTGACCCGACTTTTTTGCGAGCTGGGCGGTCAACTTGAACTGAACACGCCGGTTAAAAAGCTGGAAACGGAAGGCGACCATATTACGGCGGCGATCACCGCCGACGGTCGACGGATTGAAGTCGCGGCCGTCGCTTCCAATGCCGATGTGGTGCAAACCTACGCCAAACTGCTTGGTCATCATCCTCATGGCGCTGCGCAGGCCGCCGCGCTGAAGAAAAAAAGTATGAGCAACTCGCTGTTTGTGATCTATTTTGGCCTGAACAATCCGCACAGCCAGCTGGCGCACCATACGGTCTGCTTCGGGCCGCGCTACAAAGAGCTGATTGAGGAGATTTTCCATCATGACAAGCTGGCGGATGACTTCTCTCTTTACCTGCACTCGCCGTGCGTAACCGATCCCTCGCTGGCGCCGCCGGGCTGCGGCAGCTTCTATGTGCTGGCGCCGGTGCCTAACTTAGGAACGGCGAACCTGGACTGGGACGTGGAGGGGCCGCGCCTGCGCGATCGCATCTTCGCCTATCTGGAGGAGCACTACATGCCAGGCCTGCGCGAGCAGCTGGTGACGCAGCGCATCTTTACGCCGTTTGATTTCCGCGACCAGCTGGACGCGCATCTGGGCTCCGCCTTCTCCGTAGAGCCGCTGCTGACGCAGAGCGCCTGGTTCCGGCCGCACAATCGCGACAGCAAAATCGATAACCTCTATGTGGTCGGCGCGGGCACTCATCCCGGCGCGGGCATTCCCGGCGTGATCGCTTCTGCGAAAGTGACCGCCAGCCTGATGCTGGAGGACAGGGCACGATGAATGAGGCGCTGCTCAGCCATGCCACGGAAACCATGGCGGCGGGATCGAAAAGCTTCGACACCGCCGCCAAACTGTTCGATCCGGCCACCCGGCGCAGCGCGCTGATGCTTTACGCGTGGTGCCGCCACTGCGACGACGTGATCGACGATCAGCAGCTGGGCTTTCAGGCCGCCGCCGCGCAAAGCACGCCGCTGCAAAGGCTGGAAACGCTGAAGGCGTTAACGCTGCGCGCCTGCGCGGGCGAGCCGATGAGCGATCCCGCTTTCGCCGCGTTTCAGGAGGTGGCGCTGGCCCATGCCATTCCGCAGCAGCAGGCGTTCGATCATCTGGAAGGCTACGCCATGGACGTGCGTGGCGATCTTTACCCCACGCTGGACGATACGCTGCGCTACTGCTATCACGTAGCGGGCGTGGTCGGCCTGATGATGGCGCGAGTGATGGGCGTGCGTGATGAAGCGGTGCTGGATCGGGCCTGCGATCTGGGGCTGGCTTTTCAGCTGACCAATATCGCCCGCGATATCGTTGAGGACGCCGGAAACGGCCGCTGCTATCTGCCAATTAACTGGCTGGCTGAAGAAGGACTGACGCTGGAAAACTATGCGCAACCGGCCAGTCGCGACCGGCTGGCGAAAGTGGCGCAGCGGCTGGTGGCGACGGCTGAACCTTACTATGCGTCGGCCGAGGCGGGCCTGGCCGGTTTGCCGCTGCGCTCCGCCTGGGCTATTGCCACCGCGCGCGGCGTCTATCGGGAAATCGGCGTGAAGGTCGATCGCGCCGGCAGCAAAGCCTGGGATCGCCGCCAGGGCACCAGCAAGGCGGAAAAGCTGGGCCTGCTGGCGGGCGGGGCGGTCAGCGCGCTGGCTTCTCGCGGGAAGCAGGCTGCGCCGCCTCGTTCTGCGGCCCTGTGGCAGCGTCCCGGCGGCGGCGGCGACCGTGCCGCTGGCGCAGCGTAGCCTGAAGTTTATCTACCGGCGGCGCATAGAGAAAACCGAAAGAGACGCAGCCTTCCCGGCCGCGCACCGCGTGATGCAGACGATGCGCCATATACAGGCGTTTCAGATAGCCACGGCGGGGCACGTAGCGGAAAGGCCAGCGCTGGTGCACCAGACCGTCGTGCACCATAAAATAGAGCAGGCCATAGGCGGTCATGCCTGCGCCGATCCATTGCAGCGGCCAGTAGCCGATGCTGCCCAGATAGATCAGCACGATAGAGAGCACGGCGAACACCACGGCGTACAGATCGTTTACTTCAAACCAGCCCTTGCGCGGCTCGTGGTGGGAAAGGTGCCAGCCCCAGCCCCAGCCGTGCATAATATATTTGTGCGCCAGCGCCGCGATAATCTCCATCGCGGCGATAGTCGCCAGCACAATCAATGTGTTGTACAGCCACAACATAGTTTTTTCCATCCGGTATCAGGTGGGTTAAGCGTAGTTCAGCGCTATTACTCCTGCACGGCTTCTAACATCTTCACCATCGCCCGCAGATTGGCGGAGCCGCTGCCTTTGCGCCATACCAGCCAGATCGCCAGCTCGCCCATGCTGTCGCTCAGCGGCCAGGCGCTGACGCTGTCTCTGCCGGGCATACTCTCCAGCATACTTTTCGGGATCAGCGCCAGCCCGGCGCCCGCGCTGACGCAGGCAAGAATGCCATGATAGGACTCCATCTCGAAAATCTTGCCGGGCGACGCGTTTTCACGGGCGAACCAGTTCTCGAACAGACGGCGATAGGAGCAGTTGGCGCGGAAAGCGTAAATAGTGGCACCTGAAATTTCCCTGGCGCAGGTGACCGGCGGATGGTTCAGCGAAGAGATCAGCACCATCTCCTCGTTAAAAACCGGGATACCTTCCAGCTGCGGATGCTTCGGCGGCCCGTCGATAAACACCGCGCTGAACTCGCCCGCCAGCAGCCCGTCGGTCATCGCGCCGGACGGCCCGGTAGAGAGATCCAGCTCTACCTCCGGCCAGGCCTGATGATAGCGGGCAATCAGCGGCGGCAGCCGCACCGCGGCGGTGCTCTCAATCGCGCCAAGGGTAAAGACGCCGGCAGGATGCTGGCTGGAAACCTGAAGGCGCGCCTCCTCAGTCAGTGCCAGGATGCGGTTGGCGTAATCCAGCAGCGTGCGGCCCGCGTCGGTAATATGCAGGCGCAGTTTTTCGCGGCTGAACAGCGCCGTGCCCAGCTCGTCCTCCAGCTGGCGCAGGCGGGTAGAAATATTAGAAGGAACGCGGTGCAGTTTACCCGCTGCCGCCGTCACGCTGCCTTCTTCCGCGATGGCGCGGAACACTTCCAGCTGAGTCAGATCCATAAACATTCTCATTTTGAGCAGGATATTTTCATTATTATTCATTTTTCAGGAAGGATGCGCAAGGCTAAGATAGCGTCACTATCACCAACCGGCCTGAGAGGCCGACGGAGGATCTTATGACGACTTCATCAGCAGTTCAGGCGGGCGCCGTATCCCGTAACCCTTTTACCGGCGACATCATTCGCCAGACGCCTTTCGCTACCGCCGCCGAGGTGGAAACCGCGCTGGCGCAGGCCCACGGCGCGTTTCAGCACTGGCGTCACAGCGAGGTGGCGGAACGCAGCCAGCTGTTGCTGAACATGGCGGCCAGCCTGCGTAAACATGCTCGCGCGCTGGCGGAAATGATGACCGACGAAATGGGCAAGCCGATTACCCAGAGCCTGGCCGAAGTGGAAAAATGCGCGCGCCTGTGTGAATGGTATGCGGAACAGGGGCCAACAATCCTGGCGCCGGAAGCCACGCTGGTTGAAAACGAAAAAGCGCACGTCAACTATCTGCCGATTGGCCCGATCCTGGCCGTGATGCCGTGGAACTTCCCGGTATGGCAGGTGCTGCGCGGCGCGGTGCCGATTATTATGGCGGGCAACAGCTATCTGCTGAAACCGGCCCCAAGCATTATGGGCAGCGCGCTGCTGCTGCAATCCGTGCTGGCGGAAGCGGGCGTGCAGCAGGGACTGTTTAGCGTCCTGAATGCCGATAACGACGCCGTCGCTACTATTATCAAAGACTCACGCATCGCGGCCGTGACCCTGACCGGCAGCGTGCGCGCAGGCGCGGCTATTGCGGCGCTGGCGGGCGCGGCGGTGAAGAAAAGCGTGCTGGAGCTGGGCGGTTCCGATGCCTTTATCGTGCTGGCCGACGCCGATATCGATGCGGCGGTGAAAGGCGCGGTGGCGGGTCGCTTTATGAACGGCGGCCAGGTCTGTATGGCTGCTAAGCGGATTATCGTGGAGGAGGCCGTTTTTGCCGAGTTCCGCGACAAATTCGTGGCGGCGGTAAAAGAGCTGGTGGTGGGCGATCCGCGTGACGAGGCGACCTATATCGGCCCGATGGCCCGTTTCGATCTGCGCGACGAGCTGGATTCTCAGGTTCAGGCTACCATCGCCGAAGGCGCGGAGTGCCTGCTGGGTGGCCACGTGATGCAGGGCAAGGCGAACTTCTATGCGCCTACCGTGCTGAGCAACGTCAAACCCGGCATGACCAGCTTTAAGCAGGAGCTGTTTGGCCCGGTTGCTTCGCTGATTGTGGCGAAGGACGCGGACGACGCGATTGCGCTGGCTAACGACTCCGAGTTCGGCCTGGGCGGCAGCCTGTGGAGCCGCGACGTGGCGAAAGCCCGCAGGCTGGCCGCGAAGGTGGAAACCGGCGGCATGTTTATCAATACGCCGAGCTTCTCCGACCCGCGCGTGCCGATTGGCGGCGTTAAGCACAGCGGCTACGGTCGCGAGCTGTCCCACTTTGGTATTCGGGAATTTACCAACGCGCAGACCGTCTGGGCAGAATCCTGATTGGATCCTTTGGGCAGGACGCTGAGCTGTCCGTCTGCGCAGGCGCCTGATTTGACCCTTTGGGCTGCATCCTGAGCCGATCGTCTGCGCAGGCGCCTGATCTAAGGCGTTTTCCCGCTCTTAAGCCATTGCTCAACCCCTTCCGCCGGAAGGGGTTTACTGCAAAAGTAGCCCTGAATTTCATCACAGCCGAATCCGCGCAGCATCAGCAGCGTTTCCTCATCCTCCACGCCCTCCGCCAGCACAATATAGTTCAGCTCCTTAAGCATGGTTATCACGTGGCGCGCCACAATCTGGCTGCCGCCGTCGGCAGCAAGCGGCGCGATCAGCGAACGATCCAGCTTGATGACGTCCATTGGAATGCGCTTCAGATAGTTAATATTGCTGTAGCCGCTGCCGAAATCGTCCAGTGCCAGCGTGAAGCCGCGCAGCTTGAGCTGATTCAGGCCGCGCATCGCATCCGGGCTTTCCAGCAGCTTTTCCGTTTCCAGGCACTCGATACTCAGCAAATCGCTGGAGAGGCCCGCCCGCAGCAGCATCCTTTCCAGCCAGTCGGCAAAGCCTTCACGGGCCAGATCGCTGACGCTGACGTTGACCGACACGGGCAGGTTAATGCCTTTTGCCCGCCAGAGCTTAAGCTGCGCCAGCACGCTGACGATCACCCAGTCGGTGACGCCAGCCATCAGGTTGGTTTGCTCCGCCAGCGGCAGAAACTGTAACGGCGGCAGGTTGCCGAGGCGGGGATGCTGCCAGCGCAGCAGCGCCTCCATGCCTACCGGCAGGCCGCTGTGCAACGAGATCTGCGGCTGATAAACCAGATAAAGCCCGCCTTCGCTGCGCAGCGCTTCCGCCAGATCGTGCAGCAGCAGAAAATCCAGCTTGCGGCGGTTATCGCTCTCCAGATCGAAAGCGGCGTAGGGCAGGCCCTGGCCGATAGCCTCATGCAGCGCGCTGACGCCGCGCCGCAGCGCTTCAACCGGCGGGCAGAGCGCAGGCGCAAAAGAGACTTCGCCCAGGTGAAGAGTCAGATCGATAGCAATCTCTTCGCCTATACGCGCGCGTACCTGACCCAGCTTTTCGCTCAGCTGTTTTGGCCAGCCGGACGTTTTACCGGCGGAAAGCAGCGCAAACCGGCCTTTCGACACGGTATAAAGCCGGTCATCGTCTCTGAGCTGCAGGCGCGTACGCAGCAGGGCGGCGATGTTTTGCAGCAGAGCTTCCAGCGCATACATCCCCAGCGCGCGGGCGATGTCGTAGGCGCGTGCCATATCAATGCAGTCAATCAGTACCAGGCTATAGGGCTGAATAATGCCGCCATCCTCCAGCTGCTCCAAATCACGCAGCAGGCTCTGACGATTGGGCAAAAGAGTGACAACGTCACGCAGGCTGGTGTGATACCAGGCGTCCAGCCAGGCGGTCATGATCTCCGCCAGCAGCTCCAGCAGCTTCACCTGTTCCTCAGTGAAAATATGCGGCAGCACGTCCGTAACACACAGGGTGCCGACAATGGCGCCGTCGCGCATTTTCAGCGGCGCGCCCGCGTAAAAACGGATATAGGGCGAGTCTTTAATCAGCGGGTGCGCCTTAAACCGTTCGTCCAGATGGGTGTCGGGACAGACCATGACCTCGCCGCTGGCGAGCGTGTGCCGACAGAGCGCGTCTTCCAGCGAGCTTTGCTGTAGCGAGAAATTCCGCGCCGCCTTAATGTATTGCTGGTGCTCGTTCATAATCGACACGAAGCTACCGGGAATATTCAGCAGCTCGCTGGTGAGCCGGGTGAACTTGCTGAGAATTTCATCCCGTCCCGCGTCGTCTGCTGTCAGCATCTCTAACGCCAGCTGGTAGCGGGTTTCGCCTTGAGGAGTCGGCATTCTGGTGTTCCTGAAACGATTCAAAATGGATGTATGCCGCTTTTCAGGCCAGGCTTAAGGTCTGGTCGCATACAAGCGGCTTTTTATTTTTATCTGACTTTGGTGATGCTATGTCCGATACTGCTGAAACTCTGCCGTCGCAGGAGCGCATTGTGCTCTATGACGGCGTGTGCAAACTCTGTAACGGCTGGGTCAATTTTTTGCTGCGCTATGACAGACGCCGCACCGTACGCCTGGCCGCGGTTCAGACTGAAAAAGGCAAATCCCTGCTGAAAGCCGCCGGTATGTCGCCTGACGAAATCAATACCATTGTGCTGCTTGAACGGGGGCAGGTTTATCTGCGCGCCGACGCTATTTTCCGCGTTATGCTTGGGCTGCCGTGGCCGTGGCGAGCGCTTTCGGTACTGCGCTTCTGTCCAAAGTTCATCAGCGACCGCTGCTACAATCTGATCGCACAAAACCGTTATCGGCTGTTTGGCCGATTTAATGAGCGACAAAAACCGCCGGCGGACTATCCGGGCCGGTTTATCGACAGGTAACAAACACTACTGGCTTTCGTTGTGCGGCAGGTTATGCTGGAAAATCAATGTAGTTATTGCCTGAGGTGAAAATTGTCCGTGCGATTAAATGAATTTCAACAGCCGGTTGGTGAACCGCTTCCCGAATGGACGCCGCGCCCTTTGCCTGAACGTATGGCGCTGGCGGGGCGCTTCTGCGTGCTGGAGCCGCTGGAAAGCGCCCGTCACTATGAGGATCTGCTGGCCGCGTGGCGCAGCGCCGAAGACGATCGGGACTGGACTTATTTGCCTGCCGGCCCTTTTAACGCGGAGGAGCTTCGTGACTATCTTGCCCGGGCCGAAGCCAGCCGCGATCCGCTGCATTTCGCGGTGATTGATCGACAAAGCGGCCGCGCGGTCGGCACGCTGGCGCTGATGAGAATTGAGCCAGCGCACGGCGTGATGGAGGTGGGATACGTGACCTTTTCGCCCGCGTTGAAGCGCACGCCGCTCTCTACCAAAAGCCATTTTCTGTTGATGCGTTACGCCTTTGATCGGCTGGGCTATCGTCGATACGAATGGAAGTGCGACAGCCTCAACGCGCCTTCGCGGCGGGCAGCGGAGCGCCTCGGCTTTCGCTATGAAGGGCTGTTCCGTCAGGCCATCGTCTATAAGGGTCGCAGCCGCGATACCGCCTGGTTTTCCATTATTGATAAAGAATGGCCCGCGCTGCGCGAAGCCTTTGAGCGTTGGCTGGACGTCAGCAATTTTGACGCGGCAGGCGTGCAGCGGCATTCGCTGGCCGATTTACGCCAGCAGCGGGCATAATCCTAATTTTCTTCATATTATTAAACAAGAAGTCATTAACTTTACTAACCTTTTACAGTCTGCGCTGCCGCATTGCTTTCGGGCCGCGCGCATTTTCCCTGTTTAAGGAGCCGGTAAATGACTTCCCAGGTAACATCCCGCCATTCGACTTTTGCGGTGGCCGTTTATTCGCTGTTTCATCCTGTCCCGCTCGGCTTTTTTGTGGCGGGCTGGATCTTCGACATTATTTATCTCTACAGTACCGAAATCTTCTGGACGCAGGCGGCGAGCTGGCTGATCGCTATCGGGTTGATAATCGCGATTATTCCTCGCCTGATTAACCTTGTGCAGGTTTGGGTAGGCGTCTCTTATCCGCAGGGATCGGCGATAAAAGTGCATTTTTGGGCTTATCTGCTGGCTATTATCCTGGAAATCTTTAACGCGTTTATACACAGCCGCGACGCGTGGGCCGTAGTGCCTGCCGGCGTTATTCTCTCCACCCTGGCGGTGGTTCTGATGTTGTTCGCCAACGTGCAGCTCGCCGTGCGCGATCGCACCGCTTAAGGAGGAGTTATGAAAACGTCAACCACACTCTCACTGCTGGCCGTATCGGTTTCGCTGCTGCTCGCCGGCTGTGACGACGGCGCTAAAATCGATCCTGCAAAGCAAACCGGTGCAAATCCGGAGCTGCCGACGGCAAAAAACTTCCTTGTCCCGCCCATGAAGGTCCCGAACGGTACGTCATGGAAGGAGGGTGAAAAGCCCAAAGTCGCGGATGGCCTGAAGATAGAGAAAGTTGCGGACGGTTTTCAGCATCCGCGCCAGCTCTACACGTTGCCAAACGGCGATATCCTGGTGGTGGAAGGCAGCGCTCCGGCAGCGCCGACCAGCCAGCCGAAGCAGCTGGTGACCGGTCTGGTTCAAAAGGCCTCCGGCAAGGGCGGCGCCGGCGGCAATCGCATAACGCTGCTGCGCAGCAGCGACGGCAAAAGCTGGCAAAAATATCCTTTCCTGGAAAACCTGCGTTCGCCGTTTGGCGTGCAGCTGATCGGCGACACGCTGTATGTGGCGAATGCCGACTCGCTGATGAAATATCGGTATGAGAGCGGCGCGACGAAGATTACCGATCCCGGCACCGAGCTGACCGAGCTGCCGGGCGGGCCTATTAACCATCACTGGACCAAGTCGCTGCTGGCCAGCCCGGACGGCAGCAAACTCTATGTTGGCGTCGGCTCCAACAGTAATATCACTGAAAACGGCATCGGCGCGGAGTATCGTCGGGCCGACATCCTGGAAGTCGATGCGGCTAGCGGCGCCAGCCGGATCTACGCCAGCGGGCTGCGCAACCCCACCGGGATGCAGTGGGAGCCGCAAACCGGCAAGCTGTGGGCCATCGTTAACGAGCGCGATGAAATCGGTGCCGATCTGGTGCCGGACTACCTGACTTCGGTACAGGAAGGTGGCTTTTACGGCTGGCCTTACAGCTATTTCGGCCAGCACGTGGACGAACGCGTGCAGCCGCCGCGCCCGGATCTGGTGAAAAAAGCGATTAAGCCTGACTATGCGCTCAGCTCGCACGTGGCGCCGCTGGGACTGTGGTTCTATACCGGCACCAACCTGCCGGAGAAATACCGTGGCGGCGCTTTTGTCAGCGAGCACGGCAGCTGGAACCGCAAGCCGCTGAACGGCTATCAGGTGGTGTGGGTCGCCTTCCGCAACGGTATGCCGCAGGGTCAGCCAGAGCCGGTGGTCACCGGCTTCCTCACTGACGATCAAAAATCGGTTCGCGGCCTGCCGGTAGGCCTGACCATGGATAAACAGGGCGGCCTGATGATTGCCGACGATGCCGGAAACGTGGTCTGGCGCGTCACCGGCGCGACTGCGCCTTAACTTTATTATCAACCTCTGCCGCCGTGGTGGCGCTGTAAAAACGGCGGCGCGTCCTTTTAAATTTGTCATCACTATCAAGCCGCCCGGCATTCTGCCCGGCGGCTTTTTTTGCGCGGTTTTCCAGGGACTATTTGTGCGGGTGGTCAGACGCTGAGCAAATATCCGCTTGCGGTTAAGATATATCATAGATATATTTTCCTCCGCTATTGAGAATAATTACGGTTTACTATTACGGGCCAGCCCCCGTCAGGAGAATTATTTTGACCGAAAAAACAGGTCGCGCTCCCCGTCGCGTAAGAAATGAACTGCGTTTTCGTCCGGTAGAAGTGATTGCGAAAACTTTCGTAGCCAACAGCTTCTACCGCATTGAGTTCGGCGGCGAAGCGCTGGCCGGTTTTAATTCGGCGGGCTTCGACGATCACGTTAAGGTCTTTTTCCCGGATCCCGCCACCGGCGAGCTTTATCTGCCCCAGGTCACGGAAGAGGGCATCGTCTGGAAAGACGGCATTCGTCCGCTGGCGCGCGACTACACGCCGCTGTACTTTAACGCGCAGAAAAACAGGCTGACGCTGGATTTTTATCTGCACGAGTCGGGCGTAGCCAGCGACTGGGCCGTTACGGCGCACCCTGGCGACAGGCTGGCTATCGGCGGCCCGCGCGGCTCGCTGATCGTGCCGGAGGATTACGCTTTCCAGCTTTACGTCTGCGATGAAACAGGGCTGCCCGCGTTCAAACGACGGCTGACCTCGCTTGGGGACAGGCCGGTAAGGCTTTATGCCTTTGTCGACGCAGCGCAGGGCAAAGCCTATCTTGGCGATCCGCCAAACGTGGAAATCGTCTGGCTGGGTAGCGGCAAAATGCAGGCTGGCGTCGGATCGCTTATCGCCGACCTGGATAAGGTTGCCTTACCGACGGACGACTACTTTATCTGGCTGACGGGCGAAGGCGCGGCGGTGAAGCAGCTCAGCGACTACTTTATCGGCAAGCGCGAGCGCGACGCCGATTTCGTCCGTGCGGTGGCTTACTGGCACGATAAGTAGGGTTGTTGTATTTTTCAGGGGGCTAACTTACTATCAATCCCCTTCAAACAGGCTCGGGCAGGCGATGAAATCACAGCGCAGTTCTCAATATGACTTATCCGGCGGCCCGGCCAGCGCCGCGCGGAGAAAACGGCGCGAAAAGATGCTGGACGCCAGCGACGTTCGCCTGCTGCTGCTGCACTTTATCGCGCAGGGCGCCGCACACGGCTACGAGCTAATCAAGACGATTGAAGAGCTATCCAAAGGCGAATACAGCCCCAGCCCCGGCATTATTTATCCCAACCTGACGCTGCTGGAGGAAATGGAATGCATCGAATCCCGCGATCCGCAGGCGGCGCGCAAGGCCTATAGCCTGACCCGGGAAGGAGAGCGCCAGCTGGCAGAAGGGCAGGAAACGCTGCATGACATCATTAACCGACTCAGCTCGATGGCGATCCTCGTCAATAACCGCAGCATTCCGGAAGTGGAGCGGGCCATCAACAATATGCGTATGGCGCTGAATATGCGCCTTTCCCAGTCGGCGCTGCCGCAGCAGACGCTGTACGACATCATCGATGCGCTGGATGAAGCCGCGCGTAAAATCGAGCGCAGCTGATACAGGCCCGTTTGGCTATCAACATAAATAATCACGTTTTTTTTCTAATGTTACCGGTAACCTTGCCGATATAAGTCGCTTCTGAAACAATAATCAGGTGTGGCTATGTCCGTTTTTTCCCGAATCAAAACCTCCTCGTTCTTGCTCAGCACGATCATTGCCTTCGGCACCCTACAGCTTGTCGCTGGCATCCTCTTCCTCAGCGCGTTGGATCACAATAAAGAGAGCTTCGAAACCGCCTCGACGGCCAGCGATCAGGTGACCGCGCTGACCAATGCCTGGTATGAACTTAACGCGGCGCGTGCGGACGTTAACCGCGTGGTGATCTGGCTGCAAAAAGAGGGGCCGACCAGCAGCGTAGTGGGCGGTATGGTCGCGCACGGCAAAGCGCAGCTGGCGCTGGCCGATCGCGATTTTAAAAACTACCAGAACGGGCCGGTTATTCCCGGACTCGATGCCACGCTTAACAGCAGGCTGGCGCAAAGCTACCAGGCGTACGCCGGACAGCTTAATCAGCTGATGGAAATCGCTTCACGCCGCGATTTAACCGGCCTGTTCAGCATTAACGTTGCGGGCAACCAGAAGATTATGCAGGGCGATTACGATCGCTGGCGCGCCGCCGTTGGCCAGCTGTCAAAGACCACCTCCGCTGAAAGCAAGCAGGTATTCACGCAGATGCTGTGGCTGATGGGCGCTATTTTGCTGGTGGTGCTGAGCGCTGTGATCGTGAGCTGGTCGGTGATCAAACGCGTGCTGATCCAGCCGCTGGCGCGCGCGCTGGGGCATATCAACGCTATTGAACAGGGCGATCTGACGGAGCAGATAGCGGTCGATCCGCGCGCCCGTAACGAGATGGGCCATCTGCTTTCCGGCCTGGCGGTAATGCAACAGTCGCTGGTGAAAACCGTGGGTAACGTGCGCAACGGCGCGGATACGATTTTAACCGGCGTCAGCGAAATTGCGGCGGGCAACAACGATCTCTCATCCCGTACGGAAGAGCAGGCAGCCTCGCTGGAGCAAACCGCCGCCAGCATGGAACAGATCACCGCCACGGTGAAGCAGAACGCGGACAATTCGCATCAGGCGGCGAAGCTGGCGCTTTCTGCCGCGCAAACGGCGGAGAAGGGCGGCGCTATCGTGGACGGTGTGATAAAAAGCATCTTTGGGCTACAGGAAAGCTCTAAAAAAATCGCGGAAATCACCGGCGTAATTGAAAGCATCGCTTTCCAGACCAATATTCTGGCGCTGAACGCGGCGGTAGAAGCCGCCCGCGCTGGCGAAAACGGCCGTGGCTTTGCGGTGGTGGCGGGAGAAGTGCGCAACCTGGCGCAGCGCAGCGCCGTAGCGGCGAAAGATATCAACGCGCTGATCGCTGAATCCTCGGCCCGCGTTGACAACGGTTCCCGGCTGGCCGGACAGGCGGAAGAGTCAATGAGCGGTATCCTTAGCTCGGTACAGCAGGTACGCGATATCATGGATGAGATCTCCTCTGCCTCTGAGGAGCAGAGCCGGGGCATCAGTCAGGTCGGCATCGCGGTGTCGGAACTCGATCAGGTGACGCAGCAGAACGCCGCACTGGTGGAGCAATCTTCTTCAGCCGCCGCCTCGCTGGAAGAGCAGGCCGCTCGCCTGAACGAAGCGGTAGCCGTGTTTCGCCTGGCCGGCAGGAAAGAGGTAGCCCGTCGTTCTGGCGTGACAGCGCTGAAATCGCCGGTGCTGGCGACCGCCTCAACGGATAACTGGGAAGCCTTCTGACCGGCGTTTAAACGTTATTAATCAAAGGCCCGATCTGTCTTCGGGCCTTTGCGTTTGCCGTCAGATCTCGCTGTAGCGAACCGCCTCAACAAACTTCGCAAAGGCGGAGGTATGCTGGCGGCGGCTGGGGTAGTACAGGTAATAGCCCGGAAAAGGAGCGCACCACTCTTCCAGCACCTTTTCCAGCTGGCCTGCCTTAACCGCTTCCTCAACGGTATCCTCAGGCACCATCGCCAGGCCAATCCCTGCCACGGCAGCTTTAATTCGGGTTTGCAGATTATTCAGCGTCAGCTGGCCGTCCACCTTCACGCGGATTTCGCGCTGCGCTTTGGCAAACTCCCAGGCATAGATGCTGCCCATGGTCGGCAGGCGCATATTGATGCAGTTGTGCTGCTGCAGATCCTGTGGCGTAGCGGGCCTGCCGTAGCGAGCGAAATAAGCGGGCGAGCCCACTACAACCATCCGCCAGTCCGGCCCGATCCTGACGGCAATCATATCCTTTGCAACCTGTTCGCCCAGCCGTACGCCCGCGTCAAAACGGCCGCTGACGATATCCGTCAGGGAATTATCGGACATAATTTCGATATTCACTTCCGGCCACGCCTGTAAAAACTGTTCTACTGCGGGCCACAGGGCGAAGGTAAGGGCGTGCTCGCCCACGTTAAGGCGAATATTGCCTGAGGGCCTGTCGCGCAGTTCATGCAGGGCAGCCAGCTCGTTTTCAATCTCTTCAAGGTGCGGGCCAATGGTTTTTATCAGGCGTTCGCCCGCTTCGGTAGGGGCGACGCTGCGCGTGGTTCGGGTTAACAGACGCAGCTGCAGCCGCTCCTCCAGCCCGCGTATGGCATGGCTTAAAGCGGACTGGGAAACGCCCAGCCTGGCCGCCGCGCGGGTAAAGCTTCTCTCGCGAGCGATCACCATCAGCGAGATAAGGTCGTTAAAATTTTCTTTCAGCATGGCTATCTCAGAGGTGAACAAGGCAGGGAACCAAGTGTAACCTGGCTGGGGCCGGGGTGCGACGGCTTCCTGCCATTCACCTGAGTAATTCTAAATTAAATCAAAGCACTGCAAAAAAGGCAGGCTTATCTTTACGGCAAAAGCGGGCCAGGTTTTTGAATCCGTCGCGCGTGCGGCATTTTCGCTTTATTCTGGTCATTATTGGTACTTTTCAGGCGCTTTTTTCCGCTAATCTGAATGTTGCCCCGGCGTTTTTTAATCAGAAATTTCTTATTCAGTTACCCTGTTTTTTACCTCTCTTTTTGCCCGGGAAATTCGGCGCAATCCAGAAAGTGCTCTCGATGAAAACAGAACTATCTTAATTACAAAATCGCTACAACCTATCTCAGGTGAGCAAATAAAAGCGGCAGTGGCGCAGATATTAACCGGACATCATTTTTACAAATACTAATACTTTAAATGTAGGGCAGAAGAAAAGTCCTGGTCCGGTTCGGGTCGACCAAATCTTATATAAGCGGCTGTTATATTTTTATTGATCTTACTCAATTTTTTTAACCTTTTGTTTACTTTTTTCTGATTAAGGCTGGTCTCTATTTTACGTGTTGGATAGAGCCCTTGTGTCAGAGAAGGAGGCTGTAATGCGCCAGCAGGCCCGTGATGCCTGGCTTCTTACTTTCCAAAAAAAAATATGAGACGGTAAATGTAATATTTTATTTCACTGGGTGTCTTTCTGTGTATATTGTTGCAGCCAGTATTAACCGGAGTGCTTCGCCAGATTGACGACAAATTTTAACTAAATATTAACTATTACCTGCGTAAGCATCACCGCTTTTAGCAGCAACTATTTTGCCAGTTTTGATATTAAGAATATGCCTGTATTTACTTGCGACGGCCGATGTGATGGAGTACCGGGGCGTCATGGAATGAATACCAGGGCAAATTTGAATTCTAATAACATTACTCAGTGCGGTTAGCATTATTTTCTATGAGGTGGCGGTATGAGAGTCGGCGTATCTAACGATAACTACCCGGAGAAACGGACGATAATTGTTGATGCTGACGTGGAATATGTGAACTTCAAAAACAAGAATATTTATTCTTATATAAATCTTCTGAACATGAAGTTTCTTAAAAAAGACAAAATTTTCCTGTTTCGACCGCTGGTCGGTTCGCAGAAAAAAAACATTGATGTCTTTCACGTTTTCAACGAGATAGCAATAACCGACCGTAAATGGGTGGCGACGTTTGAAACCGAGCTGCCACGCATCCTGCCGCCTAAAAACGGCAGCAAAGAGGACAATCGCGCAAAGCTGCAACGGCTCTCTTCAGCGCTGACAGCCAATAATTGTTTAGCGCTGATCGCGCTTTCCGGCGCGGCCTATAAGATGGAAATGAAGCTGTTCAACGACAGCCCGGAGCTGTCGCGCGTGCTGCGCGACAAGATGGTGGTTATGCATCCGCCGCAAAAGCTCTATATGACCGAGCGACCGGCGCGTAATGCCGCCGACCCGGTTCATTTTGTTTTTATTGGCAAAGACTTTTATCGCAAAGGCGGCGGCGAAATCGTGCAGGCCTTCGGCGAACTGCTGGCCGCCAACGCTATCCAGCCGGAACAAATCAAAGTTACGCTGATAGGCGATCTTGAGAAAACGAACAACTACGCGTTCGGCCCTTATCAGGACGATCCGGCGTTTGCCCGTGAGACGGAAGCGACCATTGCCCGCTACGATCTTTTCGAGCATCACAGCGCCATGCCGAATGATAAAGTGATGCAGCTGCTGCAAAAAGCGGATGTCGGCCTGCTGCCAACCTGGGCTGAAACCTATGGGTTTTCCGTGCTGGAGATGCAGTCCTGCGGCTGTCCGGTGATCACCACTAACGTGCGTGCGCTGCCGGAAATCAATCCGCAAGAGGCGGGCTGGTTGATTAGCCATCCGCTGAACGACGATTGCGACTATGCCATTACTTCTCTGCAAGAGCGCGATGCCCTGCGTCGTAAAACGGTCGACCGCATGAAAAACATTATTGAGGATATTATTCGCCATCCTGAACAGATCCACGATAAAGCCAATGCGGCTATCGCCAGGATCCAGTCTGAGCATAACGTAGAAGCGTATCAGGCCAGGCTGAAGAAGCTTTACAGCAAATAACCTCACCACGCTTAAACAACGCCGGGAGCATGCTCAGTCTCCCGGTCTGTACAACGCCGCCTTATCCCTTTTCAGCATGCGCAATAAACAAACGCTGACGATTTCCGCGCTTTAAATGCCTGCTTTATGCACTCAGTAATGCGTATCCGGAATGCCTGCTTTATGCACTCAGTGATACGTACCCGGAATGCCTGCTTTATGCACTCAGTTATGCCTACCTTAAATGCCTGCTTTATGCACTCAGCAACGCATACCTGAAATGCCTGCTTTATGCACTGAGTAATGCGTACCCGTTATGCCCGCTTTATGCACTCAACAACGCATAACTGAACTACCCGCTTTATGCAGACAGCAATGCGTACGCGACATAATCCTTCCGCTCCTGAATTATCACCTAAAATACATTAATTAAATGGTATTTTCTTTTTGACTGAATTTGGTTAATTTTACGTTGCGTAATTGTAATTTGAAATCAACTATCCCTGTGGTTAATTCGAGAGACGAAAATGATAAAGCTAACGAGTATTGTTATAGCAATCGTCGGTATTGCTATGCTTTACATGGGTGGGAAATTGCTGCTGTTGGGCGGGTCGCCATTCTATGTGGTGATAGCGATTGGCCTGTTGCTGACGGCTATTGCGCTGTTCAAAAATAAAAAAATTGCGCTGTCGATTTATGCAATTTTAATGTGGCTGGTGGTCGCCTGGACCATTTATGAGGTTGGTTTTGATAAGTGGCAGTGGATCCCGCGCGGCGACATTATTGGCCTGCTCGGCGTCTGGCTGGCTTTACCCTGGATTGTACGCCCGTTGTCAAAAGCGCAGGGCGCAGCTAAACCTGCCGGCTTCCATCCTTTTCTCGGCACGACAGTTATCGTTATTATCGCTCTCGTTATCGGTCTGGCTTTCTATGACCCTTATCCGCAGGCAGGCAAGCTGACCAACAAACGCACCCCGGTTGATACCGCCGTGGCGAGCAATGACTGGACGGCCTACGGCGGCACCAGCAACGGCCTGCGCTTCTCCGATCTGAAGCAGATCACTAAGGATAACGTCAGTAATCTGGAAGTGGCCTGGACCTATCACACCGGCGATCTGCGCACCGAAAAGGATGCGACGGAGTACACTTTTGAAGCCACGCCGCTGAAGGTGAACAACACCGTTTATTTCTGTACGCCGCATAATGAAGTTCACGCGCTGAATCCGGAAACCGGCGAGCTGAAGTGGAAATATCAGCCTGCGAAAGATCGTTCTTATCTGCAGCAGCACCAGACCTGTCGCGGCGTCAGCTATTATGCGCCAGAAGCGCAGCCAGCGTCAGCAGCAGAAGCGCCGGCCATGTGCCGCAAGCGCATTTTTAACGCGACGACCGACGCTAAGCTGATCGCGCTGGATGCGGACAGCGGCAAGCCATGCGCTGACTTTGGCGAAAACGGCATCGTTGATTTGCGTGCGAATATGGGCAACATTCGTCCACACGCGCTGATGCAGACCGCTGCACCGCTGGTTGCAGGTAACCTGGTGATCGTTGGTGGCTCGGTGATGGATAACGGCTTTAACAGCGGTAACCCATCCGGCGTTATTCGTGCTTATGACGTCACCAGTGGTCGCCTGGTCTGGAACTTCGATCCGGCTAATCCGCAGCAGACGCAGCCGCTGCCGGCAGGCCAGACCTATCCTCAGGACACGCCGGTTGCGTGGGCTACGCTGAGCGCCGATTTGAAAAATGGCCTGGTGTACGTGCCGTTCGGCAACGCATCGCCAGACGAGCTGGGCAATCGCCGCGACGCTAACAGCAATACAGAGAAGTTCCGCGATACCCTGGTAGCGCTGGATTTAAAAACCGGTGCCTTTAAGTGGCGCTTCCAGTCATCCAAAAACGACCTGTGGGATCGTGATAATCCTTCCCAGCCTTCGCTGCTGGATATCGACTATCAGGGCAGCCGTCAGCCAGTGGTGATCCTGCCAACCAAAACCGGCAACCTGTTTGTACTGAACCGGTTGACCGGTCAGGCCGTCTATCCTGTTAATCAGGTAGATGTTTCTACTACAGGCGGCGTGCAGGGCGAGAAGTTTTCGCCGACTCAGCCCGTTTCGGCGCTGAACTTTATCCCGGATCCGCTGAAAGAGAAGTCGATGTGGGGGCTGACGCCGTTCGATCAGATGGCCTGCCGCATCGAATTTAAATCTATGCGCTATGACGGCAACCCGTGGACGCCTTCTACCGAAGCGGGCACCATTGTCTTCCCCGGCAATATCGGCGTATTTAACTGGGGCTCGGTGGCCATCGATCCGGAACGTCAAATTCTGATCGCTTCGCCGGTACGTCTGGCTTACAAGTACAACCTGATCAAGCGTACCCCGGAAACGGAAAACAAACGTCTGTTTACTAAAGACGGCACGCCATACTGGAACGAGAACTTTGAAGGGGATTACGCGATCCATATTCAGCAGTTCGCCTCCAGCCTGGGGATCCCGTGCATTGCTCCGCCTTGGGGCCGTATGGTCGGTGTCGATCTGACTACCGGTAAAACCGAATGGCTGCGCCGCGTGGGCACTACCAAAAACCTGAAAACCACCTTCCTGCCGGGCCGCTTCCCGATTGGCTTCCCTATGGGCATGGTGGCGCACGGCGGGCCGCTGACTACGGCGGGCGATCTGGTGTTCCATGGCGCAACGGCGGATAACTTCTTCCGCGCTTACGACATCAATACGGGCGAGCTGCTGTGGCAAACCGAGCTGCCGGCAGGTGGTCAGGCGACGCCAGCCACCTATATGGGCGCGGATAACAAGCAGTATGTGATTATCGCCGCAGGCGGTCACGGTTCGCTGGGCACCAAAGCAGGGGACAGCGTTGTCGCCTGGCGCCTGAAGCAATAGTGGCGTAATAAAAACACGGACGGCAGGATGCCGTCCGTTATTCATTTGTTCATAACGATGTCGACATCACCGTCACACCAGCAAAAAACCGCAGCTTTACGTCCGCTCCGTCAGCAAAAAACCGCAGCTTTACGTCCGCTCCGTCAGACAAAAATCAGCTTTGCAGCAGTCAGGCTCAGGATCGCTACCGTAAACATGCAGGCCGTCAGCCACTTAGTCTGTCCGGTTAGCGCTTTATACATCTCGACCCGCAACAGGTTCAGATCGTTCCTGACCTCAGCCAGCTCTTCACGCGTAGCCAGTCCGAGGATATCGCTTTTAGTGGCAAAGGTCTCCATACGTTCAGCCATCACCTGCAGAGCGCTTTTGGTGGCGAAGGTGTCGGCGCGTTCAGCCAGCATCTGCAGATCGCTTTTGGTGGCGAAGGTGTCGGCGCGTTCAGCCAGCATCTGCAGATCGCTTTTAGTGGCAAAGGTGTCGGCGCGTTCAGCCAGCACCTGCAGATCGCTCTTGGTAGCAAAGGTGTCGGCGCGTTTAGCCAGTACCTGCAGATCGCTTTTGACAGCGTGCATTTCGGCTCGCGTAGCCAGCTCGCGAATATCGCTTTTAGTCGCAAAGGTGTCGGCACGCGCAATCAGCGTCTGTAGGTCGCTTTTAATCGTATTCGTTTCGGCTTGCGAAGCCAGCTCGTGAATATCGCTTTTAGTGGCGAAGTTATCGGCACGCGAGGCCAGCGCGTTAAAATCGTTTTTAGTAACGAAAGTTTCGGCCCGCTCGGTTAATATCGCTAAATTGAGCTTTATCTGATGCGTATCCTGTTCCAGCCGGTCAAAACGGTTAACCTGCCTGCTCATCGGCTCTCCTCCCTGTGGTTTAGCCCTTGCGCGCGCTCGTTTTTCCTTCCCGGACACGAGCGGCGATTTCCTTAACGCAACGCGATCGTAAAACATAGCAGAACTCCTTTTTCTGTCCTGCCGCTATATTATTGCGGCGAGAGAAGAATGAAAAAGGAATTTACTGCTGCCAGGGAGTTTAACACTGGATATTCGAGATGGCTTCAGCTTTTTGCAACACTGCCATGAGATTTACATTTTTTTCTGAAGCAGATTCATATTAATGCCCAAATGCCCAAATGCCCAAATGCCCAAATGCCCAAACGCCCAAATGCTCAAATGGGCCGCACAGGAAATAACGGGCAGTCGGTATTAATGCTGCCCGTATAATAACGCTAACCCGTTAATTTAAACCTTAACGGTATTCAGCATATAGTCGGCCAGGCGCAGACTCAGCGCGGCGCCGGTCAGCGTCGGGTTCATGCAGGAGG
Organism: Erwinia artemisiae; assembly: GCF_051400835.1. Taxonomy (NCBI): domain Bacteria; kingdom Pseudomonadati; phylum Pseudomonadota; class Gammaproteobacteria; order Enterobacterales; family Erwiniaceae; genus Erwinia; species Erwinia artemisiae. The sequence goes on along the minus strand of NZ_JBLFFM010000001.1, from coordinate 552,914 downwards.
CAGAAGGCATCACGCTGGTGCCGGCGATAAACAGGTTAGGGTGGTCGTGGCTCTGGCACTGTCTGTTAACCACGGAATCAGCCGGATTATCGCCCATAATTGTGGTGCCCATAATATGCTGGCGATCCTGATAACCCGTATCAATTTTTGATATATGCGCATTTAGTAGCTGAGCAAATTTATCAAAATCCTTCAGGCCCTGTTCTTTTCCTGCGTGCCAGTAGTCGGTGACGCTGTAATATATTTCTGGTACAGGTATCCCTATTGCGTCCTTTTTGGTTTTGCTGGGGACGATACGATTTTCCGCGAGCGGCAGCGTCTCAAAGTCGATAGCGAAATTAAGCGAACGCGCCGACATCCTTTTTAATTCCTCATCCAGCTTTGAGCCGAGCACGCCTTTCTTAATCAGCGAGGCCGCATAGTCCGCCGTTGGCACCGTATTACGCACTTTTATTTTATAGCTGGGGAAATCCTTGCGAAAATCACCGTCGCGATTGTTGAGGTAAACCAGCAGTTCCGTTGGCCCCTGGCCTGGCCAGACATCCTCATTCATCATTACGTTCATGCTGATGCCGGTATGGCCCATCAGATTGCGACCCACCTGGTCGGAGCTGTTGGCAATGCCGTGCGGATAGCGTTCGGAAGCGGACATCAGCAGCAGCTTGGGCGACTCAATCCCGTAGGCGGCCAGCACAAAGTAGTTAGCGGTCAGGTGATGGTTGCTGCCATCGGGACGGCGATACCAGATGCCGCTGATGTTACCTTGCTCATCGGCTTCTATTTTATAAACCACCGAGTTATCCAGCAGCTTCGCGCCGTGACGCTCCGCCTCATCAATATGCATTGAGCCGTCATATTTTGCCGCGATTGGGCAAACCGGATTGCAGTTATTGTTGCCCGCGCAGGCCGGGCGCTGACCATAAGGCCGCGTGGCGCGACCGTTCGGCTCCATCACCGGATGATAGCCGCCTTTGCCCAGCAGGACGGAAAGCCGTTTAAAAAGATAGCTGGGCTCCAGCCCCTTCATCGGAAAAGGCGTGGAGCGCGGCGGCCAGGCTTCGCCGCCGTGTCCGCTCTCATCCTGGCCGTCCATGCCGGACACGCCCAGCTCTCGTTCGGCCTCGCCGTACCAGGGCTCCAGATCCTGATAGGCGATGGGCCAGTCGCGACCGCGGCCATACAGGCTTTGCAGTTTGAAATCGTTCGGGATCATGCGCCACAGCGCGGAGCCAAAATGCCAGGTGGTGCCGCCAACCACGCGCAAGTATTTGGTCGGGTATTTTACCGGGCCGGCCTGCTGTAAGTAGTCGCCATAGGTTGAAGGGACGTGGGGCAAATCGGGATAGGGTGAGCCTACGCCCTGGAGTTTCATATTGGTGAGGGACATCTTAAAAGGCGAATTGCGAAAGCGCTCGACGATTTCCTGACGCTTAACGCGCGGGCCGGCTTCGACAATAATCACCGATTTTCCCGCCTTTGCCAGTTGGGTCGCGACCAGACCGCCCATGACGCCGGAGCCAATGACGATCACATCGGCATCGATATTTTTCATTGCTGACCTTCCATTTTAACCGTTTCGGGATTGCTGCCCCAGGAATCCGGGCCGCTGCCATAGGTCGGCACCACCAGAATGCCCTGCGTTGGCTGATACATCATGGCGTCGGCGTAGGCGATAAGTTCGCTTTTCGCACCTTCGCCGACCACGCCGGTGTACCAGCTGCCAATAATCAGCGAGGCGGTGCGGAAAAGCGGCGTATCGCTGGCCGTGGCCTGCAAAAAGTCATCGACGTGGGCAAAGCGCCGTTCGGCGAGATAATCCGCCAGCGCGGCGAAGCGGGACGGGAAGTCCGCATAGTGACGCTCCAACGCGGCATAATAACGCTGGCTGAGAATGGCGCTGACCGGGCGGCTGACCAGAAAAGCGGACAGCGCGTTAAAATCGGCGGCAGCGGGCTGTGCGGCAAGCTGACGCGGAAAAAGAGTGGCGCAGCAGGCGCTGAGGGAGAGCGCGGCCATGCCTTTCAGCAGCCGGCGGCGGCCGGGATTAGTGGGCTGCATGTTGCCTCCTGTTTCGACGACGTAATACAAGGCCCGCGACGATAAGTACCACCACAAGCAGTAACCCCAGTAACGCGGCGGGACGGGTTAATTTGACCAGTAAAGGCGTATCGCCGCCTTCACGCAGCTGCTTCACCCGTTCAGGCGTAACGACTACCGCCGGATTGCCGAAGTTTTTCAGTACGTAGTTGCTGACGTCAGCAATCTGCCGATCGCTGAGGCGATTGGTAAATTCGGCATCAGGGCCGAAAGCGGGCATAGCGATATCATCCCGCCGAACGCCAAACAGGATGGCGGAAACCAGATTATCGGGCTGAGGCGCGCCGGTGGCCGTGTTGTGAAACAGGGAAGGGTAGCGATCGTTACCCTGACCCTGGGCCTGATGACAGTTGGCACAGCTGCCGCTGAAAACCTGCCAGCCGGCATCACTTTGCCCGCTCTGGCCGCGCAGCCGCTGTTCGGCATCCGAAGCCTGACCATAGCTGTCGCGCGCGCGGCCGGTGCCGCTGTTGACCGCCGGAACCTGGCGCAACCAGGCGGTAATCGCCTGGATGTCCCCATCGCTAAGATGCGCCAGACCGTGCTCAACCGCTTCCGCCATTGGCCCGGCGGCCTGGGCTTTGGCGATATGGCCGGTTTTCAGGTAGCGCGCCAGCTCGTCGTGGCTCCAGCTGCCGATGCCGGACTGCGCATCAGGCGTGATATTGGGCGCATACCAGCTACCCAGGCTGCTGCCGGAAAAGGCGCGATCGTTGTCCTGCGCCAGCAAAAAATTACGCGGCGTATGGCAGGTATCGCAGTGGGCCAGCGCGTTGACCAGATAGTCGCCGCGATTGATCTCCGGCGACTTATCCGGCTGCGGCACAAAGCGTTGGTTCTCCGCAAACAGCCAGTTCCAGACCAGCATTGACGCGCGGATGCTGAAGGGAAAAGGCAGGTGCGTCTGCGGCGCGGCGCGATCTACCGGCGCAACGCCGTGCATAAAATAGTGATACAGCGCGTGGATATCCTCGTCGCTGATTTTGTTGTAGGCGGTATAAGGCATAGCGGGATAGAGATGGCGCCCCTGTTTATCGATGCCTTCACGCACTGCCCGCGCAAACTCCGCCTCGCTGTATTCGCCGATGCCGTAACGGGTTGAAGGCGTAATATTACTGGCATAGATATCACCCAGCGGTGAGTGGATCGCATAGCCGCCCGCCATCGGCGCGCCCTGCTGTGGCGACGTGTGGCAGGCGCCGCAGTCGGCGGCCAGCGCAAGATATTTTCCCTTAGCGATAAGATCTTGATCACCCGAAGGCTGCACGGCGGCAGACGTTATCCCGGTGAAAAGGATCAGGCTCATCGCCAAAGGCAGACTTAATCGTCTCACCTGACATGCTCCTGTAAAAAGAAAAATGCTGCCGCCCTGTAGCCGGGCGGTTCGTCATCATGGACAGGGGCAAACGGCCGTGCCGCGTGCCCTCAATCGGGTTAAAGCAGCTCGTAATCGTTAAAGATCAGCGGCGTTTCTCCGCCGTTGATCAGTTCTACCTGGCCTGGCTGGGTCAGGATGGCGTCGCCGCGATGCAGCCAGACTTCTTTATTGTGGTTAGGCTGACCGGGCACCGATTCCAGCATGCGGCCTTCGGTAAAAAAGACGCGGACGCCCGGCCCGTGTTGGCTATAGAGCGTGGTGCTTTCGCCCGGTTGCAGAGTGACTTTCCAGCCCTTGACCGTTTTTTTATCCAGCACCTGCTGGAATTCGGGCAGCTCAGGCCGGGTCGCGCCGCCAAAGTTTTGCGGGCCGTTCTGTTTAATCTCAAAAGCCACCTGATGGTTCAGCGTGGTGCCGGTGTTGGTGACCTTATCGGTATCGGATTTGCCCTGATGCGCGCCGAACTTCACATTGCCGGTTTTCATCTCGGTATCTTTAGCCGGCTCGTTGGGATAGGAAATATGCACCAGGCTGCCGTTGATATGGGTGTTCACATAATCCAGGTGCTGCTCATGAAACAGCGTGGACTGGCCGGGCCGGATCATGACGCGCATCACGGTGACGTACTGATTTTCCAGGATCACGTGATGCAGCGGCTCCAGATCGGTGGCGACCACTTTTTCCGCGGCGTGTCCGGCTGGTACCGTCAGGGCGAACAGGCCCGTAGCGCACAGGGCGGAAAGGAAGGGATGTCTGCGTTTCATACTCTCTCCTGTTATGACTGCCATTCAGGCCCGTCCGGGCCCGTAGTAATTACTCTTCGACCAGCGATACCCAGTTGGCGCCTTTGCCCGTGGCATAACGGCCGTTCAGCGTCAGCGCGCCGGAGGACGGATCGATAGAGTAGAGCGAAAGCTGGGTCGATTTTTGTCCGGACTCGATCAGAAAGCGCCCGCTGCTGTCGATAGCGAAGCCGCGCGGCTGCTGCTCGGTTTTAATGCTGGTGAGGTAAGTCAGATGCCCGTCATGGGGATCGACGGAAAAAGAGGAAAGGGTGCTGCTGGTGCGCTCGGTGGAATAAAGAAAGCGGCCGTCCGGCGTGATATGGATATCCGCCTGCCAGATGCGTGGCTTATGCGAAGGCGGCAGATCGTCGTCACCCGTTAGCGGTCGCGCTTCGCCGCGCTGCATATCCTCCTTTGGCGAGACGGAATTTACCGTCGCGATCGGCGTCGTGGTGCCGTCGGCGTTCAGCGTCAGCTGGCTGATATTGCCCGCCATCTCGGTCAGCACGTAGAGGCTGCGCTTGCCCTGTTTGTCCACGTTGGGCGCGATAACAAAATGGCGCGGGCCGGTCGCCGCTTCGCTCTGGATGTTAATAAAAGGCGGATCGTTGGGCGTTACCTTGCCGCTGGCGGCGTCAAAACGGTACTGCAACAGCTGATCGGCACCCAGCAGCGTGACGAACAGGAAATGGTTGCCGGGATCGACCTGGATAGCGTGCGCGCGCTTGCCGGTGTGCACGACCTGTACCGGCTGCGCCTGCACCTGACCGTTGCTGTCGATGCGATTAATGCTGAACAGATCGCCGCCGTAAGAGGCGCTCAGCAAAAAGCGCCCCTGCTTATCCAGCGAGATATAGGCCATGCTCTCCGGCAGCGGCGACTGGCTGGCCTTAACCAGCTGGCCATCGGGCTGGATATGATAAGCCACCACGCTGTAAGGCTTGCTGCGTACCGAGACATACAGCATTTTCTTATCGGGTGAGACAACGGAAGACATCGCCTTTGCGCCCGCCGGGAAACTGCCGATCGGCACCAGCGCTTTTTTCGCTTTATCCAGCTGGTAGCCGGTAACGGTGCCGCTTTCGGCATTGGAAACATACACCAGGCTTTGCGCCTGAGCCGCGCCCGTCAGGGCTGCCAGAGAAAGCAGCACGCCTGCGTAAATTTTTTTCATTATTATTTCCTTGTAGGGTAAAAAGCCTTACCAGCGCGCGGCGAAAACTTCGCACAGTTCCGCGACGTCGCTGTCGCCGAGCGGCTGGGGTTTCACCGCTGCCTGCCGCCACAGGCGGGCGGTTTCTTCCAGCTCTTCCAGCGCGAAACAGGCGGAGAGCACCGAACGGCCCCAGACGACCGGGCCAAGCCGTTCCAGCATCACGCCGCGCACTTCGCAGGCGAGTTGAGCCACCTGTTCCGCCACCTGCGGCGCGCCGGGACGGCAGTAGCGGATCAGCGGAATGCGGCCGACCTTCATCACCTGGTAAGGCGTGATCGGCGGCAGAATGCATTCCGGCTGCCAGACCCCTTCCAGCGTCAGCCCGACCAGGTTAGTGGAATGCGTATGCACCACGCCCTGAACCTCCGGGTTACGGTCGTAAACCTGACGGTGCAGCAGCAGCGTTTTCGAAGGCTTATCGCCCGACAGCCATTCGCCTTCACGACTGACCTTAGCGATCTGCTGCGGCACCAGGCGACCCAGGCAGGCATCGGTAGGGGTGATCAGCCAGCCATCTTCCAGACGAGCGCTAATATTTCCTGCGGTGCCGACGGTATAGCCGCGCTCGTAAAGGCTTCTGCCTGCCTGGCAGATCTCTTCGCGCAGCTGCTGTTCAGTAGTCATTGCTTCTCTCCGCATCCGGGTTAAATTTTGTGATCGGCCGTCATTACCTTACCGGCCGTTTCGTCTTTTTTTATCGCCAGCGGCTCCACTTTGCCCATGATGAACATAAAGTTAAGCGCGCCGAACAGGCAGATACCGCCCGCCACCAGCAGCGGCACCACGAAAGAGCCGTGGCTGAGGGTCAGCATCAGTCCGGTAAAGGAGGCGGTGACGATCCCGGCCAGATTGCCGGCAAAGTTTTGAATGCCGCCCAGGGTGCCGACATAGCCCGCGCTGGGCGCGACGTCGGCGGGCAGGGTCCAGATATTGGCGGCGGTAAAGGCCAGGCCTGCGTAGGTCAGTGAGAACAGCGTCAGGATCACCGGGATACTGTTGGTGAAAGCGGCGAAGGCGATCACCGAAGAAAGCAGCATGCCGCCAATCAGGCAGGATTTACGGGCGGTGGTCAGCGAAAAGCCCCGGCGATAGAGCCAGTCAGAGGTCAGGCCGCCCAGCAGGCTGCCGGGGATGCCCATCAGCGCCGGGATCGCGCCCAGCGTGCCCAGCTCCTTCAGCGAAAAGCCATGCGCCATGGTCAGGTAGGTCGGAAACCAGGTGACGAAGAAGTAGGTAGCAAAGTTCATGCAGAAGAAACCGATCATCATTCCCCAGACGGTGCGGTAGCGGAACAGACCGGCGATATGCACTTTTTCGTTTTTCCCCAGCGTCTGTACGCTGCGGTCGGCCAGCAGATTCTGGCGCTCCTGCTCCTTCAGGCCTTTCATCTCCTCCGGTTCACGGTAGAAAACCAGCCAGATAGCTACCCAGATCAGCCCCAGCGCGCCGGTGACGATAAACGAGGTTTCCCAGTCCCAGGTGCTGATCAGCCAGGCGACCAGCGGCAGGGCGATGGCGCTGCCCGCGCGCGGGCCAGCATCGAAGATACCGCTGGCGGTGGCGCGCTCCTTTTTGGCGAACCAGGAGTAAACCACCTTGGCGCAGCCCGGATAGCCGCCCGATTCGCCCAGGCCCAGCATCAGACGCGAGGCGAAAATGGAGGTAAAGCCGCGGCCAAAAGCGGTAAACACGGTAAACAGCGACCACCAGCCTACGGCGATAGCCAGGCCGGTGCGCGCGCCCAGGCGGTCAATCAGTCGACCAGCCGGGATCTGCATCAGCGCATAGGTCCAGAAAAAAGCGCCAAGGATCAGCCCCATGCTGGTGTCGTCCAGCCCAAGATCTTTTTTGATATGTGGGGCGGCGATGGCTAAATTAATGCGATCTATGTAGTTGATGGCGATGGCGAAAAAGCAGAACGCGATCATCAGCCAGCGGATCCGCGGGTATCTACGCATGGTGAATTCCTTTATGATTTCGGGGCCGTAATGAACGAGCGCGCCCGCCTGAATGTTATGGTTAAGTAAAGTTCTTTCAGTATTTGATAATATGATGTTAAAAGTAAGCGATTACAAAATTCAGTCAAGCAAAAAGTAAGCGCTTTCAAATAGAGGTATTGGTTGTCTGTAAATTTTGTGGGCAACGTCACTAATTTCGCTCTGGAGTCTGAAGATGTCCGATAAGCCATCGCCATCCGCCCGCGTTTCGCTGGACGATGTCGCCCTGCGTGCGGGGGTATCCACCGCTACCGTTTCACGAGTGCTGAACGGCAGCGCCTCCGTCCGTCCGTCGCGCCGGGAGGCGGTTGAGCGCGCCTGCGAAGAGCTGGGCTATGTCATTAACCGCGCCGCCCGCACGCTGGCTTCTCGCCGCAGCATGACCATTGGTGCGGTAGTGCCGACGCTGGCGACGGAAACCTTTTCCCGGCCGCTGGCAGCTTTCCAGCAGCAGATCCACCAGTCCGGCTATACCATGTTGCTGGCCAGCTCCGATTTCGATCCCGATACCGAGCTGAAAGAGGTCAATAAGCTGGTGGAATACGGCATCGATGCGCTGATGCTGGTGGGCAACAGCCACCACCCGCGCCTGTGGGAGCGCATCGCTCAACAGAATATTCCCTGTATCCAGACCTTTTCCGTGGACGCGCGTTATCCCAGCGTGGGCTACGACAACGAGCTGGCGGCAGGCGAGCTGACCGCGCACCTGCTGGCGCTGGGGCATAAAGTCTTTGCCGTGATCGTCGGGACGCCGCCGTCCAACGATCGCGTTTCCGATCGTATTACCGGCACGCGGCAGGCGCTGGCAGCGGCGGGGCTGACGCTGGACGAGGCCAATCTGATCAACAGCGCCTTTACCATGAACGAAGCGCGCGAGGCGATGTTCCGCCTGCTGGACGGGCCAAATCCGCCGACGGCGGTGATCTGCGGTAACGATCTGCTGGCCTTTGGCGCGATGCGGGCGGCCAGCGAGCGCTATCTGCGCATCCCGAACGATATTTCGATTACCGGCTTCAATGACTATGAATATGCCGAGCATCTGGAGCATCCGCTGACCACCATGCGCGTGGAGCTGGATCGCATCGGTGAGGTCGCGGCAGACTATCTGCTCGCCACGCTGAATGGCGAAACCGCGCCCGTGCAGACCCTGCTTAAACCCGAGCTGATCGTGCGCGGCAGCACCGGCTCCGCACCGCGCGCCGCCAAAGGCTAAACCGTGTGCGGCTTAGTCCCGCGCCGTCGGTGCGCGGGCCGAAAAAGTCTGCCAGGCGCCGCTCAGCCTCGTGCCGTTAGTGCGTAGGCTGCTAAAGACTGCCCGGTGCCGCTTAGTTCCGCACCGTCAGCCCATAGTCCGCAAAGGCCTGAAAAAAGCGCCGCTCAGCCTCGTGCCGTTAGTGCGTAGGCCGCTAAAGACTGCCAGGCGCCGCTTAGTTCCGCGCCGTCAGCCCGTAGTCCGCAAAGGCCTGCATTGCCTCTTTTTCTCGTAAAAAATTGAGCAGGGCGGCGGCGGCCTCTGGCCTGGCCGCCCGGTTAAAAACGCCGCCGGAAAAGGAGAGCACCTTCTGCGCGCCCGGCGGCAGCGGGCCAATGACCTTGATCCCTTTCACCATCAGCAGCTCGCTGATTTGCTGAACGGCGATATCCGCCGTGCCCTCCAGCAGCTGCGCGGCGGTAAAACCTTCTGCGATAGTGGTGGCGCGCGCGTTGATCGCCTCTTCAATCCCTAATTGTTTTAACAGCGCCTGAAAATAGATGCCGCTTGCGCCGCCCAGCGAATAAGCCACCGATTTCGCCGCCAGCAGCGCCCGGGTAAACGACGCCACGCTGCTGATATCGGGCGCAACGGCATCGGGCAGCATCGCCAGGCCAAGCGGCGAATCCACCAGCTCCACCCGGCTGTCGGCCGCCACCACGCCCTGGTCGATAAGCCTGTCCATCGCCTCTTTGGTCACGATGACCGCGTCCGCCGTTGCGCCGTCGGCAATATTTTTTTCAATAACCGAGGTTGGCTTCCAGTCAATAGTCAGCGGGTCGCCGTGGCTACGCAGCCAGGCCTGTTCCACGGCGGCGAAGGGCGCGCGAATAGCCAGCACGCTGAAAAGACGAAGTGTTCCGTTGCTCATAACCTGTTCCTTAGCCTGTTTTACGCAGATAGCTGCTGTCCAGCTCGCCGGGCGTGCGAACGCCGATCAGCGCCAGATCGCGATCAATTTCATCACGCAGAATATGCATGGCGTGCTCCACGCCCGCCTGGCCGCCGATGACGGCGCCGTAAAGGAACGGTCTGCCCAGGAAGACAAAATCCGCGCCCAGCGCCATCGCTTTCATTACGTCGGTGCCGCGCCGGATACCGCTGTCGATAATGACCTTCATCGCGCCTTTTTTCGCCGCGATCTCCGGCAGGGTCAGCAGCGGCGGCACGGTATGATCCAGCTGGCGGCCGCCATGATTGGACAGGATCACCGCATCCGCGCCCAGATCGCGGGCGATAAAGGCGTCTTCCGGCGACATCAGGCCTTTGATTACCAGGTTGCCGCGCCATTTTTTGCGTATTGCCTCGACGTTTTTCCAGTTGAGTTTGTCGCGAGCGTGGGTATTGCGTACCTTGCTGGACATCATCGGCGGCCCGCGCTCGGCATCGGTATTTTCAAAATGCGGCGCGCCGTGGCGCAGAAAGGTTTGCGCAACCGTGCCCAGCAGCCAGCGTGGGTTCATGGCGCTTTGCAGCGCGACCTTCGGCGTAATTTTAATCGGCATACTAAAGCCGCTGCGCGTATTGTGCTCGCGATTGCCCAGCATCGGCGTATCGCCGGTGACCACCAGTGTCTGGTAGTCCGCCGCGGCCACGCGATCCAGCAGCCTGTCGATACGCGGCTGATCGCCCGCCAGATAGGCCTGAAACCAGGCGTCCGGATTGGCGGCGTGGACATCCTCCAGCTTGATTAGCGACGAGGCGCTAAGGATCATCGGCACGTTCATCGCCCTGGCCGCTTTCGCCAGCGCGATATCCGCCTGGTAAGCGACAAAAGAGGCGCCGCCAAGAGGCGCAACGCCGAAAGGATGATGGTAGGTGTGGCCAAACAGGGTGGTGCGCTGATCGCGACCGGAGACATCACGGAACATGCGCGGCACAAAAGTGTATTGACGGTAGGCCTCGAAATTACCGGCAATTCCACGGCCCGTTTCGACACCGCCCGCCACGTATTGATAAATCATATCCGGCAGGCGGCGCCGGGCGTGTCGTTCAAAATCATCCAGCGCCAGCAAATCACGAAAATGACGGGGCACCTTCTTCAGCGCCGGATTGCCGACGGTAGGCGCCGCACCTGGCGGGACGACGGCGGCAGAAGGAGTATTAGCAGATGAAGTCATAAGCGTTCTCGGATCCAGGGGTTAGACGCACAGCGTCATAAACGGATAAAGGCAATTTATTTTGTAAGCGCTTTCAATTCTGGCTAATCATCTCTAACATTTCAATAACAGTCTGGCTGCATCATCGCCGATTTATGTGACGGAGTTCACTTTACAGCGACATTTGTAAGCCCTTACATTAAGTCATCGCCGTGCGCTCGGCCGACGCCTTCCAGGAGAAGCTCATGAACAGAATTGTTTTACTGCACGCCACGCCGGTAGCGATGGCGCCTATTCATACCGCATTCAGTGAGGTCTGGCCGGAGGCGGAAACGGTCAACCTGCTTGATGACGGGCTTTCTCTCGATCGCGCCAGAGAAAGCGAGCTTTCCGCCGGGATGATCGACCGCTTTGTGCAGCTGGGAAAATATGGCTTTGCCCAGCAGGCGCAGGGCATTTTAATTACCTGTTCCGCGTTTGGCCCGGCCATCGACCGCTTAAGCGAAGAACTGCCGGTGCCGGTGCATAAACCTAATGAAGCAATGTTTATGGAGGCGGTGGCGCAGGGTAACCATATCGGCATGCTGGCGACTTTTGGCCCGGCGGTGAAAACCATGACCGATGAATTTACCGACTACGTGGCGCAGCAGGGCTCGAAAGCGAAGTTGACCACGGTGCTGGTGGAGGACGCCATCGACCTGCTGAAAAGAGGCGATGCGGAGAGTCATAACCGCCTGGTGGCGGCGCGAGCGAAAGAGCTGGCGCACTGCGACGTGATTATACTGGCGCATTTTTCCACTTCCCGCGCGGCCGAGAGCGTGCGTCAGCAGGTCACGATCCCGGTGCTGACCGCACCGCACGCCGCCGTTAAACGCATGAAGGCCAGCGTACTTGCTGCGGCTAAGGGGTAAAGGATGCTAATCGGCGTAATTGCAGATGATTTTACCGGCGCCAGCGATATCGCGGTAACGCTGGCGAAAGGGCTGGTCGGCGAGGGCGGACTTAACACCACGCAGTATTCCGGCGTACCGACGATGCCCGCCGACGCGGATGTAGAAGCGGGCGTGGTGGCGTTAAAAAGCCGCTCCGTTGCCGCCAGCGAGGCCGTGGAGCAGTCGCTGGCGGCCTGCCGCTGGCTGCTGGATCAGGGCTGCGAACAGATCGTTTTCAAATATTGCTCTACTTTCGATTCTACGGATAGCGGCAACATCGGGCCGGTCACGGACGCGCTGGCGGCGCTGCTGGAAGTCCGCAGCGTGGTAATGTGCCCGGCTTTCCCGGCGCTGGGACGTACGGTTTATCAGGGGCATCTTTTTGTACAGGATAAGCTGCTGAACGAGTCCGGCATGGAGCATCATCCGCTGACGCCGATGACGGATGCGGATCTGCGGCGCGTGCTGCGGCGGCAAAGCGCCAACCCGGTTGCACATATTGCGTGGCAGACCGTAGTGCAGGGCAGCCAGGTTTTACAGCAGGCTATCAACGAGCCGCAGACGCGCACCCTACTGATTGTGGACGCGATTAGCGAGCACGATCTGACTACCCTCGGCCGCGCCTGCCAGGGCGCGAAACTCGTTACGGGCGGATCGGGGATTGCGCTGGCCTTGCCGCATAATTTCATCGCTCAGGGGCGGGCAAAAGGGAAACAGGCGCAGGCTCCCCTTATCGACGGGCCGGAAGCTATCCTGGTCGGCAGCTGTTCCGGCGCGACGCGTTTACAGATAGCCGAACATCAGAAAAACCATCCTGTAATGATGATTGAGGTCAAAGACGTGCTGAGCGGCGAAACGGGACCGGCGCAGCTGGTGGCCTTTATCACCGAGCATCAGGGCCGCGCGCCGTTGGTCTATTCCTCCGGCGATCCCGAGGCCGTAAAACGCGTGCAGGAGCAGTATGGTCGCGAGCGGGTAGCGGCCGCGCTGGACAGCCTGTTCGGCGAAACCGCGCAGCAGCTGGTGGCGGCCGGCACGCGACGGATTGTGGTCGGCGGCGGCGAGACGTCCGGGGCGGTGGTCAGCGCATTAGGGCTGGGCGCGCTGACTATCGGCGCAGAAATAGATACCGGCGTTCCATCGATGGTGTCGCGCGGCAGGCAGCCTGTAGCGCTGGCGCTGAAGTCGGGTAATTTTGGCGGCAGAGACTTCTTTGACCGAGCCGTCGATGCGCTGCGGGGCGATGATTAGAGACAGATTTGCTATGTAAATATTGGCGGATGATTCTGGCGCTGGCGAAGAGGCCGATGGCGATATCTGTACGGGGGCCGTAGCTGGCCTAATCAGCGGTCGCCACGCACAAAAAAGCCGCCCGCAGGCGGCCATTATATCAGCTGTGACTATTACAGCGTGCCGGTACCGCCGTCGGAGCACCAGACCTGGCCGGACGTATAGCTGGTTTCCGTTGAGGCCAGCGTCACGTAAAGCGGGGCGATCTCCGCAGGCTGTCCCGGACGGCCCAGCGGCGCGCTGCCGCCAAACTGCTTCACTTTTTCCTGCGGCTGACCGCCGCTGGACTGCAACGGCGTCCAGTATGGACCAGGCGCAACCGCATTAACGCGGATGCCTTCTTCGCCCAGCTGCTGCGCCAGCGCTTTGGTAAAGGCGGCGATAGAAGCTTTGGTCTGCGCATAGTCCAGCAGGATAGCGCTTGGGCTATAGGCCTGCACGGAAGAGGTGTTAATAATGGCGCCACCGCGTGGAATATGATCCACCGCCGCTTTGGTGATCCAGAACATGGCGTAGACGTTGGTTTTGAACGTCGCATCAAAATCTTCGGTGCTCAGCGTGCGGATAGACTCGTTATACTGCTGGCGTCCGGCATTGTTCACCAGAATATCCAGGCCGCCCAGCTGGCTTACCGCGTCGCTGACCAGCTTTTTACAAAACTCTTCGGAACGAATATCGCCCGGCAGTGCAACCGCTTTACGGCCTTCCGCCTCGATAAGCTTAATCACTTCCGCCGCGTCGGATTCTTCTTCCGGCAGGTAACCGATGGCCACGTCTGCGCCTTCACGGGCATAGGCAATAGCAACGGCACGACCGATACCGGAATCACCGCCGGTAATAAGCGCTTTACGTCCCTGCAAACGGCCAGAGCCGCGATAGGTTTTTTCACCGTGATCGGGTTGTGGGATCATTTTGCTGGCAAGGCCTGGCGCCTGCTGAGGCTGTTCCGGGAATGGCGGGGTCGGATAGTCAACGGTCAGCAAGGACTTTTTAGTTTGTTCGCTCATGATGTACTCCTTCATCGGTGTTGATTCGAAAACATAAGCCTGGCACAAACGTGATGGTTGTCACGTTCAGCTGCAAAAATAATGGTAAAAGCGCGCGATTTTAGGGTTTGATTAAGAGGGTTTACGTCTGAAGTTAATCTTTTCTGGTAAGATATGGCATTAATTAACGATGGTTCACGATTGTATTTTTAATGTCTCCTTTAATTTATCCCTTAAAATCTGCGTTTTTTTGGCATAAGCATAGCCAGAGCAAGCGAAAGTACCAAGCTAAAGCTTTATCTTTTAAGAAAAGGTTATTATATGGTTAATATTGCGTCAGCCTGTTGGCTGAATATTGCAATAGGGTGGGGTAATCTAAGTGTATTTCTTCTTGTTGTATTTTATTTTTGTAAAAACTACAGAGGAACAGACTATTTTATCCTGCCGTTTACAATTATTAACATTACTGTCGCCGTTGCGCTGACGCTACTAATATTCTGCCTGATCGACCTGGAAAGGCCGGCAAAAGCATGGGGCGTTATCCTGTCCATCATGCCTTCCGTGCTGGTTGTAGCTATATTCCTCTGTTTTATTGTGAGGCAGGGGGTCAACTGGATATTATATTTTTCCTGATGATATTAACCCCATGGCAAATGATGTTGTTCCTTTTGGGTGTGAATTGTTATTTCGCCTGGTAATGTTAACTGTGTCGAGTAATGATTTATATTTATGGAAATAAGCTGTTAACCTGATGGATATTAATGTTATCTCAGCGTGCTCAATGGTGAATATAAAATTGGCTATGGCGGCGCTGGATTTTCGCAATTAAAAGGCAGACATGCGGGCAAGAGCAGGGCGCAATCAACGCCAACGGTTAATGGCATGTTCAACGCCAGCCATCGGGCCAGCGTCAATAACCCGTGCAACGAAAACGAATAAGCCACTGGCAGCAGTCTGCCCAATAAAAACGCACAGGCCAATGAAAACACTCCGCTCAGCGTCAGCCTGTTCAATGATAACAGGCAAGTCAGCGACGCTGCGGCCAGTGTCCCTGAAATGCTCTGACGACCTGCGGCGCAGCGTGAGCTGATGACCTGCCCAAAGATGAAATGCCGATAAAAGCGGCGAAAGGCGAGCAAAACCAGTACGACCTGTGCTTCTTTTGCTGCTAAAAACCAGGCCTGTTTTTTTGACTACGGGGTACAACCGGGCCGGGTGCTTCACGCCAGTCCGGGTTTTCACCCGACATAATCGCGCCGCGCTGTTGTTTAGTCGGTTTCGCCAGCGGAGAGGGCATGGTTGGTAAGGGCGACGGCTTTACGTCTTCAGGATCTAAATTTTCGATGGCGCAGCCAGAAATAAACAGAGTGACCAGCGGTAACGACACTAATAGCTTTCTCATTCACAATTCCCTGTTAAATTTTACGCTTTGTCATCAGTAATAATCAGCGAAATATCGGCCTGAGCCAGTCCTTCGCTTATGCCTTCTGCCATTTTGCGCTCGATCGCCTGGCCGGCATTCAGTAGCAGTCTTGTAGATTCACTGGCCAGCAAAGAAGCGATTTCACCGTCGTTTAAATTGGTACATTGACGATAAATTTGCTCAAAAATAACATTGCCTTTGTTGCTTAACTGTTTTAACGCTGCCAGCTCGTCAGGCTTGATATACTGGCAATTCAGGTTTTCTACCGCAGCCGGATGTAACAGAAAAGTCGCTAAAGGCATAACCAGTCTTTTTTTTGCTGCGCAATACATCAGCGTAGCCGAAGAAGCGGTCATCGAAATATTAACGGCCGTAATGGGAATGGCCGCATTTTTTATCGCCTGATAAAGCAGGTAGCCGCTGTCCATATCACCGCCATAGCTGTTGATATACAGTGTAATCTCTTTCAGCCCTGGCGAGGCGTAATGCAGCTTGTCCAACGCGTCGATAAACTCCAGCGATTTATTTGCCGTAATATCGCCGTTAAAAATAATGCGGGCGGATTTAAATTTTGCGGGCCTGATATCGGTGCGCTGGGTCACAGAAAGTGCCGCGTCGGCCGGAAGCATAAAAGCAGCCAGCCATCCGGCGAGGGTAACCACCGTAGTAAATATCTTTTTCATCATTATCCTTAACAATGCATAACATCATTTAAGCGAATTGCTTTTGCAGGCTAACCTTCCTACGGATAATAAACTGTGAGGCAGGACGGATATTAATTTTTCGCCGCATAAAGGAATGTAACAAATTATGCTCAGAGCATAAATCGGTAGCCGACGCCGGTTTCCGTGCGCAGATGGCGAGGCCGGGCCGGATCTTCTTCCAGCTTCTGCCGAAGGTGGCCCATATAGATGCGCAGATAGTGACTGTGCTCCGAGGCGTTAGGCCCCCAAACCTGTACCAGCAGCTGCCGCTGCGTCATCACCTTGCCGTGATTGTTAAGCAGTACGGCAAGTAGCCTGAATTCGGTTGGCGTCAGATGGAGTTCCTCGCCCGCGCGCGTAATGCGCCTTGCTGCCAGGTCGACCTGCACATCGGAAAAGGCGAAAACCGGATCGCTTTGCGTATCGTGCGTCGTGCGTCGCAGCGCTACCCGCAGGCGCGCCTCCAGCTCGCCGATGCCGAAAGGCTTGGTAAGATAGTCATCGGCTCCCGCATCCAGCGCGGCAATTTTATCTTCCTCTTCGCTGCGGGCGGACAGCACAATTACCGGCTTCTGACTCCACTGGCGGAACTCTTTAAGAAAGGTCAGGCCGTCGCCGTCCGGCAGCCCTAAATCCAGGATCACCAGATCCGGTTTGCGGGTAGCGGCCTCCAGCAGGCCGCGCTGTAGCGTGCCGGCATCGAAGACGCGCAGGGCGCTGCCTTCCAGCGCGATGCGCAGAAAGCGGCTTATCTCTTTTTCATCTTCAATAATCAGTACGGTTGTCACAGCGCTTCACCTGTTTCTGCTATGTCCGGCAGCGGCGCCTGCGGCAGGCTAATTCTGAAGCTCGCGCCGCCCTGCGGACGTTGATGGGCGGTAATCACGCCGTTATGCACCTCGACGATCGCCTGACAGATTGCCAGACCCAGCCCCACGCCGGGAATGGCCGATTCCCGATCGCCACGAGTGAATTTAGCAAAAAGCGCCTGCTCCTGACCAGCGGGCAAGCCGGGGCCGCTGTCCCAGACTTCGATCGTCAGCTCGCCCGGACGCGTCTGCGCCCTGATGCCGATTTGCGCCGCTGCGCCTGCATATTTCATGGCGTTTTCCAGCAGGTTGATCAGCACCCGTTCAAACAGCGGGCCGTCAACGTGAACCAGTGCCAGCGGATCGGCCATCTCCAGCGTAACGGGCTGCCTGCCGCCCGGATCCAGCGTCGTCAGCGCGCTGCCGATTACCTCTTCCAGCGTCAGCCATTCACGCTTCAGATGAAAGCCGCCGGTCTGTAGACGGGCCATATCCAGCAGATTATTCACCAGCCGCGTCAGCCGCAGCACATGCTGGCGGATTTCGCTTGCCTGGCGAGCCTGAGGCAGCCTGGCCGAGGCCAGATCCAGCGTCAGGATCTCCACCTGGCCGAAAAGCACGGTAAGCGGCGTGCGCAGATCGTGAGAAAGGGCGGCCAGCAGCGAATGGCGCAGCTGCTCACGCTCGCCGATTACGCGCGCCTGCTCTTCGCTGGCCGTCAGCTGTAAACGCTCCAGCGCGCTGGCGGTCAGTAGCAGCACCGTTTCCAGCAGCTGCTGCTGTTCAGGCAGCGCGGGCGGCGTTTGCTGCGCGATTACCATCACGCCAAGACTTTTCTCTGCGGCGCGCAGTGGCAGGATCTGATAAGGCACGCCGGGCAGCGTATCGGTTCCGGCGCCCGCCGGTTCACCCTGTACGAAACTCCAGCGGGCAATGCCTTCGTCCCAGCTCATTACGTTTGGTGCGGGCAGCTGCCGCACCAGCCTGTCGTTTTCGTCAGGCAGCAGCAGCGCGCTGTCGGCATGAAAAATAGTATAAACGGCGTGCTGGCTTGCCGCCGCTACTTCCTGCGCGCTGCGGGCCTTCGCCAGCGTGCTGGAAAGGGCGTAAAGCTGGCCGGTGCGTCTTTCACGATAGCGAGCAATGCGCGCCTGATAGCGCACGCCCGCCGTCAGGTTGCCAACCAGCAGCCCGACACTGAGCATCACGCCAAAGGTTAACAGATATTGCGCGTCAGAAACCGCCAGCGTACCGCGCGGCGCGACAAAAAAGAGATCGAAGCTGACAACGTTGATTATTGTGGCGAACACCGAGGGCCAGCGTCCGGCCTGGAGCGCCACTACCACTACGCCCAGCAGATAGAGCATCACCAGGTTGGCGGGATCGAAAGCCAGCAGCCAGTGGCTGGCGATAAAGGTAATCAGCGCGCAGAGCGCCGTGGCGAGCAGACAGCCGCGTATGCCCTGACGCCAGCGTCGAGCCTGTCTTTGCGGCGGCGCGGCGGCGGCTGGCCTGTCGCCGGGCGCAACGATCACCAGGTCGAGTTCTGGCGCGCGGGCGGCAAGGCGATCGGCCAGCGAAGACGAGCGGAACAGATGACGACCTCTGCCGCGTCCCAGCACCACTTTGCCCAGATCGTGATCGCGAGCGTAGCGCGCAATCGCCTTATCCGCAGAGGCGTCGGCCAATACGGCGCTTTCCGCACCGAGCTGACGCGCCAGACGCAGCGAGGCCAGCGCGGTGCGGCGCTGCTGCTGCGTCAGCCGCAGCCAGCCTGGCGTTTCCACGCAGACCGCATGCCATTCGCTGCCCAGCCTGGCCGCCAGCCGCGCGGCGGTGCGCACCAGCTTTTCGCTGCCTTCGTCGTAGCCCACGCAAAGCAGCACCGCATCCCGCGTGTGCCACACTTTGTCCCGCCCGCGCCCGTCGCGCCAGGCCTGCATCTGGTTATCTACCCGATCGGCGGTACGCCGTAGCGCCAGCTCGCGTAAAGCAATCAGGTTGCCCTTGCGGAAAAAGTGCTCGGCCGCCCGGTCAGCGCGGTCGCCGGTATACACCTTGCCCTGTTTAAGGCGCAGCAGCAGATCGTCCGGCGGCAAATCCACCAGGATTATCTCATCGGCGGCATCGAAAAACGGGTCGGGCAGCGTCTCGCGCACCTGAATGCCGGTAACGCCGTTGACCACGTCGTTCAGGCTTTCCAGATGCTGCACATTGACGGTGGTCAGCACGTCGATCCCGGCCGCCAGCAGTTCTTTCACATCCTGCCAGCGTTTGGGATGACGCGAGCCGGGCGCGTTACTGTGCGCCAGCTCGTCAATCAAAATCACGGCGGGATGACGCGCAAGCGCGGCGTCCAGATCGAACTCCTCAACCTGACGGCCCCGATGCTGGCGCTGCTGCGGCGGCAGGCGCGGCAGGCCCTGCAGCAGCGCCGCCGTCTCCTGCCTGCCGTGCGTTTCCACCACGCCTATCAGCACGTCCAGCTGGCGCGCATGCAGCCGCCGCGCCTCCTGAAGCATCGCCCAGGTTTTGCCTACCCCCGCGCAGGCGCCGAAGAAAATTTTCAGTTTGCCGCGCGGCCGCTCGTGGGTCTGTTGCAGTAAGCGATCGGGATCGGGGCGAAGCATATCGGCCATGCCGGTTCCTTATTTGTTGCTGAGCGCATCCAGAGCAAGATTCAGTTCGGGCACGTTAACATACGGCTGGCCGCTGAAACTGAACAGCGGATAGCGGGTGTGCGCGGCGATAAGGCGGCTAATCGTTTCGGGCGACAGCTGGCGTGCTTTCGCCACGCGCGGCGTCTGCCAGCGCGCCGCCTCCGGTGAGATGCCGTTATCCAGCCCGCTGGCGGAGGCGGTCAGCAGATCGACCGGCACCCGACCGCTGGCGTCCGGGTTTTCTGCGCGGGCGGCCGCCAGCCGATCGGCAAACAGCTTATCCAGCGCGGGATTGCCGGGCGCGAGGTTGCTGCCGCCGCTCGCCAGCGGATTATAAGGGGTTTCCGCCGTCGCCGACGGTCGTCCCTGAAAATATTTTGCCTGGCTGAACGCCTGGCCCAGCAGCCGCGAGCCGCGAACCTCGCCGTCAAGCAACAGCAGCGAGCCGCCCGCCTGCTGCGGAAAGAGCCACTGGCCCAGCAGGGTGGTGACCATCGGGTAAACGCCGCCGGTGAGCAGCAGTAAAAAAGCCATCATAAAAAGCGCGGGACGCAGTTGCGACACGGTAAACCTCCTACAGCTGAAGAAGCAAATCGATAAGTTTGATGCCGATAAACGGCAGAGCCAGCCCGCCCAGGCCATACAGCCCCAGGTTGCGGCGCAGCAGCGCGGCGGCGCTGAGCGGCTTATAGCTGACGCCGCGCAGGGCCAGCGGGATCAGGAAGATAATGATCAGCGCGTTAAAGATCACCGCGCTTAAAATGGCCGACGAAGGCGAATGCAGATGCATTATGTTCAGCGCGCCGAACTGCGGGTAGCTGGCCGCAAACGCCGCCGGGATAATGGCAAAGTATTTCGCCACGTCGTTGGCGAGGCTGAAGGTAGTCAGCGAGCCGCGCGTCATCAGCATCTGTTTGCCGATATGCACGACCTCAATCAGCTTGGTCGGGCTGGAATCCAGATCCACCATGTTGCCCGCCTCTTTCGCCGCTTGGGTGCCGGAGTTCATCGCCACCGCCACGTCGGCCTGCGCCAGCGCGGGCGCGTCGTTGGTGCCGTCGCCGGTCATCGCCACCAGTCTGCCCTCGGCCTGATACTGGCGGATCAGCGCCAGCTTCGCTTCCGGCGTCGCTTCGGCAAGAAAGTCGTCCACGCCCGCCTCAGCGGCGATAGCGGCGGCGGTCAGCGGGTTATCGCCGGTGATCATCACGGTGCGGATGCCCATTTTGCGTAACTCGCCGAAGCGCTCTTTGATGCCGCCTTTAACGATATCCCGCAGCGCGATCACGCCCAGCACCTCAAGGTTTTCCGCCACTACCAGCGGCGTGCCGCCCTGGCGCGCGACTTCGTTGACCTTTTCATCCATCTCCGCCGGGAACTGACCGCCGCTGGCGACCACATGGCGACGGATCGCGTCGGCCGAGCCTTTGCGAATGCTGCGTTCCGGCAGGTTAATACCGCTCATTCGCGTCTGGGCGGTAAAGGGGATAAACGTCGCCTGTAGCTGCTGCAAATCGCGTTCACGCAGGTTAAAACGCTGCTTGGCGAGCACCACGATGCTGCGGCCTTCCGGCGTTTCATCGGCCAGCGAAGCCAGCTGCGCCGCATCCGCCAGCCGCTGCTCCGCAATGCCGCTGGCGGGCAGAAAGTCGGAAGCCTGACGGTTGCCGAGCGTAATAGTGCCGGTTTTGTCCAGCAGCAGGATATCGACGTCGCCCGCTGCCTCTACGGCGCGGCCGCTGGTAGCGATCACGTTGGCCGCCAGCATTCGGCTCATCCCGGCAACGCCAATGGCGGAGAGCAGGCCGCCGATGGTGGTGGGGATCAGGCAGACCAGCAGCGCAATCAGCACGGTTACGCTGACCGGCGTGCCGCTCCAGGCCGAAAAGGGCCAAAGGGTAGCGGTCGCCAGCAGAAAGACCAGCGTCAGCGCAATCAGCAGAATGGTCAGCGCGACCTCGTTAGGCGTTTTGCGGCGGCTGGCGCCTTCGACCATGGCGATCATGCTGTCGAGAAAGGTTTCGCCGGGATTGGCGGTACAGCGGATCACCAGCCAGTCGGAAAGCAGACGGGTGCCGCCGGTGACCGAAGCAAAATCGCCGCCCGACTCACGGATAACCGGCGCCGACTCACCGGTAATGGCGCTTTCATCCACCGACGCGCCGCCCTCGATTACTTCGCCATCGCAGGGGATGATATCGCCCGCGCTGGCCAGCACGATGTCGCCTTTGCGCAGTTCGCTGGCGGCGATTTTTTCCGTTGGCGCATCGTGGCGGGCCTCTTTCAGCCGCAGAGCAAAAGCGGTTTTCTGCACGCTTTTCAGGCTGCTGGCCTGCGCCTTGCTGCGGCCTTCCGCCAGCGCCTCGGCAAAACAGGCGAACAGCACGGTAAACCAGAGCCACAGGCTGACGGCGGCGGTAAATCTGGCGTCGCCCGCCAGGCCGCAGGCCATCGCTATCGCCAGCAGCGTGGTCAGCACGCTGCCGATCCAGACCACAAACATCACCGGATTGTGCCACTGAGCCTGCGGCGACAGTTTTTTCACCGCGTCAACCAGCGCCTGGCGCAGCAGCGAAGGCTCAAACAGAGCCAATTGTTTACGGTTCATCGGGTACGCTCCATGTGCATCAGGTGGTCCGCTATCGGGCCGGAAGCCAGAGCGGGGATAAAGGTAAGCGCGCCGGTCAGCAGCACGGTGCCGATCAGCAGGCCGACAAACAGCGGGCCGTGCGTGGGCAGGGTGCCGCTGCTGACCGGCTGGATTTTTTTAGCTACCAGCGATCCGGCAATGGCCATGACCGGCACAATCACCATAAAGCGGCCCGCCAACATGCAGAAGGCCAGCAGCAGGTTCCAGAACGGCGTATTGGCTGACAGACCGGCAAAGGCGCTGCCGTTGTTGTTGGCGGCGGACGAAAGGGCGTAAAGCACTTCGCTGAAGCCGTGCGCGCCGGGGTTCAGCATCGCCGCGCGTCCGGCGTCGCTCATCATCGCCAGCGCGCTGCCGAGCAGTACCAGCGCGGGCGTTACCAGGATCGCCAGCGCCGTCATTTTCATTTCGCGCACGTCGATCTTTTTGCCCAGGTATTCCGGCGTGCGGCCAATCATCAGCCCGGCGATAAACACCGCCAGCAGCACGAACAGCAGCATGCCGTAAAGCCCCGAACCCACGCCGCCGAAGATTACTTCGCCAATCTGCATCAGCCACATCGGGATCATGCCGCCCAGCGCGGTGAAAGAGTCGTGCATGGCGTTGACCGCGCCGCATGAGGCCGCCGTGGTGACCACCGCATACAGGCCGCTTGCCAACACGCCGAAACGGCTCTCTTTACCTTCCAGGTTGGTTCCGTCAACGCCCAGCGCCCGCAGCGTCGGGTTGCCCTGTAGCTCCGCCCAGAACATCGCGCTGGCGCAAAGCACAAAAATCAGCGTCATCGCCGCCAGGATCACCCGTCCCTGACGGGCGTCGCCGACCGCTTCGCCAAAGGCGAAACAGAGCGCCGCCGGGATCAGGAAAATAGCCAGCATCTGCGCAAAATTGCTGATATCGGTAGGGTTTTCAAACGGATGTGCCGAGTTGGCGTTAAAGAAACCGCCGCCGTTGGTGCCCAGCAGCTTGATCGCTTCCTGCGAGGCGACCGGCCCCATCGGCAGCAGCTGCTTCGCGCCTTCAAGGCTGGTGAAAGGCAGATAGGCGGAGAAGCTTTGCACCACGCCCTGTTGGATCAGCAGCAGCGCAAACAGCAGCGAAAGCGGCAGCAGCAGCCAGAGGACGATACGGCCGAGATCCTGCCAGGCGTTGCCCAACGTGGCCGAGGAGCGACGTGCAAACGCACGGATTAGAGCGAAAGCGACGGCCAGGCCGCTGGCGGCCGAGAGAAAGTTTTGCACCGTCAGCCCGGCCATCTGGCTGAAATAGCTCAGCGACGATTCGCCGGCATAGGCCTGCCAGTCGGTATTGGTGACAAAAGAGACGGCGGTGTTTAACGCCAAATCCCAGCTCAGGCCGGGAAAATGCTGCGGATTTAAAGGCAGCGAGCCTTGTAACAGCAGGATCGCCAGCAGCAGGGCAAAGCCCATCGCATTAAACAGCAATATAGCCAGCAGATAGGTTTGCCAGCGCATTTCACCGCGCAGACCGGCCAGGCGCCAGAGGGAGGTTTCAACACCGCCGACAAAAGGTAAGGGACGGGGATCGATCAGGCGGGCTATCAGCCGACCCAGCGGCCAGGCCAGCAGCAGCAGCGCCGCCAGATAGCTCGCTATTAACAATGCGGAAGCCGCCATCAGAAGGCCTCCGCGTTAATCAGGGCATAAATCAGATAGCCCAGCAACAACGCTACCAGCAGCACGCCGGTTATTACTGCAACACTCACGGTTCACCTCATTAAGAGAGTCATTTCGCCATGAGTGTAAAAAGTGGGCCGCAAAGATTTTGCAAAAATGCGGCGGGAAAATATAAAAAAAGTATAAAAATGCGTGAGGCCGCAGCGGGCCTCGCGCACAGGATCAGGAACGCACCAGTTCCTGGAGCACCGTCAGCTGCGCCACCGCTTTATGCATGGCGTCCAGACCGTCGGCAGCGTTTTTCAGCCGGTCGATATTTTCGACCATCCCGCTGCGCTCGGCGCTGTTTTGCTCGCTGAGGCTGGCGATCTGCCCGCGTGCCGCGTGGCTTTTTTGCGCCATATCTTCCGTGGTGGCAACGGTTTTAGAAGCCGTCTTTTTAATCCGCGCGATGGTCGCTACCGTCTCGTTGATGCTTTCACGCGTGGCGTCAGCCTGTTCTTTAGAAGAACGGGCCAGGCGGCGTACCTCTTCTGCTACCACGGCAAAGCCGCGACCGGCCGATCCGGCGCGGGCGGCTTCCACCGCCGCATTCAGCGCCAGCAGGTTGGTCTGGTCGGCAATGGTGCTGATGCCGCTGGTGATTTGCGTAATGCCCTGCGAAATTCTTTCCAGCTCGCCGATTTCAAGGCCCAGCTCATCCTGCGCCTGCAGCGTGACGGTTGCCGCCTCGCCGATCTCGCCGATATTCACGCCAGCCACATCCAGCGCTGCGCTCTGGCGGCTGGTGGCTTTTTCCAGCAGCGGGAAAGTTTGTACTACCGGCCCGATCTGCTGCTGATAGTCGATCACTTTATCAATAACGTCCGTTTGCAGCGTGTGCAGCGCTTCCCAACGACGCAGCGAGCGCTGGGCATAGTGGCCAGCGTAGTCGGCATATTCAATCGGGAAGCGGCTCATGGCTTTGACGTCGCGATCGAAAAAGGCGAGGGCGGACAGCGTCTGGTTGATCGGCACGCCGAATATTTCGCCAAAGCTGGAGAAGCCAGCGGCCGGCACGCCGTCGAACAGCTCCGCCGCAGGCAGGCTTTCCGGGTTGTTAAGGCGGCGCAGCAGGCAGTCGTTCAGCAGCAGTCCGGCCGGTTTGCCATGCGTGGCGACGAATCTGTCCCAGTCCTTACGCGTGGCGGAAACGAAATCGCCCGCCTCCAGCAGATAAAGACGGTCGCCAAACTCCAGATCGCAGAAGAACGTCAGGCTTTCCGCGTCGATTTTCGCTACGGAGCGAATAAAGTACTCATCCGCCACCTTCACGCCGAACGTTTTGCCCTTCAGCTTTTGCTCCAGCTGCTCAGGCTTACAGTGCAGCGCGTCGGCCAGCACTTTTACCGCAGGCTGCTGGCGACCCGTTGCGTCAAACAGCGAACTTACGGTGCGCGCGACGGGATCGGCTTCCGCCACCAGCCAGCTTTGCTGCGTGGGCTGGAAGTTCTGGCTTTTAAACGGCGCAAAGGATTTCCCTTTCGCCATGCGGCAGAACACGATCACCGCTTTGTTTTGCAGCAGCTGGCCGCTGGTGGCCATCCAGGTGTTCTGAAAATCGGTGCGGCCGCCCGCCGAGCCGCCGATAGCCAGGCAGGGGAAGCGTCCGCTGTCATACCAGGCCTGCATCATAAAGCCTTCGGCAGAGGAGAGGCCGTCGCAGTAGATCATCGCGAAGGTTTCTTCGGCAGAGAGCGACATATTGACCTGAAGGCGATCAAGCTGGGCGCGAATGCTGTCGATACGATCGGCAACGGTAGCGCCGCGTGGCACCTGCAGATCGATAGTGTGCACCTCATGACGGGCGACCGTCTGCTCGGGCAGCCACAGCCAGCTGCCCTGAGGGCCGTTGGTGGCACAGTAGGCGGAGCGGCCTTTCTGCGCGCACAGCGCGCCGGTAGAGGAGATAGCGAAGACGGTACGGCCCGGCGCGCTCATCTTTTGCCACGCGTCGTTCACGCGGGCGAAATCGGCTTCCGGCGGTACAAAGACCATCAGCAGGCCTTTACCGCCGCCGGTACCCAGGCTGCCGAAAGCGGTCGGCAGGGCGCGACAGTCATAAGTGTTGCTGACCGGACGACCGGCCAGCGGATTAAGTTTTTTTGGAATCAGTGCGTTCCAGAATGCAGATAATTTTGCCATGGTGTTCTCATAAAAGTAGAGCGCCTGCGTGGGCGCATTAATGCTTATTGTTATAGTGAAACCCCGGCGGGATGCCGGGGGTAAGAAAATTACGCGTCGGACAGGCGGAAGGTAGAAACGGAGTGGTTAAGGAAGTGCACCTGCTCTTCCAGCGAGGCGGAAGCCGCTGCCGACTCCTGCACCAGCGCGGAGTTCTGCTGGGTCACGCTGTCCATCTCGGTTACCGCCTGTTCAATCTGGCTGATGCCGCGGCTCTGCTCGTCAGACGCGGTCGAGATATGATCCATCAGTACATCGACCTGGCTGACCGAGGCGATAATCGCGCCGATAGCGTCGCCGGTACGGCTGACCTGATCGGAACCGGCTTTGATATTGGCGACCGATTCGGCAATCAGGCTTTCAATCTCTTTTGCCGCTACCGCGCTGCGCTGCGCCAGGTTGCGAACTTCGCCCGCCACGACCGCGAAGCCGCGTCCCTGTTCACCCGCGCGCGCCGCTTCCACCGCGGCGTTCAGCGCCAGGATATTGGTCTGGAAAGCGATGCTGTTAATCACGCCGGTAATGTCTTCAATCTTCTTCGAGCTGCTGTTGATTTTGCCCATGGTGACGATGACTTCCTGCGAGACTTTTTCGCCGGTTTTCGCGTTCTTCACCGCTTCGCTGGTCAGACGGCTGGCTTCAAAGACGTTTTCGGTATTCTGTTTCACCGTGGCGCCCAGCTCTTCCATGCTGGCGGCGGTCTGCGTCAGCGCGGCGGCCTGCTGCTCGGTACGCGAAGCCAGGTCGACGTTACCGGCGGCGATTTCCTGCGAGGCGTGCGACACGGTTTGCGTGGAGTTACGCACCTGGCTGATGATATCGGTCAGCGAGCGGCGCATCTGCTCCATGGTGCCCATCAGATCCTGTATTTCGCTGCGGGAAGAGGCCACCACCGGCACCGGCGTATCCAGGATACCCTGAGCAATCTGGCTGCAATGCGCTTTGGCGCTGTCCAGCGGGCTAAGCACGTAGCGCTTCAGGAACATCAACACGCCTGCGATAACAACCAGGAACAGCACGCCGAAGGCGACAATCAGGCCGATACCAAAGGTGAAGTGATCCTGCGCATCGCTGTTCAGGCGCTTCGCGTACTGCTCGTGCAGCGCAAGCACTTTGTCCAGCACCACTTCGTACTGGTGATCCAGGCTGATGACGGTTGGCAGCTGCGCCTTAAAGCGCGCCTGGTCATTGGTTTTAGCCGCGTCCAGCAGCGGGTCGATACCCTGACGGCGGTAAGTTTCATAGGTGGTGCGATACTCATCGGCCAGGCTGGCTTCGCCATCCAGCTTCGGCGCGGCCAGATAGGCCTGGAAAGCCTTGTCCGCTTTGCCCAGCACTTCATTCAGCCCGCTAATCGTCTGCTCAGACTGCAGGCCGCCGCTGTTTTCCATCGTTTTCATATATTCCATCAGGCGCACGCGCAGGGTACGGCTGTGGTTAATAGGATCGATAATAGACAGCACTACACGGATCTCTCTATTCACCGCATCCAGCGACGTATTGCTGCGGGTCAGCAGCCAGACGTTAGCGATCATGCTGGTGAAAAAAATGATAAACAGGAACAGCAGAACCAAAAGCGACGATCTTTTCAGGGACATCTGATTAGCCTTAAAGGAAATAGGATGCTTTCTGTATCGGCAAATTGCGGTAAAGATTTAGTTTTATGGCCGGTGGGGTAGAGGAATATGTCGGCTATTATGCAAATCAAGGATTTATATATGCGTGACGCTGTAACGCAAGGCTTTCGTATTCGTAGGGGGGCATCTATAGCCTTCAAAAAGCAGGGTTATTACAGGACAACATTAAAAGTAATGCTAATGCTGCTCGTTACGTTGTCACCTTTCAGGTTTGGATGCAATGCTATATTCACAGCCATCTGTTACGTTGTCACAAAAAAGGAACAGGCATCCAGGCGCTACGCAACACCAACGGTTTACCCTTTCTTCTCTTCCACTCTTTCAGGGCCACGGTTAGTTTGATCGCAATCACAATAACCCGTTTTCACGGCCGGTAAAGCCGATCGCCGTCACTCTTCTTTGTTAAAAAAATGATGATTTTTTATTACATATTATTATCAATATTCGGGTGGTACAGCCATAAAACAATAGCTTAACGCGACAGGTGGAAACGCCCGTCTTACTTTTTATACCCGCCCGGACCTGAACGATAACTTTTGCTGATGGCCGTCGTGCCGCAGCCTGCGATATGCATCCGAAAGAGGGGAAGTAATGTGCTGACCATACTGGGTTTTTCGATGGTGACCTGTTTCATGTACCTGATTATGACCAAAAGGATGTCGGCGCTGATCGCGCTGATTATCGTGCCGACGGTCTTTGCACTGGCGGCGGGTTATTATCATGGGCTTGGCGAAATGATGTTGAATGGCGTAAAAGCGCTGGCGCCGACGGGCGTGATGCTGACCTTTTCCATTCTCTATTTTGGCCTGATGATCGACGCCGGACTGTTTGACCCGCTGGTACGCTTTATCCTGAAAATCGTGCGCGGCGACCCGCTTAAGGTGCTGGTAGGCACGGCGATACTGACGCTGCTGGTTTCACTGGACGGCGACAGCTCCACCACCTATATGATTGCCGTGGCGGCGTTTTTGCCGCTCTACCGCAAGCTGGGCATGAACGTGCTGGCAATGACCTGTCTGGTCAACCTTGCCAGCGGCATTATGAATCTGTCGCCGTGGGGCGGCCCAACGGCGCGCGCGGCGGCGGCCTTGCATATCGATGCGCTGGACATCTTTATTCCTATGCTGCCCGCCATGTTTCTGGGTTGCGTCACACTCGTTGGTATGGCGGTGCTGTTCGGCATCCGCGAGCGCAGAAGGCTGGGCGTGATGAAGCTCGATAACGATCATCTGGATAATATCGAGCTGGGTCTGGGCGACGCGCAGGAGTGCGCAGCGAACCGGCGGCCAAAAATGTTCTGGCCTAACTTTATTCTGACCACCGTGCTGCTGGTGCTGCTGGTGACCGGGCTGATGCCTATCCAGATCCTGTTTATGCTGGCTTTTGCCATTGCGGTAATGCTGAATTACCCTTCGCTGGAACAGCAAAAAGCGCGTATCAATACCCATGCAGGCAACGTGCTGGCGGTCACCTCGCTGATTTTCGCCGCCGGGGTGTTTACCGGCATTCTGTCCGGCACCGGCATGGTCGATGCAATGGCGAAAAGCCTGCTGGCGGTAATCCCGCATAGCTTTGGGCCTTATCTGGCGATCTTCACCGCGCTGGTCAGCCTGCCATTCACTTTCTTTATGTCTAACGATGCGTTCTATTTCGGCATCCTGCCGGTGATTGCCCAGACAGCCCTGAACTATGGTATCAGCGCAGAAGAAATCGCCAGGGCGTCAATCATCGGCCAGCCTTTCCATCTGCTCAGCCCGTTGGTGCCTTCGGTGTATCTGCTGGTTGGACTGGCGAAAGTGGATATCGGCGACCATCAGCGCTTTGCCATTAAGTGGGGGATCCTGGTCAGTATGGCGCTGCTGGTAGGCGGCCTGCTGTTTGGCGCCTTCCCGTTCTACAGCCGCTAACCCTCCAGGCACGTCGGCGATTTATTGTGATCGGCATCACAATAAGTCGCCCGCGCCAGGCGGCCCAATGGCGATACAACGTTTCAGGATTAATACTTTTGGTCGGCTTTTCCTTCAAGCCGGTTTAAAAAGTGAGGTCTTATGAAACGTGATGTATTGAGCGAAGAATATTATGACGAAGTCTGTCGGGTGATTGGCGACGCGGCCATTGTGCTGGCTGAAAGCGGACACAATACCAGCCGGGATATCCTGGCAAACCTGCTGGTCAGAACACGCCATGAACGAACGGATGCGGATCGGGACGAGCAGAAGGTGCTGGAACACGCGATTCGTCTGATAAAACCTGATTAATTCAGGTTTTTTTACACTTTGTACCTGAAAAGTAGCGGCTTTCTGCCAGGCTTAAGTTATGCAGAACCAAGATCGGACTTTTTAAACGAAAGGAGTGTTTATGAAAAAAGTGCTTACGCTGGCCGCGCTGCTTGCCCTTAGCCTGAACGTGATGGCCGAGGACAAAGGGGGATTTAAAGCGGGAGAAACGCCGCCACCGCCGCACAAGCAGGATGCAGGCTACAAAGGCTCGGAAGATACTAACGAGAGCCTGGTGAAGTCGGTTCGTACGCTGAAGGAAGGTTCCTGGGTGACGATGGAAGGGAATATCATCAAAAAGGTTTCTGGCAATATTTATACCTTCCAGGATAAATCAGGCAATATCAATCTGGTTATCCCTGAATCAGCCTGGGGCGGAGAGAAGTACGATGCCAAAGATCTGGTACGGGTGAGCGGTTTTGTAAAACATAAAGATAAGCAAACGGAAATCGCAGTAAAACAGATTGGCGATCCGTAACACTCTCAAGGGCGAACGCTAAGGTTCGCCCAATGCCGTTCAGCGTTGGCTTTGCAGCAGTTCAGTAAGGTGCTGCAGAGCAAACAGGGCGGCTTTTCTTACTACCTCTTCGCAATCCCCTGAAAAATGCTGCTTCAGCGCGCGTACCTCGCCATCTGGCAGGCCCCAGCCAAACCACACCGTACCCGCAGGCGTGCCATCTTCGCCGCCGTCCGGCCCGGCATAGCCGGTAACCGCAATGCTGGCTTTTTCGCCCGACACTTCTTTCGCGCCGGCTGCCATTTCGCGCGCGGTCGCCTCGCTTACCGCCGTGTGTTCCTGGAGCGTTTTTTCACTGACGTGCAGAATGCGATGTTTGGCGCTGTCGGTATAGGTTACAAACCCGCTGGTGAAATAGCTGCTGCTGTCGCTTGCCGCGCCCAGTGCAGAGCTGACCAGACCTGACGTGCAGGATTCGGCGGCAGCCACTTTGGCCCCGGCCTGTAGTAAAACTTTGCCGAGTCTTTCGGCGGTATTCAGTAATTCCTTATCCATTGTGAGACTCCAGTTGCTGGTGGCCCCGCCGCGATGACGGGGCAGAGTTGTCAGCTTTGTGGCACGAGTTCGGTTTTAATCCAGCCTGGCTGGCGCTTGTCGAAGGCTTTATAAGCGTCAAGTACGTCGCTAAGCGGCTCCACTTTCGTTAATACCTTGACCGGATCGATGGCGCCGGTGCGTACCAGTTCCAGCAAGCCCGGAATAATAGTGTGATGGTTGCAGTTGCCCATCTTAAGGGTCAGATTCTTATTCATCGCCTTGCCGATAGGGAAAGTTTCCGCTTCCGGCGGATAAACGCCGATAATGCTTAAACGACCGGCCTTTTTCAGCGTGGCGATAGCCCATTCCAGCGCCTGAGTGGGCGCGTCGCCCGGCACCCAGTTGCCTGCCTGCGGGTGCGTTTCTGGTGCCACCTGATCCACTTCCGCCGCAAATTTTTCTGCTTTTTGCTGCGCCTCTTCCGCTGCCGGGCCGTGGTGCGCATGTTGGCTGTCTACGCCGACTGCATCAATAGCGCAGTCCGCGCCGACGCCGCCCGTCAGGCGATTAAGGGTTTCTACCGGATCTTCTTCTTCAAAATTTACCGTGAATGCACCCTGACGACGCGCCATAGCCAGGCGATCGACATGGCCGTCCACCGCAATCACGCGGGCGGCGCCCTTGAGGAAAGCGCTGGCGATAGCGAACTGGCCGACCGGCCCGCAGCCGAAGACCGCCACAACGTCGCCTTTTTTGATTTCGCCCGCTTCCGCGCCAAACCAGGCGGTGGGGAAAATATCGCTAACCATCAGCGCCTGCTCGTCGCTGACGTTATCGGGAATTTTTACCAGCGTATTGACGGCATAGGGAATGCGCGCTTTTTCCGCCTGAAGCCCGTTTACCGGGCCGGTTGCGGCCGGGCCGCCGAAAAAGCAGGTGCCGGCGGCAGGCCCGTTGGGGTTGGCGTTGTCGCACTGGGCGGTATTGCCTTCCCGACAGGGCGGACAGGTGCCGCAGGAAACGGTCGAGCAAACCACCACGCGGTCGCCGACAGCGAAATTGCGAACATCGTCGCCGAGCGCTTCAATCACGCCGACGCCTTCGTGTCCCAGAATGGTGCCGGGCTGCATTTTACTGAAGGTGCCGCGAACAAAATGCAGATCGGTGCCGCAGATAGCGGAAGCCGTCAGGCGGATCACCGCATCGGTTGGTTTTTCTATCGCTGGCTCCGGGACGTCATCAAGACGAATGTCGCCGACAGCATGCCAGACTAGTGCTTTCATAGGCTCTCCCTTTTTTATCTACCGGGCCTGAGCGTCAGGCGTCCGCTGAAAAGTATAGATAAATTTTTACGGGAAGAAGGCGGCCACAGGCGTTTAACGTTCGGCGATAAGCGATGGCCGTAATGCAGCGCTATGCGGCGCGTCCGAAATTTCCGCTGGCAGCTCGTTCTCAAAAGCCCTGTCAAAGGGCGGCGGCAAACAGAAATCGGTGCCACGCTGTTGATGAAATTCCGCCAGCCATTGGCTGTAAATGGTCAGTAAGCCGTCATGGTTCTCGCTGCCGCCAAGGCGGCGGATAAACAGCCAGCGTGGTGGATCGGCGCGGTCACGCACGTAGAGTTCAGGCTGGATGCTGCCGCCGCAGGCGGTGATACACACTTCGGAAAACTGGATCTTCGGCCATTGTCCCAAACGGGTCAGAAAATGTTGTTTTTCCATGCTCCACCGTACTATGCACAGTTAAGGGGCTGATTGTGCGGCAGTCGTGCTGCGCGCTGAACCAGAATCGCTATTCCCTGAAGCCGTCCGGCCGTGGCCGAAGAAAAAAATGGTGTCCGCTCTTTACTGGCGCGGAGCCACTGGCGGTTCAACCGATTTTGTAAAAATTCGTTAATTAAGTCCAGCTCTTTGTGTGGTTATTGGCATTATCAGGAATGCGCCTGGTCAGTATCCAGGCAGAAGCATCAGCAAAGCTGTTACGCAGAAGAAAGTAAAAAAAGAACGAAGCGGCAGTGGCTTATAACGAAGCGGCAGAAATTGATGAACGATTAATATTTATTTATTTGCTCAGTGGGTAAGCTAATAATTCCTGAAACGGGATAAGTATTTTTTAAATATAAAATTAAAATTGATTAAGATTTTTCCTGATTGTTGTTATTAATCAATGAGATAACTAGCCATAATTTTTACTTATTTTTATGCCGCCGTTTCCTTGCAATTATAAGCGTGGCTGCTAGATTTAACTACGTAGCACCTTCACTGATTTTTAATTCCCCCCGGGATTAAATAATTGAGAAAAAACCATTGAGTATTATTTAACACGAAGAGGACATTTGTATGACTCAGCATCGTGGTAATTCAAATTCGGGTAATTTCGCAGAAGATCGTGAAAAGGCGTCAGAAGCAGGCAAAAAAGGCGGACAGAGCAGTAGCGGCAGCGGCAGCTTTAAAAACGACCGTGAAAAAGCCTCTGAAGCCGGTAAAAAAGGTGGCGAGAAGAGCCGCCGCAGCTAAAAAGTAATGCGCCTGCCGCGCGCAGGCTCGCCGCCATCGGCCCTCCGGGCGGTGGCGGTTGTGCTTCCCCTCTGTTTCACTCCCTCTGATACTTCCGTCTCCTGATAACTCAGCCCTGAATATTCCTCTATACTGGTTTAAGAAGAAGAATAACCGCTATCGGCAGTAAAGCTTGCAATAAGCGCTATCTGCAAATGCCCGCTCAGAAAAGGAGAGCCCGTGTTAAAAATGATCGCCAGCGTATTTACCAGCCCGGAAAGGTTGCTTAACGCCATGTCCCGCAATGATATGCAGGAAGCTAAAGATGACGGCGAACGTATTTTGATCGATGAAGACGGTGCGGCGTCGGTGAATTTACAAAGCAAAGAGGTTCATGAGGATTTCGCCCGCCACGTTGCCATGCTCAAACACACGCGCAAAACGCCGCCGGACGAGGAAGAACGCAAGAAAAAGCAAAGACATGTGCTGCTTCCGGAAGAGATATCCTGACCGCTAAAACGTCTGGATGCAGGGACGAACTGAAAGAAACCCCACGATGCCGTGGGGTTTTTTATGCTTACTCTTTCGGTAGCGCGTACGCGACCAGCGCATCGCCGGAAGTGGTACCCAGCCCGCCGTGCCCGCCTGCCGCAATCACCACATACTGACGACCGTCCTTACCGGTATAGGTCATCGGCGTCGCCTGGCCGCCCGCTGGCAGTTTGGCTTTCCACAGCTCGTGGCCCGTGGCTTCGTCAAAAGCGCGCAGGTAGTTATCCGCCGTAGCGCCCATAAATATCAGCCCGCTGCGGGTAATGATGTTGCCGCCCATCATAAAAATGCCGGTCGGCAACGGCGCGTTGGTATGAGTGCCGAAAATATTCATATTACGCGTGGTGCCCGCCGGTCTTTCCCAGGCGATTTTACGGGTGTTAAGATCGATGGCGATCAGCTTGCCCCACGGCGGCGCGCTGCAAGGTGCGCCCAGTGCCGTCAGCCAGGGTTTCACCACGGCCGCCCAGCCGGTGCCATACTGCGG
Organism: Erwinia artemisiae; assembly: GCF_051400835.1. Lineage (NCBI taxonomy): Bacteria > Pseudomonadati > Pseudomonadota > Gammaproteobacteria > Enterobacterales > Erwiniaceae > Erwinia > Erwinia artemisiae. The sequence goes on along the minus strand of NZ_JBLFFM010000001.1, from coordinate 518,335 downwards.
CCCTACGGCGAACTCTTTCGGTTTCGGATAGGATTGCCCGCTGGCCCAGCCTGCCCACGGCTTCATCAGGCCCTGTTTGATCGCCTCGTCATGCTTCATCAGCTCCATGGTGAAAGGGATGTAGCTGGTGTTGGCAATCAGTAAATGCCGCTGCGGATCCACCGAAGCGCCGTACCAGTCCATCACGCCGTCAAACGCAGGATAGGCGATAGAGGTGCCTTCCGCAGGCGGCGTATATTGGCCCTGATAGCGATAGCGGTGGAACTGAATGCGGCAGATCAGCTGATCGATCGGCGTCGCGCCCCACATATCGGTTTCTTCCAGATTTGGCGGTGCAAGGCTCGGCATGCCGACCGGATCCGGCTGCGTAGGTGACAAATGCTCGCCCGGCAGCGAGGGCGAGGTCGGCACCGGCTTCTCATCCACCTGCGCCAGCGGTTTGCCGTTGCGGCGATCCAGCAGGAACAGCTTGCCCATTTTGGTGGTCTGCACCAGCGCAGGCACGGTTTCGCCATTTTTGCCCGGCAGGTCAACCAGCGTTGGGCCAACCGGCACGTCGAAATCCCAGACGTCATGATGCACGGTCTGGAAATGCCAGCGCTCTTCACCCGTATGAATATCCAGTGCCACCAGCGCGCTGGAATACTTCTCGTCAAAAGGTCGCCGTTTGCCGCCGTAATAATCCGGCGTCGCGTTGCCCAGCGGAATATAAATCAGGCCCAGCTTTTCGTCCGCCGTATAGGTTCCCCAGCCGTTAGGCGTGCCGTGCGTATACTCTTCGCCAGGCTTCAGCGGCGCGTTCTGCGGCGTTCTGCCCAGGTCCCAGGCCCAGGAGAGCTGGCCGGTTTTTACGTCATAAGCGCGTACCACGCCGGAAGGTTCGCCGGTGGTCTGGTTATCGTATATCCAGCCGCCCAGCACGATGCGGCCTTCCATCACCATCGGCTGCGAGGTAATAAAATGGAAGCCCGGCGGCACCTGGCCCATATGGTCGGTCAGGCTGACATAGCCCTTGTTGCCAAACGAGGCGCAAGGTTCGCCGGTTTGCGCATTCAGCGCCACCATGCGGGCATCGCTGGTGGTGGTGATGATTTTTTCCGGGCAGGTGCTGTCATCCACCGCCTTGCTGTAAGCCACGCCGCGGCAGGCCAGATATTCATTGGCCGAGGTGTCTACTTTGGGATCAAACTTCCAGCGCTGTTTGCCGCTGGTGGCGTCAAGCGCAATCACCTGGCGATGCGGCGTACAGATAAAGAGCGTGTTGCCAACCTTAATCGGCGTCACTTCAAAGCTGAACTCGCGTCCCGCTTTATCTTCCCCTTTACGCAGGGTATCGCCGGTATGGAACTGCCAGGCGGGCTGCAGCTGGCTGACATTGGCGGGCGTAATCTGCGTCAGTGGCGAAAAGCGCTGGCCATCGCGCGTACGGCCATAATGCTGCCAGTCATTATCGTTATCGGTTGCGATCGCGGCCTGAGCTGCCGGCACGGGCTGATGATGCACAAAGCGAGTTGCCGTTACGTGCCAGCCTGACCAGAAGACCAGCACGATAGCGGCCAGATAGACCACGCCAGCCAGCGTGCCCGCGCGGCGCTGCGTGTGCATCACCGGTCGGACGATCCACGGCAGGCTGCACCAGACGCCCAGTACGGCCAGCGCGAAAAGGCGCGGCATCAGCTTCCAGCCGTCCAGACCGACTTCATACAGCGACCAGGCTACGCAAATCAGAAAGGAGAGCAGGTAAAGCCAAAGACCGGCCGGACGGCGTTTAACGATAAAAATGCCGCTAAGGAAGAAACCGGCGCCGAAAATCAGGTACCAGGGCGTGCCGCCCAGCGTTGCCAGCCAGCCGCCGAGCACCAGGAAAGCCAGGCCGAACAGGCTAACGACGATCCCAGTGATGGCAGGTAGGGTGAACCAAAATTTTTTCTGCATAAGGTCTTGATAAGTGAGTAACAGGTAAGGCAAGCATAGAGGATGCAAAGTTTTGCAAAGATAGCGGGTGGGGAGAGCGGCGTGCTTGTCTTTAATAGTTCTATTTTTCAATTGATTAGCATGTAAGGATTATTGTCTCAAAATCTTACCGTTGGCTATTGGCAGCCAGGAAGGCTGCTTTTTGATCTGCGTTTCCCTTAAGAGGTGGTTGTTTATTGCGCGGTTGATAGCCATCCAGACGGCAATACCGGCAAATTGCATTAATAGCTGGTAACATTGCGCTCCAGTTAATACTGTTAATAACCAGCTCGTTTGTTGAATAAAACCGCTGGAAAACGCCCTGACGGTAAAATAGCTGTAACATTGATGATGAAACGGGCAGGCCGCTACGTTATGCCTTTTGGCTATATATCATGGTATTTGGGTCTTTGCTGACCCGCGACCGGCCTGACGCTATCCCGTATCATAAGCATCACCAATAACATATTAAAAATAGTCAGTTTATTGACCAGCCTGCGGGCTGCACAACACGGGATAAAACAGGCGACAAATGATAGTTTTGCGTAATGTTTCCAAAACCTTTCACGCCGCGGCTGGCCCGGTGACGGCGGTTGATGATGTGAATCTCAACGTCGAACAGGGGCAGATTTACGGCATTATCGGCTACAGCGGCGCGGGGAAAAGTACGCTGATCCGCCTGCTGAACGGACTGGAAAAACCGACTTCCGGCAGCGTCACTATTGCAGGTAAAGATATCGCGCAGGCGAAGGGCGAGGCGCTGCGTCAGGCGCGTCTGAAAATCAGCATGGTGTTTCAGCACTTCAACCTGCTCTGGTCGCGTACCGTCAGCGAAAATATTGCCTTTTCGCTGCAAATCGCCGGCGCGCCCAAAGCCGCCATCAAAACGCGCGTGCAGGAGCTGATCGAACTGGTCGGCCTGAAGGGTAAAGAGCACGCCTATCCTGCTCAGCTGAGCGGCGGGCAGAAGCAGCGCGTAGGTATCGCTCGCGCACTGGCCAATAATCCGGAAGTGTTGCTGTGCGATGAGGCGACTTCGGCGCTGGATCCACAGACAACCGACGCCATTCTCGATCTGCTGCTGGATATCAACCGCAAGCTAAAGCTGACTATCGTGCTGATTACGCATGAAATGCACGTAGTGCGTAAAATCTGTCACCGCGTGGCGGTGATGGAAGCGGGCAGAATCGTGGAAGAAGGCGAAGTGCTGTCGGTATTTACTCATCCGCAGCAGCCGATTACCCGACAGTTCGTCAAGCAAACGGCAGAGTACAGCAGCGCCGAGACGCCGTTTAACCCTGAACTGATTGACCGCACGGCGGGCAGCGTGCTGAAGCTGACCTTTGTCGGCCAGAACACGCAGCAGCCGATCGTAGGCGAACTGACGCTGAAATACGGCACGCCTTTTAATATTTTGCACGGCAAGATGACGCAAACCACCAACGGCACTTTCGGCGAGCTGTGGTTACAGGTTGCCGCCACCGGCAGCGCGCTGGAAAACATCCTGGCCGATTTACACGCCCACGCCATTACGACCGAGGTGGTTCATGACTGAGACTCTTTTCCCCCATCTGAAGCTTGATCAGCTTTGGGCGGCAACCTGTGAAACCCTGTATATGACCTCGCTGTCCGGCGTGGCGACCTTTGTGCTGGGCATTTTGTTCGGTCTGGCGCTGTTTCTGACCGCGCGCGGCGGCCTGTTTCAGAACCGCGCCGTTTATTCGGTGATTTCGGTACTGGTTAACGTCTTCCGCTCCATTCCTTTTATTATCCTGATTGTTTTGCTGATCCCGTTCACCAAAACGTTAATCGGCACCATTCTGGGCGCGGATGCGGCTTTGCCCGCGCTGATTGTTGGGGCGGCGCCGTTCTATGCCCGACTGGTCGAAATTGGCCTGCGCGAAGTGGATAAAGGCGTGATTGAGGCTTCCCGCTCAATGGGCGCGCGGCTGAGCACGCTGATCTTTCGCGTACTGCTGCCGGAATCTTCACCGGCGCTGGTTTCCGGTATGACGGTAACGCTGATTGCGCTGGTCAGCTACAGCGCGATGGCCGGGGTGATCGGCGCGGGCGGTTTGGGTAACCTGGCCTATCTGGAGGGCTTCCAGCGCAACCACAGCGATGTCACGCTGGTGGCGACGGTTATGATCCTGATTATCGTTTTTATTATTCAGTTTATTGGCGATTTCATCACAACACGGCTCGACAAACGCTAACTCACGAAGGAAGTAATAATGAAAAAGACACTGACGCTGCTGGCTGCGGCAACCCTGGGGGCGCTGAGCCTGAGCGCATGGGCAGACACCCTGACCATCGGCGCATCCAACGTGCCGCACGCGGAAATCCTGGAGCAGGCTAAGCCGATTCTGGCGAAGCAGGGCATCGATCTGGAAATCAAACCTTTCCAGGACTACATCCTGCCGAACACCGCGCTGGCCAGCCGCGATATCGATGCGAACTATTTCCAGCACGTACCTTATCTGAACAGCGTGCTGAAAGATCATGCCGACGACAAGAGCTATGATTTTGTCAGCGCGGGCGCAATCCATATCGAGCCGATTGGCATCTACTCTAAAAAGTACAAATCGCTGAAAGACCTGCCGCAGAACGGCAAAGTTATTATGCGCGACGCGGTATCGGAAGAAGGGCGTATCCTTTCTATCTTTGAGAAAGAAGGCGTCATCAAACTGAAGCCGGGCGTGAGCAAAGTTGACGCGCGCATCAGCGATATCGTGGAAAACCCGAAACATCTGAAGTTCCTGGCTAACGTGGAAGGCGCACTGCTGCCGCAAATGTATAATAACGACGAAGGCGATGCGGTAGTAATTAACGCCAACTACGCTATCGACGCAGGCCTGGATCCGGTAAAAGATCCGATTGCAGTTGAGAGCGGCGAAAATAACCCTTACGCCAATATTATCACCGTGCATCGCGGCGACGAAAACAAGCCGGATATTAAAGCGCTGGTGACGGTGCTGCATTCTAAGCAAATCCAGGACTGGATCCGCACCAAATATAAAGGCGCGGTTATTCCTGTTAATAACTGATTGCTGTTTAATAAAAAAGGCCGGGAAACCGGCCTGTTTTTGGCGCTCGCACACTTACATAACCTCCATCAGTCAGCACAGAAAACGGGCAGTGCCTTTGTTGTATATGGCTAAAGGAACGACGATATTATAAATCAGGCTGCCGGATCTCCTGCAGCATAAAATTGCCTGCTTTATCTTTTTGCAGCCGGATACTCTTGCTTAACCTGTATCTTTCAGCATCGTTATTCGTGGATATTCCCATAAGTATGGCGTAATCGCCCTCCTGCCAGTTAATGTCAGGATAAGAAACGCATTCGCCTGCCGGAATCACAGGCAAGGTAGACTGAGGTTCAGACTGCCAGAAGATTTGCCCTTTTTTTCCGGTGATTTTTGTTACGGATACGCCTCTGTTTTGGAGCAGGCGGCTTTTTTTTTGAATATTATAAGGCGCGGAAAAGCAAGGCATGTTTTCTTTTAGCACGACATCCAGCGGGTAAAAGTAAGGCTTTTCAAGGTGACAGCCGCTTACCAGCAGCACGCAGGCTAGCGTTATTTTTATCATGGTAAATTCCTTTTAGCTGAAGGGTCGCTCAGAAATCCCCGCATTACCCATTCATACTTAGCAAGAAGATCGGGCCCGATAAGACCCTCGAAGTTAGCTACCGCTTCAAAATTCGATCGGCCAAATGTTATTAGCCAGAAATAGTCGGCAATGATGCAGGCCTGAGCTTCTAACCTGAACTCAAAAGTATTGGCGGTGGCGAGGCAAGAATAAAGGAACAGCATAAAAACACCGTTTCAGGCAAAATATTCGCAACCTGGGGCGAGCAGTTTTGTGGTCTGTATTGATTTTTTTGATCTCACTGCTTTTCCTTTTATCTCCTTTTTTCTGATGGGGTTATAGCGTTTGCGACTACACCAGACCCGGAAAACGACGGGATTTATTTTATGATTTTATTAAAAAATATATCACATATTATATTTGAGGTGATGAAGAAAATAATTATTTTAATTAGTTCATAACCATCCCAAAAATTAAAAACGATAAATGAAAATATAAAAGTCAAAAGTAACGGTAAGCGAAAACAGAAAATATCCCATAAAATATCCTTCCATAGGAATTTAAATGCCTTTTTCATTTTATGAGCCTCACTATATCCGATGCGATTTGTTCGTCAGTTAATGCGTGCCGAAATTTATGATCTATTTTTGTGACAACGGGCTCTATCAGAAAATAGAGCATTTCTACTTCAGTATTATAAAATTTTGTGTACAGGATAGGGTTGATTAATTTTAGCCGGTCTGCAGCGTCAATAGCAATTTTTACGTAACCATAACCACCTAAAACAGTGGTGCTTTTCCTGGATATACTGGTCAATGTGCTTTCCAGCGTTGCCCTTAGTCCTGCGCTCATATAAATTGCAGACGCAATAGAGTAAGCAATAGAGCGATTTGTGAAATTCACAGTTGCATAATCGGCGCTAAGCTTTGTCAGGATTCTGTTTAAATTTAATCTCCTCTCATAATGAATCTCGCTAAATACGTCTTCAGTAAATATTTTTAGCATGTATTTTATAACATTATCTTTGACCTGTACGTCGGAGTAATTATTTTTCTTTTCTCCGAATTCAAAGCCAATATGCGGTAATTTAAAATGAAAGGTCGGAATAATTTTCAAGATGGACCTAATAAACCTTACATCTTCTTTTCTGATTTTCTCACAAACATCCTGATAATTTTCTCTTAAACATGATGAATACCAACTTAGACGTTCGACTCCGTTGTATATCAATTCGCCTTGTTTTAACGCTTCTCTACCTACTTCCTTGACTCCTTTTTCCAGAACTAAAGCCAGATAGTTCTCGGCTTCCAGTTTCTTTATTATTGCTGCGTTATAACTCATGCTCACTCCTGTGCGTTATCTCCTTTGAATGCCTCAGTTACTATGTGGTTTTTTGGTCATTATGTAAACATGGAACTCAGCCGCATTACTGTTTTGCTTGTCAGATTGCGATGGCAAAACTGCTGTGTATAAAAACAGTTCTTACAAGGGTGCAGCGTGGGCGGCAAAGAGAGCAATTAAGAAACCGGCGGCGGGTTCTGGCTCGGCCGAACTCGGACGGCTTCTGGCCGGAATTTGATGCGCCAGTGTCACTGTCGATGGGGATCCAGTATCTGATATAAGCTGAAGAACTCTATCATTCCCTGCTTTTACAGCAAAAGCAGAATCTTTCTTTTCGGGAGGGCGATCTCTCTTTTTTATGCACTGGTTTACGACTTATTTTTTGATAATTATGAAAAGTATCGTCGGCGGCTTTTATATGAAAGCGCAGCGCCATAATAATCTGGCGCTGCCGGCATCAAAATCAGATGCCGCTATTTAAACAGCCCGACCCAATCGTTTTTACCTCCGTCTGCACGCCCGGCATCATCAGCGTCAGGCCGCGGATCAGCTCATCACCCGCTTCCAGCAGCGCCTCATACGGCATTGACGGCAGGCTTTCCAGTACAAACCACATTTGCGTGGCCTGGGCATCCAGCCGGGTACGCACGCCCTGACGCCAGTTCCAGCGGCGACAGGTCACGCCCTGGTCGTCACGCCAGATAACTTCACCGACCTCCGGTGATTCCACGGCCGCGCTGCCTTCTTTAACCGTATCAAACAGCTCGCTGCCGTCGGCTATTACCAGGCGCGGCTGGCCCACATAGGCGGCAATATTCTCGCCGCCGACCGGAATGGCGTAGCGAAGGCTGATAGCGTTATACAGATCGACCACTGGATCGATGCCCGGCAGCGTGCCGTCGCGCTGCACGCGTTTCCTCAGCGCTTCCGCCGAACAGGGTGCGCGCTTGGGTTTGGCACCGAACTTTTTAAACGTTTCCGCCCAGTCGGCCAGGTGCGCTGCCGCCCAGGCAGGCGAATCGGCAAGCACCGCCTCGCAGGCCTGGGTAAGAAACGCTTGTGCGATCGAGGGATCGGCCAGCGGCGCGGCTTTTACGGTGATACTCAGGGCGCGAAAGCCCGGTGCAAGGTCGGCAATAGCCGGGGCGATTGACGGGGTGACTGAAATCATTCCATAATCCTTCGGTGACTAATTTATCCTATAGTAATGACCGATGACCAAAAAAGTCAATAAAACGACCGAGGCAGGGGCCGATATCGACAGCGTCAGCGCTGCCGTCTCGCGCAGTATTAAAACCCATCGCAAGGCGCAAAAGCTTTCGCTGGACGAGCTGGCCCGCCGCGCGGGGGTCAGTAAAGGGATGCTGGTGGAAACCGAAAAGGGCACGGCGAACCCCAGTATCGGTATTTTATGTAAAATCGCCGCCGCGCTTGGCTTGTCGGTGGCGGATATCGTCAACGTTACCGATTCGCCTTCTGCATGGCTTATCACTCGCAAGGAGATCCCTACGCTATGGCAGGGCGAAAAGGGCGGTTCCGCGCGGCTGCTGGCCGGCACGCGTGGGCCGGATATGATTGAGCTGTGGCGCTGGGAAATGCATCCGGGCGAAAGCTTTTCCTCTACGGGTCATCCGGCGGGCACGCTGGAGCTGCTGCATGTCGAAGAAGGCACGCTAAACCTGCAAACCGAAAGCGCCGCGCTGACGGTTAACGCGGGCTGCTCGGCCGTCGCCAGAACGGATATGGCGCACCGCTATGCCAACGAGACTCAGAGCCTGCTGATCTTTACGATGACCGTGGCCGAGCTGCATCGGGGCTAAAAGAAAAAGGATATTTGCCTTTCGCCTACAGTACTTTTTCCAGAAAGCGGCGGGTACGCTGATGAACAGGGCGATTCAGCACCCGCTCGGCGCTGCCACTTTCGACAATTTTGCCATCCACCATAAACACCACGCGATCGGCGACCTGCCGCGCAAAGCCTATCTCATGCGTTACCACTACCAGGGTAACGCCCGAGCGTGCCAGCCTGTTAATCACTTCCAGCACTTCGCCCACCAGCTCAGGATCCAGCGCGGAGGTCGGCTCGTCAAACAGCATCACCTTTGGGTTCAGCGCCAGCGCGCGGGCAATGGCGATGCGCTGCTGCTGGCCGCCGGAAAGCTGTCGGGGCCAGGCGTGCGCCTTTTCGCGCAGGCCGACCGTATCCAGCAGCTCGTAAGCCCGCTCAATTGCCTCGCGGCGCTTCAGCAAACCATGCACGATGGGCGCTTCAATAATGTTGTCCAGCACGGTCATATGCGGAAACAGGTTAAAGTTCTGGAATACGTAACCGACCTGAATGCGTTGTTTCAGAATCGCTTTTTCCTTCAGCTCGTACAGCTTATCGCCCCTGCGGCGATAGCCTACGTAGTCGCCGTCGATCTGAATAAAGCCTTTATCGACGCGTTCCAGATGGTTAATGGTGCGCAAAAGCGTCGACTTGCCGGAGCCGGATGGCCCGAGGATCACGGTGACGGTGCCGGGTTCGATAGTCAGGCTGACATCATCCAACGCTTTAAAGGCGCCGTAGCTTTTACTGATATTGGCGATCTCAATTTTTCCGGCTTGGGTTTGTGGGCGATCGCGCCAGCTGGCGGCGTTCTCGTCGCGATTTAGTTCAAGCGCTTCTGACATCAGAACTCTCCTTAAGCGTTGCCGAACGACGGAACAGCGTTAAGCGGGCGGGGCGCCTCTGCCGCACCACGCCGCGCGCAAAATAGTTTTCGACAAAGTGTTGCAGCACCGACAGGACGGTGGTGATGCACAGATACCAGACGCTCGCCACCATCAGCAGCGGGATGACCTGCTGCGTGCGGTTATAAATAACCTGCACGGTATAAAACAGTTCCGGCATCGACAGCACGTAAACGATAGAGGTGCCTTTCGCCAGGCTAATCACCTCGTTGAAGCCGGTTGGCAGGATAGCGCGCAGCGCCTGTGGCAAAATAATATGGAAGGTGCGGCGATACGGCGGCAGGCCCAGCGCGGCGGCGGCTTCGTGCTGGCCCTGATCGACGCCGACGATGCCGCCGCGAATGATCTCGGCGGTATAGGCGGCCTGCACCAGCGACAGCCCCAGCACCGCTACCGAAAACTGATCCAGCAGATCGGTGGTGGCGTGGGTAAAGAAGGTGATGGAGGTGAAAGGCACGCCCAGCGACAGGCTGTCATACAAATAAGCGAAGTTATAAAGAATAATCAGCACCAGCAGCAGGGGCAGCGAGCGGAACAGCCAGATATAGCTCCACGCCAGCGCGTTCAGCAGCCAGGACCTGGCGAGCCGCGCCAGCGCCAGGCCGGTGCCGAGAATCGAGCCGAACAGCGTGCTCAGCAGGGTCAGCAGCAGCGTTTTCCCCAGCCCGTTTAAAATGGCCGGATCGAAAAACCACTGCGCAAATACTCCCCACTCCCAGCGCGGATTGGTGGCAATGGACTGCACCACGCCGGTAATAATAAAGAGCGCGAACGCTGCGCCCGCTATGCGCCACGGGTAGCGGGCAGGCACAACTTTCAGGACGACATCGTTCGGCGCGTCGGCGTTGTCACGCCAGCCAGCATCCGGGTTTTTCATGGTAACTCCTCAGGCGCTGCGTCGGACAGGCTGGCTGAGCAGCGTTTTGGTAAAGGGCAGGCGGCCGTCAAAGGGCGGCAGCGCATAGCGTTCGGGATCGACCGCCGGATCGAACTGCGGCTGATAACCCTGCGACAGATAGAGCCTGACCGCTTCCGGCTGGCGAAAGCCGGTGGTCAGATACAGCGCGTCATATCCCTGCAGCGCCGCCAGCCGCTCCAGCTCCAGCAGAACCTTTTGCGCCAGGCCCTGACGCCGCATACTGCTGTGCGTCCAGATACGCTTCAGCTCCGCAGTCGTGACGTTGTAACGCTTGAAGGCCCCCATCGCTATCGGCGTTTCATGGCGCAGCAGTACGATAAACGCCCCGTCGGGCGGTGCATAAATTCCCGGCGGCTCTTCTTCCTGCTCGCCAAAATAGTCGCCGTAGCGGGCGCGGTATTCGGCGAACAGCCCGTCGATAATCGGCTCAATTCGCGGATCGTCCGGCGTGGTATGGATAAAGGTTTCTTCAATCATGGCGCGCTCCCGTACTCAGTCGCCTAAACCCGGCGGGTTAATCTCGGAATGGTCGATTTTTTCGATGCTCTCGCCCCAGCGATCCAGCACCTGTAAATAGCTGCCGCTGGCGATGGCGCCGTTGAGTGAAGCCTGTACGGCTTCCACCAGCCCGCTGCCTTTTTTCAGCGTCACGGCGATATTGGCGGTTTTAGGCCAGCCGCCGGCCACCACGCCGACCAGCCTGGTGGTGCCGGTCAGTTTGGCTTTATAGGCGCCGGTAACGTTAGGGCCGAAAGTGGCGTCGGCGCGGCCGGACTGGATCGCCAGCGTGGCGGCGGCATCGTCGGTCACGTAAAGCGGCTGCATAGCGGGCAAGCCTTTCGCCTGATTTTCTTTATCCCACTGCAGCAGGATGGCTTCCTGATTGGTGCCGGAGCCCACGATAATACGTTTGCCGGCAATATCCGGCGCGGCGTCAATTTTGCTGATTTTACTGCTGCTTTTGACGTAGAAGCCCAGCGTGTCCTGACGATAGGTCGCGAAGTCAAACCGCGCTTTGCGTTCTTTAGTCACGGTTATATTGTAAATCGCCGCGTCATATTTCCCGGAGGCGACGCCCAGCGGCCAGTCTTCCCAGGAAGCCGGAACGATTTTTAATTTTAATCCCAGCCCATCGGCAACCAGACGTGCTATATCCGCTTCGCTGCCGATAACCGTTTTATTATCGCGGGCAAACAGGCCGAACGGCGGCGCGCTGCCCAACACTGCCGTAGCCACCGTCAATGTGCCGGGCGTAACAAATTTATAATTAGCCGGGATCAGCGAAGCCGCCTGAGGGTTTAACGGCGTATGCACCGGCTTTTCATTAGCGATTAAATCTATTCCCGGCGCGGCCTGGGCGCTCAGGCTCAGGCCCAGCAGCAGCGCCAGCGCGCTTAAGCGGTTGCTATTCATCATTTTATCCCTGCGTTTTGTTTTTCTGCACTATTCAGGATGCGGCAGGGCAAGTAAAACAACAAAAACAAATAAAGATAGCGGGAAATAATCTTTTCCCGTGAGCCGTAATAATTTCATTGTTATGCAAAAGCTAAGCTGTAATTAATATTTAGCGTCGCCGTTTTTATATGGAATTCTCGCTGAAAGTATTCAGAGAGAATAAATTATGTCTTATCAGTTAAGTCTTTTAGATCAAAGCCCGGTGGACGAAGGGCAAACGCCGCAGGCCGCGCTGGCGGCGACGCTTGCCTTTGCCCGCACGGCGGAGCGGCTGGGCTACCACCGGCTGTGGGTGTCTGAACATCACGACAACGAGCGCCTGGCGGGCAGCTCGCCGGAAGTGCTGATAGCCTGGCTGCTGGCCCACACCAGCCGGTTACGCATCGGCTCCGGCGGCGTGATGCTGCAACACTACAGTCCTTATAAGGTGGCGGAAAATTTTCATTTGCTGGCTTCGCTGGCAACCGGGCGCGTCGATTTAGGCGTTGGCAAAGCGCCGGGCGGGTTGCCGCTTTCTACCAAAGCTTTGCAGGGTGAACTGGCAGGGCAAAAGGATTTTCCCGCGCTGCTGGCGCGGTTAACCCGCTATCTTGACGCCGTGACCGAACCGGCCAGCGGTGAAGCCGCCAGAGCGCTGCCGGCGCCATCACACTCGCCGTCGCGCTTTCTGCTGGGTGCCAGTGCGGAAAGCGCCCGGCTGGCCGCGCATCTGGGATGGAACTTTGTCTATGCCGGTTTTATTAACGCCTCTGAGCAGGCGATGCGGGAAGCGGTGCTGACCTTTCACGAGTACGCGCAGCAGGGTAAGGCGCTGATCAGCCTGGCGGCGCTGGCGGCCGACACCACTGAGGAAGCGGCTTCGCTACTGGCCGAACAGCATAACTATCGCGTCACGCTTGGCGAACGGCACGTGACCGTCGGCAGCGAAGCGCAGGCGCTGGCTTTTGTCCAGCAGGCGGGCGCGGCGGATTACCGTATTGAAAAGCAGGCGCTGAACGTGCTGCACGGCACCGCCGACGTTATCCACCAGCGGCTGGCCGCGTTACAGCAAAGCCTTAAGGTCGACGAATTTATTCTGCATACGCCGCTAAGCAATCCCGCGCGGCGTCTGCGTTCCATTACTCTGCTGGCGGGCCAGCATTAAGGAGATCGTATGAGCACCCACATCAAATTCGGCCTGATGCTGCACGGCGCGGGCGGCCATATGAATGCATGGCGTCATGCCAGCGCGCCGGCCGATGCCAGCGTAAACTTCCGCTACTTTACCGATCTGGCACAGCAGGCGGAGGCGGCAGGGTTCGATTTCCTTTTCGTCGCCGACGGGCTGCACATCAACGAGAAGTCGCTGCCGCATTTCCTTAATCGCTTCGAGCCCGTGGCGCTGCTGTCGGCGCTGGCCGCGGTCACGCAGCGAATTGGGCTGGCGGGCACGATTTCTACTTCGTACAGCGATCCTTTCACCGTTGCCCGTCAGCTGGCGACGCTGGATAATATCAGCGGCGGCCGGGCCGGCTGGAACGTGGTGACCTCGCCGCTGGAAGGCTCGGCGCAGAACTTCGGTAAAGCGCATCCGGCGCACTCGCTGCGCTACGAGATTGCCGAGGAATATATTAACGTGGTGCAGGGATTATGGGATTCCTGGGAGGACGACGCCTTCGTGCGCGATCGCGACAGCGGCGTTTTTTTTGACGCGGCCAAACTGCACAGGCTGAATCACCAGGGCAAATTTTTCTCGGTAGCCGGGCCGCTGAATATTCAGCGTTCGCCGCAGGGGCAGCCGGTGATTTTCCAGGCGGGCGCGTCCGATACCGGCATCGGCCTGGCCGGAAAATCCGCCGATGCGGTATTCACCAACGCGCGCACGCTTGCGGAAGCGCAGAGCTATTCGCGGAAGCTACAGGCCAGCGTTGCCGCCAACGGGCGCGATCCGGTAGCTATCTTTCCCGGCATCAGCCCCATTATTGGCAAAACGCCGGAAGAGGCCGAAGCGAAATATCAGCATTTGCTGTTGCTGCTTTCCCTTGACGATGCGCTGGCCTATCTGGGGCGCTTCTTCGAGCATCATGATTTCAGCCAGTACGATCCGGACGGACCTTTCCCGGACGTTGGCGAGCTGGGGCAGAACAGCTTCCGTTCCACTACCGACAGCATCAAGCATCGGGCACGGGAAGAGCAACTGACGCTGCGTCAGGTAGCTTATGAAACCACGCTGCCGCGCGGCGAATTCTTCGGTACACCGCAGCAGGTGGCCGACGCGCTGATTGCATGGGTAGAAAAGGGCGGCGCGAGCGGTTTTATCCTCAGCGGCCCGGTGCTGGTGGAGTCGCTACGCGATATCACGCGTGATGTGCTGCCGATACTGGCGGCGCGCGGCTACTGGCAGCCTTCTGACGAAACCACGCTGCGAGGCAGGCTGGGGCTGCCGTTTAAAGTCAATCGTTACGCTGAGCCGGTGCCGGAGCTGGTTGAAAACCAATAAGATTGATGACGGGCGGCGTCGTGCCGCCCGTGTCCGGGCCTACTGTGGTTTCTTATCCAGCGTCCAGGTGGCGCTGCTGACTTCCACCTTCACCGGCAGCAGGCCAATCTGCGTGAATTTATCGGCCAGCGCCTGCTGCTGACTGAACACTTCCGGCGTCATCCTTTGCGCGCCAAAAGGCATTCTGGCGAGGGCTTTTTGCCAGATCGGCTGCGGCAGGCCGGTTGAGGACGAGAGGATCTTCGCCGTTTCTTCGGGATGGCCGTTAGCCCAGTCGCTGAGCTTGCCCAATTCGCCCAGCACTTTTTCCGCCGTTTGCGGGTGCGCTTCCGCAAATTTACGGCTGGCCAGATAGAAGGTGTAATGCGGCACCAGTCCTTCCGCGTTTTGCACTATTCTGGCGCTGGCGTTAGTCTCTACTTCCGCCAGGTAAGGATCCCAGATAACCCAGGCGTCCACTGCGCCACGCTGGAAGGCGGCGCGGGCATCGGCAGGCGGCAGGTAAACCGGCTTGATATCCTTATAGCTCAGCCCGGCTTTTTCCAGCGCGGTAATCAGCAGATAGTTAACGTCCGAGCCCTTGTTCAGCGCCACGCGTTTGCCTTTCAGATCGGCGACATTTTTAATGGAAGAAGCCTGCGGCACCACAATGGCTTCGGTTTTAGGGTTAGCGAGCGAGTGGCCCAGATAGACCAGTTCGGCCTGTGCGGCCTGAGCAAAGGCGGGCGGCGCGTCGCCCGTTGCGGCCAGATCGATGCTGCCGACGTTCAGTCCTTCCAGCATTTGCGGCCCGGCCGGAAATTCCACCCAGCGTACCTGAATGCCCTGTTTTTTAAATTCGTCGTCCAGCGTGCCGCGATATTTCAGCAGCGCGAAAATATTCGCTTTCTGATAGCCGATATTGACCGTTTCCGGCTGGCTTGCCGCCAGCGCCTGCTGTGAAGTGGCCGCCAGAACCAGCGCGGCAAGGCTGCTAACAAGATAATTTTTCATGGTTTTCCCCGTAAAAGTCATCAGCGCACCATAGCAAATTGGTTACGCAGCGCTTAGCGAGTAAATCTGCTGTCCTTAGCATGAAAAAACATATTGGCATTGAAGGCGGCTGGGGTAAAAAATGGAAACAGGTCACAGCTTTCGATCGTGATGGCTTGCATGCCAGACACGGATTGTGCAAAATTTACCCGGCAATATTCAGGGAAATAGCAATCAGTTAAAACAGGGATGAAAAAGATGAAAAGATTAGTCAGCGCGCTGGCGCTGCTGCTTTGTGCCTGCGCGCCTCAGGGCAGCGTAGAACGCCATACCACCCATGCCGTCCATCAAATTGCGGACGCCAATTTCGATCCTAATACGCGTATGCTGCTGGCCGACTCCATCCGCGTGATGCGGCCCGGCTTTCAGGCTGTTTATCAGGCAGGCGTAAAGGACAGGGCTGCCGGCTTAAGTAAAGCGCAAATGGAAGAAAAAGCCGCCTGTCTGCTCAAGCCTGAAAACCTGCCGGATGAGGCCGTTACCCATACTTTTCTGGGTCAGACGTACCTGGCCGATCGGCCAGAAAAAGAGCGTAAGATCCTGGCCGATGCGCTGGCAGCAACCTATCGGGATGGCTATGAAGGGAGGCCTTAGCGCTGCGTCAATCAGGTAAGCCAGCGCATGGCGGCAAGGATGGCCACGGGCGAGCCATCCTTGCCTTAACCTTTTTTTATTCGCCTTTGGCTTCGGTTAATGCCTGGGCCGCGCAGACCAGCGCCAGATGGCTCAGCCCCTGCGGCAGGTTGCCGCGCCAGCTGGCGGTTCTGACGTCAAACATCTCGTTAAAGATTTCTACGTTGCCTCTGTCGCACAGGCTTTCCAGAATTTCATGCATGGAAGCCTCCGCGCGTTTTGTATCCCCCATTGAAGCGCAGGCTTCCACCAGCCAGAAAGAGCAGGCCACAAAGGTGCTTTCTTCCTGCTCCACGCCGCTGTAGCGATACAGCATGGCGCTGTTGTGGCCCAGCTCACGGCGGATGGCGTCATAAGTTTTCAGCATGCGTTCGGGATTGACGCTGTTGCCATAATGGTGCATCAGCGCCAGCGAGGCGTCCAGCCTGTCTTCGCAGCCGACATAGAACAGATAGGCCCGGCGGCTCTCCGACCAGCAGTGCTCTTCGATCCAGTCGCGAATACGATCGCGCTCGCGCTCCCAGCGGCCGACCCAGGTAGGTTCGATATGTTTGCCTTCGGCCATCGCGACGGCCTGATCCAGCGCCAGCCAGCAGGCCATTTTGGAGTGGGTGTAGTGCTGTTCGTCGGGCAGCTCCCAGATCCCCGAATCCTTTTGCCGCCAGCTGTCGGCACAGCAGTTGGCCAGTTCGCCAAGCATTCGTGAGGTAGCAATATCCAGCACGTGGCCCGCCTGGATAAACAGCCGGGCGGTAGAGAGCATATCGCCATACATGCTGAGCTGTACCTGATCGCGGGCATTATTACCCACGCGCACGGGTTGTGAATCTTCATAGCCCCTGAGCGGCAGGTAACGCTCTTCCGGCACCAGACTACCGTCCAGGGTATAGCAGGCGCGCAGCTTAACGCCGTGGCGAATAATGGTGTGCGTCAGCCAGGAGAAAGCGGCCTTACAATCTTCCAGCGCCCCCAGGTAGACGAAGGATTTAATGATCAGGCAGGCGTCGCGCACCCAGGCGTAGCGATAGTCGTAGTTCTTCTCGCCGCCAAAGCCTTCGGGTAAGGATGACGTCGCCGCAGCCGCCAGCGCGCCAGTTGGCGAGTACCAGAGAAATTTTAGCGACAGCGCGGAACGCTTAACGTGCGGTGAGAACAGCCCCTGATAAGAAAGGTGGTTGACCCAGTCGCGCCAGGCGGTATGACTGGTTTCAATCCTGTCGTCGATCGCCGCGAGATCCGGCACGGCTAACGGCTCTTTTTCACTCGCCAGCAGCGCTATCAGCGAATGCGAACCGGGAGAGGTGACCAGGCGTCCTTCGACCGCTTCATCGCACAGCCAGCTAATCGTTACGTCTTCGCTGGTGCGCAGCATGGTCATCAGATCGCCGATATGAAAAACCGCGCCGTGATGGGTATCCGCTACCCACGGCGAGCGGCTTTCCGCCATCGTGCCCAGCTTAAGGCGCAGGTTCAGCACGACTTCGCCTTCAACGCCTTCCACACGTCGCGCCAGCTCGCTCCACGGCAGACGGCCCGCCAGCGAGCTGTTCAGCGATTCGGTAAGGCGAACCGATCCGCTTTCTGTGCTGTATAGCGTTTCAAGGACGTTGCTCTCCTCGCGATAGCGCCGCTCGACGCGGTAGCTGCCTTCAGGCTCCAGCTGGAAAAAACCGCCGATACCGGGATCGAGGATGCGATCGAACAGCGGCGGCGAGTCCAGATTGGGCGCGCACCACCAGTCGATGGCGCCATCGGGCGCGATCAGCGCCACGGAGCGCCCCTCGCCGATAGCCGCATAGTCGCCGAGACCGGCAAAACCCTCTTTACGCACGGGAGAGCGGTAGGTTTTATTTTTCACTCGACGTCCCTTGTTCAGAATATATAGACGGCCTGAGCCATAAAACGATGATGGCTCACCGAATGACATCAGGCTCTGGATTGAAAAGTATAGATAAGTTTTCAGCTTGCGCAGGCAAAGCGCCCGGCATGACGGCGCCCGGGCGGCAACATTGGGGAAAATAGCGTTATAAGCGCGGCCGCAAATAGCATGGCGCAGGCGTGTTGGTTATTAAAGCGTCACTGGCGGGCGAGAAACCAGCATTTCAATCGGCACATCGAGCGCCAGAGCCAGGTTATTCAGGGTAAGCAAACTGATATTACGCTTGCCGTTTTCAATATCGCTAAGATAAGTACGATCGATGCCGCTACGCTCGCTCAGGGCAATCTGACTTAGCTGCTTGCGTTTGCGGAACAGACGTACCCGTTCGCCGACGCTAATTAACAGACCGTCATGCAAAGTGTTTTCTCCGGCAAATTCAGGCTGGGATCCATCCTGAATCTATATAACAACATTCTGATTTAACAGCATTAAATTTCATTTAAGACTATTCCTGGTGTTTGCCATCTGCCTGGCCGGGCCGCTACTATTGCCTGTTCTCCGCCTTGATAATTTTTAATGCTGCTTGCCATTGCGGTCGAGATCCGGCTGACAGTCGGTTTCAGAATGCCGTAACAGTTAATCAGACGGCAGGTTGGGCAGCGACTTGCTTATTAATGCTCCTTCTGGCGTTCCTGCTTTCCCAATATTGTTGAAAAACCGCGCGGCTGGCAGCCTGCCGCCCCACAATTCTTTCTGAGTTGTTACACTCAGTTCTGGTGTCTCAACAGGAGTAATCATGAAACTGGGCTTTGCTTGTAAATATTTTAATGCTGAGGCAAAACAGCCTTTTCCATTAAGAGCCACCACGCGCACCCGATTTTTGAGCCTGGATAAAGCAGCGCGGCTGGCGCTAATCAGCGAAATATCGCAGCATAATCTCAGCAATCTTTACCTGACGCTGGAAGCGCTGGCGAAAGAGCCGGAAGCGCTACGTATGATGCGGCTGGGAAGCGATCTGCTGCCTCTGTTTACGGTGCCGGAAGCGAACGAGCTGTATCAGGACTATTTACCGGAACTGCATTCGGCGCTGGCGAAATGCGGCGATTTCGCCCGGGCCCATCATATCCGCCTCTCTTTTCATCCGGGACAATATTCCGTGCTGGCGTCAGATAATCCACTGGTGGTGGAACGCGCCATTGAAGACGTGGAATATCACACGCTGTGCGCGAAGCTGATGGGCTATGGCAAAACCTTCCAGGATTTTAAAATCAATATCCATATGAACGGCAAAGGCGGTTTTGAGGGATTTCAAACCGCGTTTCACCGCCTCAGCCCGGAAGCGAAAAACATGCTGACGGTGGAAAACGATGAGATTTCCTGTTCGCTGGATGACGTGCTTCAGGCGAAAGAGCTCTGTCCCATCGTGCTGGATATTCATCACCATTGGGTAAAAGAGAACGAATTTATCCAGCCCGACGATCCGCGTATCGCGCAGATTAAAGCCTCCTGGCGCGGTGTCAGGCCGGTGCTGCACTATTCGATTTCGCAGGAAGGTATCATTCCGCCACACGGCTGGCCAAATCAGGAAGAGTTAGGCGTGGCAAGAACTAAGCTGCGGGCGCACTCCGACTATTATTTTAACGATACGCTGAACGACTGGGCTTTATCGTTCAAAGAGTTCGATATCATGTGCGAAGTAAAAATGAAGAACCTGGCGAGGGATCGGCTGTTTAACTACGCAGGGCAGGACAAAGAACAGGATTAGCGAGCGCGGAACATGCGCGATGGCGCACATGTTCCGTTTCCCGCCTTGCCTAGAGCTTGCCGCTGCGGGTCTGCTCTGAGGTGGTAAAATGGGTTTCGCCATGAGCAATATCGCCGCCGCCCTTGACGCTTTTCAGCTGGACGGTATCGCCATGTTCCCAGGCGTTGGCGCCTGCCGCTGCCGGATGCGCAATGATATCTTTGCGTGACTCTCTGATTTTCTTCGTGTCCACGTCGAATCTTTTGTCGCGATCGATCAGCAAACGCGGATCCATCTGGCCGTCGGCGGTAAAGCCCATCATCAGCGCCGGAATGCCCAACGGCAGCGTTTTATCACGATCGGTATGCCAGGTATGCCAGGTTTTGCCGTAGGTGTTAACGATACGCGACATCAGCGCTTTTTCCGCCAGCGGCGGCAGGCCAGGCGCGATCAGCGTGCCGGATTTCACCTCATACTGATGGCTGTGCCAATACTTTTTCTCTTCCGGCGGCAGCGTTTTAAACAGTCTTTCGCTGATAATATATTCCACGCCCATCAGCTTGGCGTCGCGCGTGTTGCCGTCGTAAATTACCGCCTGCATCACGTCGTCGTTGAGAATGGTGACGTAATGGTGCGCCTCCATCTGTCCATTGTGGTCGCCGTTATAGAAATGAAAGCCGTCCAGATAAGCGTTAATAGCGTCAATGGGCGGGCGGGACTGCATCGCTGCCGCGCCGGTATCCAGCAGCTTTTTTTCCGTCGAGGTCGGGGCGCCAGGGCTGGTAACTTGCGAGGGCGAATTGTGCGCGCCGCAGCCGCACAGCAGTAGGGCGATCAGAGGCAGGGTTCCTTTCATTTTGTCTCCGTAACTTGAAAGTGTCTGAAATTGTTTAATGCTGATACAAAATGTCAGTAAAAGCCTGGCAGGTAACGGTCATTTCGCAACGTCGTTGTTCCGGCAATGTTTCTTCACCAGCGTGAGGCCCGGCGTCCTTTACCCGCCACTTTTCTGCCTGAAATCAGCGCGCGGCATCTCCTTTGTGACACGGCGGCCGATCTTCTACTAAGTTAAACAGGAGGACGCTATTTTATAAAGGAGGCCACCTTGACTGACCAAAAGAATGATTCAGCAACGATCCAGACGACCGAACTGCTTCAAACCAGCGAAGCCTGGAACGATACGCCCTATACCGCTTATCCCGCCGGTAAACCCCAGCTTACGGTAATGAAGATGACTATTCCGCCGCATACGTCGCTGCCCTGGCATTCGCATCCGATGCCAAATATGGCTTATTTGCTCTCTGGCCAGCTGACCATTGAAGATAAAGAGAGCGGCAGAACGCATCAGGTAAAGGCTGGCGAAGCGCTGAATGAGGCAACGGGCGATATTCATCGCGGCTATACCACCGACGAAGCCGCTGAGCTGGTGATCTTCTACGCGGGCGCAGAGGGACAGCCGCTGTCGGAGCCGTTGCCCGGCGAGCCTGCGGAGTTTTAACCGGTTGACGGCAGACAAGCCCAGGCTTCAGCGTTAGTATGACGGTTTCAACGCGCCAGATGCGCGCCGCTAAAGGTCATTATGTTATGAAAAAAATTGGGTTTCTCTCTTTCGGTCACTGGACGCCCTCTGCACAGTCGGCCACCCGATCGGCGGCAGATGCGCTGCTGCAATCTATCGATCTGGCGGTAGCCGCAGAAGAGCTGGGCGCCGACGGCGCCTATTTTCGCGTGCACCACTTTGCCCGCCAGCTTAGCGCGCCGTTTCCGCTGCTGGCGGCCGTTGCGGCCCGTACCAATAAAATTGAAATTGGTACCGGCGTTATTGATATGCGCTACGAGAACCCGCTTTATATGGCGGAAGACGCCGGCGTGGCTGATTTAATCAGCGGCGGGCGTTTGCAGTTGGGCCTCAGCCGCGGCTCACCGGAACAGGTCATTGAAGGCTGGCGCTACTTTGGCTATGGCCCGCAGGAGGGCGAAAGCGATGCTGATATGGGGCGGCGCCATACCGAGGCGCTGCTGGAAGTGTTGAAGGGCGAAGGGTTTGCAAAACCTAATCCGCAGCCGATGTTTCCTAATCCGCCGGGACTGCTGCGGCCTGAACCTTTTTCCTCCGGGCTGCGTGAACGGATCTGGTGGGGGTCGGGTTCGGACGCCACGGCGGTTTGGGCCGCGAAGCTGGGGATGAACCTGCAAAGCTCGACGCTAAAAGATGACGAAACCGGCGAGCCTTTCCATATTCAGCAGGCAAAACAGATCCGTGCCTATCGCGCCGCCTGGCGGGAAGCGGGTCATCAGCGCGAGCCGCGCGTTTCGGTCAGCCGCAGTATTTTTGCGTTGGTCAGCGAACAGGATCGTGCCTGGTTTGGCAGCAGCGGGCAGGGTGGCGATCAGATTGGCTACCTGGATGAAAAAACGCGTGCCATCTTCGGGCGCAGCTATGCCGCCGAACCGGAGAAGCTGATTGCCCAGCTGGCGAAGGATGAAGCGATTGCCGAGGCGGATACGTTGCTGCTGACCATCCCTAATCAGCTTGGCGTGGCATATTGCACGCACGTGCTGGAAGCAATCCTTAAATATGTCGCCCCGGAGCTGGGTTGGCGGTAGCAATGAGCCAGGGCAACCTGGCCGGTTAAAGGCAGCGCTGTCAGCGACGGAAAAGTAATCCTGTTAAGCGCAGAAAAGGTGCTGGCTGTGGCGAAGATCAGCACCTCCATTTAAACGTATTTCAGCTATGCCAATGGCTGTATCACAAAATTTTTTCGCTTAAACCTGGCAGGGAAGGTAATAGTTAAAGACAGATATCCAAAGAATAATAAATAGCCGGTGGCACATGAGCCGGGCAAAATAAAATCAACCCAATGCCGAACTTTCTCAGTAAACGATGGGCCATAACGTTTTCCCTTTTGTCTCGCCTGTATGGCACTTCTCTACCTTATTACGCGCAATACAACCTTGTTGCTAAGTGCTGTGCCGCATCCTTTTCGCTCTCATCCTTGCAAAGGCACGCTTTTTTCCATCGAAAACTGGCAATCCCGTCGTACGGCTTTTAGCCGCTACAGAGCGAGCCTTTCTGCTTTGCCGGTTCATCTTATGGTTTGTAAGCTGGCTGAGTTACCTAAAATAGTTACAACATACATTTATTTTCAATATCAATAACCCCAAATAGACACCGAGCAGCTGGCGCTTAGCAGAGGCTTAATGCGCTTCTTTTGCTTACCCATAAGCCTTCCTGGCAGACAAGCCTGAAGGATCCTTAAGGACAGGGCAGGGGAGAGAACGCGCGCGACAGCGAGATGTTAACCAGGTTTAGGTAGGTGATCGGAGGGGATGCCATCCAGCAAAAGAGGCTGTCTGACAGGGGATCGTAAATCATCGGAAAAATCATTTAGCGTCATTCACGGGAAATAATTTCTATAAGAAAGAGAGCGGCTACCGTAAAAGAAAACTATCTTAGCGGAGTATTTTAATTATGAGAAAAATTTTCGTAGTGAAAAACATATCACCTCATGCATAAACCATGCTGATTGATAAAGCGGTGGAATTTAAAGACGCTGCAATGAAGATCGCCACGTAGGTGGTAAATAAGAAACAGCGTTGCATTTGATTAAAATCAAAAGAATTTTCCTGCTGCGCTTATTTTATCTGGGTTTATAAGAGACTTTTCAAATTTTATTTTCATTAGCCTTTCTCAGTAAAATAAAATATTAACACCTTTTATTTAAAGATAATTCTTGCTGTAACATAGTCCGTAAAAAAACGGAATGATCATTTATTGGTAAGTAATGGTAGTTTTACAGCCTGCGGCCGGTTGGCTAATAAAACAAAGGGGGCCATTTTTAGCCGTATGCTGCGTTTTTATCAGGCTGAGCCAGGGACAACTTCAAGACGAACTACTGGATGGCCGCTGGCTACAGCGTTTTTTATTGCTGTAGATAAATCGCCCGAGCGTCAGGCACAGCGCCTGCATGGCCGCTTTCTCTTTCTCCCTGAACTTTTGCTGCCTGGCGATGCTCATTTTTTACGCCTGAGGCGGCGTTTCGCAAAAATTATCAACAGAATTAGGGCGTTTCACCGCAACGGTAGCGCTTTTCAGAGCGATTTATACTTTTTTATGCACAGGTAATCCCCATTTTCTGTGGATAAAAGTGGCCAGCAAGCGTATGGTGTGGTCGAAAATTCGACCGGTTGATAAGTATGGCCAAGCTTATAGTATCTTTTTGAATTTAATGGCTAAATACGCTTAAAGCCTTCTTGAGAAAGCTTTACTACTCCAAAACACCCCGTATATGGATAAAATAGCTATGGCTGACTTTTTACGATTTGTGCATACGCCCAGGATAAGCCTGGGGAGCGGCACCTTATCGTAGGTAAATTTTGATAAAAGTTATTATTCAGTAATGTAATGGAAGTATTGTTATAAGTTTCGGTCGGATTTATCAGGCAAAAAACAATAAGATGCTTTCATCTGAATCTGGCAGTGAGAATAAGATTTTTTGCGCGGCGTATCGGTACTCTGCGGGATTAATCTTATTTTGGCTTAGGTAAATACTTAGAACGATTTCTGACAGGGAAAAAGATGAGATGAAAAATTTAATAGTATTGCTGGCATTGGCCGTAAGCGGGTCGGTTTATGCTGATGGCGTGACTACATTAAGAATTGCCGATCAGAAAGGCAATATGCGCGCGCAGCTTGAGGCCTCCGGCTTGCTTAAAAACCTGCCTTTCCATATTGAATGGGCGGAATTCCCGGCCGCCGCGCCGCTGGCGGAAGCGCTTAATGCCGGCGCGGTAGATGCAGGTATTATCGGCGACGCGCCGCTGTTATTTTCCATAGCGGCTGGCTCGCAGGTAAAGGCTATCGCCGTAGATAAATCTGACCCAATTGGAACAGCTATCGTGGTTAATAAGGATTCTACGCTGCACAGCGCGGCCGATCTTAAAGGAAAAAGTATCGGAACGGGGCGAGGCTCTATTGGCCATTTCGTGGCGTTGAAAGCGCTGGCACAGGCAGGGATTAAGGCAGAAGACGTGCGCTTTCGTTATCTTACGCCTGGCGACGCGAAAATCGCCCTGGCCAGCGGCGCGATAGATGCCTGGGCAACGTGGGATCCTTATACCGCGCTGGCGGAAACCTCCGGCATCGGCCGCGTACTGGTTAATGGCCAGGGATTGATCGCAGGTAACAGTTTTCTGGCTGCTACCGACAGCGCGCTCGGCAATGCGGAAAAACGCCAGGCATTACAGCAGTATGTGAATCTTCTGGCCCATGCTGAGCAGCTGGCCTACAACAATATTGACGGCTATTCGGCAACGCTGGCCCATATTATCGGTTTTCCTCAGCAGGCGGTAAAACTCTCATTCAGCCGCAGGAAAGCACACTGGCAGGCTATCGATCCCCAAACGGTGGCTCAGCAGCAGGCAACGGCCGATTTTTATCAGCAGCAGGGGCTGATCGCCAGGCCGCTACGGGTTGAGCCGACCTTTTATCGGGGCATAACCGTAGAGGCCGGTCAGCGTTAAGCTTGCCGATATTTTTCGGCCGGTGCTTACTTCTGCCGTGGCATGGTGCGGAGCAGTAAACAGCGTAATAATCATAGTGCCTGAACGGGCGCTTTAATGGTTTCACGCTTATACTGATAAATTCCTGTCATCCGCGGTAAATCATCCTCCCTGATGCACATTGTGTCGGCTGCCAGCCCGCTGAGTACGCGATATTCTCCGGCGTTATGCCTTTTGACATGGTTTAACTGTCTGTTTCAGTAAAACGGTGCTAATAAGAAATCATTCCTTTCGGAAACTGTTACACTCAAATAACAACAAAAATTCCAGGGATTTATTATGAAAAGCTCCCCGATTTTCGATGGAAAAAAAAGGCGTGCCTTTGCAATGATGAGGGCGAAAGGGATGTGGCACAGCACTTACGCTCCGCCGTGCCATCGTCTTTTGTGGAACCTTGGCTTCGAGGTGGCGCCGCCGCCTTTATCGCCTTTCATGACTAATTTATTCAGCTTTACGATTGTCTATACGCCATTCTGGGGGATCGTGATGTGGTTTGTGTTCTGGAAAGCACAGTATGTGGATTTACTCTCTGCTTCCATAACCATACTGAGCGCAGGCCTGTTGTTTAGCCTTGTGATGTCCGTTTTTCAGCTGTGGCGAAAGAAAGCTAACCACCTGCCTGAATGGGAACAGATATAGCGGCGTGGGTGAGGGAAGCGTGATTGCGCCTTTCCGCCAAATCCAGGCGGCAGGGCGCATCGAGTTCCCCCAGCATTTTTGCCCGACTGAGCCTCATTTATTTTCCTCTGTCAGGCCGTACTCGCGAACGGCTCATCAAAAATCGCCTTCCTGAAAATCCTTTCCCAGCCGTCCTGTTCAAACGACACCGGCGGGGAAGCTTTGTTGCCCTGATTAAATTATTGGCGTTTCGATGGCGGATCTGTCCTGAACCGTACATTTTTCCGGCAATTCTGGTCTGGTTGCGCTACGTGAATTCTGTGGGACGTGCAGGGGTAATATGCTGCAGAATTTACATAGCGCGATCGTTTTTATCGATCCTGATGCTTATAAAATAGCCCGATCCCGATCGCCCTGGATCCCATTATTCTTCTTCAGGCGGATCGCCTGCTTTCCTGGGTTTATATAATGCCCATTATATGAATTTAGTAAGAAAGGATCGCAGCTGTATGTGTTCAGAATGACGCCGTTAACGAATATCGCAACGCTTTGGCTACACGTGAAAAGCGATTTTATTTTATGCGGCGATGCCCAGTCGATCGGCACTTTGCTCTGGTCGATCCCGAACAAAGCGCCGATCGATTCGTCCTGGCAACCGGCGGGAAGGTTGAGAAAGCCGCGCCGTTGCCGGTATTTATTACGGGCGAACCACCGACTGTCGACGCTGATTTTCGCGGAGAAATGCCAGTACCAGCCCCAGCCACAGCAGGCCGCAGGTAAGGTTTACCAGACTGAATCCTCGGCTGCCGACGCTGAAGTAAGAGGCCTTTGCGGCTTCAATTCCCAGAGCAAAAACCAGGATAGTGACCATGCCAACCATTGCCGCCACGCTCCCTTTTCCGGCGCTGCTGGAAAACAGCGTCATGCGGTAAAGCCCGGCGCTGACCAGACCAGTCCCGAAACCGTAAATGCTTAGCCCGGCCGTCAGCCACAGGTAGCTGTGCTCGTTAAGGGTGGTGGCGACCGCCGCCATGGCTAACCCGCTGACGACAGGCCAGGCACCCAGGCGCAGCGGCTGCGCAATAGATACACGGCTGGCAAGTCGGCTTAGCGTGAAATTGCCGGCAATCATGGCCATAAAGACCGGCAGTTGCAGCAGCGCATACCCCATGCGGCTAAGCCCGCTATCATGAATAAGGATCACTGGTGATAAAGCCACCCACGAAAGACAAGGGATAGTCACTAACCCTATTGCCAGGGATCCGCTCATCACCTGACGATCTTGCAGAAGCGCAAAATAGCCTTTACCAATCGACTTCAGCGAGAGCGGTGTTCCTTTGTCGCCAGCGGTTTCAGGCATAGCCTGCCACAGTCCGACCAGCGCAATCGCCGACAGGCCGCCAAACAGCCAGAACATAGTGCGCCAGTCGCCCACCGAGAGAAAAGCAGCGCCTGCCAGCGGCCCGGCTAACGGCGCCAGTAAAGCGACGTTTGCCATCAATGCCATTATCTTCACGCTGAGTGATTCATTAAACGCTTCCTGTACGGCGGCGTAGCCGACCGAGCCGATAAAACACAGGCTAATTCCCTGCAGAAAGCGCAGTAACACAAATTGTTCAATGCTTTGTACCCAATGCGTAGCCACACAGGTGAGCATAAAAAAAGCCACGCCGGAGAGTAATACCGGACGGCGCCCAACCCGATCGGAAAGCGGCCCGAGCAGCCATTGCAGCATCAGGCCTCCGATAAGATAGGCAGTCAGTGAGGTGGAGACCCACTCAGGGCCGACGGCAAATTCCTGGGTGACCAGCAGCATGCCGGGCTGGATCATGTCGTGGGCTATATAGGTTGCAAACTCAAATAACACCAGCGACAGCGGGAAAATCAGGTGTCGGCGAGTCAACTGCGATAGGGGGTGATAAAGAGCCATCTGTATACTGTCCCGGAATAAAAAAAGGAAAACGCGGCCGCCAGAGCGGTCGCGTCAGTAAAGCTTTTGTTAAGGCAAACAATGGGGTCGTTAACGCCAGCGCGCTATCGGGTTGATCAGCGTTCCGGCAAATTTAAGATTTTCAGCCGGATCGGAGAGATTGATCATCTGTTGATTATTTGCCAACTGCAGACGATTCAGACAGGAGCGGGTAAACTCCGGCGCAAACATGTCGTAGCGAGAAAATTTCTCTGCGAATTGAGGATGTGCCTGTTGATAGTCTTTAACGCACTGTGCCACTGCCTGCCAGAATTCTTCCTCCGGCAAGGTGCCCGATTCATGCAGGATCGCACTGATAAAGCGGAAGATGCAGTCAAAAACATCCGTAAAGATCGATAACAGTTTGAGGTTTTCCGGCACGTCCACCGCCAGTCGCTGTACCTTGTCAGGGAGAACCGCATCGGGATCCATTACGGCAATTTCTTCGCCGATATCTTTCATACAGGCGCTAACCGGAACATTGTTTTCTAACAGCATAATCAGGTTTTCGCCGTGCGGCATAAATACCAAATCGTACTGATAAAAGCAGTGCAGAAGGGGGCTGAGATAGCAGGTCAGATAGCGTGATACCCACTCTTTAGCCGGTAAACCGGAATCGGCTATCAGTGCCGGCAGCAGGGCTTGCTGATGATGGTCTCTGTGCAGGAAAGACGCCATAGTCATCAGACGCTGGCCGGGCTTCAGGCTGGCGGCCGGGTTATCCCTCCACAGCGCGGCAAACATCTTTTTATAAGCGGAATCGCCCTTGATAGCCTGCTCGTAATAGCGGTTGTGATAACCCACTGCCGCCACTTCACGCAGGATGCGAAAATCGCAGCGTTGCAGCCATGCATCACCGACAACCAGCTTTTCCAGCCACTCGTTAATCGCTGGCGTGGTAGCCATATAGTAAGGCGACAGGCCGCGCATAAAACCCATATTAAGCACGGACAAAGCCGTTTTAACATAACGTTTGCCGGGCTGGCTGCGATTAAAGAAAGTGCGAATAGACTGCTGGGCCTGATAGCTATCGTCGCCGCTGCCCAGATAGACAATATCGTTATTCGCAATATCTGCCGCAAAAACGGTCAGCAACTTGTTTTGCCACTGCCATGGATGAACGGGCATGAAAATGTATTCATCAGCCGACAGCCCTTTTTTAATCAGTTGCTGGGTAAAGTGCTCCACGGTTTTTTCCCCCAGCTCATCGCGCATCAGCTGCTCGTAGCTCAGGTTGCTCAGGCTGGAGAAATGGGCATTGCGTTGGTGAACCGCTACCCAGATGAGCCTGACAGGCGTAGCGGCCTCTGGCGCAAAAGCAAGATAGTCACGGGCATCAAAGCCAATACGGCCATTGTTGGCAACAAAGCAGGGATGACCTTCGGTCATGGAGGCTTCAACAGTCTGGAAATCCGCTTTTACCAGCGCCTGACTGTCAGGCTGGTTTTTTTGTAGCTTGAAAACGCTGCTGCACAGCGTGCTGCTAATCTCTTCCATATATGTTGCCAGCAGCGCCTGTGGGATGCCAATCTGTTGGTTAAACTCAACGATAAACTGCAGCGCATCCAGCGGCAGAGCACGACCATTCTCCTGTTTGCTCAGCGACTCAACCTCAATTTCCCAATGATCCAGCGCAAGGCGCATCGCCCGGAAATGATAAGTTAATTCGCTTCCCGGTACGGACAACATATAGCGGCAATCACCCGTTTCAACAGGCGTTACGATTTTTTCATGAGCAAATTCGGCAATAGCTTTGCGGATCAGCAAACGGTTAGCCTGGGTCCAGTTATCGCACGTCAGATGAGCGCCGTTCAGCAGTGAGGTCGTTTCAGTGGTCATATTCAGCTGTTCCTGCAGTAGAGCGTGTTGGTAATCTTCCCGCTGG
This sequence comes from Erwinia artemisiae, assembly GCF_051400835.1. Classification (NCBI taxonomy): domain Bacteria; kingdom Pseudomonadati; phylum Pseudomonadota; class Gammaproteobacteria; order Enterobacterales; family Erwiniaceae; genus Erwinia; species Erwinia artemisiae. The sequence goes on along the minus strand of NZ_JBLFFM010000001.1, from coordinate 488,542 downwards.
CAAAAGGCCAGCCAGGCCGTTTTGTGTCCCATATCAATGGTTTGCTGATAACGAAAACCCGCACGCTTGTTTAGCACATGAATTTTGTCGTTACGTACGTCTGGCTCAACCACTACGCGGTTCACTTCCGGTCGGCTGAACATGTAATCCATCACCAGGGTGAAAACCTGCCAGCTGAAATCCCTGACCGGCTGGCTGGCAGGGGCGATCAAAATATGCATGCCATAGTCGTCCGGCGCGGCAGGATAAAACTTACCTACCTCATCGTCGCTGGCGCGGTAGCATTCGATCAGGAACACAGGCCGATCGTCGCAACAGCCGATCAGCGCTGCGTGCGGATCGGAGGACGTTAAATCCTGGTAAAAAGCGGCAACCTGCTCAGGGCTATGTGTCTGCATCCCCCAGAAGCGCGCATATTCACGCGTAACCCAGCTATGGATCAACACAGCGTCTTCTGCGCGCATAGGCCGGAGGCTGAACGTGCCGGCCGGACGGTCGGCGCTAAAAATTGTAGGCGATGACATGTTATCGCTCCGTTTGTGCAGGAAAGGTCTGGAAGGCAATTTGCCGTTCGATCGGATAGACTTCTCGCCCGGTCAGCTCACGCAGCAAAACCGAGTTGCGATAGCAGGCCATACCCAGATCGGGCGTTACGAACCCATGGGTATGAAGCTCGGCGTTCTGCACAAAGATCTGGTTATGCTTATCGATACTGTAGTTGCGCTGAACATCATAACGACCCTTTTCATCCCAGCGCAGACGCTGAGTCACGCCTTCAAGAAACGCCGGCGGACGATACTGATAGCCGGTAGCCACAACCAACCCTTCGGTGCGCCGGGTAAATGTGCAATCCTGCTCCTGCTGATGCAGCGATAGTTCGAATTCTCCCTGCGGCAGCCAGCGCATATCCGTCAGCGCCGAGTGGGTAAACAGATTCACGTCCAGTTCGCCGTCAAGCTGCTTGATGTACAGCAGATCGTAAATGTCGTTGATAAGACTGCTGTTGATACCTTTATAGAGGTTCTTATGGCGGGCATTCAGTTCGTCGCGCTTGCCCGGCGGCAAATCATGGAAATAGTCCACCCATTCAGGCGAGGTCATCTCCAGCGTCAGTTTGGTATATTCCAGCGGATAAAAACGCGGCGCGCGGGTGATCCAGTTGAGCTGGTAACCAAAGCGATCGATTTCAGTGAGCAGATCGTAATAAATTTCTGCGGCGCTCTGTCCGCTGCCCAACACGGTTATCGAACGTTTTTTCTGCAGCTCTGCTTTGTTCAGCAGATATTCGCTGGAATGCGTAAGGCGCTGGCGGTGCGGAATACTACATTCGGGTAACCAGGCGGTAGGGCCCGTGCCAAGGATCAGACGGCGCGCGAACCATTCATGCCGTGTGCCGCTGCGGGTATCGGTGGCGGAAATACGGTAGGCGCCCGTTTCTTCGTCGTAGCTGACATAATCAACATGCGTATTCCAGCGCAGATTGCTGAGTCGCGAACAGGCCCACTGGCAGTACTGATTATACTCTTTGCGCATCAGGAAGAAGTCTTCCCGAATATAGAATGAGTATATCTTTCCTTTTTCCTTCATGTAGTTAAGCAAACTGTAAGGGCTGGTAGGATCGGCCAGGGTCACCAGATCGGCCATAAAGGGCGTTTGCAAATGCGCGTTTTCCAGCATCATGCCGGTGTGCCAGTCAAATCCCGGATTCCGATCGAGGAAGAAGCCGTTCAGGCCTTCAACCGGTTCACTAAGACAGGCCAGCCCCAGGTTGAAAGGGCCAATACCAATACCGATAAAATCGTAAACAGTCTTATTCATTTTAACGCTCTCACTGGTTTGCCGGGGTCAATAGAGAAAGCCGCATCTGCTCCCGCCCGTAATACGCAATCAGGCTGACCACGTCTTCGAGGTCAGCAGGGGTGGTGGTGGGATTTAACAGGGTAAATTTCAGATACTGACGTCCTTCTACTTTGGTACCGGCAACGACGGCATTTCCGGAACGGAACAGCGCCTTACGAATCGCTACATTAATGTCATCAATTTGTGCCTCGCTCATCGCTGACTCGGGAACGTAGCGGAAAATCTGCGTGGTCAACTCGGGCGCATGGAGCACCTCGATAGCGGGATGTTGGTTCAGCAGCTGATGGGCGATTTGCGTCAGGTTGATAATGCTGTCGAAAGCTTCGCCCAGCATGCGCGGCCCCATGATGCGCAGCGTCAGCCACATCTTCAGGGCATCGAAACGACGCGTAGTCTGAATGCTTTTATTGACCAGGTTTGGCGTGCCTTCCTGCTGGGCGCTTAACGGATTAAGGTAGTCAGCATGGTGGGTAACGTGCTTCAGATGTTTGCGGTTACGCACGAAGAAAGCGCCGCAGCTGACGCTTTGAAAGAACGATTTGTGATAGTCGACGGTCACCGAGTCGGCCTGTTCAATACCGTTCAGGCGGTGGCGATGATTTTCTGATACCAGCAGGCCGCAGCCATAGGCAGCGTCAACATGCATCCATAAGCCGTGATGTTGGCAAAGGCCCGCTATCTGCTGAAGCGGATCGATACTGCCAAAATCGGTGGTGCCGCTGGTGGCAACAACGGCGATCGGGATTAATCCCTGTTCATGGCAGCGCAGGATCTCCTGTTCAAGCTGTTTCGCGTCCATGCGGTAATGTGCATCGTAATCAACGGGGATAACGGCGTCATAACCCAATCCAAGGATCGCCATCGACTTTTGAATGCTGAAATGGCTGAGTTTTGAAGTGAATACTCGCCACTTAGCAGCATCTTCAGGCAGCCCCCGCTGTTTAATAAGGTGGCCGGGATGATGGGCTTCACACCAGCTGTCTCGTGCCAGTAGCATGGCCATCAAATTAGACTGGGTGCCGCCGCTGGTAAAAATCCCATCCGATTCAGCAGGCAGGCCAATACGGCCCAAAGTCCAGTCAATAACTTTTTGCTCAATCAGCGTGCCGCCTGCGCTTTGATCCCAGGTATCTACCGAGCTGTTTACGGCGGCCATGATCTGCTCAGCCATAAGAGAAGGCATGACCAGCGGACAGTTGAGATGCGCCAGGTATTTAGGATGATGGAACCAGACAGCGTCACGGAGGTAGAGCTGGCTAAGCTCTGCCAGCGCCTCTTCGTTACTGCCCAGCGGGCGATCCAAATCGACCTCGCTGAACGCTGTGGCCAGCTCATGGGGAAGGATGCCGCTAAATGGCTTCTCAACGGCCTCCAGTGTTCTGGACATTAGCGCCAGCACGTCCTGGGTTTGCTGATTCCAGGCAGGCAGCTGCTGGTTATTGAAAATGTATTTTTCAGGGCTGCTAACATAACCGACAGCAGAAGAGGGGACTGATTGAGCGAATGAGCGTAAGACCATATTTAGTTCCTGTACTTTAAGACGCAAAGACTCTGCCTACGTAAACCAGGCAGGATTACCAGCTCGAAAATTCCAATAAAAATCAAGAGATGCAAAAAGGAGAAACACCTTAAAAAAACAGGGAGTCATGCTTACTCGTTGTAAAGACAATATCCCGCGTGCAACCCATAGGTTAAATTACTGTTAACAGCTTTTGTTTGAATGCGATTATAAATAACAATCATTATCATTCAACATTTTTGGTGGTACAAATCACCCGTCTCACTATCTGATGCTAAAAGTGTGATGCAAATCACATTAAGCGGCGGTAAAAGACGGTTTTTCTTAGGAATAATCTGAAGGAGAAGGGCCGGAAGGACGGTGAGGGATAAGGCCGTTTTGAACAATTCGGGCATAAGTGCACAGAGCATGCGACAAACGCGGCCTGGTACTGTCGAAATACACCTGGCAAAGCGGCGTGTTAAACGATCGGGCGAAAACGGAAAAAACCAGCGGGTGATACGAAGTCGGTCAGCGCGTTCGCAGCCGCTGAGCTGAGTTCAGGAATGTTCATCTTTGCGGGAGAGGGGGCGCTTCGCGTGTTGGCGGCAGCGTTCAGAGCAATATTGCACTTCGTCCCAGCACTTCTCCCATTTTTTACGCCATGTCATTGGCTTATTACAATATTTGCAGAAACGCACCGGCAACGTTTTTTTATTGCCTTTAAATACTTTCATTTTTTCATCCGCTTTTACCGGTTAAGACGACTTGCCCAGATCGCGTAGCCGCCATTCCAGCCACTGATCCAGCTCTGCCTCTGGCAACGGCCTGGCATAAAAATAGTCCTGTTCCTGGTTACTGCCATATTCTGTTAACGCCGTATCCGCCTCCCCATTCTCCACCAGTACGGTGTAATCCAGCTCCTTCAGCATGGTTACAATACTGCGGGAAATGATCCGTGAAGAGGTATCCGAGGAAATATTTCGGATCAAAGATCGATCGATTTTTATTGCATCACGTGGCATACGTCGCAGATAGCTGATATTGCGGTAGCCTGTGACAAAATCATCCAGTGAAATACCAAACCCCCTGAGTTTTAACATTTCCATCCCACTCAGTGCCGCCGGGTTCTCAAGCATACGTTCGGTTTCGAGGCATTCAATGCCGAGCAGGGCATTAGGCAGTTTCTCTTTCAGCATTTTATTTTCCAGCATGGTAGCAAAGCCTTTATGCGAGAAGTCGCGTGCGCTGACATTAATGATTATCGGTAACTGAATATGGCTGTTTTTCAGTCTTGCCAGCCGGCTAATCACGCGATCTGTCATCCAGTTCGTCAGGACGGATAATAACTGCCCCTGTTCAGCCTGTGGGACAAAAAAAGCAGGAGAGAGCTCGCCCCGAGTGGGGTGGCGCCAGCGGATAAGCGCCTCCAGCCCGACAGGCTTACCGCTGTGCAGACAAATTCTGGGCTGCCAGGCCAGCCATAGCCCCTGGCCTTCCCGCAGCGCAGAAGCCAGATCGCTGATCAGCGCAGGATCCTGCGTATGCCGTTCATTGACCACCTCAACAAAATGGAGCGATGACAAACCGCGTGCGATAGCTTCATGCAGCGCGCTGACTGCGCGGCGGAGTATCTCCTGGGCAGCGACCTCCCCTGGAATAAAGTCCGTCTCGCCCGTAAAAATTGTTAGCGCGATAGCAAGACCGTCGCCCAGATCGACGCTAATTCCCTCCAGCTTTTCGATGACCCGCTCAGCGCTGAGGTGGCTGCCCTGACGTGTCAACAGGGCAATACGGCCGGTGGCAACCGTATAAAGCCTGTCACCTGCTGCCAGCCTCAGACGGAGTGGCAGCAGCGTCGCCACATCTTTAAGCAGATTTTCTACCGGCCCCATGCCCATTGAGCGTGCAAGTTCGCAGGCGCGAGGCATATCAATACAGTCAATAATGATTAACCGACGCGACGTCTGATTCTCTGCTGCGGTCAGGTTTTGCAGATCCTGGATAAGGCGCTGACGATTAGGCAGAGCGGTAACCGGATCGGTAAAACTGGCGGAATTTAATGCTTCAAGGAAAGAGATCACCAGGGCAGCCAGCATTCTGAGCGTGGTAATTTGGCTGGCGCTAAAAGGATGGGGCTTCGTGTCGGTTACGCACAGCGTGCCGACCACAATCCCTTCGCTATTTTTTAGCGGCACGCCAGCGTAAAAGCGGATATACGGCGCCCCGATGACCAGAGAATGAGTGGCAAACCGAATATCGAGCAGGGTATCAGGCACCACAACCGGATTATCGCTGTCTACCACGTGACGACACAGCGACTCTTCGCGAGAAGAGTGTGACAGGGAAAAATTGTGGGAAGCGCGAACGTACTGAGTATCATCATCCAGTACGGAGATAAAGCTACCCGGAATGCCCAGCGTCTGGCTGGAAAGCTGAACAAATTTCCTGAGCACCTCATCCCTGCTTTCATCAGCGCTAAGGAGAGCCTGTAATGCACGGAGACGAGGGCCGTTATTGCTGTCACTGTTTATAATCATTGGGGCCTCAGCGCCAGCCTGACTCTGGTGCAAATTAAGCATTAAAATAAAGCGGGGAAAATATAACGAGTTAGAAGTATATTGCCGCAAAAAAATAGATCTACTTTAAATCATAGCCCTGACAGGGGGTGTGTGTCACTTTTAATTTCTTTAATGAAAAAATCACGCCTTATCGATATAACAATTGAATCACAGGTGTCTTTTCCTTTTTTTCTCGGGCAATTGAAAAAAAAGAGATGCCGTTTGATTTAAAATCTGAGGCAGGCGCTTTTGCTCTGGGAAATGCCAGAATTACCGTGGTTTTAACATTACCGGCAATAAAATTCATTTTTAACACCGCGACTCCGGCTGGGTAATTTTTCTATTTTTTGTGGGTACATCCGGCAGGCCTTAGGGCACGCTAAGTCAGGCATAGCAGATGCGTACAATAACCAAGGAAAAAGGGAATTTTATCAATCAGGCTAATCAATAACCGGCCAGGCTGGGAGTATAAGGCCAAATTCTGATTACATCGTTATCGTTTTGGGACCAGTGTCGATCCCAGCGACGCCTACGCTGCGGCCAGCAAGGGCCCTGAACGCCAAAGGATTGGCAAAAGATCGGGCATTGTGTTTCGCCGTAAATTCAGAGACTATTCGCGCGCCGTTTTTATCAGATAAGATATCGCCTGCATGATAACTATTTCTCAAATAAAGCATTTTATAAAAAGATTCTGGCCGCGCCCGGTGGTAGTGGCACCCCGCCAGATAATCCTTTCCAGCCTGGGGGCTTTCACCGGTTTGCTGTTCGCCAGCCTGTTCAGCCACTGGACGCTGGGCGAAGTTAACGTCTGGTTTATTGCGCCAATGGGTGCCTCCGCCGTTCTGCTGTTTGCTGCATCTAACAGCCCGCTGGCTCAGCCATGGTCAGTAATAGGTGGTAATTTTGTATCAGCATTAACCGGCCTGACCGTCGCGCACTATATTGAACAGCCCGTGATTGGGGCTGCACTCGCTGCTGGCCTGTCCGTGGTGCTGATGTTTAAGCTGCGCTGTCTTCATCCCCCGGGCGGCGCAATAGCGTTGACTGCAGTGATGGGCAGCCACGCGGCAGGAATGAGTGGCTACCATTTCGCTTTTGTCCCGGTGCTGCTTAATTCAGTCTCGCTGACGTTTGTGGCCATCCTTTTCAATAATCTGATCGGTCGTCGTTACCCGCATACGCTTTCTGCCGCTGAAACCTTGCCAAAACCCGTACAGATGGATGTGGCCATTTCACGGCAGGATCTGCACGAAGCGTTAATGAAAGGGGAGTTCCTTGATATAGATGAAGAGGATCTACAGCAGGTGTTACAACAGGCCGAAAACATTGCGTTAGCTCGCCAGGCAGGAAAAATGGTGATCCACCAGGCTGCTTCAGAAAGAAAAAGCTAAGCATCGGCCATCCTCTTTGTTTGACAGGCTGAGCTGAATTCTCAGGCTGTCACTCCCGCTTCTGCCGCCAGCGTTTTGCCGGCCGTAAACGCCAGCCTGGCCAGATAACGAGCCGCCGGAAAGAGGGCGTTATCATCAACGCGAAATTCAGGATGATGCAGTGGCCAGGGGCCGCCGGAGCCGACCATCACAAAGGCGCCAGGGATCCGCTGCTGATAGAAAGCAAAATCTTCGCCTATCGGGCTGGCCGCAACGGTACGCGCTTCCAGCCCGCTGGCGCTGGCCTGTTCAAGCGCGAAAGCCGCCCAGCGCGCGTCGTTGCTAACCGAAGGCGGCCCCGGCTGCCAGTCCAGGCTGAGTTCTGCATTAAACGAGACGGCCAGGCCGCTAAGCAGCTGGCGCAAGCGGCGTTCGAGCAGGGCGCGGCTTTCGGCGTTAAAGGTGCGCACCGTGCCCTCCAGCCATGCCTCTGCCGGGATCACGTTCCAGGTCGTGCCGCTGTGGATCTGCGTTACGGAAACCACGGCGTTTTGCTCGGAGGGGAGATTGCGGGCGATCAGCGTTTGCAGAGCGGTAATCAGCTGGCCGGCAATCACGATCGGATCGTTGCCTTCATGCGGGCGCGCGGCGTGGCTGCCCGTGCCGGTAATGCGGATGGCGAAACGGTCAACGCCTGCGGTCAGCGCGCCCGCTTTGCAACCCACCACGCCGACCGGCAGGCCTGGGTCGTTGTGCAGGCCGAAAATGACGCTGGCTTTATCCAGCGCGCCGCTCGCCAGTACGGCTGGCGCGCCCTGGCCGGTTTCCTCGGCGGGCTGAAACAGAATACGCACGCTTCCTGCCAGCTGGTCGCACTGTTGCTGCAGCAGGATCGCCGCGCCCAGCACTGCCGAAGCGTGGAAATCATGGCCGCAGGCATGCATCACGCCCGGCGTTTGCGAGCGGAAAGCCAGGTCGGTCTGTTCCTCAATCGGCAAAGCATCGATATCGCCGCGTACCACCACCAGCGGGCCTGGCCGATCGCCGCGAATTTCCGCAACCAGGCCTGTCGCCAGCGGCAGATCCAGCACGGTAATATCGTGGTTAGCCAGCTGCTCGCGCAGATAAGCCGTGGTGGCGACTTCCTGACCCGAAAGTTCAGGGAATCGATGCAGATGGTGGCGTACCTGGTGCAGATAATTTACAAGTTGCGTCATAATGCTCTCCCGGTTAGCCAGCGACTCTGTAGGACGGGACTTCATTTATGGCGTTGCCCCTGGCGCGCCAGGCTGCGGCGCCGCTTATTTAGCGGCTAAAAATGCGCCGCGCCGGCTGAGATAACAGCCGCCCCGTCAGGCTGGCCAGAAAGCCTACCAGCCTTCAGGAGATTGCCATAGTTGGATTCCGGTAAAGCACACTCGCTATTCAGAAAATGCAGACCTCGGCACGATCCGTTTAAAGCGCCGCGTTATCAACGATCTGTCTGTCGCTGATGTTATACAGCGTGGCGGTGGCAGCCAGCACCGACTGCGTCTCCTGGCCCGGCTTATGGGATTCCACATGGGTAATATGGTAACCGACCGCGCCTGCGGCCAGCGCCTTTTGCACCAGCGCGTCGTGGAGATCTTCCAGCGAGGTTGCCCAGCTGACTTCCGTTACGCCGAAAGGCGCGATCGAGGCTTTTTCCCGCTGAGACAGGCCTGAGCGAACCAGCACCGGCTCGATCGATTTCGCTGAAAAAATAGAGAGCACATCCTGAACTAACGCTTTCATAACTTCACTCCTCATTAAGGTCGCCCGTGGCGCACAGTGTTACGCATTTGGATTTATTGTTAATAAAAAGTAAACCTCAGGAGCTATACAACGCCTTTCCGCCACGTTGTATTTAGCTATTGCTGCTAATCAGGCGTGGAGAAATCTTCGTTCACATTTAAAGGCGATCCGCAGGAAGTTATTTGCATTCCATTACATGTGCCAGGGCGGAGAAGGGCTGACGCTGCCGGGGAAGGGGCTGCGCTAACCCTGAGGCGACCCGCTGGCAGGTCTACGCTTTCGGCTTACCCGAAGTGCATCGACTACCAGAGAGAAGGCGGGTGAAGGCTGTTTCCGGCTGGGATAATAGAGGTAGTAGCCGGGAAAAGGCCTGCACCACTGCTCCAGCACACGGATCAACCGTCCCTCTTCAATATGATTGCCGAACTCTTCTTCGGGTAAAAAAGCGATGCCAAGTCCTGCCAGCGCTGCGGCAACAATGTGTTCAGAAGTATTGAAAATAAGCTGGCCGCTGACGCGTACGTTCAAATCGCCGCCGTCCTGAGTATAGCCCGCCAGAGCGAACCATACGCTGGTTAATGCAGGCGTGCTGCGTGAGATCATGAGGCGTTTCGGGAAGAGGGTAACGTGTAAAATACTCCGGCGTTGCCACTGCGGCCATGCGTAGCTCAGGGCCGATGGGTACCGCGATCATATCTTTATCTATGGTATCGCCAAGCCGCACGCCCGCATCGAACCGATCTGTGACAATGTCACGAAATCCGTGATTGGCATCAAATTCGAGGGTGATGTCAGGATACTGGCGCAGCAGCGGCGTCAGCTTTGGCAGTAGCGTACTGTGCAAAACGTTGGGACCGCAGGTAATGCGAACCGTGCCTGCTGGCTTATCGCGCATCTCGGTAAGCATATCCAGTTCGGCTTCGATTTCATCGATACGGTTACCTATGGTCAGCAGTAAACGCTCGCCGGCCACCGTTGGCGAGACGCTACGGGTCGTACGCGTAAGCAGGCGAATTTGCATACGCTCCTCAAGTGCGGAAATCGCCTGGCTGAGAGCAGGCTGAGTCACGCCCAGTCTCGCGGCGGCGCGGGTAAAGCTCTTTTCACGCGCGACGGTAACAAAATAGAGTAGGTCGTTCAGGTTGCGTTTCATCAGGTGCAGATCTCAATCATTGATAAGCTGTAGTTATAAACCTATTAAGCATTCATTAGCTAGTAATGCTGTGCGCCACCTGTAAAATTTCCTCAGGCCAGCATCGAGAATGAATCAACGCCGCGTTTTTCTGTGCTATTCCCGCGAGTCGTTTTTAATCCTGATGACTATAAAGCGTTTTGGCGATAGCGGCTTGCTTCATGTAAATATTAATAAAAGCTATTGAGGACTCTCCAGTGAGAATATTAACCTTGTTATTAGGGCTGGCAATCAGCTCGTTTGCTGCAACCGGAGCCGATATGTCTGACGGCGCAGATAACTTTTATAAAAGCGATAAGGTTACCCGTCAAAAGGTGATTTTTAAAAATCAGTATCAAATGAACGTGGTCGGTAATTTATTTATGCCGAAAGGGATGAAGCAGGCAAGTAAAAATCCGGCTATCGTTATTGGTCATCCTATGGGCGCGGTAAAAGAACAAAGCTCAACTCTTTACGCCCAAAAACTGGCGGAGCAGGGATTCGTCACGCTGGCGATAGACCTCTCTTTTTGGGGCGAAAGCGAGGGGAAACCCGGCCATCTGATTTCTCCGGAAATCTATTCGGATGATTTTAGCGCCGCCGTCGATTATTTAAGTACGCAACCCTATATTAATGCAGAAAAAATTGGCGTGCTGGGGATTTGCGGCAGCGGCAGCTTTGTTATCAACGCGGCCAAAATAGACCCGCGTATGAAGGCCATCGCGACGGTCAGCATGTATGACATGGGGGCCGCTTTCCGTAATGGATTGCAGCATGCCGTAACGCCTGAACAGCGCCAGGCATTTATCAAAACGGCAACGGAACAGCGTCTTGCTGAATTTAAAGGCGGAGAAACGGTCTATATTCCAGGTACGGTGAACAAGCTTGACGATACAACGTCTGCTATTCAACGGGAATTCTTCGATTTCTACCGCACATCACGCGGTGGTTATACGCCGGAGGGCGAGAAAGAAGCGCTGACGACAAAACCGATGCTGAGCAGCATCGGAAAGTTTATGAACTTCTATCCGTTCAATGATATTGACACCATTTCGCCACGTCCGATGCTGTTTATTACCGGCGATAAAGCGCATTCCAAAGAATTTAGCGAAGATGCCTACCAGCGTGCCGGACAACCGAAAGAATTATATATCGTACCGGGCGCGGGCCATGTCGATCTGTATGACCGTACCGATCTTATCCCATTTGCTAAGCTGACCTCATTCTTTAAAAATGCCTTAAAATAATATCTGAAGCCGCATCCTGAAGGGTGCGGCCAGGCATCCCGCTAAGGTTAACCGCTAATTCAGCGCTAAAATCCGTAACGCATTATCGTAACGCATTGAAAATTATAATAAAAATATCTTTATTTTGTTTTTATCCTGTGCCAGCATTTGCCTGAATTTTCATCATAACGGCACAGGATGGCCCCAATGCAAAACAGTACGCCTACACCGCACGACGCAATCTTTAAAACGTTTCTGTCCAACACGCTCCACGCTCAGGATTTTCTGGAGCTGCATCTGCCTGAGGAACTGCGTGAAATCTGCGATCTGGACACGCTCAGGCTGGAGTCGGGCAGCTTTGTTGAAGACGATCTGCGAGCCTGCTACAGCGATATCCTTTACTCACTTAAAACCACCCGTGGCGACGGCGACGGCTACGCCTATATATTAATCGAACATCAAAGCTCGCCAGACAGAATGATGCCTTTTCGTCTGCTTCGCTACGCTATTGCGGCCATGCAGCGGCATATGGACGCCGGTCATAAAATGTTGCCGCTGGTAATACCGGTGCTGTTTTACCAGGGCGGCCGCTCGCCTTATCCTTACAGCATGAGCTGGCTGGATCTCTTTAGTGAACCCAGGCTGGCAGCAAAACTCTACGGCGGCCGTTTTCCGCTGGTGGATATTACCGTTATCCCGGATGATGAAATTTTAAAGCACCGCCGGGTGGCGCTGCTGACGCTGCTGCAAAAACATATTCGCATTCGCGACCTGCATGATTTGTTTAATGAAATAACCCAGCTGATGCAGAGCGACGAACTGAGCGGACAACAGCAGGCCGCACTGATAAACTATATGATTCAGGCAGGAGAGACGCCCGATGTAAAAGGATTTCTCCACGAACTGGCACAGGCACTGCCGCAGCATAAGGATGAACTGATGACCATAGCAAAAAGACTTGAAGAGATGGGCAGGGAACAGGGATTACAGGTGGGACTCGAACAAGGCCGCAGTCTGGGACATCAGGACGGCGAGCGCGAAGCCAGCCTGAAAATCGCCCGCACCATGCTGGAAAAAGGATTCGATCGCGCAGCCGTGATGGAAGTGACCGGACTGTCAGAGGACGATCTTCGGCAAATTAAGCACTAACTTTCCTGCTTCCAGCTCCGCCGCCGGCAGCTTACCGGCGGCGTTGTACTGTTCAGACAATAATAAACTCGCGATAGCCCGAAATAATCACGTAAACCGCGAAATAGCTGAAGATTATGGCAGAGGCCATATAGGAATATTTCAGCAGACGAGCACCCAGCAGCCTGCCGCCGAAGCTGCCTACCAGACATAAAACGCAGGTCCAGAAGACGCCCGCCAGGAAAAAACCGCTCAGAAACCAGCCCGAATCCGTTGTGCTGTGCTGCCCCATACGAGAAATCAGCGCGCCGCCGACGGTTGCGAACCACAGGATTGCCGTGGGGGAGGACATAGCCAGCAGCACGCCGCGGCCAAACTCGTTGCGTAGCGGCCTGGCCTGCTGCGGCTCGTCAGTACGCAGTTCACCCTGACGACGAAACGCGGCCAGCGCCATTTTCAGCGCGAACCACAGCAGCATCGCGCCGCCGCCAATCCACAGTACCCAGCGCACCGCGGCAAACTGTAACAGCACCGTCATACCGGCCAGCGCCAGCAGCGCGTACGCCAGGTCGCCCACACAGGTGCCGATCCCAAGCCAGAAGCCATAAAAATAGCCGCGCTGCATGGCCAGCGTGATCATAGCGATATTGGCGATGCCGATATCCAGGCAGAGCGACAGGCTGAGAAAAAAACCGCTGGAAAATTGCATCACGAAAGCGTTCCTTATAGCCGATCCGCGGCCGTCATCAGACGGTGTAAAGCATGATTGCTCAACAGAAACAAAGTATCCTGGTTATTCATAGCGTTAAAAGGAAAAGTTGCGCCGCGAAGGAAAGTCAATCAACCCTGCTTAAGCGCACGTTTCAGCGCGGAGAAGATGGCAGGATCATTACACTGTGAGACATTAAAGCGCAAAAAATCCGCTGCCGAACCGGATTGACTGAACGCGTTACCGGGCGCCAGCACGACGCCTTCTTTTAAGCAGGCGCGTGACGCCCGTGCGGCATCGGCACCTTCAGGTAGACGGCACCAGAGGAACATACCGGCCTGTGGCGTATGCCAGGGCAGGATATCCAGCGCCGCCAGCTTTTCCAGCGTGGTTTGCATCGCTACCGCCAGCCGTAACCGTACCGATTCCATATGGCGTCGATAGCCGCTGCCTGTCAGCGCGCTGTGCAGCAGCATTGAGGCAAGCTGACCGCCGCCGAAGCTGGTAGCAATTTTCAAATCGACAAGGCTGTCCGTCCAGTCTCGCCGGGCGACAATATAGCCGCAGCGCACCGCCGCCGAAACCGTTTTGGAAAAGCTGCCGATTTGAATAACGTTATGTAAACCGTCATACGCCGCCAGTCTTGGCGCGGGATGGGTTTCAAAATCGGCAAAGATATCATCTTCCACAATAATCAGCCCGGCCGCTTCCGCAAGCTTAAGCATCTGATGGGCAACCACTGGCGTAAGCGATACGCCAGTAGGATTATGGATACCTGCATTAGTGATATAAAGCCGGGGAGCGTGGTTTTGCAGGATTTGGGCAAACGCCGTCAGATCTGGCCCCTGCGGCGTGAACGGCACGCCGACGATCTTTACCGGGTGAGCGCGAAGCAGCGCGTGAAAATTGAAATAGCAGGGATCGTCAACCAGCACGCAGTCTCCCGGCTGGAGTAAAAAACGGCAGATCAAATCTACGGCCTGGGTGCCTGATTCGGTCAGCATGATCTGATCTGCCGTCGCGGTAATCCCCGTTTTCGCCAGCTTGCGGCCTAAAAACTGGCGTAGCTCTGCGTGCCCATAGGGCGAGGCGTAGTCGGTCAGTAGCGCGCTCTGCGCTCGTGCCGCCATGCGCATCGCTTTGCGTACGCCTTCTTCGTACAGCCATGAGGGTGGCAGCCAGCCGCAGCCGGGCTTAAGCAGCTGTGGATTCGCCTCCAGCGCCTGGCGCGATATCCATAAAGGATCGATATCGCGCTCTTTATCGGCCGTCAGCTGCGTTAAATCAAGCGGAGCCGCCGGGCCTGATACAAAAAAACCGGCGCCGGGCCGGGCCGCAATGAGGTTTTCAGCGGCCAGCCGTTCATAAGCTTCCACTACGGTAGAAACCGACACGCCAGAAAGGCGCGCCTGCTGGCGCACGGAGGGCAAGCGCGCGCCGGGAAGATAAGCGCGGGCGGCTATCTGTTTGCGCACCTGCTCCATTACCGAAGCGATACGTGTCTGGCTACGCGGCATGGCGTTCCTCACGCCTGTACTGCATTCACAGCCAGTACAGTTCAGATTAATTGTACTGGATTGTATCTGGCGTAAGCGATCCTGCCAATGCTTAACTGAGCGAAGTCCAACGGGAGAAAGCATGAAAAATAAAGCGAACGGCTGGCTTAGCGGGCTGGCGGGTGTGGTGATTTTTGCCGGATCGCTACCGGCAACGCGGCTGGCGGTGGCGGACTTCACGCCGCTGTTTTTAACTTCTGCGCGCGCCAGCCTTGCGGCGGTGGCGGCACTGCTGCTGCTGGCGCTCGGTCGTCAACGAATGCCGCAGCGTGCGGATCTGTTTTCGCTTATGGTGGTTGCTATGGGCGTAGTGATAGGTTTTCCGCTGCTGACGGCTTTTGCGCTGCAGGACGTTTCCGCCGCTCATTCGCTTATGTACCTTGGGCTGTTGCCGCTCTGTACTGCCGCCTTTGGCGTGGTTCGCGGCGAGCGCAGGCCGCAGCCCGCTTTCTGGCTATTTTCGCTGGCTGGCGGCGCTGTTGTGGCGAGCTACGCGCTGGCCGCTAAAGAAAGTCATGCTTCATGGCAGGATTTACTGACCATAGCGGCCGTGATCGTCTGCGGCGCGGGCTATGCGGAAGGCGCTCGTGTGGCGCGCGGACTGGGCGGTTGGCAAACTATTGCCTGGGCGTTAGCACTGGCTCTTCCGGTAGCGCTGCCCATTGCTGCGCTGACCTGGCCAGCTTCGTTCCAGGCGGTGACGTTTTCCGCATGGATGGGATTAGGCTACGTCTCGCTGTTCAGCATGCTGATCGGCTTTATTTTTTGGTATCACGGCCTGGCGAAGGGCGGCACGGCGGCGATAGGGCAGCTGCAGCTGCTGCAACCTTTTATCGGCTTTGGTTTTGCGGCACTGTTTCTGCACGAAAGCATCAGCGGCGTAATGCTGGCAT
This sequence comes from Erwinia artemisiae, assembly GCF_051400835.1. NCBI lineage: Bacteria > Pseudomonadati > Pseudomonadota > Gammaproteobacteria > Enterobacterales > Erwiniaceae > Erwinia > Erwinia artemisiae. Next base: position 472,797 of record NZ_JBLFFM010000001.1, on the reverse strand, counting down.
GCGCTTTGGCCGCGCTGGGCTGCGTGGCGGGCGCAAAAAAATTTGCCTGAGGGTGAACGAACCGGCGGCATGGGCTGCCGGTTCGCAGGCCGAAGGTTAATCGTTTTCGAGTTTTTCCGGCCAGGCCACGACAGGGAAAGCGTTCAGCGTGGACGGCGCGAACAGCGCGCCCTGGAAGTTGCAAATGCCTGCCGACTCCAACCACATCCACTCTTCGGGCTTGTTAACGCCTTCGGCAATCACGGCGATCTGCAAAGAGGAGCAAAATTTCAAAATCGCCTGCACGATAGCCTGTTTCGGGCCGCTTTTATGCACGTCGGCAATGATGTTGCGATCGATTTTGATTTTGTCAGGCTGAAACTGGGTCAGCAGCACCAGCCCGGCAGAACCGGCGCCAAAGCCATCAATCGCCAGGCTGATACCGGAAGCCTTGAGTTTTTTAATCGCCGCCTCGAATTCGTCCGCGCGGAATACCGTGCCGTTCTCCGTGATCTCAACAACGATTTGCTCAGGCACCAGCCCGTTAGCATGGATCGCCTCCAGCAGGAAATCGACCGCATCCGGCACAATCGCCAGCGACATCGGCAGCAGGTTGATCGATAGCGTCAGGCCATTAATGCCCAGCTGCTTCGCCATCGCAAAAACGTGCTGTTTGGATTTAAGATCGACGCTATACCTTTCACTGCGCGGCAGCCCGGCGAGATAATCGGCCGCCGACATGCCCGACGTTGGGCGCATAACGGCCTCAAGCGACACGATCTGGCGGGAAAGCGGATCGATAATCGGCTGAAAAGCGAAGCTGTAGTCGGCCGTGGCCGAGGGAACGGCCTCGCGGGGCAGCGCTTCCTCGCGATCGACAACGAACTCCCAGGAGTCGCCCGGCGGGATCTCAAAATAGTTTTCCCGTTCGGTGGCGTCGACAAACACGCGCAGGAACTGCAATGCGCGATCGTCGTAAGTCAGCTGATACTTAGAGGTGCCTTTATCGAGCACGGCCTGCAGCACGTTTTCCGGGTCGTATTCACGCAGGTCGAACAGTTCCATGCCGACATTGCCAAAACGTCTGGCGGGCGCGTAATCGCGCATCAGTTCTACCAGATTATGGTGCCGGGGATCGTTGCAGATCTCCTCATAGATAGCGGTCACAGCGTCCTCCGGGCCCTCCAGCACCTGGAAAAAGTGGGTGCCGTTGAACAATAAAATGCCCGTCACGCTGTGTGATTCGTTGACCTGATTGGCTTGTTCGGCCAGTTTCCCCAACGTCTTATACGCGACGTCATCGGAAATATGGCTACGATAGATGATGGTTGACAGCATGGGGGCTTCCAGATTTTTCGCTATTTTATGCATACCTTACCAGATGCCTTTGCGGTGTTGTCCAGCGCAATTTGAAATCGATTAAAATTCAGCTTGTGGCGTCAGCCCGCGAGCTTACTGGATTTCGACGACGTAGTCGTTAACCGGCGTAATTTTTTTAATCAGCCCATGGTTAAAAAGAAAAGTTTCATACTGCCGATAGCGCTGGCGATCCAGGCGGGCCGGGTCGCGGGCAAACAGCGGCAGCGTTTTTACCCATGCCTGTCTGTTCAGCCCGGTGTTCAGCTCAGGATGCAATTTAGCGAATGCCCGCCAGCTTTCTTCAGGATGGGCCTGCAAGTAGTCGTTGCCCTGCTTGAGCGCTATCAGGAACTTTTTGATAGCGGGTTTGTTCAGGCTATCGCGATTCGCCACCAGAATTAGCTCATCATAGGCCGGCACGCCGTAGTCCTCGACGTTGAACACCACGGGATCTTTGCCCTGAAGCTTCACTTCCAGCGCTTCAATATTACGGTAGCCGCCGATGACCGCATCAACTTTGCCGGTCAGCAACGCGCTGGTCAGCTGAAAATTGACGTTAACCAGCTTAACGTCGCTGAGTTGCCGCTGGTCGTGCTGCAGCATAGCGGCGAGCGTGGCCTGTTCGATGCCGCTGACGGAATACCCCACCGTTTTCCCTTGCAGGTCTGCCGGAGAATGCACGCTTTTATCAAGCGTAATCAGCGTGTTGAGCGGGGAATCAATCAGCGTGCCGACGCGTACCAGCGGTAAGCCCTGGTCGGCAAAAAAGTGCAGCTGTGGCTGATAGGTCACCGCCAGATCCACCTTACCGGCCGCGACCAGACGTGGCGGCAACGCCGGATCGGAAGGCGGAATAATCGTCACATCCAGCCCCTGAGCCTTAAACGCGCCAGTCTGCTGCGCCACCATAATCGGCGCGTGATCGGGATTAACATACCAGTCCAGCATCAGCGTCAGCTTTTGCGCCGCGCTGGTGAAAGGAGATAACGTTGCTACCACCAGCCCACAAACTAAAGCTTTTTTCATTATCTTGTCCTTACGGTGATTAACGCTCCGGCGACCAGCGGATCAGGCGGCGCAGCAGGATATCGGTACTCAGCCAGAGCGCAATCGTCATGGCTACCAGCACAAACAGGGCGGCGAAGCAGAGATCGCTCTGCATTCGCGCGTTAGCATTCAGCATTACAAACCCCAATCCTTCGGCGGAGCCCACCCATTCGCCGACAATCGCACCAATGGGCGCGACGGCGACCGCCATCCGCAGCCCTGAGCCAAAGGCCGGCAGCGCCGCCATCAGCCGCACATGCCGCAGCTGCGAAGCGGAAGAGGCACCCATCGTGCGCGCCAGATCCAGATAGTCCTGTTCGACCCGCCGTAAGCCATCAAAAAAAGCGGAGGCAACCGGGAAAAAAATCACCAGGATCGCCATCACAATTTTGGCGCTGATGCCGAAGCCAAACCAGAGCACCAGCAGCGGCGCCAGCGCAAACACGGGGATCGCCTGGCTGGTCAATACCAGCGGCATCAGCCAGCGTTGCAGGCCGGGCGAAAAGGTCATCAGCAGCGCCAGCAGGGCGCCGAGCAGCACGCCCGCGATAAGCCCGCCGGCGATTTCAGTAGCGGTAATAAGCGTGTGGTAAGCGAGATAGCCAGCGTTATCCCGCATAGCCGCAGCCACGGCGATGGGCGAGGGCAACAGAAAAGCCGGGATGCTGCCAAGCGTGGCCAGCTGCCACAGCGCCATCAGCCCGACAAATACCGTGACGCCACGGCGTATCGTTGCTGCATTCATGCCATGTCCTCTGTCAGCTGGCGCATAAGCTGCGCCTGGCTACGCAATAAATTGGGATCGTCGGGCGCTCGCGGCGGCTGACCAGCCAGCTCAGGAAGCTCGCTAAGCCCGGCAGCAGAAAGGATCAGCAGGCGATGACTGAGGCGACAGGCTTCTACTGGATCGTGCGTAATCAGCAGCACGGTGCAGTCGGCCAGCAGCTCTGCGGCCAGCGCCTGAATTTGGGCGCGGGTAATGGCATCAAGAGCGGAAAAGGGTTCATCCATTAGCACAATGGGCCGTCGCTCGTACAAGGTCCGGGCGAGCGCGACACGCTGACGCATCCCGCCCGACAGCGTGGCGGGCAGCGCGCCGGCATTGCCAGCCAGGCCCACGCGTTCAAGCAGATGTTCTGCCCATTGTCTGTCAGCTTTCTCGCCGCGTAAACGCGCACCCAGCGCGACATTGTCGATCGCGCTAAGCCACGGATAGAGCAGATCCCGCTGTCCCATCCAGGCGATGCGTCCGACAACCGGCAGCCCATCGCTACCCAGCACCGATCCTGTCGAGGGTGCAAGCAGCCCCGCAATGATCTTCAGCAGGCTGCTTTTACCGACGCCGCTGGGGCCAAGCAGAGAAGTAAAGCGGCCACCTGCCAGCGTAAAGCTCAGCTGCTTAAATAACGTACGATCGCTAAAATGCAGGCTGACCGCCTTCACCTCTATACCCGGCGTCATCGCGCTTCCGGCGTAGCGCAGGCAGCATCAAGCCCCATCTGCCAGAATGCCGTTTCCAGCCGTGTCGCGGTGGCGAATATTCCCGCCAGCGCCTCAAAGCGGCTCGTGCCGCCGCGCTGGGCGGCCAGGTTTTCAAACAGCGTCAGCGAAGCCTGCACGCCGCTCAGGTAAAGCGGAGCGCCATAGTTTTCAATCCACGGCGCGTAGGGATTGCCGGTCAATACGGTTTGCGTATCGTTCAGCAAGCCGACGCCGATCTCGGCATAGCCAGCCACGCAGGGCATCAGGGCGGTCAACAGATCGAGCGCGTCGCCCGCGTGACCAATATCCAGCACATAGCGGGTATAATTTAGCGTTTCTGGCGCCTCGGTTTCCGCCGCCATCGCCTTCCCGGTCAGGCCCCACTGCGCGCAGTAGCGCACGTGGAGCGGCAGTTCGTCGACGATGGCGTTCAGCGAGCGGATTGCCGCACGCATCTCTGGCAGCGTTTGAAATTTGCTGACCAGCAGCGCGTAGGCGCGGGCAAAATGGATAAGGAACAGATAGTCCTGGATAAGGTAACGGCGAAAAGCCGACGCAGGCAGGGTGCCGTCAGCCAGCTGGCGAACAAAAGGGTGATGGATATAGTGCAGCCAGCGATCGCCGGTCTGTTGACGCAGCCGTCCGTAGAAACCGTCAAACACGGAACCTCCTCAATACTTGAGATCCGGTCAGGCGCGGGAACGTGCGTTATCTGGCTCAGCCGTCCCTTCGCTGGCATGACCCAGATCAGGTTCAAAGGGTTCGGCTTGCGCCATCTCAGCCCGTAACAGGACACCCCTCGGTGCGTATTGTTATACGGTATTTACTTTCTGTTTACAATGCGCAGGCTCAGCACCATTGTGGATTCAGGTCGCTGGCCGCTATGGGTTATTAATAGCGCCATTCGGTAACATTCTGAAAGCAAAAAACCGGTCGGAAGCCGCATGCTGTTCTAAGCTAAAAACTGGTTTGTAATGTGATGCGGAGTCGTATGAAACAACAAAATAAGACTATTGGAATAGCGCCTTACGGTGGTTCAGCGGGGGGTTGGGGAGCGTTAAAGGCCGTTGCCGACGCGATCCGCGGCCAGATGTCGGTCAAACAGGACGTGATCGCGTTGTTTAAAGTCAACCAGCCGCAGGGCTTCGATTGTCCCGGCTGCGCGTGGCCCGATCCTCAGCACGGTTCCTCCTTTGAATTTTGCGAAAATGGCGCCAAGGCCGTTTCCTGGGAAGCCACCAGCAAGCGCACCACGCCGGAATTTTTCTCTGCCCATACCGTCAGTGAGCTTTGGCAACGCAACGCTTTTGAGCTGGAAGGCGAAGGCCGTCTGACTCACCCGATGAAATACGATGCGGCCACCGATACCTATCAGCCTATAGAATGGGAAACCGCCTTCCGTGAAATCGGCGAAAAGCTGCAAAGCTACGAAGATCCGGATAGCGTGGAGTTCTATACCTCAGGCCGCGCTTCTAACGAAGCAGCGTTTCTCTGGCAGCTGTTCGCGCGCGAATACGGCACTAATAATTTCCCGGATTGCTCCAATATGTGCCATGAGCCGACCAGCGTCGGCCTGCCGCAGTCCATCGGCATAGGCAAAGGCACCATCGAACTGGAAGATTTCGATCACTGCGATCTGGTGCTGTGTATCGGCCATAACCCCGGCACTAATCATCCACGCATGCTGGGTACGCTACGTGAAGTCTCCAAACGCGGCGCAACCATCGTGGCGATCAATCCGCTGCGGGAAAGAGGGCTTGAACGCTTTACCTCTCCGCAAAGCCCGGTAGAAATGCTGTCGCTCAGCTCCACCACGCTCGCTTCTACCTATTACAAAGTGCGCGTTGGCGGCGATGCCGCCATGCTGAAAGGCGTGATGAAGTGTCTGCTGGTGATGCACGAGCGGGCGCTGGCGGCCGGAGAGCCCGGCGTGCTGGACGAAAGCTTTATCAGCGAACATACCGAAGGTTTTGACGCCCTGAAGGCGGACCTGGATGCCACCGACTGGCCGCATATTCTGAAAGTCTCCGGTATGACGTTTGAAGAGATCCAGAATATTGCCCACCTGTATGCCAAAGCAGAAAGAACCATTATCTGTTACGGCATGGGTATCACCCAGCACCAGTACGGCACGCAAAATGTACAGCAAATCGCTAACCTGCTGTTGATGCGTGGCAATATCGGCAAGAAAGGCGCGGGCATCTGCCCACTGCGCGGCCACTCTAACGTACAGGGCGATCGTACCGTCGGCATTACTGAAATCCCGCCGCAGTCGCTGCTGGACAACCTGGAAAAAGTGTTTGGCTTTAAGCCGCCGCAGAAACATGGACACGGTGCGGTGCAGGCTATTCAGGCGATCCGCGACGGCCACTCCAAAGCACTGCTTTGCCTGGGCGGCAACCTGGCGGAGGCGATCTCCGATCCGCAGCAAACCTTCGAGGCGATGCGCAAGCTGGATCTGGTGGTGCATATGGCGACCAAGCTGAACCGCTCGCATCTGCTGTTGGGCAAACATAACTATCTGCTGCCGGTGCTTGGCCGAACCGAAATCGACAGGCAGGCATCGGGCGAGCAGAGCGTGACCGTGGAAGATTCCATGTCGATGGTGCACGCCTCGCGCGGCTCGCTGAAGCCCGCTTCGGAATGGCTGAAGTCGGAGCCGGCCATCGTAGCGGGTCTGGCGAAAGCCACGCTGCCCAACACTAAGGTGAACTGGGACAGAATGATCGGCGACTACAGCTTTATCCGCCAGGCTATCGAAGCCGTTTTCCCGGCCTTTGAGGATTTTAACCGCAAGATCCTACAGCCGGGCGGCTTCCGTCTTTACAACGCCGCGTCGGAACGCAAATGGCTGACGCCGTCGGGTAAAGCGCAGTTTAAGATCATGCAGGGCATTAACGAGGATCCGCGTTCGCTGAAGTGCCACGATTTGGTGCTGACGACGCTGCGCAGTCACGATCAGTACAACACCACGCTGTACGGGCTGAACGATCGCTATCGCGGCGTGACGGGAAGGCGGGACGTGCTGTTTATCTCGGCAGATGAGGCAGAAAAACGCCGCCTGCGGGTCGGCGACAAGGTGCATATGGTGGCGCTCGATCCGGACGGCAAGCAGACCTCGCGACGCCTGGATAATCTGACGATAGTGGTTTACGACATGGCGCCTGGCTCGGTCGCGGCCTACTATCCGGAAGCCAACGTGCTGGTGCCGCTGGACAGCTTCGATACCGAAAGCGGTATTCCGGCTTATAAAAGCATTCCTGTCGCGCTGGAGCACGCAGAAGCGACCGAAACGTCGGGCACGCTGCGCTAAAAATGGGAAGGAGGGGGCGACCTCTCCTTTTCTTCCTGACCCCGCAAAAATAAACGTAATGGCTTTAAAATTGCTTCAGCTGAGCGTACCCTGAGCACGCAATCCTTTCTCTTGCGAGGTTACCGAGCTTCCCGAATATCCGCAGTAATAAAACGAGTAATCAGCACAGAGTAATAAAGAACATAACTCGGATAAAATCGCATAGATATCAAAACGGGAAATTACGGATAGCCTTTCGGAAAACTGACCTCAGTTGAGGTCAATAACATATTAAAACCTCCTGATACTTTAATGGATAAATAGCGATATTAAGGAAATAAAATGCGACAGAGGATAATCGTATGTCCTGTGATTCAAAACGAAGGTGAGTATTTGCTTTGTAAAATGGCTGCGGATCGTGGTGTTTTTCCGGGGCAGTGGGCCTTGCCTGGTGGAGGGATGGAGGCGGGCGAAACACTGGAAGAAGCCCTGAGGCGCGAAATAAATGAAGAGTTAGGCGAGGAGCTATGCATCACAGATATTCAGCCCTGGACTTTTCGTGATGACATCCGAACCAAAACGTACCCGGATGGCAAAACTGAAGAAATTTATATGATTTATCTTATATTTGACTGCATCAGTACTAATCGAAATATTACTTTTAACGAGGAGTTTCAGGAAATCGCATGGGTCCCCCCTGAAACCTTAAAAGCTATGGATCTGAATGAAGCGACTCGTATCACATTTGCCCACAAGGGGCTTATTTAGAGGCCTGCCCGGCCGCTAGCCCGGTTTATTAGGATGTGAGCCCCCTTATTTTTGATTAAAATCAAAATTATCTGTTAAATATTTCCTTAACTAAAATTTTTACTTTCGCTTGCTTCACAAACTGATTTTTCACCACTACTTTTTCTTTCAACAGGCTTTCTTAATTTCCCGATAGCCTGTGCTACAGGCGCTTTTGCGCGCAGACGCAGGGATAGTTTCTCTTTCGAACATTATACCTGCTGGTTGCCATCAGCCTGAAGGATACTTCTATGAGAGAACTTGATGCTTCAGAGTTAATTTACGTAAACGGAGGAAGCGATAGCATTACCAGTGGCCTGACTGAAACCGAAACAACGCTAACAACCCGCGGCGGAATTAAAGATTATGATGGCTGGCAAAGCGGTGCGATAGGCGCAGCGTTAGGAAACGCGCTGTACGTTTTGGGAAAATCATTAGGCTGGTGGAGTTAAAAGAGAAAATCCAGGTGTTTAATCGATACTATTGAAAATGGGATTCAGGGACGTTCGGCAAAATAATCAGAATAGTTTAAGGAGGCGATCAATCAGCATTTTTTCTAAACACATCATTGAAAAGATCCCCGCGCCATCCGGCGCGGGAAACAGGATTTACAGCGCCATATCGTGCTGGGCTGGCGTTTTCTCAGCCTGGCCAGTAATGGTGGACTGCGCAGGCTCCTGAGCAGGCATCTTGATAACCGGTGGCTTGGTCAGCTGCAGCGTGGCCGCGGTGTCATCCCAGACATGCTGCGTCAGCTCGGTGTTACCGTTCAGCGTCTGGCCGTAGGTTGGCACCACTTTATGGATCTTTTCCTGCCATTCCGGCGAGTTGAACTGCTCCGGGAACAGCTTCTTCATCACGTTGATAGCGATAGGTGCCGCAGTCGAAGCGCCTGGCGATGCGCCCAGCAGGGCCGCCACGGTTTTCTGCTGATCGGTCACAATTTCTGTACCCAGCTTCAGCACGCCGCCTTTATCCGCATCTTTCTTGATGATCTGCACGCGTTGACCCGCCTGGATCAGTTTCCAGTCTTCTTTCTTCGCGTCCGGATAGTACTCTTTCAGCGCGGCAAAACGGTCGTCGTCGCTCAGCATGACCTGACCAATCAGGTATTTCACCAGGTCAAAGTTATCCATGCCCACGTGGGTCATCGGCATAAAGTTGCTGGTGGTGGTGGTGCTCAGCAGATCGAACAGCGAACCGTTTTTCAGGAACTTGGTAGAGAAGGTCGCGAACGGCCCAAACAGTACCACACGCTTACCGTCCAGGTTACGCGCATCGATATGCGGAACGGACATTGGCGGTGCGCCTACGGAAGCCTGACCGTACACTTTTTGCAGGTGACGGCTGGTAATGGCCGGATTCTCGGTGACCAGGAAAGAGCCGCCAACCGGGAAGCCTGCATAGTTGTCCGCTTCCGGAATGCCGGTTTTTTGCAGCAGCTTCAGCGCGCCGCCGCCAGCACCGATAAAGACATATTTCGCGTCAATCGCGCGTTCGCCGCCGTTTTTCACGTCTTTGATGGTCACGTGCCAGGAGTTGTCGCTGTTACGCTTAAAGTCGGTCACTTCTGAAGAGGTTTCCAGCTTAAAGTTGCTGTTTTTCTTCAGGCTGGCGGTCAGCTGACGAGTGATCTCACCGTAGTTAACGTCGGTGCCTACCGGCGTCCAGGTGGCCGCGACTTTCTGCTTAGGATCGCGGCCTTCAATAACCAGCGGCGCCCACTGTTTGATCTGATCCTGATCGGTAGAGAACTTCATGCCCTGGAACAGGGTGGTTTTCTGCAGCGCAGCATAGCGCTTGCTCAGGAACTCAACGTTGTCGTCGCCCCAGACAAAGCTCATGTGCGGCGTAGAGTTGATAAAGGAGTGCGGGTTGTTCAGCACGCCGTTTTTCACCTGAGAAGTCCAGAACTGGCGAGAGATCATAAAGGCTTCGTTGATCTCCAGCGCCTTGCTGACGTCGATGGTGCCGTCGGCACGCTCAGGCGTATAGTTCAGCTCCATATTGGCGGAGTGGCCGGTACCGGCGTTGTTCCAGCCGTTGGAAGACTCAAGGGCGACGCCGTCGAGCTTCTCAACCATAATCTGTTTCCAGTCTGGCTGAACGTCTTCCAGCATCGTGCCCAGCGAGGCGCTCATGATGCCGCCGCCGATCAGCAGAACGTCGGTTTTCTCTGGTGCAGTTTCAGCATGGATTGCTGTAGAAATCAGTAACGCAGACAGCGAAACTGAGGTAATCAGTTTTTTTGATTTAATCATGGCAGGTGTCGATAGTCGGGATTTGACATTAGTTAAAAAGTGTCCATAAATATTAAAATATTGTTATGGCAGATTGTATGTGTTTTTAGTTACAAAACTAAAAAATGTCATATTTTAGTTAATTTAGTTACAAATGGGCAGGAAAAAGCGGAGCATCTGTTACGAGATGGTTCAGACATGCCGCTTTCGGCAAGCGTTAATGCAAATTAGCGGCAGCTTCCGTAATACCAGCGTTAACTATAGGGATAAGTTACAGCAGCACGTCCTTGTGCTGTAGAGTCAGCTTTACCGGCTAAGCAGAATAACCGGCATCCGCCGATCGCCTCCCGCCAGGCTAAAGCTTGTCTCCAGCGCAGATTCTGCGCCACTGATCAGATTGATATAGCGTCGGCCAGCCAGCGCCTCCGGCAGGGCGATTTCCGCCGGCGCCCAGTGCGCCTCCTGCAATCGGTTAAACACAAGGCGGGGCAGGATCACAATCAGCGCCGCCTCGTCGTTGGCTCGACCAAAAGCCAGCACGTTCTCCGCCTGCTGACCCGTGGCGCTCAGCGGCAGATAGTCGCCTTTACGAAACAGATCCGGCAGCTGCTGACGCAGGGGCAGCACTTTAGCAATCAGCTGCTGCTTCAGGCGACCGTCCAGCCAGTGCGCTTCATTAGCGGGATCGACCTGCTCAACCTGATTTAACAGCTGCTCCAGCGCGGCGAAATCCGGCTCGCGACGGTTGTCGGGATCCACTAGGCTCAGATCCAGCGTTTCGCTGCCCTGATAAATATCCGGCACGCCCGGTGCGGTCAGCTTGATGGCCGTCTGGGTCAGGCTGTTAACAAGGCCTGCGTGGATAAAGGGCTGGAGCGACGCGGTGAAGTCCTGCAAAAAAGCCTGATTATCGGGCGACAGCAGATGACGCACATAGTCGAGCACGGCATTTTCATAGGTTTCGTTGCTGTCGGCCCAATCGGTGCGCAGCTTCGCCTCACGCAGCGCTTTTTCTACAAAGCCGGTAAAGCGCTCCTCCAGCGCCTTGAGGCCTTCAGCATCATCAGGCGCCAGATCGGTGGGCCATGCGCCCGCCAGCGACTGGTACAGCATCCACTCCACGGCGGGTTTTGGCGCAGGGCCGTCCTTAAGCTGCACCACCTGAGACTGGTTGCCTTGCCGCCAGCGAGAGACGCACTCCGCCCAGCGCTCCGGCGCTTCGCTCAGCGTATAGAGGCGCGCTCGCGCATCTTCGCCACGCTTGGTGTCGTGGGTAGAGGTGCCGGAAAGGGCGTCCGGCTGACGGGCCAGCCGCTCCTGCATCTCCTGGTGGAAACGTTCCGGCGAGAAGTCATCCGGCATCGGCTCCGCGCCGACCTCATTCAGCGCCAGCGCCATATGCAGGCGGAAAAACAGCGTGTCCTCGACCGATTTTGCCATCAGCGGCCCGGTCAGCTGCTGGAGGCGGGTGCGGAAGCTGGCGGCGTCGTCACTGGCGGCAGCGGAAACTTCGCCCGCCATAATCCGCGTTAAAAAGCCCAGCGCCTCGGGATCCGGTGCCTTAACGCCCTGGCGCACCTCGTCCGCTACTTTCAGCAGCAGGTCGGCATCTTCGGGCGGCAGCCCCTCTGTTGTGCCGTAAGTGCGGTAAACGGGGAAGGCGACCAGCAGCTCCCGCAGCGCCGTCAACAGCGCTTTCTCTTCCAGCGGCTCGTTATCGGCGGCGGCGATAGTGGTGGCAAGCTGCAAAAGCCTGGTCGCTTCACCGGCGAAGTTGCGGGTCGCCATCAGCATTTTGGCCGCGCGCAGCTCCGCCTGCACGTCAACCGGCTTGCCCAGCAGCGTTTCATAGGCCTGCCGCAGCTGACGAATATGTTTGCCGTCCACCAGCGCTTCGGACAGGGAAGCAATAAATTCATACCCAGTGGTGCCGGAGACAGGCCAGTCGGCAGGCAGATGCTCGCCCTTAGCCAGGATCTTTTCTACCGTGATATAGCAATCCGGTCCGGCTTCCTGACGCAGCCGTTCCAGATAGCTTTTAGGATCGGCCAGCCCGTCGACGTGGTCAACGCGCAGGCCCTGCACCGCGCCGCTGCGCACCAGCTCGAGGATCAGCTGGTGCGCATCATCGAACACCGCCTTATCCTCCACCCGCACGCCGGCCAGCCCCGTGATTTCAAAAAAGCGGCGGAAGGAGAGGTCGCGCGGCGCGTCCCGCCAGGACATCAGCCTGTAGGGCTGGCTGTCGTGCAGCGCAGCGATATCGGCTTTGTCGGTGAGTTGCAGCACCGCCTCCGCCCGATCCTGCCAGCTTGCAGGCGTCAGCGGATAGAAATGTTCGTAGTAAGCCAGCGCCGGTTTCCCGGTTTGCGGATCGGGTTTAACCGCGATAGCGCCGTTTTCAAGCTCCACCTCAAAATCATCGCCAAGGAAAGGCAGCGTCAGACGACGTGACCAGTCGATATCAAAATGGTGGGCGTAGCGGCTGTTTTCGCCGTGCTCTACCACGTCGCGCCACCAGGCGTTTTCCAGCGATGAGGCCATATGGTTCGGCACGATATCGATGATCAGCCCCAGGCCAGCCTGTTGCAGCGTTTTCACCAGACGATCGAAGCCCTCACGGCCGCCAATCGCCGGATCGATTTCATTGGCGTTGATAACATCGTAACCGTGGGTAGAGCCGGAAAGCGCGGTAAAAATGGGCGACGCGTAGAGATGACTAATGCCCAGCTGTTTCAGATAGGGAACAAGCGCGGCGGCCCGATCGAAAGTCATGCCGCTGCGGAACTGGATACGGTAGGTCGAGGCTGGAATAGTCACGCGGTTTCTCCCGGAGCAAGGCGAACAAGGATGGCATGCTGGGGCAGCTCGGTGATGGCCTGCGGCCAGCTAAAAATCGTCTCGCCCGGCATGTCCGGCACGGGCTGGGTTTTCTCGCCGATATTCAGCGCGATCGACAGCGTGCCCTGAGGGAACGTCCAGCTGACAGCGACGAAACCGGCGGCGGTTTGCAGCACTTTGCCGCTGTTGCCGCCTGCAGTGGTGAGCAGCGGCACGATATAGCGCTGCCGCACGGCCAGCAGCTCTTTGGTCAATGCCAGCCACGCCTGTCCCTGCGGGCTTTGCGTTTTTTGCCAGTCCAGCTTTGAAGCGTCAAACGTGCTTTTGGCATTAGGATCGGGCACGCTTTCGTCTTCATGTCCGGCATGGCCCTGGAATTCACGCGCGCGCCCTTCGCGCACCGCTTTAGCCAGATCGCCGTGGAAATCGGTAAAGAACAGGAAAGGCCGGGTTTCGCCGTACTCTTCGCCCATAAACAGCAGGGGAATATGCGGCGAGCAGAGCAGCGTGGCCAGCAGCACTTTGGTGCGATCGGCGCCCGCCAGCTGGATCAGCCTGTCGCCCTGGGCGCGGTTGCCCGTCTGGTCATGGTTCTGAATAAAATCGACAAAAGCGACCGGCGGCTGACCTGAACTTTTCACGCCGCGTTTTTCACCCGACTGCGCCGAGACTTCGCCCTGATAAGCGAAGCCTTCCGTCAGAATGCGCGCAATAAGCTTTTCCGGCTCGTTAGCGAAGTCGCGATAGTAGGCGTGGGTTTCGCCGGTGGCGAAAACGTGAATGGCGTTATGGAAATCATCGTTCCACTCGCCGGTAAACAGCGGCACGCTGCCGTCCTCTTCACGCGGGTGCAGGAAAATGACGTTACGGCTGTCCTCGGTGGTGAGGTGAACCGGCCGGTCGGTGATTTCTGCACGAATACGTTCGGCGATAGCGATCAGCGCATGTTTTTCCGAGGTGTCTTCAATCTGATCGATGGCGTCAAAACGCAGCCCGTCCAGATTGTACTCCTGTAGCCAGTACAGCGGCGCTTCCACCATATAGTCGCGAGCCGCCGCGACGTCATAAGCGATTCCGGCTCCCCAGGGAGTCATGCGCTCTTTATGAAAGAAGTCAGGCGCCAGCAGCGGCAGGTAGTTGCCTTCCGGGCCAAAATGGTTCAGGACGATATCAAGCACCACCGACAGGCCATGACCGTGCGCGGCGTCGATAAAGGCTTTGAAATCGTCCGGCGTGCCGTAAGCGGAGTGCGGCGCGTAAAGCAGCACGCCGTCGTAGCCCCAGCCGCGATTGCCGCCAAACTGCGAAACGGGCAGCACTTCCAGCATGGTGATACCCAGCTCCGCCAGGTGAGGCAGTTTCTCTATGGCGGCCCGAAAGGTGCCTTCCGGGGTAAAGGTGCCGATATGCATTTCGTACACCACCGTTTCAATCCACGGACGACCGCGCCATTCATGCTGCCAGCTATAGCTTGCGGGATCGATAACCACAGAGGGGCCGTTAACGTCCGCCTTTTGCGCACGCGATGCCGGATCCGGCACCACCATGCCGTCGGCAAGCACAAAGTTGTATTCCGCGCCGGGCGCTACCTCGCTAACCTCCGCCTCAAACCAGCCGTCGCCGCTGGCGGACATGGCCATATCTTTTCCGGCCAGCCTGAGCGTGACGCTTTTTTGCCCGGTAGCCCAAAGGCGAAAACGAATCTTACCGTCGGCCACATACTCGGCCCCCCAGCTCTTACTAAATGTTCCGGATCCCATTCAATAGCCTCTTTAAGCACAGCGGTGAGCGATAGACGACATCGCAAGGAGTGCGATGTAAGCTTTGAAGAAATCATAGACTATTGCGTAGAAAGTGAAGGGTATGCGGCAGGGCGCAAAAAGCAGGATGAGGTTGGGTTTTGCCGGGCCTGGCGACGGCCCGGACGTGCTTATTACAGGCCTGGTGGAAAAATCACGGGTAAAGCTGCGCCAGTTCAACCTTGCTCAGCCCGGTTAGCGTTGCCACGGCCTGAAGGTCAAATCCCTGCAGCAGCATCGCCCGGGCGATATTGCGCGCCTCCGCTTTTCGACCGAGCCGCATTCCTTTACGCATTCCTTTTTCGACGCCCATTTTCATCCCTTCCTGAACGCCTGTTTGCTTGAGCTGCTGTGCGATAGTCATCAGTTTCTCCTCGTGTTGCGGCACGCGCTGTGCCAGCTGCTGTACAAATACCTTTGCGTCTGAAGCTTCACCTGCAAGCAATAAATAGTTTACCAGTGAAATCAAATGCTGTTCTGTGAGATCTCCCGCTAAAATCAACGCGGTCAGCCTGTCCAACAGGTCCGTCATATCGCGCTGGTGAATATGCTTTTGTACCAGCGTCAGCGCCGCCATCTTCCGGTGATGCACAATCTCGTCATCGGGGATCGCCGTGACGTCGACAAGGGGGAAATGGGTGCCATAGATCCTGCCCGCCATATCGGGATCGGTAAATCCATGAAGCCAGTGGGTCGAAAAAGGATAGGGCGACCGTTTGCCGTTATAAAACAGCACCGGGATCACCAGCGGCAGCTTAGTGTGACCGGCGTCCAGATGGCGCTGCATCACGGCAACCGTGTAGCGCAGCAGCCGGAAGGCCATATGACGATCGGGCGTCGACTGGTGTTCAATCAGCACATAAATATAGCCGTCGCCGCCGGCGGTTTTCAGGCTATAAAGCACATCGCTGAAGCAGGCGCGCAGGCTCTCTTCAACAAAGCTGCCGGACGCCAGCCGCAGAGTCGAAAAATCGCAGGCGGCCCGCACCGACTCGGACAGATGCTGCGCCATAAAATCTTTCGCGACAGCGGGATCGGTCAGAAATTGCTTAAAAACCGCATCGTGCGGCGTGCGGGTGATTTTTTTCCTTTTTCTGGCGGGCATACCAGCCTCCACTGCTGTCCGGCTTTCCTTTGGCCGCACTATAGCGCACCAGCCGCCGACTGACCGCCACGCAGGTTAATCCGCGAGAGCCAGCTTCCAGTTTCCTTCGCCCAGCGCTTCGCGCGCCTGAGCACTCAGGCGGCTATCGGTGACGATGGTGTCGAAGATCTCCAGCGGCAGCGCCATAAACGTGGCGATTTTATTGTATTTGGAGCTGTCGCTGAGCAGTACGCGCTTGCTGCTGACGTCGCACACCGCCTGCTTTACCGTGACCTTGTCCTCGTCCGGGGTAAAGAGGCCTCGCGGCCCCCAGCAGGATGCAGAAATAAAAGCGATATCAATAGCGAGATGGCGCAGGCTGCGCGCCGCGCTTTCCCCGACGCAGGAACGATTTTCGCGGCATACCGTGCCGCCGGTGTGGATCAGCCGACAGCGGCTTTTCTCCATCAGCAAGGCCGCCACCATAAAGTCGTTGGTCACCACCAGCAGGTCGTCGCGATCCAGCAGCTCGCCGGCCAGCGCCAGCGTGGTGGTGCCCGCATCAATATAAATACAGCTGTTGCGGGGAATATGCTGCGCGGCGCGGCGGCCAATCGCATTTTTCTCCGCATTATAGAGCGAGGTTTTGGTCTGGTGCGACGGTTCCGCCGCCAGCCGTTCCGCCGAACGCACGCCGCCGGATACCGCCAGCAGCGCGCCTTGTTCCTCCAGCTTCTGCACGTCGCGTCGAATGGTCATATGCGATACGCCCAGCCGTTCGCTCAGTTCCGAAAAGCTCACCACGCCGCGTTCGGCCACCATCGCCAGGATCTGCTGATGTCGTTCAACCGGGATCACGTCTGCTCCTGTGAAATTATCAATTTTTCACATTGTAATGGAAAGGGATGGCCGCGCGAATAGAAAATTTGCCGGTTCTGCGGTGTGGTTCCGCCTTTTCGCCTCAAGATTCAGTGCTGACAGCGCTTGTGAAGAAATGTTCTTTTTTGTTCGCCGCCTTCAATTTGTGATGCGCGGCACATTTATTCATCCGATAAGCTGGCACGATTAACAACATTGAACAAATAATCACTTAATTTAACAACGGAGGCCACGGTGCCAATTCAAAACGTTTGCGTAATCGGTTTAGGGTCGATGGGGATGGGCGCAGCCGCCTCCTGCATTCGTGCGGGGCTGAACACCTGGGGCGTCGATCTTAATCCAGCGGCGCTGGAAACGCTGCGCCAGGCGGGCGCCCGCGATGCGCAAACCGCCGCCGACGGGTTCGTCGATCAGCTTGAGGCCGTGCTGCTGCTGGTGGTCAACGCTAAACAGGTTAACGCTATTTTATTCGGCGATAATGGCCTGGCCGCCAGGCTGAAGCCGGGCACGGTGGTGATGGTGTCGTCCACTATCTCTGCGCAGGACGCGCAGCAGATTGAACAGCGGCTGGCGCAGCATCAGCTGCTGATGCTGGACGCGCCCGTTTCCGGCGGCGCGGCCAAAGCGGCAACCGGTGAGATGACGGTGATGGCCTCCGGCAGCGATGCCGCGTTTGAACGTTTGCAGCCGGTGCTGGAGGCGGTGGCGGCAAAAGTCTACCGCGTCGGCAGCGAAATCGGCCTGGGATCCACCGTAAAAATTATTCATCAGCTGCTGGCTGGCGTGCATATCGCGGTGGGAGCGGAAGCGATGGCGATGGCCGCCCGCGCCGGTATCCCACTGGATACCATGTATGAGGTCGTCACCAATGCGGCGGGCAACTCATGGATGTTTGAGAACCGGATGCGCCACGTGGTCGACGGCGACTACAGCCCGAAATCCGCAGTCGATATCTTTGTGAAAGATCTCAACCTGGTGGCCGAGACGGCAAAAGCGCTGCAGTTTCCGCTGCCGCTGGCCTCTACCGCGCTGAACATGTTTACCGAAGCCAGCAACGCCGGCTATGGCCGTGAAGACGACAGCGCGGTGATCAAGATTTTCAGCGGTATCACGCTGCCTCAGGGCAAGGAGCAGGCATGACGCGTTTAGGAGTGATTGCCGACGACTTTACCGGCGCGACCGATATCGCCAGCTTTCTGACGCAGAACGGCCTGGCCACCATCCAGTTTAACGGCGTGCCTGAACAGCAGGAAAGCCTTGCCGCGCAGGCGATCGTTATCAGCCTGAAGTCGCGCTCCTGCCCGGTTGAGCAGGCGGTTGACCAGTCGCTGGCCGCGCTGCGCTGGCTCCGGGAGCAGGGCTGCGATCGTTTCTATTTTAAATACTGCTCCACCTTCGACAGTACGGAGAAAGGCAATATCGGCCCGGTCACCGACGCGCTGCTATATGAGCTTGGCGAAACGCAGACGGCTATCTGTCCGGCGCTGCCGGTGAACGGCCGCACCGTCTATCAGGGCCATCTGTTTGTCGGCGAACAGCTGCTGTCGGAGTCGGGGATGCGTCATCATCCGGTCACGCCGATGACGGACAGCAATCTGCTGCGCCTGATGGCGCGTCAGGCTAAGGGCAAAGCGGGCCTGATTGCCGCCGCCACGCTGGACCTCGGTGCCGAAGCGGTGCGCGAAAAACTAAGCGAGCTGAAGGCCGCCGGGGTGAATTATGTGGTGCTGGATGCGCTCAGCGAGCAGCATTTACTGACCCAGGGCGAGGCGCTGCGCGAGATGCGCCTGGTCACCGGCGGCTCCGGCCTGGCTATCGGGCTGGCGCGCCAGTGGGCCACTACGCAAAACCTTGGTAACGAGGCCGAAACGGCAGGGCGTCCACGCGGCGAGCGCGCGGTGGTGATTTCCGGCTCCTGCTCGCAGATGACCAACCGGCAGGTCAACGCCTATCGTCAGCAGGCTCCCGCGCGTGAAGTAGAGGTCAGCCGCTGTCTGGACAATGTAGACGACTATGCCCGCGAGCTTGCCGACTGGGTTGCCGATCAAAACGCCCGGCCGCTGGCGCCGATGCTTTACGCCACGGCGGATGCGCAACAGCTACAGCTTATTCAGCAGCAATACGGTGCACAGCGCAGCAGCGAGGCGGTAGAAACCCTGTTCGCCGCCGTGACCCGCAACCTGAAGGCGCGCGGCTGGCAACGCTTTATCGTAGCGGGCGGCGAAACTTCCGGCGTGGTGGCGCAGAGCCTGGACGTGACCGCTTTCCATATCGGCCCGACCATTTCCCCCGGCGTGCCCTGGGTAAGGGATATTCATCAGCCGCTGTCGCTGGCGCTGAAGTCAGGCAATTTTGGCGACGAGCAGTTTTTCCGCCGCGCGCAAACGGAGTTTTCATCATGACAGAACAACAGGCCCGCCAGGAGATGGTGAAGCTGGGCGCCTCTTTTTTCCAGCGCGGCTACGCTACCGGCTCTGCCGGCAACCTTTCTGTGCTGCTGGAGGACGGTAATCTGCTGGCGACGCCGACCGGCTCCTGTCTGGGCGAACTGGACGGCGATCGCCTGTCTAAAGTGACGCCGCAGGGCGAATGGATCGCCGGCGACAAGCCCTCCAAAGAGATCGCCTTTCACCGGGCGCTTTATCTGAACGATCCCGACTGCAAAGCGGTGGTGCACCTGCACAGCCACTATCTGACCGCGCTCTCCTGTCTGGAAGATCTGGATCGGCAGAACTGTATCCGACCGTTTACGCCTTATGTGGTGATGCGCGTCGGCGATGTGCCTGTCGTGCCTTATTACCGGCCGGGCGATACGCGGCTGGCAGACGATCTCGCCGCGCTGGCGGGGCGCTATCGCGGCTTTCTACTGGCGAACCACGGCTCGGTAGTGGTAGGCAGCTCGCTGCGCGAGGCGGCGGATAATACGGAAGAGCTGGAAGAGACGGCGCGCCTGATTTTCACGCTGGGCGACCGCGCGATCCGCTACCTCAGCGAGGCCGAAGTTGACGAGTTAAGGAGCCGATAATGCCGAAGTTTGCAGCCAATATTTCCACCCAGTTTACCGAAGTGCCTTTCCTGGATCGCTTTGCCGCGGCGGCCGACGCCGGTTTCGAGGCCGTGGAATTTCTGTTTCCCTATGACTACCCGGCGCAACAGCTAAAAGCGCGGCTGGATGAACATAACCTTAAGCTGGTGCTGTTTAACACCGCGCCGCGCGACGTGCAGTCAGGAGAATGGGGCGTAACGGCGATCCCGGGGCGCGAAGCCGATGCCCGCGCCGATATCGACAGCGCGCTGGAGTATGCGCTGGCGCTGAACGTCTCGCAGGTGCATATCATGGCTGGCGTGGTGCAGGAAGGCATGGATCGCGCGGCCTGCGAGCAGACGTTTATCAGCAATATTCACTATGCGGCCGACCGTTTTGCGCCGCACGGCATCACCATCCTGCTGGAGGCGCTCGGCCCCAAAATCAAGCCCAACTATCTCTATGCCAGCCAGTATCAGACGCTGGCGATGATGGCGCGTATCGATCGGCCAAACGTCTTCACCCAGCTCGACCTGTTTCACGCGCAGATGGTGGACGGCAACCTGAGCCACCTGATCCGGGAAAACGCTGGGCGCTATCGTCACGTGCAGATCGCCTCTGCACCGGATCGCCACGAGCCGGACGAGGGCGAAATCAACTACCCGTGGCTGTTTACCCTGCTGGATGACGTGGGCTACGACGGCTGGGTAGGCTGCGAATATATTCCACGCAACGGCACGCTCGCCGGGCTTGGCTGGTTTAAACCCTGGGCGAAAAAACGCTAAGCCTGTGTTACCCGGCGCCTTCGCGCCGGTTTACCTCACCCTTTACCTGCACCGGGTCTGTTAAAACGATAAGAATAGAAGGATTACCATGTCCACCGCTATGCTGTTAGCCATCGCGACCGCCAGCGTCGTTGTTCTGCTGCTGCTGGTCATTAAAGCCAAAGTCCATCCCTTCGTTGCGCTGTTGATTGTGAGCCTGCTGGTCGCTATCGCCACCGGCATTCCGTCTGAAAAAATCATGGAAATCATTATGAGCGGCATGGGCGGGCTGCTCGGTCATATCGCTATTATCATCGTACTGGGCGCGATGCTCGGCGCGATTATTGAGGCATCGGGCGGCGCAGAGTCGCTTGCGCAGCGTTTCAGCAAGACGCTGGGCATCCGGCGCACCGTAGCGGCGCTGACCATGGCGGCGTTTATCCTGGGGATCCCGGTGTTTTTTGAAGTCGGCTTTATTATCGTGATCCCGCTGATCTACGGCTTCAGCAAAGTTGCGCGCGTCTCACCGATCAAGTTCGGTTTGCCGATGGCGGGCGTCATGCTGACGGTGCACGTGGCGCTGCCTACGCATCCTGGCCCGGCGGCGGCGGCCGGGATCCTGCACACTGATATGGGCTGGCTGATGCTGCTGGGCCTGGTAATTTCGATCCCGGTGGGCATTGTCGGCTACCTGGTGGCGAAGGCGATGAATCGCCAGCGCTTCCAGCTGTCGGTGGAGGTACTGGAAAGCCTGCAAATGGCGAAGCCGGAAGGCGCAGAGAAAAAGAGCGAGACGCCGGGCGCGCTGATGATTTCTGGCCTGATCGTGGTGCCTATCGCGCTGATCGTGCTGGGTACGCTGGCGCATTCGCTGCTGGCGGAAGAGAGCCTGCTGCGTAAGGTGATGACGGTGATCGGCACGCCGCCGATAGCGTTACTTATCGCGCTGGCGCTGGCCGCGTGGCTGCTGGGATTGCGTCGCGGCTGGAGCAAAGACAAGCTGGAAGATCTGACCGGCCGCGCCATTCCGGGATCGGCCAGCGTGATCCTGGTGGCGGGCGCGGGCGGCGCATTTGGCAAGGTGCTGGTAGAGTCGGGCGTAGGTAAAGCGCTGGCGTTAACGCTGGAAACGCTGCATCTGCCGCTGGTGCCGGCGGCGTTTATCCTGTCGCTGGCGCTGCGCGCCTCGCAGGGATCGGCCACGGTAGCGATCCTGACCACCAGCGGCTTGCTGACGTCGGCGGTGGGCGGCGCAAACGAGATGGACAGGGTGCTGGTGACGCTGGCCGCCTGCTTTGGCGGGCTGGGCCTGTCGCACGTGAACGATGCGGGCTTCTGGGTGGTAACGCGCTATCTGGGGCTGTCCGTGGTCGACGGTCTGAAAACCTGGACGGTGTTAACCACGGTGATGGGCCTGAGCGGCTTTGCGCTGACGTGGCTGGTGTGGGCGCTGGTCTGACCGGAGTGATAAAGGAGGAAGGGGTACTTTCCTTCCTCCTTTAAGGCTTACTGCGGATCGGCGGTTCTTTTTTCCAGCTTGCTGGCCAGATAAGGCGCGGTCAGGCTCTCAGCCGCCTGGCTGACCGTTTCAGGTGTTCCAGCCGCCACGACGCGGCCGCCGTTACTCCCGGAACCCGGCCCTAAATCGATCACCCAGTCCGCCTCGGCGGCGATGCGCATATCATGTTCGGCCATGATAACGGTATCGCCACGCTGCACCAGCCGATCCAGCACGCCCAGCAGTTTATCCGTATCGGAAGGATGGAGGCCCGAAGATGGCTCGTCCAGCAGATAAAGCGTTTTCCCCCGCTGCGCGCGCTGAAGCTCCCAGGCCAGCTTGATGCGCTGGCATTCGCCGCCGGATAATTCCGTGGCCGGCTGGCCTAATTTCAGGTATCCCAGCCCCAGGGCGGTAAGCGCCGTTAAAGAACGCTGAATGGTGTCATTGCCGTCAAAAACGGTAACGGCCTCATCCACGGTCAGATCGAGGACGTCAGCAACTGTTCGGTTTTGCCACCGTATCTTCAGCGTTTCCTCGTTGTAGCGGGCGCCGCCGCAGGCGGAACAGGGCGCGCTTACGCCCGGCATAAACATCAGTTCAATGGTGATTTGCCCCTGGCCTTCGCAGACCGGACAGCGCCCCTCGGGCAGATTGAAAGAGAACCGGCTCGCGGTAAAGCCTCGCCGTTTTGCCTCGTCGGTTTCTGCAAACAGCTTACGCACAGTGTCAAAAAAGCCGGTGTACGTTGCCAGGTTGGAACGAGGCGTGCGTCCGATAGGGCGCTGATCGATGCGGATCAGCCTTTTAAGGCTGTCGCCTCCGGCAACAATGTTCCCCTGCACATCTGACGTCTCGTCTTCTTCCCCGGCCTCTTCATCCCCCGGCGTGTTATCCAGCCGTGCCAGCAAGCCCGGCAGGACGCGGGTCAGCAACGTTGATTTCCCCGAACCCGATACGCCGGTGATCACGGTCATGCTTTCAAGGGGAATGGCCACATCAAGCGCGGAAATATTGTTGCAGCTAACCTGTTCCAGCCTGAGCCAGCTGGCCGGGGTGTTACGCTGGCGTAAACCCGGCTGCTGCTCGCTGAACAAATAAGGCGCCGTACGTGACGCTGTCACTTTCTCCAGCCCGTCCGGCACACCGTTATAGACGATTTCGCCTCCCTGGCGGCCCGGCCCTGGCCCCACCTCAATCAGCCAGTCGGCTTCGGCAATCACATCAAGATTGTGTTCTACAATCGCCAGCGAGTTGCCGGCCTCCAGCAGCGAACGCAGGGAATGCAGCAGCGCCTGCACATCGTCCGGATGCAGCCCGGCGGAAGGCTCATCCAGCACGTACAGCACCCCGAAAAGCTGTGAAATAAGCTGGGTCGCCAGCCGTATCCGCTGAAGCTCTCCGGAAGAGAGCATGGTGGTCTGCCGTCCCAGAGCAAGGTGGCCCAGCCCCAGCTTCTCAAGCTGATCAAGACGGCCGCAGATGTCCGACGCCATTCTTGTGGTGGCTTCCCGCAGCGCCGTTTCCTTTGGTAAAGAAGCAGCCTCGCCCTCGGCAAACGGCAGCAACAGCGTTTTCAGCTGTGTCAGGGTCAGCTCGCCCATCCCGGCGATATCGTAGCCGGCAAAGGTGACGGCCAGGGCGTTTGGGTTAAGCTTTTTCCCCTGACAGGCGGGACAAGGCGCCGTGGCGATAAAGGGGGAAAGCCGCTTTTTAACGGACTCTTTTCCGCCGGCATAGCTTTGCAGCAGATATCTTTTGGCGCTGGTGTAGGTGCCGGTATAGTCAGGTTTCATCCCGGCCGCGATCGCCGCTTTTTGCTGCTTAGCATTCATATCCGGAAACACGGGCACGGAGGGTTGCTCATCGGTAAACAGTATCCACTGCCGATCCTTTGCCGATAAGGTTTTCCACGGCGCATCCACGTCGTAGTCGAGCATTTCAAGAATGGTGCGCAGGTTTTTTGCTCCCCAGCCGTTTGGCCACGCGGCTATCGCGCCTTCGCGAATACTTAACGACTCATCAGGCACCAGCGCATTGGCTTTCACTTCATGCGTCCTGCCCGTGCCCTGACACAGCGTACAGGCACCCTGCGGATTATTGGGCGAGAACGCCTCGGCAGGCATAAACGGGATCCCCTCAGGGTAATGCCCGGCACGGGAAAAAAGCAGGCGGAGCGTGACCGAAATACGGGTCAGGCTGCCTACCGTGGAGCGCTCCTGAGCGCCTGCGCGACTCTGCTGGAGCGCGACGGCCGGCGGCAACCCGTCGATGTTGTCCACGTCCGGCACCGGAGCCTGCTCAATCAGGTGGCGCACGTGTGGCGCGACGGATTCCAGATACCTTCGCTGCGCTTCCGCATAGAGCGTATCGAAAGCCAGTGAGGATTTGCCCGAGCCGGAGACGCCAGTAAAGATGACGATGGCATCGCGAGGGAAAGAGAGTGAGACATCTTTCAGATTGTGTGTTCTCGCTCCGTGTACGCTTACGTCAGTGCTGTCGACTTTCTGTTGAGCGGCGCGTTCAGTTCTGGTCGGCGTCATAGTATCCCTGTAAAAATTGATGTGGCTGACAGTATCGGGGCGTTCAAAGCAGGCCCGATCCTGAATGGCGTGCAGGAAAGGGTAGTTCTGTTAAGGCGATCACACAATTCGCCTCAGTCAGGCGAATTGCTAAAATTTTTTTATCTCAGCGAAACTTTTCCCTGTTGTTCGACGAACCTCTGGTTAAGGAGATGGTTTCCTTTCACCTGTCGAATAATGGAGAGATGTTTATGCGTATGAACCTGAAAGCCCTGACCGCCGCCACGCTGCTGGCGCTTACCTTACCCATGACCAGCGCCTTTGCCGCCCTGCAGGTCGGTGAAAAAGCGCCGGACTTTAAGCTTGATGCCGCGCTGGCCGGTAAATCGACCACGTTCTCGCTGCAGCAGGCGCTGCAAAAAGGCCCGGTGGTGCTCTATTTCTTCCCGGCCGCGTTTAGCGCAGGCTGTACCCTGGAAGCGCATGACTTTGCCGAAGCGACCGATGAGTTTAACAAGCAGGGCGCGACGGTGATTGGCGTGACGGCAGGCAATACCGATCAGATTGCTAAATTTTCCCAGCTGGAATGCCGCGATAAATTTACCGTAGCCGCCGATCCGGGTGCGAAAGTCGCGACGGAATATAAAAATACGCTGGAGATGAAAGGGAAAACCTATTCCGACCGCACTTCCTATGTGATTGCGCCGGACGGCAAGA
Source organism: Erwinia artemisiae (assembly GCF_051400835.1). NCBI lineage: Bacteria > Pseudomonadati > Pseudomonadota > Gammaproteobacteria > Enterobacterales > Erwiniaceae > Erwinia > Erwinia artemisiae. The sequence continues at coordinate 447,483 of NZ_JBLFFM010000001.1, read as the reverse complement.
TCCTGCTCAGCTATACCGACAAAAATCCGGACGCGCATATTCAAAAAGCGATGGACGCGGTGAAAAAATATCGCCAGGCCAACCCGGCATAACGGAGTAGGTTTATCATGCTGACTGCTATCGCTGCCGCCTTCCTGGGCGGCCTTATCCTGAATTTAATGCCGTGCGTGTTTCCGGTGATTTCGCTGAAGGCGCTGAGCCTGCTGCGCCATCATGACAGGCCTGCACAGGCTCGTGCCGAAGGCCTGGCGTTTCTGCTCGGCGTGGTGGTGACCATGGTGGCGCTGGTGGGCGTGCTGCTGCTGGCGCGGGCGGGCGGATCGTCGGTCGGCTGGGGATTTCAGCTTCAGTCGCCGCTGGTGATCGCGCTGCTGATCCTGGTGATGCTTGGCTCGGCCCTCAATTTTTTTGGGCTTTTTGAGGTCGGGCTTTCGGTGCAGCGGGTAGGGGGAATAGGCGGCGATCGTGGCGGTCTGACCGGCTCTGCGCTGACCGGCGCGCTGGCAATTATTGTGGCGACGCCCTGTAGCGCGCCCTTTATGGCCAGCGCGGTCGGCTATGCACTGACTCAGCCACCGGTGGTCAGCCTGATTATCTTTATCTCGCTGGCGCTGGGATTTGCTGCACCTTTTACGCTGATTTCTTTTTTTCCGGTGCTGGCGAAAGTGCTGCCTGCGCCCGGCGCCTGGATGTCGACGCTGAAACAGGGGCTGGCGTTTCCGATGCTGGGCGCGGTCGGCTGGCTGATTTGGGTGCTGGAGCGGCAGGCCGGCTCGGCGGCGCTGGCGACTATCCTGGCCTGCTGTCTGCTGCTGAGCTTTGCCGCCTGGCTGTATGGCATGGCGCAAAAACGTCAGATGATGGGCAGGCGTCACTGGGCGCTGCATAGCGCAACCGTGGTATTTCTGCTGCTGGTGGCGGTGCCGCTGCTTAACCTTAACGCCACCGCCACGCCGCAAAACAGCGCCGAAACTGCACAGGCTGCGGCAGCCGTTGCCTGGACGCCGCAGAATGTCGAGGCGATTAAAGGGCAGGGCAAACCGATTCTGGTAAACTTTACGGCGTCCTGGTGTATTACCTGCCAGGTAAACGATCGCACGTCGCTTTCTACCCAGGCTGTTAAAGCAGCAATGGCGCGTACCGATACCATCTATATGGTTGCGGATTCCACTAAGTACAATCCGGATGTGGAACAGGCGCTGAGCGATTTCGGTCGGGGCGGACTGCCGCTTTATGTGGTTTATCCGGCAGACGGTGGCAAACCGGTCGTGCTGCCGCAGGTGCTGACGCCCAATATTGTTATCTCGGCGCTGGATCGCGCCACTGAACACGGGAAAAAATCGTGAGCAAGCGTAGTGACTACAAGCCCGGCAGATAACGTTTTGCAGGCGGGCAATGCCCATCACTGAGACGCAGCACTGGCCTGCGCTGATGGCGCGCGCGCAGGCCGGCGACCGCGAAGCCTATAACCGGCTGCTGAAAGCGATGGTACCTGCCATCCGCGCCTTTGCGCGTCAAAAAATCAGTGATGAAGCGCTGCTTGAAGATGTTATTCAGGAAACGCTGCTGGCGATCCATCGCGTCCGCCATACCTACGATCCGCAGCGTCCCGTTCTGCCCTGGGTAGCGGCGATTACCTCGGCCAGGGCGATTGACGCTCTGCGGCAGCGCGGCAGAAGTCAGGAAGTTCAGGACGAGGAGGCGGTAAACCGCCAGGCTGCTGTCCTGCCGGAAACGGATACCGATGGTCATGAACTGAATGGCTATCTGGACAGCCTGCCGGTAAGGCAGCGGGAAATTGTGGAATCCGTTCATCTGCGCGAACAGAGCCTTGCTCAGGCCGCGGCGGAAAGCAATCTGTCGATAGCCGCCGTAAAGTCGCTTTTGCATCGCGCAATGCTTAACCTTCGCAAATCAGGAAAAAGCAATCATGAGAAATCATGATCGGTTTATCGATCAACTTAGCGACTCGGCGCGGCCGGTTAAACGCCTCTGTCCTACGGGCTGGCGCGTGGCTGCCTGGATAGCGCTGGCCTTGCCCTGCGGCATGGTAAGCAGCTGGGCGCTGCACAGCAGATTCACCGACTGGTCACGGCCCGATGCGCTGCCTGCGCTGCTAAGCCTGCTGCTGTCTTTTATTCTTGGCAGCGGCGCTATGGCGGGCGCGTTTACGCTCAGTCTGGCCGGGCGACCACCTGTTCGTCTGAAATGGCTGGGCCTGCTGGCGCTCATCTGGCTGGCGCTTAATTTAGGTAATATGACGGCCACCTTACCGCCGGGCGGCGGACAGTTTGGCGAGGGCGTACACTGTTATCTGTTTATGCTGTCGGCCAGCCTGCCGATGATGGTGATTGCCGTAGCGGCGCTGCATCGTTCCCGCTCGCTTTATCCGGGCAAAAGCCTGGCGCTGGCAGGCGGCGGCATCGCCTTTATGTCATCCATGCTGCTGTCGCTGTGCCATCAAACGCATCTGCATATGCTGGATTTCATTATGCACCTGGCCGCGGGCATCACGATTATCGCCGTGACCGTGCTGGCGGGAAGGCGCTGGATCCGGCTGGATTAATCTTCAGGTCAAAGCCCGCGAGTTAAACACCGTATCGGACATCATCTAATGAACCTGCTTATTGACCGTATTACGCCTGCTACAGACGGCTTTTCGGCATTACTCAACGAGAGTATGCGTTTTCAACTCAATATGCTGAACAGGCTCCAGACTAACTGGCTCAGCGGGCATAATCGTTTTGAGGCGGCGGGAGAAAAGTTGCTGGGCGTTTTTTGCGATGGTCTGCTTATCGGGATCTGCGGTCTGAATCGGGATCCTTATGTGTTACAACCGCGAGCGGGTAGAATTCGCCATTTGTACGTCAGCCTTAAATGGCGCCGCATGAATACAGGCCGACTTCTGCTTAACAGCGTTATTCAGGATGCAGGGCGCTACTTTGATTGTCTGAATACCAACGCGCCCTGTTCCGCATTCGCTTTTTATGAACGAGCGGGATTTGTCCGGGCCGTGGGTATCAGTAACGTGACGCACCAACTTTTTTTGCAGGCGCCGGGTATATAAAACAGGCAAACAGGGGAGACGCAGCGCTCCCTCTGCCGTATGCCCAGACTAAGTATCGCGCTATAGCCAAAAACTATACCCAGTCCTTCTTACGGAATTCACGCAGCTTATCGGCGACCCACTGCATTTCTTCCGGTGTACCAAGCGAAATCCGGCACCAGCTGTCGGCTGGTGGAAAAGCGCGGCCGACCAGTACGCCAGACTCTGCCATCCGCTTTTGATACGTTTGCAGCGGCGTTCTGAGCTGGTGGAAAACAAAGTTTCCCTCAGACGGCAGGTAAGGGAGCTGTAGCTCGTCCAGCGCTTTCACTAAAATCTGACGGGAAAGATCGTTGCTCTTTTTGCTGTATGCGATAAACGCATGGTCATCCATAGAAGCCAACGCCGCATCAACGCCGCAGAAATTTATCTTTTCTCCGGCAACATGCTTTTCGAGCCGCGCAATTGCATCCGGGTGCGCCACCGCATAGCCGACGCGCATTCCGGCCATAGCGTGAATTTTAGAAAAGGTCTTCAGCAGAATAATATTATCCATGCCTTGCGCAATCAGCGGCGAGACGGAGCGGAAACGTTGGTCGTTAACAAACTCGGCGTAGGCTTCATCAACAATAAACATCGTATCGGCAGGCTTGCTGGTTATCCATGGTTCAATCAAGTCGGCTGGGGTAATAGTCGCCGTCGGATTATTAGGGTTTACCAGATAAACCAGCGACGGGCCACGATGATTGGCTACGACCGCCTTCATTGCCGCAATATCAAATGCCCAGTTATCAAGCATCTTAACTTTAGCGATCTTCATACCGGCAATCTTTGCGAAATGTTCGCCATCGCCATAGGTCAATTCCGGGATAACCAGCTGCGATCCCTGTGGTGACCAGGCTTCCACCGCCGCCCGAATCCCTTCTGATGAGCCGGCGGTAAGCAATATGGCTGACGGAGAAACCTGGTGATGTTCAGCAACTTTTTGACGCAGCCCGATAATTTCCGCTTTGGCGTAGCGATTCGCTTTTAAGACGGCATCACGTGCGGCAGCCTGTGCTTTGGGCGACATGCCAAGCGGGTTTTCGTTGAAATTAATGCGGACAGGACGATCCGGCGTGGGCGGGGTAAAGGCTGATTTGCTGAGCGGTGCCGCGGCAAAGGTCGCAGCATTAAATCCGGCGGCTAGCGCCGCGCCGCCCGCCATGATGCCGGAAAGCTTCAGTAAGGATCTGCGTTTTGCATCCACGGCCTCGTGATCTTTCACCATTACATTCATCATACATTCTCCTTTTTAATCGATGACGAAAAGGAGAATGCAGTAATTATGCCAGTTTCCGCGGCAGATGACCAAGCGCCGTTTGTTAACATCATGTAATAGCTGCAGAAGCCTGTTTTCCGGCGCAGGAGGAAGTTTGCTAAGCCCGAAGCCTAAAGATTGCAATCATAAGGCAGGTTTATTTATCACGCCCGTTAGCGCTTTAATGGTGCGCTTACGCACCAAAGGTTATCACTGCCCGTGAAAGCAGCAGAATAAGAAGAGCAGGGAGCCGCCTTGCTCCCTTTTCCTGTGCCTACACATCCAGCCGATGAATAACGCTGACAAACTGGTGCACGCCGCTGTTGATCTCCCGCAGGCTGCGCGAAAGCTCGCTGATTTTATCCTGCTCGGTGACCATAAACTGTTTGACTGAATCCAGCTCCTGGTACATCTGCTTAATCAGCTGCGTATTAACGTCCACCACGGCGGTAATTTTTTGCGTGGCGCTGGCGGTTGAAGCGGCAAGACGGCGAACTTCCGCCGCTACCACGCTAAACCCGCGGCCAGCTTCACCGGCACGAGCGGATTCTATCGCGGCGTTCAGCGCGAGGATATTGGTCTGCGAGGCGATAACGTTAATCGTATCGACCACTTCGCTGATGCTTTTTGCCGATGCGTTCAGCTGGGTGCCAATTTCCGTGGCGGCGCTTACCTGCAACGCGACCTGGCCGGAGTTCCGCACGGTTTCGTCCAGCACTTCATTAGCGTTATGGGTGATTTGCGAGGTTTGTTCCGACGTGGTGACCGCTATATCTGCCACGCGCTTCGCCGCCTCAACGCGGGCCGTAATATCTGAAGCCAGCTTGATAACCTTGCAGACTTTGCCGTCGGCGTCATAGATGGGGTTGTAGCTTGCCTCAAGCCAGATACGTTCGCCGCTGGCGGTTTTACGCTCAAAGCGGCCGACAAAATGCTGGCCTTTGCTGATTTTTTGCCAGAAATCGGGGTTTTCCCGGTAAAAGCTGTCATAACAAAAAATACGATGGTGCTGGTCAACGATGTCCGACAGCGCATAGCCCATATGGGTAAGGAAATTGCTGTTAGCGGTGATTATCTTGCCGTCAGTGGTAAATTCTATCACCGCCATAGAACGATCCAGCGCGGTGATCACCGCTTCTTTCTGCTCCAGCTCCTGATGACGAGCGGTAATATCAGAGGCTATCTTGATGACCTTATAAACCTCACCCTTATCATCACAAACGGGGAAATAGGTGGCGCTAAGGTAAAAGCGCTGATGCTGTTTACTGAAACGTTCAAAGATACCCGTGACCGACTCGCCTGATGCCAGCGTTTGCCAGAAATGATGATATTCCGATGAGCGGACATAGTCCGTATCGCAAAAAATACGGTGATGCTTGCCCTGGATTTCGCTTAGCGAATAGCCGGTCATCTCCAGAAACTGCTGATTGGCGCTGAGAATTTCTCCATCGGGCAAAAACTCAATCCACGCCACATGCTGCTTAATCGCGTTAATGTCCTTAACAACGGCGCTGCCTTTAGATAAGGACAGAGAAAAACTCGATTTTTTTACACCAAACATAGACAACCCCAGGAAGTTTTCATGATCTCAATGATCCATTGCGGGCCTTTTATCCTCGCCAATGAATACTGTGCGCCGACCGCCAGCGCGGTGACGCATGATTTTCCCGGGTGGAACGTTTTATCCTTTGACTCTACAGAGCAAAGAACCGTGTCTCTTCTCGCACTTCGGTGCGGAGGCCGGGATTCTGTCTTGGTAAATTTCCTGATGTGTAGTAACGGGCCAATAAGCCTGTCTATAAACCACTATCGGCAGGCTGGAGAAAAATTTGAGTAAGATGTTTCAAAATGTGCGCTTTGAGCAAGGTTTTGCATAAAGCAGCGCCGCGTAATAAACACGCCCGGTTTGCACCTGACTATGACAGTCAGTATGGTAGCGGCATTATTTTCGCTGAGAGAACGCTATGACTAACCACACTTCAAAAGATCCGCTGCATGGCATGACGCTGGAAGCCATTATCAATGCGCTTGTCGCACGCTACGGTTGGGACGAAATGGGCAAACGCGTTAATATCAACTGCTTTAAAAGCGACCCCAGCGTTAAATCCAGCCTGAAGTTTCTGCGTCGTACGCCGTGGGCGCGGGCAGAGGTTGAGGCGTTATATATTGAATCGCTAAGCGATTCTGCCGAACCTGAACCGCCTGCCGACAGCCCGTGGGCCAACTGGAAAAGCAAAAAAGAAGAGTAGGCAGCGGCTGCCTTGTTTTGCCTTCCGCATTATCCTGCCGCCGGTCGTATCTGAAAATGTGACCGGTAACGCATCGACACTCCGCTTCTTTACATAAAGTTAACATTCTTGATGTAAATTGACTTAAGCGAGGGGGTACGGCATGAAGGCCAGTAAAGTTTCAGGGAATCGGTTTACCTGGTTTGTCTGCATGATGGCGGCGCTATCGGGCCTGCTGTTCGGGCTTGATATCGGCGTTATTGCAGGCGCGCTGCCTTTTTTAGCGAAAGATCTGCATATCAGCAATCACGAGCAGGAATGGGTGGTCAGCTCGATGATGTTTGGCGCAGCCATTGGCGCGCTGGCCGCCGGCTGGATGTCCTCGAAGCTGGGACGCAAAAAAAGCATGCTGGCCGGGGCCACGCTGTTTATTATCGGCTCGCTATGGTCGGCGCTTTCGCCGGATGTGGAATCGCTGATATTTTCCCGCGTTCTGCTTGGGCTGGCAGTGGGCGTGGCATCTTATACCGCGCCTCTGTATCTTGCTGAAATTGCGCCGGAACGCATTCGCGGCTCTATGATCTCCATGTATCAACTAATGCTGACCACCGGCATCGTGGTGGCTTATCTTTCCGATACCGCCTTTAGCTATAGCGGCAGCTGGCGCTGGATGCTGGGCGTTATCGCTATCCCGGCGGTGATCCTGTTTATCGGCGTGCTGTTTCTGCCTAACAGCCCACGCTGGCTGGCTTCGCACGGGCGTTTTAACGAGGCGCAGCGCGTGCTGGATCGTCTGCGTAATACCAGCGAGCAGGCGAAGCAGGAGCTGGACGACATCCGGGAAAGCCTGAAGGTTAAACAGCACGGCTGGTCGTTGTTCAGAAACAACGGCAATTTTCGCCGTGCAGTATGGCTGGGGATGCTGTTGCAGCTGATGCAGCAATTTACCGGCATGAACGTGGTGATGTACTACGCGCCGAAAATTTTCGGCATCGCCGGTTTTTCCAGTACCGGCGAGCAAATGTGGGGAACGGTGATCGTCGGCATGGTCAACGTGCTGGCAACCTTAATCGCTATTGGTCTGGTCGACCGTTGGGGACGTAAGCCGATGCTTACGACCAGCTTCCTGGTGATGGCCATCGGTATGGGCGTGCTGGGCACGCTGCTGCATCTGGGCATTGAAACCGATTTTCGTAAGTACTTTGCAATTGCGATGCTGCTGATCTTTATCGTCGGCTTTGCGATGGCAGCCGGCCCGGTGGTGTGGCTGCTGTGTTCGGAAATCCAGCCGCTGAAAGGCCGCGACTTTGGCATTACCGCCTCCACGACCACTAACTGGGTAGGTAATATGATCGTCGGCGCGACGTTTCTGACCATGCTGGAGAAGTTTGGTAATGCCAATACGTTCTGGTTCTACGCCGCGCTTAACCTGGCGTTTATCCTGCTGACGATATGGCTGGTGCCGGAAACCAAACACGTCACGCTGGAGCATATTGAGCGTAACCTGATGAAAGGCAAAGCGCTGCGGGATATCGGCGCCTGAAAAAGACGGTATCAAAGCCAGCTACGTAAAATCTGCAGGGCCAGAGCCTTGCGGATTTTACGTAGCGCGATCGATTCAATGGGCAAATAAGCGTTTTTATGGATAAATAATGAGATATCAAGCCCGCTTTATGGAGCAAGCGATAACGGCCGGTGAAGTTAACATAGTTCATATCAATCCGTTTGCCGGACAGGGAGAAAAAGACAGAAGGGTGCTTATTAGTGATAATGGCGCGCCAGTACTGGTTTTACAGCTTTATATCCGTGCTGATGAAGAAGGTTTTTTGATTTCCAGCGCGTTCTGCGACTTTCTGTGTAACGACCACTCTATAGCGATAATCTGCGGCGACCATCTGCACATTATCCCAGGCCATTTCCGTAGTTTCTCGCTTGATGACTACGTTGGACACATTTATGCTGTTCCTGATATTAATTCTGTCAGGCTGCATGAGCATTTCCTTGTCGCTACCTACAGCTATGTTTTTCTGGTTCACCTGACTGAAGGCATTCTCTGGCAATCCGCACGATGCGCAATTGATGGCGTGACGCTGTCAGCAATTGAAAATGATGTGATTGAAGGCGAGGGCGACTGGGATCCGCCGGGAGGCTGGCAGCCGTTCCGGCTTTCACTTAAAACCGGTGAGCCGGTTTGCATGGACTAATAGCAAGGAGCGCACATTGAGAATTCATCACGACAATAAAGCCCAAAGACTTTACCGCCGGGTCAACACGACCACGCGGCATCGCTCGAACCACCCAGGCGCCGAGTATCGCCACGAAAGGAATAAAAAAAAGCTGCCTGCTGAAATGTTGCCGCAGCGCGAATCTATGCACGGCAGGCATCAGCGCGGGCTGGATTATTCCCCGTTGTTTTACTTTCTGCTCAGCAAGCTTGGGCAATGCTGGGATGAGGTGTACAGCGAGGCAAAAAGCCGGTTAGATAAACCCGAGCCCATATTCTGGATGGTGGCGCAGCATGAGCACCAGCAGCGCGAGTATGTTTGCTGCGGCGAGTTTAGCTTTTTCCCTGGCTTGTTTATTGATGAACAGGGAATGCTTCAACAGGTTAATCCGCAAATTTCAGCAGAGGATATCCCGGTAACGTGCCGTTGCTGCACGCATACTTTTCTTGGGGAAGTCGTGCCGTGGCGAGAAGAGTGAGCATTGAATTAAAACGAGTCAGCGTGAAGCGCCTTGCCCGGTAACGTAGCCCGTGTTGCCCCATGATGAAACGCTGCATACGGGCGGCGGATTTGCTCAAAGGCGCGCGGGAACGTCAACTGGGGAACAGGGTACAAAGAGCCGCCTTACGGCGACGATCCACATGACCAGTTTTGGATAAAGCAGGGAATTGATTACGCGAGGAAAGGTAGCCGGACTGTCTGGTACGTCGTTAATTTAACATAATATACATTATGCGTACCAAAATAAAGCTACGTGAAAACTATGACTTACCGGCGGTTCATCAATACGTTTTGGAAAAATACGATGAAAACCAGCTTGTCGCAAAGCTTAGCTCGCTGCATCAGCCCTGGCGGCTGAAGTCTATCAAATCGTTGCCGATAACCTCTACAGTGCTGTTTAACCCTTGATGGTGTTTGCATGAATAAAATTCTTCCACTGTTCGCTTTAGGCTTTTCCTTTTGCAGTTCCGCTGCTGTAGATCCCGGACCGGGAACATATGTGTGTGATATCCGCATAACCAGTTCCCGAACTGAAACGCTGGTATTGCCGGAAGCGGCGCTTGTTCAGGATCATGGCAGTGACTATCAGGTGAAAATGCTCGGTAACGAAGTGGCGTCGCCAGAACTGGCAAGCGTGATGGGCGGAGTCAAACAGCAGGCCACCGTTAACGGGGTGACATTTTTCAGGCGAGCTAAATATGACGATCGCTTTATCATTGAAAACACCAACACGGGCTTCTTTTATCGCCTGAGGCACTGCAAAAAAATGTAGGGCGCCGCCAAAAACAGATAGCGGCGCCCTTTTCTTTCATTAATATCACCCCGTTCATGCCGGTAAACTGCCAGCCGCAACAACATTCCCGGCCATACCGCACGGCGAATGTTCAGGGAGCGAAAATCGCTCTGACGCAGCCGTCTTCCTTGTGCTTGAACATTTCATAGCCGCGCGGCGCGTCTTCCAGCGAGAAACGGTGCGTCGCCATAAACGCCGGATTCAGCTCGTTTTTCGCCACGTGATCCAGCAGCCGATGCATATAACGCTGCCCATGCTGCTGCGCGGTACGGATGGTCAGGCTTTTATTGATCATCAGCCCCAGCGGAAATTTATCCATCACGCCATATACGCCAAGAATGGCGATATTGCCGCCTTTGCGACAGGCATAGAGCGCCTGGCGCAGCGCCGCGCCGACGTCCGTTTCCAGATGCAGCAGCTGTTTAGTTTTGTCGTATACCTGGCTTAAACCTTCACCTCGCGCCTCCATACCGACCGCATCGATGCAGCTGTCCGGGCCGCGTCCGCCGGTAAGTTCCAGCAGCGCCTCGTGGATATCCACCTGGGTATAATCCAGCGTGATGCTGCCGGCATAGTCGCGCGCCATCGCCAGCCGCTCCGGATAGCGATCGATGCCGATAACCTGATGCGCACCCATCAGCCATGCGCTCTGCTGCGCCATCAGGCCAACGCCGCCACAGCCCCAGACCACCACGGTGTCGCCAGGATGGATATTGCAGAAATCCGCGCCCATATAGCCCGTGGGCGCGGCGTCGGACAGAAACAGCGCCTGCTCATCGGTTACGCCATCCGGGATCACAAAGCAGTCGTTATCGGCAAAAGGTACGCGGACGTATTCGGCATGGGAACCTGCGTAGCCGCCAAAAGCGTGGCTGTAGGCATAAATGCCGCCGGTCGGATGGCCCAGCACCGTCTCGCCTTTTTCCCATTGGGGATGGGTGTTATCGCAGCAGGAAGGCAGCTCATGCTGGCAATACCAGCAGGAACCGCAGGAAATAAAGGAAGGAACCACCACCCGATCGCCACGGCGGATATTTTTCACCGCGCTGCCTACTTCAACCACCTCGCCCATAAATTCATGACCAAGGATATCGCCCTCGCGCATGCTGGGGATCAGCCCGTCGATAACATGCAAATCGGAGCCGCAGGTGGTGGTCAGGATAACGCGAATAATGGCATCGTGAGGATTAAGCAGACCGGGATCCGCCACTGTTTCAACGCTGAGATCGTTAACGCCATTCCAGCAAAGTGCGCGCATTTATTTCTCCTTATCCTGACGTTCGGCATGGCGGCCAGCGGGCTGACCGTTAATCGTAGGGATCTCTCCGGTTTCGGCGAGGCTTTTAAAGCGATGCAGCGCGATGCTGGCAATCTCTTTAGGCAGCAGATCGAAAAAGGTGGTCACTTTTTTACCCAGGGTGCCGCCAGGCGGCGTGAAAGTCAGGGTTAATGCCAGCTCGGTTCCCCATTCGCCGGGCGCCGGCGTCAGCACCAGCTTGCCCTCGTTAGGGATATCAGCGCCTTCCAGCGACTGCCAGGCAATAATCTCACCCGGCTGCGCCTCTACGATACGGCTTTCCCAGGCATATTTTTTCCCGAGCGGGCCATCGATCTGCCAGTGCGCATCGCTTTTATTGATCGGCGTGACCTTTGCGAAATGGCTCATAATGCGCGGCAAGGTATCCGGCGCCAGCCAGAGAGCAAAAAGATCGGTGGCGGGAAGTCCTATGGATATCCAGCGGCGGAGCGTCAGTTCTTTAGCGGATTCAGGTAGCGGTTTTCTGGCCAAATGTTCCCCCTGTAAGGTACAAAAAGCGGTGTTCGATGTAGTTGAGTTAAGTTCAGAAAGGCGAATACTGCGAGCGAAATTGCGCTGTGCAGACGCAACAGGCGCCGGGCTATCCCCGGCAGGATTTATTGCTGGCTATTTTGCCAGTGCTGCTCGCAGTGCTCCCTGGCTTCGGCAGGCAGATCGCGCAGGTCCGGCAGGCTGTCGCCAGAGCCGTAACCCATCGCTTCGGTGGCTTCTTTCTGTTCATCCTCTGCGGCAAAGCTGAGCGTCTCATCCAGCTTTTGCCAGCCGCCGTCGTCTTTGCGGTAAATTACCGCATGGGTTGGCATGCTCTCGTCATCGCCATAAATTTCATATTTCTGCACCGGCGCGTCTTCCGGGCCAAACTGTAGCGTGTCGATCAGAACTGAATCAGCCATCTTGCTTCTCCTCTGTAATTGAAAAGTAAGGGTAGTCTAAAGATTCAGGTGCTGTCAGGCGGATAGCGAAGCGAGGATGGTGGCCAGGCCCTGAGGATAGATAATCTCAGCGGTGGTCTGTAACTCAGCCATGTGCCACCAGCGGTGGTCGCTGATAACACGCTTTTCATTACGACTCCAGCCGTGAGTGCTGATAGCGTGGCTTTGTACCCACACCACGTAAAATTTTTCCAGCGCCCTGACCTTCTCGCCATCCGGCAGCGTCATGACAAAACTTTGTTGCGCGATGCTGCTGCCAATATCGGCACAAACAATCCCGGTTTCTTCCCTCAGTTCTCTGATAGCGGCCTGTTCAAAAGATTCGCCCTGCTCAACGCCGCCGCCGGGCGTTGCCCAATAGGTCTGTCCCGCCAGCGCATCCGTTGTGTGGCGATATCTGAACAGCAATATCCGTTGGCCTTCATCAAGGATCAAAAGCCGGGCTGCCGGACGAACGCGCATTTTTATTTCCTTTCAGATTGGTAAGTCAGGCCGTGGCTGTCCGCAAGTAATTCAAAGATTTCTGATGATGATAAAGGGCCGGCAAGGATCACGCTGATCCAGTGTCCTTTATTCATATGATAAGCGGGCAGAATGCCCTCTTTGAGCCGCAGCGAACCGACGTGCTCCGGCCTGACTTTTACGTTAAGGATATCTACCCTCTCTTCATGCTCCAGCCCCAGTTTTGTACCGGGCACGTTCATGACGATAGCGAACCATTTCTTGCCATTGGCATGACGAAGTACGGCATAACCCGGCTGGCTGCGCCAAAGGTATTCCGGTTCTGACTTAAAGTTTTCCCGAACGTAGCTGAATAATGTCTCTCTTTCCATGACGTCTCCTGCCACAAAAAATCGTCCCGGGATTATGCCCCTGCTGCGGCGGAATGGCGAAGAAATTTGCCATAAAAAAGGCCGTGTTCGACACGACCTTGCCACTGATTTACGCGGTATTTTTAATGCCGAGCAGCACCAGAATGCCGCCGGCAACAAGCCCTGCCGCCGCCAGCAGCAGTGCCGGTTCCAACGAATGAAACAGCGTCACGCTTAACGACGACATCAGCGGGCCAATCAGCTGCCCCGTTGCGTAACCGGAAGTCAGTACCGCTACCGTCCGCGCCACGGCACCCTGCGTAACTTCACGCGCCAGCCGCATCGAAAGCTGCATGATGGAAAGAAAACCCAGCCCGGTTAACAGCGTGGCGATAAGCAGCCCTTTCGCGTCATGGAAAAAAACCACGCTGGCGACGCCCGCGCCCTGCACTATCATGGCCGTAGCCAGCGCAGGCTGCGTACGGATACGCGCGGCAAAGGCAATAACCAGCAGCACGCCCGCTGCCGCCGCCAGCCCAAACAGCGGCCAGAAAAAGGCGGCCTGGTTGCCGACCGTAAAAATAGCGTGCGCCATCTGCGATAAAAACGTTGCCGGCAGAATATAGCCGAAGCCCGCCAGGCTATAGGCCGCCAGCAAAAGCTTCAGGTTGCGGTTTAGCGGCTCGGGTTTTATTTTGCCGTTGGCGGTCGCCAGCGTCTTTGGCAGCCGGGTAAAAATCATCAGGGCGGCAATAGTCGCCACCACGCCGTAAACCAGCCAGGCCTGTGAGGCATGAAAGCCCAGACAGGCCATCGCCCAGGCCAGCACGCCGGTTAAGGTAATCCCCACGCCGGGGCCGGTAAATACCGCCGCCGACAGTTTTGGCGCCTGCTTGCCCGCCAGCACCAGCTGTGTCCAGGAAGTCACGATAATCAGCGCCCACGCGCCGCCCACGCCAGAAACAAAGCGGAACAGGCATTGCAGCATAAAGCTGGAGGTAGCGGCGGAGAGCAGCGTAACCAGCACCGTCGCCATCAGGCCCGTTTTTAAATAAAAGGTATGATGGCGTTTTAATTTACTGACGTGGATGGCGCCCAGCAAATAGCCGATGTAGTTCATCGCCGCCAGGATCCCCGCGCTGGAAAGCGTAAGAAAGCCATCCTCAATCATTAAAGGGATTTGTGGCGTTAAAGAAAAACGGCCAATGCCCATCACGGCGACAAGGGTAATGATCCCCGTAAGCATGACGCCGGGCGCGCCGGTATATTGCGAGGCCTGAGTAGACATAATTTTTGCTTTGCTCCTGCGAAATATCTTAATCTGGCGGCCATACTATTTCGCAATCGCTGAATGAAAAATGGGGCGAATTATCCTATGACAGGCAGTCATACCCGGGAACGCAACGAGGATATTAAAAACTTCCTGACGCATCACCGTTCACGGCTTAATCCTGAAGACTATGGTTTTACGCTGCAACAGCGGCGGGTAAAAGGCCTGCGACGAGAAGAAGTGGCGCAGCTCGCCGCCGTCAGCGTCAGCTGGTATACCTGGCTTGAGCAGGGACGCGATATCAGTATTTCGCCCGCCGCGCTGAAGCGGATCGGCAACGTGCTGCAGCTTTCCACCACCGAACAGGATTATCTGGACAGGCTGATTTTCGGCGCGAAAAATGCACCGAAACCGGGCGCAATACCGCATGAGGTTAAAGTGATGGCGGACGCGCTGGCGCCGCATCCCGCGTTTATCCGGCGCGCCAATATGGATATTCTCTACTGGAACGAAGCGGCCAGAAGCCAGATTTTTGACTGGTCGACTATCCCCGAAGACGATCGTAACTCGCTGAAGCTGATGTTTATCAGCGACGACTATAAGCAAAAAATCCATCACTGGGAGCTGGCCGCGCAGCATACTATTGCCGCCTTTCGCACCTATTACGCTGCCAGCAACTATGCAGAAGATTTCGGGCGGGTGATTGACGATCTTACCGCCCGCAGCGAGGCGTTCCGGGAGATGTGGCATCGTCAGGACGTCAGCAAGTTCGGCACGGGTAACAAGGCTATTATCGATAGCCAGGGAAAAATCAGTCATTACACCTATAGCGCGCTGGAAGTGGAAAGCGCGCCGGGTATCTTTCTTATCTTTTATCTTTGCCGTGCTTCAGAACAGCCATAACCCTTATTTACAGGGCGTACGCGCCCTCTTCTTTTTCAGTTTTATTGATTAAGAATGGCAAAACTATCGGCTTTCAAACCCGCACCAACGCGCTTATCATTCCTTACATCAAGGCGACATGCCTTTAAATCTGATAATTAAAGTAAGGAACCTTCCATGAAAGCAATCAAAAAATTAGTTGTTATTACCGCCCTTTCACTGATCTCTTCCGTGAGCTTCGCCCAAAGCGTCACCGCCTGTGCTTCCACCCTGGACGCCGCCGAAGCGCAGATTTCAGCCCAGGCGAAAGCGGCCAACGCCTCTTACCGCATTACCGAAGCCAATTATAATAACGGCGTTCATATGACCGCGGTTCTTTCTGCTAAAGAGTAATAGCCAGCTATGGCCTCCGTTACTGGCGGCGCAACTTCATTGCTGTCCGCCCAAATGTTATGTTATAACATTTAAAAATTACGGGACGGAGGATGGTATGTTGGCGGCAAAAGTAAAAAACGTGGGCCTGGCGCTAGGCGCCCTGCTGATGTGCGGACAGGTTTTTGCACATGGTGCCCACTCGCACGGTAAGCCATTGAGCGAAACCGAACAGAAAGCGGCGGAAGGCGTTTTTAATAACCAGGACGTTAAGGAAAGAAGCCTGACGGACTGGGACGGCGTCTGGCAGTCGGTCTACCCTCTGCTGGACAGCGGCGAGCTTGATCCCGTGCTGCAAAAGAAAGCCGAAAAAGATAAAAGCAAAACCGTTGAGCAGCTTAAAGCGTATTACCGCAAGGGCTATGCCACCGATATCGATACGCTGGCGATTGAAAACGATGTTATCGAGTTTCGTCGCGGCGACCAGGCCAGCCGCTGTCACTATCACTACAAGGGTCATCAGATCCTGACGTATGCTTCGGGAAAAAAAGGCGTTCGCTATCTGTTTGAATGCCGCGACGCCAACAGCAAGGCACCAAAATACGTGCAGTTCAGCGATCACACCATTGCGCCCCGCCAATCGGCTCACTTCCATATTTTTATGGGCAACACCTCTCAGGAAGCGTTGCTGAAGGAAATGGACAACTGGCCTACTTTTTATCCGTGGCAGCTGACCAACGCTCAGGTGGTTGATGAGATGCTGCATCACTAAAAAAACGGCCCGGTTAATACCGGGCCGGATAAATAGTTAACCGCGAAAAACAGGCAGCCAGCCAAGCCAGCTCAGTGTCCACGCCAGCACGTTCAGCCCGCCAAACAGCATTACAACGACAATGGCTACATTTTGCCTGCCGGCGTGCGTGGTCGCTTCCGGAAACTTCTGCTGCGCTTTTCGCGCCAGCAGCGCAGGCACAATCACCGCCCACAGCGTGGCGAACAGACCGGCAAAGCCAATCGCGGCGATAAAGCCGTTCGGAAACCACAGGGAAGCGCACAGCGCCGGTAAAAACGTCAGACAGGCCGTTTTTAATCGGCCCAGCCGCGTATCCGCCATCTGCAATCGGTCGGCAATAAAATCAAACAGCCCTGCCGTCACGCCAAGAAACGAGCAGATCACCGCGAAGTGCGAGAAGACATCCATCAGCAGCGCCAGCGCGCTGACGTGCAGATAGCGCCGTAAGGCCGCCATCAGCGCCTCGATATCCCCGCCCGCATCGATAATGGCAGGGAAAGAGGCGCGCGGAAGATTGCCCATCGTGCCGGTCAGCCAGAACAGATAGATCACCAGCGACATAAAAGTCCCCAGCATCAGCGCTCGATTTACCTGTTTTTTATCGCCCGCATAGTAGCCGATCAGGCCGCTGATATTGCCGTGATAGCCGAAGGAGGCAAGGCAGAACGGCAGCACCGCCAGCGTATAAGGCCAGTAGGCCTGCCCGGAGGCGCCGCTGTTAGCCAGCGTGGCAATATCCAGCTGCGTCAACAGTCCGCCAAACAGCGTCACCAGCAGCAGGATTTTCGCCAGCACGCAGAAGGTCATCAGTCGGCTGACGCCTTTGGTGCCCAGCCAGACCACTGCCGCCACGCATAGCGTGAGCATGATTTTGGCGTCCGCCACGGAAAGATGCAGACCCGCGCGATTTAAAGAGCTCTGGTAGACCGGCCCGCTGGCGGAGATATAGGCATAGGTAAGAATGCCCAGCACAAACAGAATGCTCAGCCCGTTTACGGCCGCCCAGCCGCGTCCGAGCAAATCGCGCGTGATGGTATCAAAACCGGCGCCCAGCGGATAATGCTGGCTGGCCTGCACAAACAGTAATCCTGTCAACAACATGCAGACCCAGCTGACCATCAGGATCAGCAATGACCAGCCGTACCAGGCGCCGGCCATGACCACGGGAAGCGTAAACATACCGGCGCCAACCACGGTTCCGCAGATGATCATCGCGCCCCACCATACCGAAGGCCGATGGCGGGCTAACGAACTCTCCCTCATAAGTTTCCTGCTAAATAAATGACGTTAAGCCCGCAATTCTACTGCAAATGCCCCGCTATAACTGTACATAATTCCGCCCGACGGCGAAAAACCGCACGCGGCTGAATTGAGGGGACGATTTTGCCGAGTTTCAGGAACGTTTTGCAAAGGGAGTTGTTATACTGCGGCGCACTATTTGCTTGTGGAAACGGGTTATGAAACGGAAAGAAACAAAGCGGTTTATCGCCGCGCTGGCTGTTGTGCTGGTTATCGCGCTTACCGTGATGTCGAAAGTAATGATCGGCGGCGCGATTGACGAATACCATATTCCTTTACACGACTGGTCAGCGGGCATGCTGGCGCCACAGCTGTTTATGATCGCCGTCTATTCGCTGGTCTTTACCGGCCTGCTGGCTATTCCGCTCTGGTACTGGTTTTTGGGCGAAAATGTTGACTCAACGCGTCATTGAATCGCATTCAACCAAAATAAGCTGTTGATTTAAAATATTTTATTTGAGAAGCCAGCGACAACGCGCCATTGAACGTGCGCAGGCTGCCCGCGTCCCGCTTTTTTGCTGCTACGGTTAAAAGACCGCTAACGCAGAATATAAAAAGAGGATCGGGCATGAATAAAATTGCATTGATTACCGGGGCTTCCAACGGGATCGGGCTGGAACTGGCCAGAATTTTTGCGAAAAATGGTTATGACATTGTGGCCGTAGCGCGCAATGAGGAAAAACTGCACAAGGCCTGCGAGGATCTGCGCGGCTACGGCACAAAGATCCACGCACTAAGCGTGGATTTAAGCCGCTATGATGAGATCGAAAAGCTGAAGCAGCGCATCGATAACGACGGGCTGGCGCTGGATGCGCTGGTTATTAATGCCGGTCAGGGGCTGGGCGGCCGCTTTATTGGCGGCACGGCGCTGGAAAAAGAGCTACAGCTAATCCGCCTTAACGTCGATTCTTACGTTCATATGGCTAAAATTTTCCTGCCTGCGATGATCGAACGTCAAAGCGGCCACGTCCTGATGACCTCTTCCATCTCCGGCACCTCGCCCATCCCTTTCGAGGCGATTTATGGCGCGAGCAAAGCCTTCGTCAATTCCTTCTTCTGGGCCATTCGCAACGAGCTGAAAGGCTCGGGCCTGAATATGACGCTGCTGATGCCCGGCGCGACGGAAACCAACTTCTTTAAGAACGCAGGCCAGGCCAATACCAAAGTTGGTGCCAGTCAGCCGACCAAACCGGCGGAAGTGGCCGAACGCGCCTGGTATGCACTGATGAGCGGTCATGAATATGTTTACGGCAGCGATGAGGCCGAACATGAGGGCGACGTGCTGAACCGCATTCAGAGCGAATCGCAAAAGGCGCAGCGCCACCGCATTATTTCAGAGCCGGATTCGGCGTCACGCTAATCCTTCTGCCTGCCGGTAAAATCGGCAGGCGATGCTTATTTAATAAGCTATACCTTTGTCTTTGTTGAATAAAATTAAATTATGCCGTTATATATCCCCGGTAATTTTCTGACCCGGGGCTTTATCGTTTAATCCGTCTCAACATCAGTATTTCATTCACTTCCCACATTGATACGAGCCGGAAACGTCTCTGTTAACCAGTCGATAAAAACGCGCAGACGGTGCGTGACGTGGCGATTTTGCGGGTAAACCACATGAAAAGGATAAGGCGCTGGCCGCCACGCCTGCAGGATTTCCTGGAGCTGGCCGGTTCTCAACGCTTCGCAGGCCGCGTAGGTAAACGTCTGTACGATACCCAGTCCGGCCAGCGCTGCCGCCAGGTGCGCGTTGCTTTCGTTTACGCCGAGCCGGTACGGCGCTTTGATTTCCATTTTTTCTCCCTGCCGTGCGAAGCGAAACGGAAAAGCCCTGCCGCTGTCCGACGAGAGATAGCTAACCAGCCGATGGCCATTGTTCAGCTCCTGCGGGCTGGCAGGTACGCCGGAGCGCTTCAGATAGCCCGGCGTGGCGCAGGTAATCAGCGTGGCAAAACCAATCTGCCTGGCAACCAGCGATGAATCCGCAAGCGGGCCGCCGCGAATAACGCAGTCCACGCTGTCGCCGATGAGATCGACTGCGCGATCCGATACCCCCAGATCGATACGGATATCCGGATAGCGGGCCATAAATTCAGGCAACGCCGGGATCAGCACGTCACGGGCCGTAGAGCCGCCAATATCAATACGCAACTGCCCGTGCGGCTGGCCGCGAATAGCGGTAAAAGCGCCGTCAATATCTTCCAAATCCTTCAGGATCCGGGCGGTTTTTTCATAATACTCGCGTCCTTCGGGCGTGACGGTAACGCGACGGGTGGTGCGCTGTAACAGCCTGATACCCAGATGCGCCTCCAGCTGCTGCACCAGTTTACTTAGCGTCGCGTTGGGCATCGAAAGCGAATCCGCCGCGCGGGTAAAATTTCCCGTTTCCACTACGCGGGCAAAAGCCCGTATCGCCATAAGCTGATCCATCTCTTTTGTCCTGATTATTTCCGTACAGGGATAGTTATTTTCATTTTACAGGATTTATCAACAAAAGGCGGAAGGCTACAGTGCCTTCTCACCCGGACAAGCCGGGCCATTATCTGTCCACAGCGGAGAAGAAGATGAATGCACTGAATGGCAAGATCGCATTAGTTACCGGCGGCACATCGGGAATTGGCCTGGCGGCCGCGCATGAACTGGCAGCTCAGGGTGCACGCGTGTTTATTACCGGAAGGCGTCAACCCGAGCTGGACGCGGCCGTCGCCGCCATCGGTACGGCGGCAACGGGCATTCGCGCCGATGCCGCCGTACTGGCCGATCTGGATAGGGTTTACGCCACTATCGCGGAAAAAGCGGGCCGTCTGGATATTCTGTTCGCCAATGCGGGCGGCGGCGATATGCTGCCGCTGGGCGCCATCACCGAGGCGCATTTTGATCGGATATTTGGCACCAACGTGCGCGGCGTGCTGTTTACCGTGCAAAAAGCGCTGCCGCTGCTGAGCGATGGCGCTTCGGTGATCCTGACCGCCTCCACCACTTCCGTTCAGGGGACGGCCGGCTTCAGCGTCTACAGCGCCAGCAAAGCGGCGGTACGCAACTTTGCACGATCCTGGTCACTGGATCTGAAAGAACGCGGTATTCGGGTTAACGCCATCAGCCCCGGCCCGGTAAAAACGCCTGGCCTGGGTGGATTAGTCAGTGAAGAAGAGCGCCAGGGATTGTTTGATTATCTGGCGGCTCAGGTGCCGCTGGGGCGCCTGGGCGAAGCGGAAGAGATTGCTAAAGCGGTCGCTTTTCTGGCTTCCGATGCGGCCAGCTTTATCAACGCGAGCGAACTGTTTGTCGATGGCGGTATGGCGCAGGTGTGATAATCAGGCGGCCCGCAGGCCGCCTCTTTCTTATTTCAGCGCGATACGGACTACGCTGTCCTTGCCTTTAGTCGAATCATCTTTGTTGAAATCCTGCTTGAGCGTGACGTAAAGCGTCTGCCCGTCCGGCGAAACCAGCAGGCTGTTCGGGCTGCTGTCGAACGACCAGCTGTTTTTCACCGCATAGCTGGTGGCGTCCAGCTGCAACACCTTTCTGGATTCGCGCTGGCTGATATACAGCTCGTTGCGCTTCGCGTTGAACTTGATGCCCAGCGCGTCGCCTTCGATGCGTTTGATCACTTTGCCGCTGCGCTCGTCGAACACCAGCGTGGTTTTCGCCTTTGAGTTGTCGGTGACGAACAGGCGGCCGGTGGCCGGATCTTCCGCCAGGTTCAGCAGCAGATAAGCTTTGCCATCGCCCGCCGTCCAGCGTTTTTCAATTTTCTGCGTGCGCGGGTTGATCACCAGCACTTCGCCGCCGCCGTTAGCCGCATAAAGACGATCGGTCACCGGCGAATAAATAATGCCCGTCACCCACTTGCCGGCGTTCCTGATGGTCTTGCTCAGCTTCAGCGTTTTGGCATCCACCACCCAAATAACGCCCGGATCGCCCACGCCGCCCACGTAAAGCTTCCCTTCGTGCCAGAAAATTTCACGCGCACCGTAAGGCGAGCCGTCTTTGCCCTTCTCGCTGAATGCCAGACGTTTCAGCACTTTGCCGCTCTCTGCATCCACCTTAGAAATAGTACCGTCGAGCGAGTTAGTGGTGTAGAACACGCTGCCGTCCGGCTCGACCGCCATACCAAAGTTTTTCAGATCGGTGTGAGTTTCACCGGTGGTTGCCAGCGTGGCGGGATCCAGACGATACAGAATGCCGCCGTTAACGTTTTTAAAAGATTGCGCGCTGGCGACGTAAAGCGCTTTCGGCGTCCAGGCCATTTCATACAGTCCATCGCCCAGCGCGCGCTCGGCAGGCTGCGCTTGCGCTTTGGCCGTCGCGGCAGAATTAACGGGCGCTTCTGGTTTTTTTGCCGGGGTCTGACAGGCGGCCAGACTGAATGCAGCAACGACCGCAAGGGCTGCTTTACGCGGGCTAAAAGATTTCATGCAGGACTCCATCAATGGATAAACGGCCTGATAGCCGATAAAAAGAATGAGAAGCATACGCATTAGCAAAGGAGATGTAAATCTGCGCCATGCGTCAGACGGGATGAAGCGGCACGGCTAATGAGTTTTCCCTGTAAAAATAACAAGTTGTTACACTTTGCTGACAGGTTGTTTAGAGACTACTTAAAAGCAAATACTTATCATTAACATTCTCACTGCGATCTCCCCGCTGCGTGGCGCAGCCGGAGCGCCGTGAATGCACGTCCCACCGGACAATAAAAAGCAGTGGCCTATTGTGAGAATTTTATGTTTTTAAACCTCAGGGGAAACGGTGCGCGAGCGCCGGTATTTACCGTCTCGTTGCTGGCGCTGGCTATCTACGCCCTGCTCACTCCGGCCCTGGCCGAAGAGTCTGCTATGGTCGTTAACGCGGCTTCTGACGACAGCAGCGCCAGCGAACAGCAGGATTACAGCGTTAAAACCACGCGCGCCGGCACAAAAATGCTGATGACGCCGCGCGACGTGCCGCAGTCGCTCAGCGTGGTAACGAAGCAGCGTATGGCGGATCAAAATTTGCAGTCGGTCGGCGACGTACTGGATAACACCACCGGCATCGCCAGCGAGGTTATCGATAGCGAACGCTCCGCTTATTTTTCACGCGGCTTCCAGATCACTAATTTTACCTACGACGATATTCCGACCTCCGTCAGCGATACCTGGAACTTTGGCGATGCGGCGGAAGATACCGCCATCTATGAGCGTATTGAAGTGGTGCGCGGCGCGACTGGCCTGATGACCGGCGCAGGCAGCCCTGCCGCTTCGGTTAATATGGTGCGCAAACATGCCGACAGCAAAACCTTTACCGGCAACGTGTCGGCCAGCTACGGCAGCTGGAACAAGCAGCGCTACGTGGTTGACGCTTCCGGCCCGCTGAGCGAATCCGGCAACGTGCGTGGCCGCGTGGTGGCGGGCTATCAGGATGGCGACAGCTGGCTGGATCGCTACCATAAAACTAAAAAATTTATCTACGGGGTTATCGATGCCGATGTGACCGACAGCACCACGGTTTCGCTCGGCTATGACTATCAGCAGACCCATACCGGCAATCCAACCTGGGGCGGCCTGCCGACCTGGTATAGCAACGGCACGCGCACGCATTACGATCGCAGCACCAGTACGGCGGCGGACTGGACGCGCTATAGCGTAGACTCGCGCAAAGTGTTCGCTAATCTCAGCCATCAGTTCGACAACGGCTGGATCTTCCGCGCCGACGGCACCCATGCGGAAGAAACCTTTAACGACAAGCTGCTTTATTTGCAGCAGTGGCCGGATGAACAAACGGGCGAAGGCACGACTGGCTTCGGCAGCAAGGACAGAGGCAAGCGCAAGCTGGATGCTTTCGATACCTATGCCAGCGGCCCGTTCAGGCTGTTTGGCCGCCACCACGAGCTGGTGGTGGGCGGAAGCTACAGCCGTCAGCATAATGCGACCTACAGCGCCGACGGCCCTTACGACGAAGGCCAGATCGGCAGCTTCCACGACGGCTGGAACGGCGATGCGGACGAGCCTGCCTGGGGCGACTGGTATCAGAACGCGGACGATATGGTCAGGCAGAAAGCGCTGTACAGCGCCGCCCGCTTCTCGCTGGCCGATCCGCTGTCGCTGATTGTCGGCGCGCGCTATACCCAGTGGAGCACCACCGGCAGCAGCGGCGATGTGAAAAAGAACAACATCACGCCGTACGGCGGGCTGGTGTATGACATTAATGATACCTGGTCAGCCTATGCCAGCTATACCTCGATCTTCCAGCCGCAAACGTATCGCAGCAAAGACGGCGGCTATCTTTCGCCTGTGACCGGTAAAAATTACGAAGCGGGCCTGAAATCCGCCTGGGACGATGGTCGCCTGACCGCCACTTTTGCCCTGTTCCGTATTGAACAGGAGAACGCTGCCGAAGCGGATGGCGACAATTATGTGAACGGCTCCAGCGAACAGGCTTATGTTGCGACCAAAGGCGCAGTGAGCAGAGGCGCGGAATTCGAGCTGAACGGCGCGGTAACGGATAATCTGCAAATGACGTTCGGCGCGACGCGCTTTGTCGCGACGGACTCCACCGGGCGCTACAACAGCCAGATGCCGCAAACCCAGCTGAAGCTGTTTACCCGCTACCGTTTGCCGATGCTGCAGCAGCTGACCGTCGGCGGCGGCGTAAACTGGCAGAACCGCACTTTCCAGGACGCAACCGGCCCGGACGGCGAAACCAAACGGCTTTATCAGGGCAGCTATCCGCTGGCTAACCTGTTTGCCCGCTACCAGGTAACGAAGCAGCTGGCCGTGCAGGCCAACGTCAATAATCTGTTTGATCGCACCGAGTATACCTGGCTAAGCGACTCCGCCGTTTACGGCCAGCCGCGCAACTATGAGGTTAATCTCTCTTATACGTTCTGATTTTTTGGCATATACCCGGCGCGAAGCCGGGTTTTCATAATATGCCCCACAAATTGTGGCGCTGTCCGGCCCTCACCCTTTTTCGACCAGCTCAAAGGTGGCCATAAAGGAGGATCTGTTTAGCGGCAGCTTCTCAATGCTGTCCAACTGTCCCAGCGTCACAAGCCCGGCGGCATAGCCAGAATCCTTGTAGAAGATAGCCAGATTGCCCCAGGGCGCATAAAAAGCGATATCGCCTTTTAAGGCACGGGTGCCCTCAGGCGATCCCTCTACTGAGAGTTTTGCAGGAAGATCGCTGATTTTTTCAGTCGCTGCGTAGTCGTTTAATTCCAGCGTTAGCGGCAGCATAGCCGCAAAATCCCTGGCCGCCTCGCTGTCATTCAGCGAGGCCAACAGAATAACGTTATCAATAACCATATTTATTTTCATGTTTTTCTCCCTGAGCGCGCACGCAGCCTCAGATAGCAAAGGATCAGCCGTTCCCGACTAACGTGTAGCGGTTTTTAAAGGGAACTAGTTTTAGCAGAGGCGCCAGGAAGGTTGAATGACTGTTTTAAGCATGCAGTAATGAGGATCGTTCATTAATGACCCCCGAGTATAAAGAGAAAGATCCCCGCATTGATTTACCGGCAAAAAAATAGCTCCCGCAGGAGCTATCTTTATCTGTGCCGCATCAGAACTTATAGCTGGCCGTTAATGAGAAATTACGCGGTTCGCCGTAAACGATATATTGGTTCACGCTGGTGTCATATTCTTTATCAAACAGGTTATTGATATTGGCCTGTAGCGTCAGCTGCTTAGTCACCTCATAGCGGCTGAACAGGTTCACCAGCGCATAGCTGCCCTGCTCCGCGTGCCAGGTGCCGTTGCCTTCCGGCGCGGGCACATCCTGCCAGACGTGCGTCTGCCAGTTTACGCCGCCGCCGACCGTCAGCGCCTGGAGCGACGGCAGACGATAGCTGGTGAACAGCTTCAGCGACGTGCGCGGCAGCTGAGGGTTAACCGCTTCGTCTTCGCTGTCTTCCGCTACATAACGGGTACCGCCCACGGTCATTTGCCAGTTATCGGTCAGCGCGCCGTTCACTTCAAATTCAATCCCGCGGCTCACGGTGCCCGATTTGCCTACGTAGGCGGTATCGGTCGATCCGGCAATGATCTGTCCGGTGCTCTGGGCTACGTTGTCCTGTTCGATGCGGAACACCGACAGCGAGGTCGTGAGGCGGCTGTTCATCCAGTCAGACTTCAGGCCTGCCTCGTAGTTTTTACCAACCACCGGCGACAGGTAGCTGCCGTTGATATCACGATAGGTCTGCGGCTGGAATACCGAGGTATAGCTGCCGTAGGCTGACCAGTTTTCGTTGATGTCATACACCAGGCCGCCGTACGGCGTGATATTGTTTTTCTCCATATCCTGGGTCAGCGTATTGGTGCTCCAGCGCGTATAGCGCGCGCCGAGGATCAAATGCAGCGGATCGGCCAGGGTAATGCGGGTTGCCATATAGGCGGATTTCTGACGCGTCACGTCTTCCTGCGCGAGCGTTCGCTCGCTCCATTCTGTTTCCGGGTATTGGCCGTTATAGCTGTTGAAATCGCCCAGCATCTCTGAGGAAATGTTGTCAAAAGCGCTGTAATAAGTGTTCTTCTGCTTACTGTAGCTGACGCCCGCCATCAGCTCGTGCTGGCGACCAAACAGCTCATAAGGGCCGCTGGCGAAGGTATCGACCGAGTCGACCTTGCGTTTACCGGTGTTATAACCGGTGCCGCCGACGACCGGGTAATCCGCGTAGGAAGAGACGCCCGCGCCGGTGTTCTTATCGAAGAAACCGTCGATATAGAGCTGACGGCTGTCAAGGAAGGTTTCGTTATGGGTGCCGTTTAGCGTCAGCATCCAGCCGTTGTCAAAACGCTGCTTCAGGTTAACAAAAACCTTTTTGCTTTCTTTATCGTTATAGGCCCACTCTGGCGCCGTGTTATAGCCACGACGATAGTCGGTGGACGATCCATCGCTATGCCAGCGAGGCACGCCGCTCCAGGTTGGGCTGTCCGCGTTGGTTTGCTGGTATTCATAGCCAACGGAAAGCGTGGTGTAATCGGTCAGATCGGCATCCACCACGCCGTAGATAAATTTCTTTTCGGCGCCGTAGCGCTCAACGAAGCTGTTGTTGTCCTGATAACCGGCAACTACACGGCCTCGTACGTTGCCGGATTCGCTCAGCGGCGAAGAGAGATCGGCTACGTAACGCTGCTTGTCCCAGCTGCCGTAAGTGGCGGAAAGCTCGCCCGTCGCGGTTTTGCTGTCCGCATGTTTGCGCACCATATTGACCGCAGCGGAAGGGTTGCCCGCGCCGGTCATCAGGCCGGTTGCGCCACGTACGACTTCGATACGCTCGTACAGTGCCGTATCAGACTGGGCGTCGCCCAGATTCCAGCGCCCTTCAAATACGGTCGGGATGCCATCGACCATATAGTTGTCGATCAGGAAGCCACGCGAGTAATAGGTGCGGCGATCCATATCCGCTACGGACTGCATCACGCCCGTTGTATTGTTCAACACATCGCCCAGCGATTGCAGCTGCTGATCTTCCATGCGCTGCTTGCTGATAATACTGACTGACTGGGGAATATCGCGCGCAATCATCGGCATTTTGGTGCCCGAAGAGGTGACGGGAACGCTGTAATCGGTAGCGGAGGTATCGGTGACATTATCTGACGCGGCGCTCACCGTAAGCGTTTGTTCTGCGGTTTCCGCCGCTGCTGCCTGAGGCATCTGTAACGCCACGGCGACCAGCGCGGCGACGATGGAGTAAGAAGTGGCTACGCCGCCGTGCCGGCGGATTTCCCTGTTAATGTGCTGAGCAAAAAACATCACTACCTCGATCTTGTCATTAACGGCCTGAGCCGTTTAGCCACTGTGATTTTTGTTTTATGGAACGCTTTTACCGACGCTGCTACCCCGGCGATCGCCGAATGATACGGCCATCTACAAATGCGAATGAGAACTATAATTTTTTTTATTTCTTATGTAAAAGACTATTAATGAACTTTTCAGGATTTTGTAAGACGTAAGCCATGACGGGTAAACCGGCTACATAAGGGCATTCTGAAAAGGTTTACAACGGCGCTTTTTAGCCGTTAACATAGCGCCCAGACAGCCGGGCCAGCTCGGTTGCGTAAGCGTTAACGTCAACCAACGCATAATCAGCGGGCCGCGCCTGCTCTTTTTGCGATGTCGATAATGTCCCCAATTTTTACCCGTTCCGGTTTTTTCCTTACTGTTTTACTGCTTACCGTAGCCTGTTTGCGCGCCCCCCTGACGTCGATTGGCCCGGTGCTGGAAGATATTCGCCTGACCTTTAGCCTGACGGCTACCGACGCTGGCCTGCTTAATTTTATTCCGCTGATGATGTTTGCCCTGCTCGCGCCACCTGCAGCGTGGTCAGGCAATCGCTTTGGACTGGAGAAAACGCTGTGGCTCGCGGTCTGGCTGATCTTATCCGGTTCCGCTCTGCGCATTGCCGGCAGCAGCGCTGCGCTATGGCTGGGCACGGCGATCCTGAGCGGTGGTATTGCCGCCGCCAACGTGCTGCTGCCGCCGCTGATTAAGCGTGATTTCGCCCGGCATTCCGCCCGCTATATCGGTCTTTATGCCTGTGTCATGTCGATTACCGCCAGCCTGGCTTCCGGTATCGCGGTGCCGCTGGCATCGTTAACGAATGCGGGCTGGTTTTTTTCGCTGGCCGTCTGGCTGATCCCGGCGGCCATCGCGCTGGCGGCCTGGCTACCGCTGCTGAAACGCGCCCGGCAACGACAAACGACGCGCACACCGCTGGCGGTTTCTACGCTGCGCTCGCCGTGGCGTGCCGCATTAGGCTGGCAGGTTTCGCTGTTTATGGGATTGCAGTCGCTGGCCTTTTACACGCTGATTGCGTGGTTTACGCCCTGGGCTGAGGCGCAAGGATTCAGCCAGTTTGCCGCCGGCTGGCTGCTGTTTCTCTATCAGATTGTGGCAATCGTCGCCAATCTTGCCTGTATGCGGGCGCTGAAACGCCTGGCCGATCAGCGCGCTATCGCCCTGCTGGCTTCGCTGGCAATTTTTACCGGGCTGTGCGGCCTTTATCTGTTCCCTGCCCTGGCCGTGTTTTGGTTGATTATTGCCGGACTGGGCGCGGGCGCCTCTTTGGTGATAAGCCTTTCTCTGTTTGGTCTGCGTTCGGGCGATCATCATCAGGCTTCGCGCTTATCAGGCATGGCACAATGCGTAGGTTACGGTCTGGCCGCGCTGGGCCCGCTGGTTTTCGGCGTGCTGCACGAGCATTTTGACAGCTGGTCGGCCCCGCTGCTGTTTATGATTGCGTTAAGCCTGTTACAGGTGGCGATTGCGCCGCTGGCGGGAAGAAATAAGGTGATAGGTTAAGCCATTTGCCGCTTCGTTCCTGATTCGAAGCGGCACTTTACCCGCAAAAAATGCCTTTCTTACTGATAGTCTGTATCTGATTTAGCTGCGTTTTAGCCTGTATGAATGCGTGTTATCTCTGGAGCTTAGGTATGGAATTATTATCAGTACCTTTAGTATGATGTAACTAAAGTGCGATCATGACTCCCGTTAGCCGGTTTTTATCCATCACGATTATCGGAAAACTGAGATCTTGCCTGCTCAGGCGCGTCAGGTCTTTGTCTGCGCCGGTTAAAAAATGCGATAAGGCACATTTTAAGAAGAGACCTGACTGTTTTCAGACGCGGCCAGGCGCTAAAATAGCGCCTTAAAAGCCGTAGAGGATAGTGAGGTATAATGATCTGTCGTTTCACCCTGGCCGTAGCGATGGCCGCCATAACCCTGACCGGCTGCACCAGCCACAAGAAAGATGAACCGGCCACAACATCGATAACGGCATCGGCTAAAGATTTCTTTAAAGGCCCGGCCGTGGTTTCGGCCGAAGATTTCTCCACGGGGCCAACTCAGGTTGACGTTTCCCACGTGACCAGCCGTACCGATGACGGCTCTGCCGTTTATGTCACAGTGGACGGTAAAGATGCCGGCGCGCTGATCCGCGGTCAGAGCCTGCAACTGCATTTGCCCGCAGGCGAGCACCAGGTTGGCGGCTATGTCCCTACCCTGCTCGGCTTTGGGCGTGTCACTATCCCGGCGGTAAAAGTGACCACCACGCCGGAAAAAGTAAAAAAGGTAGCCTATTCCACCGGCCTGAAGACCCCTGCTTTTACTGAAACGGACGCAGGCCAGGGCTAAGCACACATCATGGTTGTATCCGGCCAGGGCAGGCTAAAAAAAACGGCGACCGCAGGGTCGCCGTTCAGCATATCAGCAGCTAAAAGACCGCATCAGAAATCCGCTTTCAGCACCACACGATAGTTCGCCTTACCGGCGCGCACGTGATCCAGCGCTTCATTGATTTTTGACATCGGGAAATACTCCACGCGCGGCGCGATATCGCGGCGTGACGCCAGCTTCAGCAGCGAGCGCAGCTGGCCCGGAGAACCGGTAGACGAGCCGGTCAACGCTTTATCGCCCATAATTAGCTGGAAAGCGGAGACTTCAAACGGTTTCAGCACGGCGCCCACGGTGTGGAATTTGCCCTGCGGCGCCAGCGCGTCGAAGTAAGGTTTCCAGTCCAGATCCACTGCTACAGTGCTGATAATCAGATCGAAACGGCCCGCCTGGCTTTTCAGCGCTTCCGGATCGCGGCTGTTGATGACCTCGTCAGCGCCCATTTCCAGGATGGACTGCTTTTTATCTGGCGTGGAGCTGAACGCCACCACTTCCGCGCCCATCGCGCGCAGGATCTTGATAGCGATATGGCCCAGGCCACCAATGCCGATGACGCCCACGCGGCTGGTCGCCGTGACGTTGCTCATCAGCAGCGGTTTAAAGACGGTGATGCCGCCGCACAGCAGCGGGCCAGCGGTCGCCGCGTCCAGGTTTTCCGGCAGCGGAATAACCCATTGCCAGTCGGCGCGAAGCTTCTCGGCAAAGCCGCCGTTGTTCAGAATGGTAGGGATTGAACCCTGCTCGCAGTTAACCTGCTCGCCATTGATACAGGCGTCGCAGTGCTGACAGCTTTTCGCCGTCCAGCCAATGCCCACGCGCTGGCCAACGGAAAGCCCTTTGGACTTCGCTGCTTCGCCCATGGCGGACACGCGACCAATCACTTCATGGCCGGCAATAGTCGGATAGCGTGAGATGCCCCACTCGTTATCGATCATTGAGAGATCGGAATGGCAGACGCCGCAATATTCCACTTCGACTTCCACTTCCTCGGCGCTCAGCTCCGGCGCATCATACTCATACAGCTCCAGGGCCTTACCGGCTTCCATCGCTGCATAGCTTTTGATTTTCATGCTCTCTTCCTCTGTTTCGTTAACGGACTGAGTTTAGCAAAGCTCGCCGGATGGTCAGGGAGCGAAACGAGTCATTAGCGGCAGGGAGTGTATCAGGATGTAAAAATTGACGATCTGCGCCGCAATATGTCCACTATTGCGGCAGCCCGCCGGAAGATGAAGCCGCTATTTGGTCAGATGCTGCGTCACGTTGCCGATGGCGTCAACCACCTGCTCGGAGTTGTTCTGAATATTTACGATAACGTCGCCCGCTTCTTTTACCAGCGCCACGCCGCTGTCGGCCCGCGCCAGGTTTGCGGTAATATTTTTTTGCGCCAGCTGTGCCAGCTGCTGGTTACGATCGACCACGCTCGCGATCTCCTGGCTGGCGCTATTGATATTGGCCGCCAGGCTGCGCACCTCGTTAGCCACGACCGCAAAGCTGCGTCCATGCGTGCCCGCTCTGGCCGCTTCAACGGCGGCGTTTAACGCCAGCAGGTTGGTCTGATTGGCAATAGAACGGATCGTTTCCACTATCTCGCCAATTTGCGCGGACTGGGAGCTAAGGCCGTTGATGTCTCCTGAGACTTTATGCATCTCGCTGGCGACTTCGTTCATGCGCGCCACGCTGTTTTCAATCACGCTGACGCCGAGCCGCGTGTTTTGACTGGTTTCCACCGCCGCTTTATACGCGTGATCGACCGCTTCGCGCTCCTGCTGGTTTTTCTCTACCTGTGCCGTTACGTCGGTAGCGAATTTGACAACCTCATAAAGCTCGTTGTTAGCATCGAAAATCGGGTTATAGGTGGCGCGTAGCCAAATCGTTTCGCCCTTGCTGTTAACGCGGGGGAATTGCCCGGCGACAAAGTCGCCCTTTTGCAGCTTGTGCCAGAACTCGCTGTATTCACGGCTGTTATACACTTCCGGCGCGCAAAACATGCGGTGATGACGCCCGATAATTTGCTCATGGCTATAGCCGGTGGTTTTTAAAAAGTTCTGGTTGGCGCGTAATACTTCACCCTTCAGGTTAAAAGCAATCACCGCCATTGAGCGGCTGATAGCAGTCGTCATCGCCCGCTGCTCCTGCGCATCCTGAATATGGCTAGTAATATCGGAGGCTAGCTTAACGATTTTAATCACCCGGCCGTGGCGATCCTGTACCGGCACATAGTTAGCTTCAAGCCAGATCGGGCGCTGATTTTTTGCCAGCCGCAGGAACTTATCGCTGAAACTTTCGCCACGCGCAAGGCGCTGCCAGAACTGACCATATTCCGGCGAGTGAATCAGCTCGTCGGTACAGAAAAGCCGATGATGCTTGCCAACGATTTCGCTCAGTTTGTAGCCCATTGTCTCTAAAAAAAGTGCATTTGCCGTCAGGATATGACCCTGTGGCGTAAATTCGATCATGGCGATGGCGTTGTTCAGCGAGCTGAGCGTTGCGCGTAAATGGCTGGCGTTGGATTTCAGCCAGGATAATATCCCCGATTTGGTAGAGCCGATCATGTTGTAACCTTTTGTCATATTTATGGTATTCGTCACAAAATCGTTATCGGCACTTTGGGTAAAAAATTAACCTCGGCCGCGCCTGTTATTGCGATAGGCGCTGCTTTTTCCAGCTATTTTCCTTAAAAATTAACCTGTTCCTGACTTTTTTTTGCGTCATGAGCTGAGTAAAACACGCTTTACCCTCTTATTTCTGCATTTGATTTAAGTCCACTCGACTACAGTAAATAGAAATTTGGATTAAAACTTATTGAATCCTGACTAAAAAAGGTCTTTGCGTGGCTAAACTATTTTTACGCAGCGGAAGCCTGGACGCGGTTCTGCCTCTTGGCGAAAACGGTCAGCCCGTTTATTTATCAGCCCTGCAGCTGCGCGAGACGCTGCGCCTGCGGAAACAGCAGCAGATAGCTGACTGCCTGGCTATCCCTCAACCCAACGATGCCGGTGACCGTCTGGACTGGTATTCGCCCATTTCCGGCAAAGTTATCTCCTGGGCTGCGGCCAGCGACAGCGCACGCGCGCACGCGTTAAATCAGCTGGTTGCCTGTCAGCAAACGGTGGCCGACCTGTGCCAGCGTGCGCTGCAGTCGGATAAAAACAGTCAGAAACTTTTTGGCGCGCTGCTGGCTAAAGCGATTCAGTTTCCCGATCAAAACTTTGTCTATCTGGTCGGCGGCAAACCCGTTCTGACCTTCTGGGGATTTGTCAGCCTTGAGAAAAAAGGCCAGCTGGATCCGCTGGATTGTCTGCGCGCCGTCGAAGAAGAAGTGCCGTTGACGCTGTCGAAAATGACGGCGGCCGCGCCGGTGGTTGCCGTCGCGCCTGCGGTAAGCGCGCCGTCTGTCGCTGCCGCCGTCGCGCCTGTCGTTACGCCTGTCGTTACACCTGCCATTGCGGCTTATCAGACCTCCGCCGAGTCGGAAAATGCGCCTGAGCCGCCGCCCGCTGCATCAGCGCCCGTTAAACCCGAGCCTGTGAAAAATACGGCTAAGCAAAACCTGCTGCGCTATGGCTGGATACTGCCTGCTGCCGCGCTGCTGGTTGTGTTTGGCGTGCAGATGAAAAACTATTTTTCCGCCATGCGTCAGGAAGTGACAGCGTCACAATCCGCGAACGTAAATGAGCCGAAACCTGCGGTTGCGCCCGAGAAAACCGCTGCTGATATCAAGCAATCTGCTGCCGAACCGGCTAAACAAACCGCTGAGACGAAGCCGGCTGCCGATGCGGCTAAACAACCTGCCGAAACGCAGCCTGCTGCTGATGCGGTTAAGCAGTCTGCCGTTGCGCTGCCGGTAGCACCCGCCAGCGTCGCGGCCGTTACGGTGACGCCGGCGCAGTCCGCTGCTGAGACCACGCCAGCCCCGGTTGAACAGCCGCCTGCCGTGCCTGCGGGTAAAGATGATTTAGTGCTGCCTGCGGACGCGGTCAAGCTAGGCTCTACCCGTTTCCTTAACGGCAACTGGCGCGTGATTGTCGGCATTAAAACCCCGCTCACCGGCAAGCCGCCCGTGCTGCGCTATCAGCTGCGCAACGGCAAAGGCCAGGCGCAGATGACCCAGGGCGACGGCACGGTTTGTCGCGTGGAGGTCTACGCGGGCGTGATGAAATCCGGCAACCTGGTAATTAATAGCCGCACCCGAGCAAAATGCAGCGACGGTTCGCGCTACCACATGCCCGAGCTGACCTGTGTACAGGGCGCCGAAGGCACCGCCGCCGCCTGTAGCGGCCAATATGATGCCGATACCGTATTACCGATGACGATGAAGCGCGAGAGTAAATAATGATGCTGGCGACCGCAGATTTTAAACCGAACATGACGCTGATTCAGAACAGCGGCATCCAGTTCCTGGATTTTGCCCTGACGCCGGATCCGGAAAACGATTTGCCGGGCAAATTTGTCCGTCAGACGGCCAACGGCCCGCTGCTGCGTCTGAACTTTAACGCGCAGAGCGGCAAATATTTGCTGCCGATCGCGGTGGGCGGCATGCCGGAAGTGGTGAAGCCCGAGTTTAGTTTCCCGCTGGCGCAGTCGCTGGCGCTGCTGGACGGCGTGTGGCTGCCGCTGCCCTTCTTTCGCTTTAATCCGCCCCGCACTTTTATCGGCGGGCCTGATAACTGGGCGCGCGTGCAGATTGTCGCGCTGGATAAGCCCGATCAAAACGGCAAGACGCATCGCATTTGCCTGGCTTTCGAAACCCGCACCTGGCAGGAAGGCGAAGACGAGTCGCTGGCGCTGGTGGAGAGCGACGTCAAAAACGGCGTCAGCTTCGCGCTGGCTTATCGCAGCAACGAGCTGGGCGAGTTTCTGGATCATACCTGGATCGACGGCTGGCTGCGCGAGGTCTTCAGCCAGCAGGCCGCCGCCGTCGAGCAGCGTCCGCAGGTTAATATCCGCACAGCGCTGCGCGAATTTGAATACCAGGCCCATTACCTGAATATTCTGCATATGCTCGGCCACCAGCTGGCGATGCCGGAGCTGAAGATCAGCGCCGCCACGCTACAGGAGCCGGCCATCCCGGTCGATTTGATCCTGGACGTTGGCAACTCGCATACCTGCGGCATTATGGTGGAAGATCACGTTGACGATCATCACGGCCTCAAGCACACCTATGAGCTGCATCTGCGGGATCTGGGCACGCCGCACCGCGTCTATAACGAGCTGTTCGAGAGCCGCGTTGAATTTGCCCAGGCCAGCTTTGGCAAGCAGAACTTCTCGATGGAAAGCGGACGCGATGACGCCTTTATCTGGCCTTCGATTACCCGCGTAGGCCGCGAGGCGAGCAACCTGGCGCTGCAGCGTTTAGGCACGGAAGGCGCAACCGGCATTTCCAGCCCGCGCCGCTATCTTTGGGATGAGGATGCCTACACGCCAGGCTGGCGCTTCAGCCGCACGCCGGGCAACGCCGCGCTGGAGCCGCTGGCAACCGCCGCGCCGCTGACTAATCTGGTTAATGACGAAGGCGAGCCGCTGTTCAGCCAGCCGCTGGAGGAGCGCCTGCCGGTCTTTACGCCGCAGTACAGCCGTAGTTCCGTAATGACGTTTATGCTTGGCGAACTGCTGGCGCAGGCGCTGCTGCAAATGAACAGCGCGCTGCAGCGCCAGAAGATGCTGCACAGCAGCGCGCCGCGCCAGCTGCGTAATATTATCCTGACGCTGCCTTCCGCTATGCCTAAACCGGAGCGCGAGATTTTCCGTCGTCGGATGCAGGAAGCGATCGCGCTGATCTGGAAAGCGATGGGCTGGCATCCGGCGGATGACGACTTTACCAGCGCCAAAGACAAGGCAAAAAGCAGCGTGCCGGTACCGGAAGTCCAGATGGAATGGGACGAAGCGACCTGCGGCCAGATGGTTTATCTCTATAACGAAACGCAGGTGAACTTCGGCGGTCGCGCCGAGGCGTTCTTTGTCAGCATGGCGCGCCCCGATCGCGTTCGCGCGCCCGACGAGCCGGTGGGCAAAACGCTGCGTATCGCCTCCATTGATATCGGCGGCGGCACCACCGATCTGGCGATCACCCAGTATCGCCTGGATGACGGCGTCGGTAACAACGTGAAGATTATGCCGCGCCTGCTGTTCCGCGAAGGCTTTAAGCAGGCCGGCGACGACATTCTGCTGGATGTGATCCAGCTTTACGTGCTGCCCGCCTTGCAGCACGCGTTCAAAGAAGCCGGTATGGTGAACCCGGAAGGCGTAATGACGCGGCTTTTCGGCCATGAAGGTCGTCTGGACGGACATTCCACGCTGCGTCAGCAGGTTACGCTGCAAATTTTCATTCCGGTAGGCCAGGCGATTCTGGAAGCCTATGAAAAATTCGATCCGCTGGAGCTGAACGCCGAGCTGGATGCCCGCTTTGGCGAGCTGCTGGCCCAGGCGCCGACGCAAAAGCTGCTCGACTATATCAACCGCGAGATCCAGCGCGAGCTGCCGAACGAGGCGGAAGCTTTCGATCTGCTGCGTGTCCCGCTGGTGGTCAGGCTGAGCAAGCTTCATGCGGAGTTCCTGTCGCCGCGTATGAATATTACCCAGAGCCTGCGCTCGATGTCGGAAGTGGTTGCCGTGTATGACTGCGATGTGCTGCTGCTGACGGGTCGCCCTTCGCGCTTCCCTGGCGTGCAGGCGCTGTTCCGCCATCTCCAGCCGCTGCCGGTCAGCCGTATTCTGTCGCTGGACGGCTACCACACCAACGACTGGTATCCCTTTAACAAACAGGGCCGGATTGAGAACCCGAAATCCACGGCGGCGGTCGGCGCTATGCTGTGCCTGCTGTCGCTGGATTTAAGGCTGGCGAACTTCTGGTTTAAGGCAGGTGATTTTCAGCCGTACTCCACTATTCGCTATCTGGGCATGCTGGACGGTAACGGCAGCCTGAGCGCCGAGAACGTCTGGTATGCCGATATCGATCTGGATGACGATAATTTCCGGCTCGACCCACGCGAGCGTTTTCAGGTTCGCGGCGCGCTGACGCTGGGATTCCGGCAGCTGGATAACGATCGCTGGCCCGCTTCGCCGCTTTACACCCTGTCGATCGCCGATCCGCAGCTGGCCCGCAGCGTGGCAGGCGACAAGGTGCTGAAGATCAAGCTGGCGGTGGCGGAAACCAAAGGCGAATTCGGCCCGGAAAGATTTGCTATTGCCGAGGCAACGCTGGACGACGGCAGCCGCGTGCCGCTGGAACATCTGCGGCTCAGGCTGAATACGCTGGCCAGCAGCGGCTCAGGATTAACCCATTACTGGATTGACAGTGGGAGCGTATATAAAAAATGAAAGCGTTGACGCCTAAGCCATCGGGGCAGTTCGGCAAAAAACTGGAAAACGTGACCAAGGGTATCGATCGCGCGCTGATTTGGCTGGAAAGCGCCCGTACCACCGCCCCACGTCTTAATATGGAAGCGGATCGCCTTGGCGTCCGGCTGCGGCATCAGCATAACAAGGCAACCCGGCTGAATGAGGCCGCGAGCAATGAGTGCGCGGTCGGCTTTTTCGGCCTGGCGCAGGCGGGCAAAGCCTGGCTGATCGCCGCGCTGGCCGCCAGTGAAAAAGGCCGGATGGAGCTGGCGCTGGGCAATACCACCTTTGACTATGCGCAGCTTAATCCGCAGCAGCAGAGCGCCACCATGGTGATGCGCTTCAGCGGCCGGCAGACCAGCACCGATAACGAATGGCCGGTGCAGCTGTCGCTGATGAGCGAAGAAGAGATCGCCGGCGTGCTGGCGCAAATCTGGGCCAAACGCAGCGGCAGCGAAACCATCGCGCTGGATGAGCAGCAGATTGCCGAGCGCATGAAAAGCGTCGCCGTTTATCGCCAGGCGCAGAGCGTGGAAGGCATGAGCAGCAATAACGTGGTGGCGCTGTGGCACCGTCTGAACGCCGCCCAGATTTGCCGCAGCAAGGCGCTGGAAAGTCATTTCTGGCCGCAGGCCGTGGAGCTGGCGCCGATGCTGGGCGTGGACGATCGCGCCCGCCTCTTTTCCCTGCTGTGGAATGAAGACCGCGATCTTTCCGCGCTTTATCGCCAGCTGGCGCACGTGCTGCATCATCTTTCCGGCGCGCGACGCGTGCTGGCGCCCATCAGCACGGTGGACGATCCCGGCCTGAGCGTATTAAACAGCAGCGGCCTGCGCTATTTTAACGCCTCATCGGATCGCGTTATTCAGGTAGTGCCGCAGCATAACGGCCGCAGCCTGAGGCCGGTTAACCTGGCGCTGGGCGAGCTGAACCTGCTGAGCCGCGAAGTGCTGCTGCCGTTCTACAGCGCGCCGCGTGAAAACCTGTTTGAACAGGTCGATCTGCTGGACTTTCCCGGTTTTGAAGAACCGTCAGTTCTGCCGGATGACAGCGCACACGAACTGGCGCTGGCCTTTACCACCGCCAAGCGTCCTTTCCTGTTAACCCGCGCCGCAGAACGGCAGGATGTCGACTTGCTGATGGTCTGTAACGCTTCCAGCCAGCGCGCGGATACCCGCATCGTGGGCCGTGTGCTGGACAACTGGGTGAAGCAGACCCAGGGCCAGCCGCACAGCGGCCGCAAACCTGCGCTAATCTGGGCGCTGACGCCTTTTGACCAGCGTATTACGCACGGTCAGAACCACGACGCCGCCGTACAGCGCTACGTGGGCAATCCCGGCGATGCCTGGGGCACCATGCTGACGATGGACGATAAGGGCGTGAAGCGGATGGCGGGCTGGCTGACCAGCGAAGTCAGCCGCGAAAACAAAATGACGCGCTTGCAGGAACAGCTCAGCGAGATCCGTCGCGAGCTGAGCGATAACCTGCTGGGCCGCTGGTATCTGGCGGCGGAAAAAGAGGAGCCGGAGGCCCGCCTGCGCGTTGCCGAATCGCTGCTGAAGGCGTTGCAAACCAGAACCGGCGTGCACGGCGAGCTGCTGGAGCGGCTGCTGCCGACGCGCGAAACGCTGCGTCACCTGTTTATGCAGCAGCAACACCCCGCCGAGCGCCGCAGCAACGAAGAGTATGCCCTGACGGAAGAGGATCCCTTCGGCATTGGAATGAGTATCGATCTGTTGAGCAACGATCCTTTACCGCTGCCGCTGGATGCGCAGCAAACGGGCGAGGAGAGCGAAGCGGAAAATGGCTTTGCGCAACAGGTCTACCGTTACTGGATCAACCTGCTGGGACAGCTGCCCGAACAGGACGCGCTGCTGGAGCTGCTGGGCGTGACGCGCCCCACGCTGGAGATGCTGACTGAAGAGCTGACCACGGCCAGTATTCGTCTGGATATTGAAGGCGCGCTGGTGAAAATCCTGACGGATAAAGATGCGGCGAATACCCCGGCCGAGATGCTGGCCGATCGCCAGGTCTCCCGCGCGCTGAGCGTGCTGGGCGATTTCGTCGCCTGGCTCGGCTTCCAGCATCTGCCAGAGTCGGCGCGCCCCGACAGTAAAATCAATCGTGGCCAGAAGATCTTCGCCCGTCCGGAAACCCAGGCCGCCAGCCTGGGGCCGGGCCAGCGGCTGACAAAGCTGGCGCTGAAGCCTAATAACCATGCCGCCTACTATATCTATGACTGGCTGGTGGGGCTGAATGAAACCATTCTGCTGAATGCCGGTTATTCCGCCGCTCGGGAGATTGACGGCGAGCACCGCGCGCAGCTGGCTGAGATTTTGAAGCAGACAGGTAAGTAGCAGGCACGGGAGAAAGCCGTTGCAGGATGGCGGCGGTTTAGTTGAACCGCTGGTTACTTTCAATAAAGGTAAAAAACGCAGAGTACCCTTCCCATGTGCTCTGCGTTGCCATTTAACAGCAGCCCGAAATGAATACTTTTCAGGCTGCCTGACTCAGACCTGGGTTAGATCTCTGTCCATGGACGGCCGTCGCCGTCTGCCGCCCCGGTCGTGCTCTCCAGGCCGGGTTCGGTGCCCTGCCCAATCCACCATTTAGCCAGATAGTTTCGTCCTTTGTGCGTCACCCTGTCGCCTCCGACGTATATGCGACCGGCTTCCCAAAGCGGATAAAGCGGCGGAGCCGGCGCCACCGGTTCTTCAGGCACTTCAGGCACTTCAGGCACTTCAGGCACTTCAGGCACTTCAGGCACTTCAGGCACTTCAGGCACTTCAGGATGCTCCGTCAGCTCGTTATGCATAGAAAGATAAATATAATATTTTGCAAACAGGATATCACGCAGCGGACGGCTCAAAGCCATGACGGCCAGCCAGAGATCGTCTTTAGCCGCCGCATAATCCGCGCCCACAACCGCATGGTTAGCGGCAATCGCCAGCGAAGCGCTTTCCAGTCTCTCGGCCAGATCCGTTTCTGGGTTGTTGTTTAATTTTTCATTTTTCAGGCCGCTGGCCGTAATAACAAAATGATTGGTTTCGCCAGTAGCATCGATTATGCCGGATACGGCGGGCGACAAACGTAAACGAGAAGGTTCACGATGGTAGATTTCAATCCGATCCCCGTAAGAGAAAGCGATTTCGTCGTGAGCAATAAGGCGATCGTTGCCCAGAAAAGTTCTTTTATAGATTTCTCTGTTGCTGCCGTCGCGGATCGTAATCTGAGCATAGGTTTGATCCGGGAAATAAACGTGCGGACTGTTTCCACCCGCATTAATGCTGAGCAGGCCTTTGCTGTGGTCCAGCTCGACGCTGGCAAAACTGGCATCGCCCAGCCCCAGCAGGTTAAATACCTGATTAAGTAACGGTGAGGCTATTTTACGCTGGTAATGAATAACCTGCGCTGACTGCCCGGTTTTAACGTTCAGATAGCCTGGCTGCACAGCATACTTTTGGCTTTTACCGGTGGGTAAATGCAGCGTGTAAACGCCAACAGGCAGATCCTCAAGCAGCACTTCCTGCCGGTTAATTTTTACCTGCCGTACGACCGTTGCGCCGTCAAGCAGCGTCAGGGTTTCATTTTCAATCTGACGGAAGTCATCGATATCCAGTTTCAGGCTGACGCTGCCGGTCAGACCGGTTATTTTCAGTTGCTGAACATCCACCAACGCCAGCGGACTACGCAAATTCAGCTGCTGCTGCAACGCCGCCAGCCGTCCCTCTTCTACCAGCTGATTTAACGGATAAACCGCCTTACCCTGGCAAAACAGATTATTGTCGCGCTGCTGGCGAGTGAGTGGCGCGCCAACCAGCTGCATAAAAGGCGTAACGTCAATTTTGGCGCCCGCTTCGGCAAAGCTGACAGAAAGCATATCCAGCAGCGAATGTTCTTCAGCAATAAAGCCGTCGCGGTTACTGAGCAGACGGTACTGCTGATTAAAGTAGGTAAAGGCTTCCATGCCCGCCTTGTTGACCATCTGCATCATAAAGTAGAGTTTCGAGCGCAGATCCCACTGATTCACTGGCGTGCCGTTACGCACAAAATCATTGATAACTTTTTCCACCGCAGCCTGTCTGCCATAGTCGTACAGCCAGCCTTCCTGATATTGCCTGTCGCCCATCGTAAGATGCTGGTAGCAGGCACAGTGAATATTGTTCCAGACCTCGCGCACGTCGATAAATCTGTCCGACATGAATTTGCCTTCATAACCATGGGCAATTTCGTGCAGGCAGCCCCAGCCGGGCTCTTTGCTGAACAGCCAGAAGTCGCTAATGG
Organism: Erwinia artemisiae; assembly: GCF_051400835.1. Lineage (NCBI taxonomy): Bacteria > Pseudomonadati > Pseudomonadota > Gammaproteobacteria > Enterobacterales > Erwiniaceae > Erwinia > Erwinia artemisiae. The sequence goes on along the minus strand of NZ_JBLFFM010000001.1, from coordinate 405,943 downwards.
TCGGACTGCTTTCGGCGGTCCAGCTACCGCTGTAATAGGCCGCGCCCGGGCCGCTTTTATCCGCCTTGATAAAGTAGCGGTTGCGGATATTCCTATCGGTAATAACAGGTGTCTGGAAAGAAAGGCCAAGCAGCGTGTTATAAAAATTAAAGATATTGCTGTAGCCTTCGATTAAACGGTCGATGCTATTTTGCGCGTGGAGCGTACGCAGTTTTTGTTTATCGGCTGCCGGAATTAAAATATTCACAAACTCGCTGCTGATTAATGCAAACTCAGCGTTCTGGCTGTCCCACAGCTGAAAGAAAGCGCTTTCGCTGCCGCCTTGCTCATAGACAGGCAGCGTGTTAGCCCTGTCGTCATATTCATATTCCACAACGGCAGTGGAAAGATCGTAAGGGGTATCAATAAAAGGCACAGAGGCCGCGCCGGCACTTAACTTCACCCAGGCGGAGCCAAAGCTGACAGAAGCTTCAGTTTGATCATCATTATTCAGTAAACGCAGCGTCAATGAGCCGTTATTGGGCGATAGCTGGCGGACTTTGATCGCCTGCCCTGCAGACAGGATAATTCCCAGATGCTGACGGTCATGATTAATACCCTTACTCAGACCGGCCGCATCCATCCATACCGGCCTTTCCAGGGAATATATGTTTTTTACTTTACTCAGGGTTGCCATGATTATTTTCTCTTCAGGGTTTATGTCCAAAGAAAGATATCAGGCAAGCGTTATCGCCAGGCGACAATTATTGATAACAGGTCAGCATTAAATGAAGGAGGTGGCTATCTCTTTAATTAACGAAAGGATAAACGCCATGAAAAAAAGAATAGCAAAATATAATTACCCTGCTGGCTTAACAGTAAAATGTCACATTCTTAACCCTGTCGCTAAATAATTTATTTTTTTAATAGTGAAATGATGGTTATTTAACAGTGTACTCTGTGGCAAAAATAGCAGAACGAAAAGGTACGTTGGGCAGGTCTTCCGCCTATTTATTTAGTAAAGAGAGAATGCGACAGCAGCCGGGCCGCCGTCGCGTTTCTGTGTCCTATACAATAGCGGAAAGCTTAAACACGCTGACGCTACGCAGCAGATTTTCAGCCTGCTGCTGCAGGGACTGCGCCGCTACGGTCGATTCCTGCGACAATGAGGCGTTCTGCTGAGTGGCATCATCCATTTGCGTTACCGCGAGGTTAACCTGATCGATACCGACGCTTTGCTCATTACTTGCCAGCGAGATCTCTGCCACCAGCGAGCTGACGCGGTGCACGTTTTCCACAATATTTTCCATCGCCTGACCCGCGCGTTCGACCAGCGCGTTACCCGTATTGATGCGGCTGACCGAGCTGTCAATTAAGGTTTTAATATCCCTGGCGGCAGCGGCAGAACGTTGCGACAGCGCCCGCACTTCAGCGGCCACCACGGCAAAGCCCCGCCCTTCGCTTCCTGCCCTTGCGGCTTCAACGGCGGCGTTCAGCGCCAGAATATTGGTCTGGAAGGCGATGCCATCAATCAGGCTGATAATATTGCTAATTTGGCTGGAAAAATGCTGAATCTCGCCCATCGTATGTACTACTTCCTTCACCACGCTGCCGCCCAGCTGCGCGGCTGACGTGGCATCCTGAGCGATATCGCTGGCATGACGTGCGTTGTCGGCATTTTTTCTGACTACGGATGTTAACTGCTCCATCGAGGCCGCCGTTTCTTCCAGCGCGCTGGCCTGTGCCTCATTACGACCGGAGAGATCCTGACTGCCCAGGGCAATCTGTGACGAAGCCGAGGCGATAGTTTCCGTGCCGTCACGCACGTCGGAAACGATACGCGTAAGATTGGTGTTCATCTCTTTCAGCGCGGCCATGAGTGAGGCCGTTTCATCACGGCCTTTCACCACGATTTGCGTCTGCAGATCGCCGGCCGCCACCGTCTGGGCGATTTTTACTGCCTGCGCCAGCGGCTGGGTGATGCTGCGTACCAGCCACCAGGTAATGATGCAGCCGGTCAACAGCGCTAACAGCATCGACAAGGCCAGGATCAGTCTGGTGTGCTGATAACTTTGCTGATTAGCAGCGGCGATCTGCTTATGTAGGCTTTGCGTGTGCGTCAGCACGTTGGCTACCACTTCGTCGATCATTTTTGTCGGCAGACGATCGACGCCGGTGACCAGACGATCGACGCGCTGCGCGCTGTCGGCATCACCCTGCTGGTAAGCCTGTAGCGCGCTGAGATAGCGCTCTTGCAGCTCGCCATGAAGCTTACGCGTCTCCCGCGCTTCACGGTTATCCATGCCTACCGCCGGCATCGTCTCGATCAGCGTGGCAAGCAGCTGCTGAGTCTTGTCGCCCTGTTCAATAAAAGCCGTCCTGTACTTAGCAAAAGCCTCCGGACTCTGGCCGCCGCGCAGCAGCGTATTTTTCCACTCCTGTACCTGAATCTTAAACTGCACTTGTGCATTTCGCGCGGTGTCGATAACCCGCTCAATCTGCATTTCCTGCTGCATGATCTGACTGCTTTGCTCAAGCGCGTTTTCGTTGATAGCGAGGCCGCGCAGGCCGATAAATAGCGTGGCGCAAAGCAATACTGCGGCCAGCAGGCCTAAACGCACGCTGATCTTATAATTAGAGAGTTTCATTTGATGCCCTGGTAGATGAAGCGGAAGCAATTTTCCGGTTCTTCAGGAGAAGTTATCGGCAGAAGAATAAAGAAGCTTTATAGCGGAGACTGGCCCCGAACGGGGCCAGTAAAGCAGCTTAAATCAGGCGGGCGTGGCGCAGTTCGCTTTTCAGATAGGCGTAAAACACCGGCGCGGCAACCACGCCCGCCAAGCCAAAGGCGGATTCAAACACCAGCATCGCCAGCAGGATTTCCCAGGTTTTGGCGTTGATACGGGTGCCAAAGATACGGGCATTGATGAAGTATTCCAGCTTGTGCACCAGAATCAAGAAAATCAGCGCGATCAGCGCTGCCTGCAAAGAGATGGAAAGCCCAATCAAAACAATAACCGTGTTGGAGATCAGATTGCCGATCACCGGCAGCATTCCGGCAATAAAGGTCAGGACGATAACGGTTTTGGCAAACGGAAAGTGCAGCCCGAACAGCGGCAGCACGCCGAACAGAAAGCCACAGGTCAGCAGCGTGTTGACCAGCGAGACTTTGATTTGTGCGAAAACCACATCGTGAAAAGAAGCCGCAAGCAGCGTCAGACGTTTTAGCATTGCCTGGGTTAGCGGCGCGTTGCTGGTATCGCTGCCGCTGATGCGCAGCGAGATAATCGCGCCCAGCAGCATTCCGATAAGCATAGTGGCAAAGGTGTGCGCGGCGGTACGGCCCAGCGTTTGCACCACAACCAGATGCTCGCGCAGCCAGGCCATAACCTGATGCTGCAGTTCATCGATATCTGCGGGCAGATAGCGCGTGACCACCGGCGACAGCGTATCCTGCGCATCTTCAAGCAGCTTGCTGGCGGCGGCATGGAAAGCCGCCGGACTGTGGAAGTCGTGCAGCAGAAAGCCAATCAGTTTGGTGATACCGCCCGCCAGCGCTAACAGCACCACCACGGTAAGAAAGAAAATGGTGATCCAACGCGCCAGCGGCCCTTTGACCAGCCTCTCTATCCAGGGCGTCAGCGCCAGAATGGTTTCGTAAACGATAAATCCGGCCAGAAAACACGGCAGCAGGCGTAAAGGAAAAATCATCAGCAGCGCGATAAAGACCAGCAGATAGCTGGCGGCTTCGCAAAGCTGGCGTTTGGTGAGGTTCCGTATCTCCATAGGGATTCCTGTCTGTCTGAAGTCAAAAAGCATTACAATTCAGACAGTATACAATCCTCCGCGTTTTTTCAGGCCTGTTTTGATTTGGTCGAACCTATATTTATGCACTGCGGCAGGAGAACGAAACGGAGGCGGGACGGAAAAGTTAGTTTTGCCCTGGTCGAACTGATATTTATGCGATGCGGCGAGGAACGAAACGGAGGCGGAACGGAAAAGTCAAAGCGGGCCGCTACGCCCGCCATTGAAAAGCAATCAGGCGCTGACCTGCACCTGACGACGCCATGCGCCCGGCGACTGGCCGAACTGACGTTTGAAGCTGCGGTTAAAAGATTGCTGGGAATCGAAACCGAATGAAATCGCCACGTCCAGAATAGGCTCGCCGCCTTTAGCCAGGCGCTCGGCGGATTTTTTCAGACGACGCGCGCGGATATATTCGCCTAAAGCATGGCCGGTATGCTGCTTAAACATACGCTGCAGATGCCATTTGGAGTAGCCTGCCCGGCGGGCCACGGTATCCAAATCCATCTTGCCTTCAATATGCGTGTCGATCCACATTACCAGGTCGCTGATAAAATCATCATGGCTCATTGTCTTCCCCTTAGAATTATAACCTGTTTTTGCTGTTGACCTCCGCCGCCGGGCGGGGTAAAAGGTAACTGTCATTAGTGCATTTAGTAACGGTAAAACAGACGCGCGCTTAATGCAAGTATAATTGTTGCATTAAATGCGATCGCGAAGCGGCAAAAAGAGAGCGCACAACAAGCGGCGTAGTGCGTAAAGATTACGGCAGCCGTGGCGGCCCGACAGGATTTAAGACAATAAAAAAGCCGGGCATTGTCAGTGCCCGGCCATATTCAGGGTTATCTTGCCCTTCAGGTTTCAGCATTTTCACGGGTTTTCATCGCCTCGCAGCTGCCTTCGGGATAGCGGCGGTCGCGCTCATAGATTTCCCGTAGCGCGTCGGCAACCGTCCGCTTCGCCAGCACGTTGAGCGACGCCTGCTCGGCCTCGTGAGCCAGCTCTTTAAAGAACCAGCAGGTGTTGGCGCTAACCAGACAACGCGCCGGCACTTCCGGGCGGCCTGCCAGCAGCGGTTTATCCTCCAGCACGGAAGTATAGATATCGCAAAGCGTAATCTCCTCCGCCGGACGCCCCAGCCGGATAGTTCCGGTACGGCCCAGCGTAGAGACGATAATGCCATCGCGGGTCAGCGGCACCATCATTTTACGGACAAAACTGGGGTTGGCCTCAAGGCCCATTGCCAGAATTTTGCTGGTGCTGCGTTTACCTTCCCGCTCCGCCTGGGCTATGCAGAGCACCATTTGTAAAGCTGTAGGAAAACGAATATCAAGCATGTTCAGATCCTTGCTTTTAGCTGTGCCTCACCGTATCGGCGGTGATCTAAAAAAGCATTAAAATCAATCAACTAATAAAGATGATAGTAAATTAATATACCAAATAGTGTTGCACTTTAGAAGAAAGCCGTTAAGCAGTTCCTGCTATTTACGCTATAACCCTGAATAACAGAGGGATTATTCCCTCTGTTTTGACAAGAAAGTTATCTGTTTTCCTGCAAATAGCGATAGATGACCGACAGATCTTTTTCGCCATAGCCTGCATCCACGGCCTGCTGCCACAGTTCGGCGATGGTGGTTAATCCCGGCAGACGGCTTTCTTTTGCCGCCGCCAGCGCCAGGCGAGCATCTTTTAACGCCCAGGTCAGGTGCATTTGCGGTTCATAGCTGCCCTCTTTGATCATGCCCAGTTTCGCTTTGGCATAGGGAACCGCCAGCGGCCCGCCGTCCAGTACGTCCCAGAATTCATCCGGTGTAAAGCCAAACTCTTCCGCCATTTGGGTACTTTCCGCCAGCCCCTGCACCATAGAAATAAGCCAGGCGTTGACCACCAGCTTCATGCGCGACGCCGCGCCCGCCGCCCCCAACCACTTCACGCCTTTTGAGATGGCGGCAAAAACCGGCTCGACGGCCTGCGCTTTCTCCCGGTCGCCGCTGGCCAACACCAGTATTTGCGCGTTTTCTGCAGGTGCTTTAGTGCCTGAAACGGGCGCATCCAGTAAAATCACGTCCGGACGCTTCTCGTGCAGGGTTGCGAGCAGCTTTTCCGTCGCCTCTACGCCAATCGTGCCCATTTGCACCAGGATCGCGCCCTGTTTCAGGCTCGACAGCGTTTTTTGCAGCACTTCCTCGGTGATTTCCGCATTCGCCAACATGCTGATGACCACGTCGGCCTCTTTCACCGCCTGTTCCGGCGTTTCCGCCAGCCGCAGGCCGGCGCTTTGCAAATCTTCACCGCGCGCGCTGGTACGGTTCCAGCCGCTGGTGACAAAGCCGTTTTTCAGCAGGTTCGCGGCAAAAGCGTGCCCCATCGCGCCCAATCCCAATACGGCTACAGCGGAACGTTGATTCATTACAGACTCCTTATCGTAAGCGATAAATAACGGTATTCTCTTTCCAGGGTAGCGCAACCCCGTGCGAAATGCTGATTTTCCCGCAGCGGTTATGTAAGAAGGTGTTCCCTGCCTGGCGCATCCCGTAATTGTGGCTATACTCACCGGTCGACAGATTTTTCGCCGTTAAATCAAGAAACAAGGGTGAAAAGCGGTGAATGACCTTCGCCACGCGCCGATTATGCTGATTTACATAAAAACGGCGTTTTTCAATGTCATCTGTCGCACAAATCAAACACAATATGGACACTTTTCTGTTTTCGCGTAACGCGGAACTCACTTATCAACAAGTCGTTAAACCTGATGCAATCAATAACCGTTTCTCGCAAGACCGCATGGCTACGCGTCATTATGCTGGCCATCGCCGCATTTATTTTTAACACCACCGAGTTCGCGCCGGTTGGCCTGCTTTCCGATATCGCCAGCAGCTTCGCCATGCAGACTGCCCAGGTCGGCCTGATGCTGACGATTTATGCCTGGGTGGTGGCGCTGATGTCGCTGCCGATGATGCTGCTCACGCGGCAAATCGAACGGCGTTTTCTGCTCATTGCCATCTTCCTGCTCTTTATCGCCAGCCATGCGCTTTCGGCGTTCGCGTGGAGCTTCAACGTGCTGGTGGTTTCGCGCATTGGCATCGCGCTGTCACATGCTATTTTCTGGTCAATTACCGCCTCGCTGGCTATTCGCGTGGCGCCAGCCGGCAAGAAAACCCAGGCGCTGAGTATGCTGGCGACCGGTACGGCGCTGGCTATGGTGCTGGGCCTGCCGATTGGCCGCGTCATCGGACAGTATCTTGGCTGGCGTATCACTTTTGGCGTAATCGGCGTGGTGGCGCTGATGACTATGCTAACCCTGGCGAAACTGCTGCCGAAGCTACCAAGCGAACATACCGGCTCGCTAAAAAGCGTGCCGATGCTGTTCCGTCGCCCTGCCCTGGTCTCGCTGTACCTGCTGATCGTGCTGATTGTTACGGCGCACTATACGGCCTATAGCTATATCGAACCCTTTATTCAGGCCGTGGCGCAGATGGGCGGCAATTTCACCACCTTCCTGCTGCTGATTTTCGGCGCGGCGGGCATTATCGGTAGCGTGCTGTTCAGCGCGTTGGGCAACAAGTTTCCGGCGACGTTTCTGCTGGGCGCGATTACGCTGGTGTCGGTCTGTATGCTCGCGCTGTTAATCGCGGCAACGCATACCGTGGCGATCTCGACGCTGTGTGTTATCTGGGGGCTGTCGATGATGATTATCGGCCTGGCGGTTCAGGTCAGAGTTCTGACGCTGGCGCCGGACGCCACCGACGTGGCGATGTCGCTGATGTCGGGCATCTATAATCTGGGCATTGGCGGCGGCGCGCTGCTGGGCAATCAGGTGAGCCTGCATTTGGGCATGGCGCATATCGGCTATGCCGGCGGCGCAATCGGCCTCTTTTCGCTGGCCTGGTGCGCCTGGAGTATGAAACGCTATCCGCAGCTGCGGATTAACTAACGAAAAGGCTCATCAAATGATGAGCCTTATTTTTAGATGCGTTGTTGTCAGTCCTGAAGGCCCATCCAGGGCTTTTTACTATGCCAGATAGAATACCGGCTTAAGCTCTTCGCTGACCGGGCTGAAATCCGGGTTTGACGGCATCAGTTCACACATCGACCGCCACCAGCGCTGGCACACTTCCGTGCTGGCGACCGCGTTCCAGCGCGCTTCCGATTCGATCTCCACCACCGCAAACAGCAGATGGCGAGACTCGTCCAGAAAGATGCTGTAATGATGCGCGCCGTGCGCTTTCAGCGTCTGCGCCAGTTCTGGCCAGATGGGATTATGCCGCTGCTCGTACTCCTGATGCTTATCAGGATGCACCTGCATCACAAAAGCCTTACGCAACATGCGGATGCCTTGCTTCCAGCGCGGCGTGCCATGGCTGCACATTGAACCGTTCACCCAGCGCGACCAGCTGTTCCGTGGTAATGCTCTGGCGCATTCCGCCCATCGACAGCACTTTTACCACCACCTCGGAAGATTTCTCCGCCGTGTCGATCAGGCCAAAGGTTTCGTCCAGCGTCGGGCCTGCGCCGAAAATGCCGTGGAACGGCCACATCACCAGGCTGTGCGACGCCATCTGCTCCGCGGTTTTTTCGCCGATGCCGTCGGTGCCCGGCACCATCCACGGCACGATGCCCACGCCGTCCGGGAACACCACCAGACATTCGGTGCTGCCTTCCCACAGCAGGCGGGTAAACAGCGCGGAGTCCAGCTCCACCACATAGCTCAGCGACATAAAGTTAGTGGCATGGCAGTGCATGATGACGCGATCGGCGCCGTTGGTCACTTTCATGCGCACGCTGTGCGACTGGAAATGGGAGGCCAGCTCGGAAGTGGGCAGGCCGCCGTTGCTCAATCCCCAATAAATGCTGTAGGCGCGGCCGTCTTCGCTGACGCGCAGCAGCACCAGGCAGTCCGCCGGATCCAGCTGCACGTTGCGGAAAAATTTGCCGGAGCCGGTGACGATAAACCAGCAGTTTGCCAGTTCCGGTACGGGCTGCGTCAGTTCAACCGTGCGCGGCTCACGGTAGAAATCCTGAGCAAACGGCCGGACTTCTTCATCAAGTAAGCGGTAGCTGACGTTGCCGCCGTTGCGTTCATCCCACCCTTTTAACCACATATCCGTAGTGGCTTTTACCATTCCCTGGACGAACCATGAAGTCAGAATGTGTTGCATGTTGCATCCTTAACGTTTGCTGAGAGTTTGTTGTTCATAATGGCGAACGCTGTCAAGCCAGCCTGCGCCCGCCGGGACGTCGTGACGTACGCAGTACGCTTCCCACACCGCCTGCCACGGCAGCGATTTTTGTTCTTCCAGCAGGGCCAGACGCGCGGTGTAGTCGCCTTCCAGCTCCAGCTTTTTCAGTTTGTCCACCGGCTCCAGCAGCGCCCGCAGCAGCGCTTTTTTGGCGTTGCGCGTGCCGATAACCCAGGCGGCGATACGGTTGATGGAGGCGTCAAAGAAGTCGAGACCAATATGCACCTTGTCAAACAGGCGCTGACGCACGATTTCATGCGCGATGGCCTGGGTTTCGTCATCCAGCAGCACCACGTGATCGCTGTCCCAGCGCACCGGGCGGCTGACGTGCAGCAGCAGACGCGGCACGTAGAGCATGGCAGTTGAGATCTTGTCGGAGATAACTTCAGTCGGATGAAAATGACCGGCATCCAGCGTCAGCGCCGTCTGGCGGCTGGCGGCATAGCCCAGGCAGAATTCGTTTGAGCCAACGGTATAGCTTTCCGCGCCGATGCCGAAAAGTTTGCTCTCTACCGCATCGATATGGTGCGCCGGATCCAGCTTCTCGCTGATGATCTCGTCAAGCGAGTTCGCCAGGCGTTCGCGCGGCGCAAAGCGATCGATGGGCAGATCTTTCATGCCGTCCGGGATCCAGATATTCATAATCGACGGCGTGCCCAGCTGTTCGCCAAACGCGGCCGAAATTTTGCGGCTGGCTTTACAGTGTTCGATCCAGAATTCACGGATCTCTTTATTGGCGCTGGCCAGCGTAAAGCCGTTTTCGCTCAGCGGATGCGAAAAGCAGGACGGGTTGAAATCCAGACCCAGGCCGTTGGTTTTTGCCCATTCCACCCAGTTGGCAAAGTGCTGCGGTTTGATTTCGTTGCGTTCGACCCGGCTGTCGCTTTCCAGATAAATGGCGTGCAGGTTCAGCCTTTTGGGGCCAGGGATCAGCGACATCGCCTGTTCCAGATCGGCGCGAAGTTCGACCGCCGTTCTGGCTCTTCCCGGATAGTTGCCGGTCGCCTGGATGCCGCCGGTCAACGCGCCCTGAGGATTTTCAAAACCGCGGACGTCATCGCCCTGCCAGCAGTGCATTGAGATCGGCAGCTGATCCAGCTGCTTCAGTGCGGCGTCAACGTCCACGCCTTGCTCGGCAAAGCGTGATTTTGCCAGTTCAAACGCCTGCTCAATTGCTTGGGTCATACGCATAGCTCCTTAACCGAATGTGTCAGTGACTGAAAAAGCGCCCAGCTGCGGCTGTAAGCGTCACTGGCCTGTGGAATAAAAGTGTTCAGCGGGAAATTTTGGGTGACCAGCTGGCGGAAATGGGTGACATCCCTGACGCTGCCGTGGGCGATCAGCTGGCTGCCGATATTGCCAAGCGTGGAGGCTTCGACCGGCCCGGCAACCACCGGAATACCGCAGGCGTTGGCACAAAGCTGATTCAGCAGCGGATTCTGACAGCCGCCGCCAACGATGTGCAGCTGGCTGAAAGGCGCGCCCCGTACGGCGGCAAGCTCTTCCAGCACGAAGCGGTAATAGAGCGCCAGACTGTCAAAAATACAGCGAGCCAGCGCGGCGGCCGTGGCAGGCGTCGGCATCCCCTGTCCGGCGCAGGCGTCCTGAATTTCGCGCACCATATTGACCGGATTGATAAAGCGTTCATCGTTGGGGTTAATAAGCGACCGGCAGGCAGGCTGCGCTTCTGCTTCCCGCACCAGCGCCGGCAGATCGTCGATAGCCAGTTCGCGGCAGACGCGCTGCAGCAGCCAAAGGCCCATAATATTTTTCAGCACGCGGTAGCGCCCTTCCGCGCCGCCCTCGTTGGTAATGTTGGCGGCCAGCGCGGCGGCATCGTTATAAGGTTGCAGGCTTTCAAAGCCCATCAGCGACCAGGTGCCGGAGCTGAGCCAGGCGACGTTGTCCGTGGTGAGCGGCGCCGCCAGCACGGCGCTGGCCGTATCGTGCGTAGCGACGGCGATGACCGGGACGGATAAGCCGGTGCTGGCCTTCCAGTCGCCAATTTTTACGCCGGGCGCGGTGGGCTTGCCGAACCAGGCGGGATTGGCACCCGTCCATTCCAGCAGCGCATTATCCCACTCGCCGCTCTGGCTATTCAGCAGCTGCGTGGTGGTGGCGTTGGTGTATTCCCAGTTAAGCTTGCCGGTCAGGCGATAGTGGAAATAGTCCGGGATCAGCAAAGCGTGACGTACGTCATTGAGCCATTCCGGCTGGCTCTCGCACAGCGCACGCAGCTGATAAAGGGTGTTGAAAGGCAGGAACTGGATTGCGGTGCGCTGGTAGATGGCTTCCCGACCCAAATCGGCGCAGGCCTTCTGCATTACGCCCCAGGTCCGGTCGTCACGATAGGAAACCGGCAGCCCAATCCGCTCACCCTGCTTATTCAGCAGCACGTAATCCACGCCCCAGGTATCAATACCGATACTGTCCGGCGCAATGCCCTGCTGAATCAGCTTGTCCAGCGAAGCAAGGATAAATTTTTCCAGTGCATCCACATCCCAGCATTGCCGCTCTTCCCTGACGACCAGGCTATTGACGCAGCGGGCGACCTCTTCCAGCGCCAGCTTGCCGCTTTGCAGATCAAAGCGGCCCAGCATCACGCGTCCGCTGGAGGCGCCCATGTCGATGGCAACACAATTTTGTAGGCTCATGGCGATGGCTTCCTGTCTGTTTAGTGCCCCCTAGTCTAAAAGCCGCTGCTTTTGGCACCTTCCTGCCAGTGCCAGGCGTGATCCCTCGCTGGCAACAGGGCAAAGGTGAACGTGAAGCAGCTCACATTTCCTGCTGAGGCGCCGGCAAATTAACGGTGTGACGCGACGCGCACTTCCCAACTTGCCTGCGCACTTTCTTGAAAAACAAGCGGATTTGCCGATGTTTCCGGTCAAAAAATCAAGGCAGCAACGCAGGCGGCGGCGGTAAACTGACCCCAGAGTCGACCCAGGAGATGCACCATGACCCTACTACATAGCGTGGACTTTTTTCCCGGCGGCGGCCTGCCCGTTGCCATTGAACCTCGTATGCCGCAGAGCGCCTTTCCTGAACATCACCACGAGGATTTTCACGAAATTGTGCTGGTTGAACAGGGTGCGGGCGTGCACGTGTTCAACGGCGAACCCCGTACGCTTTGCGGCGGATGCGTTTGCTTTGTGCGCGATCATGATCGCCATCTTTATGAAAAAACGGATCGTCTGATCCTGACCAACGTGCTTTATCGTGGGCCGGAGGCGTTTCGCTTTATTACCAACTTCCAGCATCTTTTACCTCAGGAAAAAGAAGGACATTACCCCTCGCACTGGCGTATCAGCGGCCGGGTGATGGAACAGGCGAAAACGCTGATTAAAGAACTGGGCGCGCCGGTAGATCCGAAACAGCCCGAAGCGAGGGCCGAGCAGGAGCTGCGCTTTATGCAGCTGCTGGTGCTGTTGCGGCGCGGATGCAGCGAGCAGCCCGGTGACGATCAGAGCGGGAGAATGCGCGGTCTGCTGGACTGGCTGGCCGACCATTACAGCGAGGAAGTGGACTGGGACGCGCTGGCGGATAAGTTTTCACTTTCGCTGCGCACGCTGCATCGCCAGCTGAAACAACAGACGGGCAGCACGCCCCAGCGTTACCTTAACCGCCTGCGTCTGTTGCAGGCGCGGCATTTGTTACGCCACAGTGAAATGCGTATTACCGATATCGCCTACCACTGCGGATTTGGTGACAGCAATCACTTTTCTACCCTTTTTAAGCGTGAATTTGGCTTTTCTCCGCGTACCATCAGGCAAAATGACCTGTGAGGTGACACGTGAGCAAGCCGCTTTGTCTGGCGAAAGCCGACTATTTTCCGTCCGGGCTGATGCCGGTCGCTATTGCCGACCGCGCGCCCCAGCAAACTTTCCCGTCCCATATTCATGAGTTCTGCGAGCTGGTGATCGTCTGGCGCGGCAACGGGCTGCACGTGATGAACGATCGCCCCTGGCTTATTACCTGCGGCGATCTGTTCTACATCAGTCCTGAAGACTGCCACAGCTATGAGTCGGTCAACGAGCTGGTGCTGGACAACGTGATCTACTGCCCGGAGCGCTTTCGTCTTGGCCTGGACTGGTCGCAGTTTCTGCCGCAGGAAAAAAAGGCCTGGCGGCTGACGACGCGCGGCATGGCTTTGGCGAGAAGCGTGATCCAGCAGCTGGCGCAGGAGAGCGCCAAAAGCGATCGGCTGTCGCGTCAGCTGACGGAGGCGCTGTTTTTACAGCTGGTGTTGATCCTACAGCGTCACCGCTACGCGGCGGACGTTGCCTGGCAGCTGCCTGAGGGCGAACAGCTGGATCTGCTAATGTCGGCCATTCAGGGCCAGCTGGCCCATTTCGATCTCAGCGATTTTTGTCTTCAGCATCAGCTGTCGGAGCGCGCGCTCAAGCAGCTGTTTCGTCAGCAGACCGGCATGACGCCAGGCCAGTATCTGCGGCAGCTGCGCATGTGTAAGGCTAAATTTTTGCTGCGCAGCACGCCTTCGCTGATTGGCGACGTGGCCGCGCTGTGCGGCTTTGAGGACAGCAACTATTTTTCCGTCGTGTTTACCCGGGAAACCGGCATGACGCCCAGCGCCTTTCGCCAGCAGTTCGAACAGCACCGTCAGAAAAAAGCCGCCGCATGGTAAGCGCCACATCCCTGTGGCGTTCCGATCAGGAGATCATCCCCAGGCCAACGATGTTGGCGGCAAGAATAATAACCAGACAGCCGCCGCACAGCACGCTGACCGGACGTTTGCCGACGTTCTTCCACTCTTTCAGCACCAGCCCGACCAGCCCTCCGCAGAGCACGTAGAAACTCATGTGCAGCATCCAGCTGATAAAGTCATACTGCGCGGGAATGCGGGCGTGGCCCCAGGCATAGAAGAAGAATTGCAGATACCACATGGTGCCGCCCAGCAGCGACAGCAGCAGATTGCTGACCAGCAGCGGTTTCGCTACCGAGAAATCCGCCTTTACCGACAGGCTGGACTGGGTAGCCAGACGGATAAAGCAGTAGCCCAGGTTAACCAGCGCGCCGCCGCCCATAATCACCACATAGCTGGGCAGCGCGGCATATAAAGGATTGATGCCCAGCTCCAGGGCGGCGTCTTGCATCGGTTTGGCGGCGTTCATCGCAAACGACATGCCGGCGGAGAAAATTCCGCAGAACACAGCCAGCACCAGCCCTTTTTTAAGGTTGAACTCTTCCGCCGTAATGCCCATTGCCCGCTCTTTCAGCAGCCCGGCGCGGGAAACAATCGCCACGCCGCACAGCGCCACCAGTACCCCCAGCAGCGTCAGCCGGCCGCCCGTGGAGCTGAACAGTTCGACAAATCGCCCCTGTAACAGCGGCGTCATCAGCGTGCCGACCACCAGCGTTACGCCGATAGCGATCCCTATTCCCATCGACATGCCCAGGTAGCGCATGGTTAAACCATAGTTAATATTGCCAATCCCCCACATGGCGCCGAACAGAAAAACAGGCAGCAGCTGCGCGAGCGAAAAAGAGCCGTAAAATTCCCAAAAATCAGGCAGCAGCGCGGCGCTGACGGCCCAGGGCAGAATAAGCCATGACATGATCCCGCCTACGGACCACATGGTTTCCCAGGACCAGTGACGCACTTTTTTAAATGGCGCATAGAAGCAGGCGGCGCTGGCCGCGCCCACCAGATGCCAGAAAATACCTGCAAAGATAAGGTGGCTCATGCTTTTTTTCCTTCATAGGAGGGTAAAATTCCCGGTAGGCTGAGTCTACGAAGGTTGCCTCTCTCCACACCTTTGGCTGGCTGCCTGCGCCGGCATGAAAATGGCAAAATCCACCGTCTTATCCCGTCTGCGATCACAGATACAGGTTATCTGTCTTTGCTCTGAAAAACATCCAAATATTTCCATTAACCTGCTGTTTATTCAGCACTCTTCGTCAAATCTCTTTGTCTTTTTGCCAGTTTCACGCGTGGCGTGGCGCTCAGAGAAAGGCATTAACCCTCTCAATGCGGCAGCATAACTGCAACATTACATTAACTAAAACGCAAAATATCATTTACGGAGACGACGCCTGTGACGCGCCTGCATCATTGTTTTATTAACGGCCAGTTTGTTGAGAATCGCAGCGATCGCTGGATTGACGTAATTAACCCCGCTACCGAAGTGCTGCTGTGCCGCATCCCGCAAAGCGATAAAGAAGAGGCCGATCGCGCCATCAGCGCGGCCAAAGCTGCCCAACCCGCCTGGGAAGCGTTACCGGCCGTTGAACGTGGCCGCTGGCTGCGCCAGATTGCGGCAGGCATTCGTCGTCGTGAAGCGGAGCTGACCGCCACTATCGTGGCGGAAGGCGGCAAAACGCAGCAGCTGGCCCAGACGGAAGTGCTGTTTACCGCAGACTATCTGGACTATATGGCCGAATGGGCGCGCCGTTATGAAGGAGAGATTGTGCAAAGCGATCGCCCTGACGAAACCATCCTGATATTGAAAAAAGCGATTGGCGTGACCACGGGGATCCTGCCGTGGAACTTCCCTTTTTTCCTGATTGCCCGCAAAGCCGCTCCGGCATTGATAACCGGCAATACCATTGTGATCAAACCCAGCGAGCTGACGCCGGCCAACGCGATAATATTTGCTGAAATCGTTGAAGAGATTGGGCTGCCGCCGGGCGTGTTCAATCTGGTAACCGGCTATGGGCCGGAGGTAGGACAGGCTCTGGCCGCCAGCCCGGAAGTGGGAATGGTCAGCCTGACCGGTAGCGTAAACGCCGGGATCGCCACGCTGGAGGCGGCGGCAAAAAACGTCACCAAAGTCGCGCTGGAGCTGGGCGGCAAAGCGCCCGCCATCGTCATGAACGATGCGGATCTGGATCTGGCGGTAAAAGCCATCGTGGCTTCGCGCATGATTAATACCGGGCAGGTCTGCAACTGTACGGAGCGCCTTTATGTCCAGGAAGGCGTTTATGATGAGGTGGTGCGCCGCCTGACGGCGGCTTTTAATGCGGTCAGCTGCGGCGATCCCGCGCAGGACGACACGCTGGATATGGGCCCGCTGATTTCTGCCGACGCGCTGGCGCGGCTGGAGCACAAAGTGGCCCATGCTGTGGAACAGGGCGCGACTGTAGTGGCTGGCGGCAAACGCAAAGGCGATCGCGGGTTCTTCTTTGAGCCAACGCTGCTGACCAACGTACGCCAGGACATGGCTATCGTCCGGGAAGAGACTTTTGGCCCGGTGTTGCCGGTTATCCCCTTCGCAACGCTGGATGACGCGATCGCGCTGGCTAACGACAGCGAATATGGGCTGACCTCCTCCATTTTTACCGAAAACCTGAATACGGCGATGCAGGCGATGAAAAAGCTGCGGTTTGGCGAAACCTACGTTAACCGCGAAAATTTTGAAGCGATGCAGGGTTTCCATGCTGGCTGGCGTAAATCCGGCATTGGCGGCGCCGACGGTCGCCACGGCCTGGAAGAATATCTACAGACCCACGTCGTTTATTTACAGGCACGCTGAATAACCAGGGCCGATGATAGTCGGCCTTTTTCTTCTCACTCAAAAGTTACCACGCGCTTATAATTATGCATGTTACCTCCGCTTAGTTAATTTTTTTAAAATATAAAATATATTTTATTTCCAGCCTGATTTTTATCCCTCCTGATTATTAATACTCAACCAACCTTCTCAGCAAAATAATAAAGTGCGCGTTAAGACTTTTTTAATATCCGATGCGAGATCCGGATCACTGTTTATCCGGCACGTTCAGGTTAGTTTCCTTGCCGCCGCCTGAGTAGTTTAATATCGCGCTCCGAGCGGAATAACCCATACTAAATTTTGATAATTTGGCAGCTTTTTAGATTATTATTTTAACCGGAGAGTACAATGCATATTCCTCAGGCAGCCGCAGAACCGCTTGCCGCTACGACGTGGCGTAAAACCGATACCGTCTGGATGCTGGGACTATACGGCACCGCCATCGGCGCAGGGGTGCTTTTCCTGCCGATCAATGCCGGCGTTGGCGGGTTAATTCCGCTGATTATTATGACCCTTCTCGCCTTCCCTATGACCTATTACGCCCATCGCGGGCTGACTCGTTTTGTGCTGTCGGGTAAAAATCCCGGCGAAGATATAACGGAAGTGGTGGAAGAACATTTTGGTCGCGGCGCAGGCAAGCTGATAACCCTGCTCTATTTTTTAGCTATCTATCCTATTCTGCTGGTTTACAGCGTGGCGATAACCAATACGGTAGAGAGTTTTCTGACGCATCAGCTGGGTATGATCAGCCCACCGCGTATGGTGCTGTCGCTGCTGTTGATCGTGGCGATGATGGCTATCGTGCGGTTTGGCGAACAGATGATCGTAAAAGCGATGAGCGTGCTGGTTTTTCCATTTGTCGCCGCGCTGATGGTGCTGGCCGTTTATCTGATCCCTCGCTGGAACAGCGCCGCGCTGGATACGCTTTCTTTTACTACGACCAGCTCAGGCAGCCTGATGTTGACGCTCTGGCTGGCGATACCGGTGATGGTATTTTCTTTTAACCATTCGCCAATTATCTCTTCTTTTGCCGTCGCCAAACGCAAAGAGTATGGCGCGGACGCCGAGCCGAAATGTTCCCGCATTCTGGCACGCGCGCACGGCATGATGGTGCTGACGGTGATGTTTTTTGTTTTCAGCTGCGTCCTCAGCCTGACGCCGGCCGATCTGGCCGCGGCTAAAGCGCAAAATATCTCCATTCTTTCTTATCTGGCCAATCATTTTAACGCCCCGGTTATCGCCTGGATGGCGCCGATTATCGCCATGATCGCTATAACAAAATCTTTCCTGGGACACTATTTAGGCGCGCGCGAGGGCTTTAACGGCATCGTAGCAAAATCGTTGCGCTCCGTCGGAAAAGAGATCGGGCCGAAAAAGCTTAACCGCCTGACGGCGCTGTTTATGCTGCTGACCTGCTGGCTTGTCGCCACGCTGAATCCCAGCATTCTGGGCATTATCGAAACGCTCGGCGGCCCGGTGATCGCCATGATCCTGTTCCTGATGCCGATGTATGCGATCCGCAGGATCCCGGCGATGCAGCAGTATCGCGGCCACCTCAGCAACCTTTTCGTGGTGCTGGCAGGCCTGGTCGCCATTTCGGGCATTGTTTACTCACTGATGAATTGATCGGCCGGGCCTTCTCTTTTCGCGCGGAGTTTTTATGATTAGCGTTTTCGACATGTTTAAAATCGGTATCGGGCCTTCCAGCTCGCATACCGTCGGGCCAATGAAGGCCGGTAAAACTTTTATTGATGAATTAATTGCCCACCATCTGCTCCTTGACGCCACCTCGCTGGTTGTGGATTTATACGGCTCGCTTGCGGCGACGGGCAAAGGGCACAATACCGACACCGCTATTATTATGGGGCTGGCCGGCTGGCTGCCGGAAAGCGTCGATATTGATGCCATTGCGCCTTTTATGCAGCAGCTGGCCGCTACGGGTCGTCTTCCCCTGGCTGAAGGCAAACACGAAGTCGCCTTTCCGCTTGAGCAGTGCATGGTTTTTCACAGCGTGAATTTGCCGCTTCATGAAAATGGGATGCGTATTACCGCCTTTGCCGGTTCCCGGCGCCTGTTGACCAGAGTCTACTATTCCGTGGGCGGCGGCTTTATCGTTGATGAAGCGCATTTTCATCAGCCACGGCAAAGCGCCGTTGCGGTGCCCTGGCCCTATAAAAATTCCGCCGACCTGCGCCAGCACTGCGCCAAAACCGGGCTGTCGCTTTCCGGGCTGATGATGCAAAACGAGCGGGCTTTACATTCTCCGCAGGAGTTGGATGCTTACCTGTTGCGGTTGTGGGAAGTCATGAGCAACGGCATTGCCCGCGGCATGACTACGGAAGGCATTATGCCAGGCAGTTTGCGGGTGCCGCGTCGTGCGGCAGCCCTGCGCCGCACGCTGGTCAGCAGCGATAAAACCACCAGCGATCCCCTGGCGGTAGTTGACTGGATCAATATGTTTGCGTTGGCGGTCAGCGAGGAAAACGCCACGGGCGGCCGCGTGGTAACCGCACCGACCAACGGCGCCTGCGGTATTATCCCGGCGGTGCTTGCCTATTACGATAAGTTTATTCGTGAAGTCAACGCCGGTTCGCTGGCTCGCTTTATCCTGGCCGCCAGCGCTATTGGCTCGCTGTATAAGATGAACGCCTCGATTTCGGGCGCGGAAGTAGGCTGCCAGGGAGAAGTGGGAGTCGCCTGCTCCATGGCCGCCGCCGGGCTGGCCGAACTGCTGGGCGGCAGCCCAGCCCAGGTTTGCATCGCGGCGGAGATTGCCATGGAGCATAACCTTGGGCTGACCTGCGATCCGGTGGCGGGCCAGGTGCAGGTACCCTGCATTGAGCGCAACGCCATCGCGGCCGTCAAAGCGGTTAACGCGGCACGGATGGCGCTTTATCGCGTCAGCGAGCCTCGGGTCTGTCTGGATAAGGTGATTGAAACCATGTATGAAACGGGAAAAGATATGAATGCTAAATATCGTGAGACTTCTCGTGGCGGCCTGGCAATTAAAGTGGTCACCGCCAGTTAAGCCAGGGTTGGCTTAGCCGTATCGATCGTTGCCCTGTTTGGCCCGCGTCATAACCACGCGGGCTTTTTATCGCTTTAGAAAGGCGCGCGCCTGTCGCGTTTGGTTGCTGCACATAGCCTGAAAGGCGCATATCCGTTGTTTCAGGCTGGTTTTATAAGGCACGCATCTTTTGTTCCTGGCCAGTTGCCAGAGTTTTTACTAAAGGCATGAACCTTTCGTTTCGGGCTGCTTCTACAGCGCTTCACCCCGCTCGCCCGTTTGTTCTTCTCCTGGCCTGGTTTGACTTTTCAGTAGCGCCCAGCCGCTGAGCAGCGTCAGTGCCATCAGGTAATAGCCCGGTGCCAGGCTGGTGCCGGTCGCGCTAATCAGCAACGTACAGATCAGCGGCGCAAAACCACCAAACAAGGTCACAGCGACGTTGTAACTAATCGCCATACCGCTGGCGCGCGTGGTCACCGGGAAGAGATCGGCCATCATTGACGGCACCACTGAGAAGTAGACCGATTTCAGCAGCGCCAACCAGCCGACCAGCAACAGCAGCCTGCCCGCCGTCGGCTGGTTCACCACCAG
Organism: Erwinia artemisiae; assembly: GCF_051400835.1. Classification (NCBI taxonomy): domain Bacteria; kingdom Pseudomonadati; phylum Pseudomonadota; class Gammaproteobacteria; order Enterobacterales; family Erwiniaceae; genus Erwinia; species Erwinia artemisiae. The sequence goes on along the minus strand of NZ_JBLFFM010000001.1, from coordinate 385,814 downwards.
CGCGAAAGCCGGATAAATAGTTACCAGCAGCAGCGACAGCGAGCCCCACATCAGCGGCCTGCGCCCGATTTTTTCCGCCCACAGCCCCATCAGCGGCGTGACCACCGTCAGGATTATGCCCGCAAGCAGCGTGGCGCTGAAGGCCGTGGTCGCAGAAAGATGCAGGCTTTTGGTGGCGTAGGTCGGCACGTAGTTAAGCATATAGTTGATGCCGGTTGAAATAATCATCAGGCCGATCGCCAGCAGCATCAGGCTTTTCTGCTGCCCTGCCAACAGCCGAAGCGGCGAGCGAATTTTCTCGCGGCGGCTGAAGCTTTCCGGCTCGTGCAAATGACGACGAATGTACAGCCCGACCGGGCCAATCAGCAGGCCGAAGGCAAAAGGAAGGCGCCAGCCCCAGCTTTCCATCTGCGCCTCGCTCAGAGAGTGTGCCAGCCCAAGACCAAACGCCGAAGCCATCAGCGTGCTGGCTCCCTGAGTGGCGAACTGCCAGCTGGCGATAAAAGCGCGGCGCTGCGGGAAGTGCTCAACCAGGAAAGCCGTCGAGCTGCCGAATTCGCCGCCGGCGGAAAAACCCTGGATCAGGCGAGCCAGCAGCACCAACACCGGCGCGGCCAGGCCGATAGTGGCGTAAGCGGGCATAAGAACAATGATAGCGCCGCCCAGCATCATCAGGGAAATGGACATCAGCAGCGCTTTTTTGCGCCCGACGCGATCGGCATAGGCGCCCAGCACCACCGCGCCAAGCGGGCGGATCAGAAAAGAAACGCCAAAACTGCCGAAGGTCAGCAGCAGCGACACCGCCGGATCCGCCGTGGGGAAAAAAGCCTGCGCGATATAGCTGGCGAAGAAGCCATAAATCGCAATATCGAACCACTCCAGCGCGTTGCCGATACAGGTGGCGAACAGCGTTTTATACAGGTTGGGCGTGGCCGCTACAGAACGCTGCTGGTCGATTAAGGTACTCATTGCGCGCCTCCTTGCTGCTGCCTGAACCGCTGGTGGCTGGCAATCAGTTCGCTGCCCTTCTCGCCCAGATCCCACAGCAGCCGGGTCATTATCTGCAAACCCTCACGCGCAACAGATTGCAGCATGTGTTCATCCACGGCGTGTTGGCCGCAGGCCGGATAGGAGTGCGGGATCCAGAGCGTGGGCAGGTTCAGAATATGCGCGAAGACGTCATTCGGCAGTGAACCGCCCAGGTTTGGCAGCAGCGCGGGCTTTTTGCCGCTGACCTGCTGGATTGCCTCCAGCACCCAGCCCACCAGCGGATTGCGCGGATCGAGCCGGGTTGCTGGCGAGCCGCGCAGCATCTTCACTTCTACCTGGCTGAATCCTGCTGCGGCCAGGTGCTCACGCAGGTGACGCTCAATGTTTTCCCAGTCGGTGCCCGGCACAAAACGCAGCTGGCAGACCGCCGTTGCGCTGCCGGGAATAGCGTTCATTGGCCGCGCCGGATTGCCCGTCAGAAAGGACAGCATCTCCAGAGTGTTCCAGCCATAGAGCCGTTCAGTGGGGGTCAGCCCCGCTTCGCCCCATTGCGCATCGATCTGCGGGCCGTTGACATCCTGTTGCAGGGTAATGTCGCTCAGGATCGCGCGGATCTCTTCCGTCAGCGCCGGCGGCTTCAGCGACGCAACCTGAAGCTGGCCGTGCTGGTTCACCAGAGAGGAAAAAGCGTTCGCCAGCTGGGTGCCAGGATTGCTGAGCAGGCCGCCCCAGTTGCCGGAATGGTAGTCGCGATCGCGGGCGTTGATGCTCAGCCGAACGTTTACCGCCCCGCGCGAGCCAAGAAACAGCGTGGGCCTTTCGGCGCTCAGCCTGGGGCCGTCAGAGGCGATAAAAATATCTGCGCCGAGCAGTTCCGGGTTTTCGCGACAGATTTGCGCCAGGCCGGGCGAGCTGATCTCTTCGCCCATTTCGAACAAAAATTTGCAGTTAAACCCCAGCCTGCCGCCGCGAGCCGCGTAGATCTGTTCGAGCGCGGCGATATTGACCGAGTGCTGGCCTTTGTTGTCCGCGCTGCCCCGCCCGTACCAGCGGTCGCCCTCTTCCGTCAGCCGCCACGGAGCCAGCCCTTCGCGCCAGTTTTCGTCGTCGCCGAACACTACGTCGCCGTGTCCGTAGCAGAGCAGCGTCGGCAGCGCGGCGTCTTCAATACGCGAGGCCAGCAGAAACGGGTAGCGCGGCGCCTGAGGATTATCGATTGCGATTAGCTCAAAGCCCATTGCCTGCATGGCCGGGGCGATTTCCTGCTGCAGGTAGCGCTGGATCTCCGCCTCGCGGTTCTCCCGCTGGCTTTCGGAACGAATGGCGATGCGTCTGGCCAGCACCTGTTTAAACTCACCGCGGTCAAACCATGCCATGGCCTGCGTCAGAAGCTGCTCGAGGGTCATAAGTCACCTGTGTTTGCTTTTATAGTGTTATGGCTTCCATCTAAGCTAAAATCTGGCTTTGCCACAATTATAAAAATATCAAACAAGCTTTGCTGCAAAAGCAAAGGTTCGCTGCACTACCAGGCAGCATGCACCATAAAGAGGCAGGTTTATGCTTAGTCCTGAAGTCCGCTATTTTCTGGCCGTCGCCAGTACAGGTTCGCTTAGCGCCGCCAGCCAGCAGCTGTTTGTGGCCGTTTCGGCTATCAGTCGTCAGATCCAGCGTCTGGAGGCGGATATTGGCGCGCCGCTGTTTGAGCGTCATGCACGCGGTATGATCCTTAACGATGCGGGCAGAATTTTTGAGGGTCACGTCAGGCGAAGCCTGCTGGGCATGGAGCAGGCAAAAGCGGAAATCAAAGGCCTGAAGGCGGTACGGCGCACGGCGCTGCGCATCGCCTGTACCGACGGCATGGCGTTCAGCCTGCTGCCGGGGCTGTGTTCGCGGTTCCGTCAGCTCAATCCGGCGGTCAGCTTTAACCTGACCGTAGGAAGCGTTGAGGAAGTGGCGGATATTTTGCGCCAGGGCGAATGCGATGTGGCTTTTCAGTTCAGCCTGCATCCGGAGCGCGGCGTCGAGGTGCTGGGCTCCTGGCCCGCGCCGGTGCTGATGGTGATGCGTAAAGACCATCCGCTGGCGGAAAAGTCGATCCGACTGCAGGATTTATCCGCCTGGCCGATGGCGCTGCCCGATCGCGCTACCACGGTGCGCCAGCTGTTTGATCTCTCCTGTCAGATGAACGGGACCTTTATCGAGCCGGTACTCACCTGCAATAATTTCAGCACGCTCTATGCATTTTTACAGCAAAACCCGCTGGCGATCACGCTATGCAGCCCGTTCACGGTGCTGTTCCAGCACGCCGGACTGGATCTGGCGTTGCGCTCTCTCGGGATCGATCAGCTGACCCAGCGTACATTGCAGGTTCAGACCGTGACCGGCCGTCAGCGTTCAGCGGCGCTGAATCTGTTCCTTGCCTATGCCTGCGAAGAATTAGGCAAGCACAGCGGGAACGGGCGCTGAAACAGCCCGCTCCCGCGCCGAATAGCCGCGGCTATTTTAGATCGACCTGCCAGAAAAGGTGTTTGCCAAAAGGATCAACCTGATAGCCCATCACCTCTTTGCGTACCGGTTCAAAAATGGTGGAATGGGCAATCATCACCGCCGGCATTTGATCATGCATCATCTGCTGCGCCTGGCGGTAAAGCGCCACGCGCTTCTGATGATCCTGTTCCGAGCGCGCCTCAGTAATCAGCGCATCAAACGGCTTGTAACACCACTTAGCCGAATTCGATCCGCCTTTCGCCGCGGTACAGCTGAACAGCGGCCCGAAGAAATTATCCGGATCGCCTGTCGCGGTGGTCCATCCCATCAGCGCCGCCTGATGCTCGCCGTTTTTAACGCGCTGCAAATACTCGCCCCATTCAAAGGTGACGATATGGGCGTTGATGCCCACTTTTTGCCAGTCGGCCTGGATCATCTCCGCCATACGGCGCGCGTTGGGGTTGTAAGGCCGCTGAACCGGCATCGCCCACAGCTCTATGGCGGTGCCCGGCGCCACGCCCGCCTCTTTTAACAGCGCTTTAGCGCGCTGCGGATCGTAAGGATAATCCTGTAAATCGCTGGCGGCGCTCCAGACGTCAGGCGGCAGCAAATTTTTTGCCGTCGTGCCCGTCCCCTGAAAAATAGCGTCGATAATCGCAGGTTTGTTGATCGCCATCGCCAGCGCCTGGCGCACCCGGACGTTATCCGTCGGGGCTTTTTGCGTGTTAAACGCCAGAAAGCCCGTGTTGAGTCCGGGTTTTTGCATCACCACCAGATTGCTGTCCGCCCGTATTTTGGGCAAATCGGCCGGGTTGGGAAACGGCATCACCTGGCATTCATTTTTGGTCAGCTTGGCGAGACGTACCGAGGCATCCGGGGTAATAGAGAAAACCAGCCTGTCCAGCTTCGCTTTCCCCTGCCAGTATTCAGGGAAAGCGCGGTAAAGAATGCGCGAATCTTTCTGATACTGCGCGAGCACAAAAGGCCCGGTGCCGAGCGGATCGCTGTCGACCTTCTCCGGTGTGCCCGCTTTCAGCATGGCATCGGCATAGTCAGCCGAAAGAATAGAAGCAAAATACCAGGCCAGATCGGCCAGAAACGGCGCTTCGGCATGGGCCAGCGTAAAGCGCACGGTGTGCTCGTCCAGTTTCTCGATATTTTTAATCAGCGAGCCGAACTCCAGGCTTTCAAAGTTGGCGTAGGTGCCGCCGGAAACGTTGTGATAAGGGTGCTGCGGATCTTTCTGCCGCATAAAAGAAAAAATTACGTCGTCTGCGCCAAAATCGCGCGTGGGATGAAAATAGCGGTTGCTTTGAAATTTTACGCCTTTGCGTAAATGAAAGGTGTAAACGGTGCCGTCAGCACTGATATCCCAGCTTTCTGCCAGGCTTGGCATAAGTTCAGTGGTGCCGGGTTTAAAGTCCACCAGCCGGTTATAAACGGTCGCGGCGCTGGCATCTACGCTGGTGCCTGACGTATAAAGCTGCGGATTAAAATTTTCTGGCGATCCCTCCGAGCAGAATACCAGCGTATTGGCCGCCGCGCCCGTTGCCGCTGCCAGTAGCATAGCGGCTGTTACTCCTTTCAATACCGATTGCTTCATCCCCTTCTCCCCTGATTAAAAGATTAAGTCAGTGCCGGATATCAATGCCGTGAAGCCTGAGTCGGAATCAAGCCGCAAACCACTATTAACCTTGTTTTATCCAAATAGCAAAGGGAATTCGGTTTGATATTTATCCATACAACTTACTGATGTTACGGTTAATCCTGAATGCGCGCCCCGGCAGAAGCGAAATAAAATAGCGCGTTGGAGATAACGCTGATTAAACAGACCTGCTGTTAAGATCAGCCAGGTATTTAGAGGATGTTTACCGAGGAGATTTAATTAACGGGTAATTAGCAACACATTGCCAGCGCGCTATAAAGAGATTTTCAGTAGAAAGAAGAGATAATACCCTGCCGGGCGGCAGGGTATCGGGGCCCGATTAGTTCAGCTTATAATCCAGCGTAATTTCCGCATTCATCAGCTGGGAAACCGGACAGCCCGCTTTGGCCTGATTGATGATTTCATCAAACTTAGCGCTGTCGACGCCCGGCAGGGCGATCTGGCTCTGCAGCGCGATTTTGGTAATCTTAAAGCCTTCGCCAACTTTATCCAGCGAGACGTCCGCCGTGGTGTCAATGCTGTCCGGCACCAGACCTTCGTTGCCCAGCATCAGCGAGAGCGCCATCGAGAAGCAGGCAGCGTGTGCCGCGCCGATCAGCTCTTCCGGGTTAGTGCCCGGCTTGCCTTCAAAGCGGGTGTTGAAACCGTAAGGCTGTTCTTTCAGCGCGCCGCTTTCGGTGCTGATAGTGCCCTTACCTTTCTTGATATCGCCTTCCCAGTGTGCCTGACCTTTCTTATGAATAGTCATCAATATCCTCCCGTTTGCTTTGCGTGAAGGGTAAGTATAGTGACTTTTCAGCAGTTTGCTGACGAAGCACTTGCAAATGCTCATTTACTAACCGTTAATAGAAGGAGACCACAGGAGAAATACCATGTTTAAAACTGATGATATTGTGCAAAGTAAAACCGGCGGCCCAAAGATGGTGGTATTGCAGGTTAAAGGCGAGACGCTTTATTGTGCCAGAGTGGATGATGCCGACAAAAAAGAGATCGAGGTGCCTGCCAGCTCGGTCAATCTTTACCATGAAGACGGCGACTTTGGCGTTTGCTGATAAGCAGGGCCGCCCGGCCCTTTTCTTCTCTTAAGCACAGGATTGTCTATGTCTCAGCAACTGGCCAGCCAGTTAACCAGCCGTTTTTTCCGCTATCTTGCCGTCACCAGCCAGAGCGATGCCGCCGCGACAAGCCTGCCCAGCACGCCCGGTCAGCAGACGCTGGCTAACCTGCTGGCGGAAGAGCTGCGCGCCCTGCGGCTGGAAAATGTGCAGGTCGATGAATGCGCGACCGTTACCGCTGTCCTGCCCGGCAAGGCGCCGGGCGCGCCGCGTATCGGTTTTATCACCCATATCGACACCGTCGATGTCGGCCTCTCGCCCCATATTCACCCGCAGATTTTGCGCTTTGAAGGCCAGGATCTCTGCCTCAACAGTGAACAGGAGATCTGGCTGCGGGTGGCTGAACACCCGGAGATCGTCCCTTATCAGCATGAGGAAATTATCTTTAGCGACGGCACCAGCGTGCTGGGCGCCGATAATAAGGCGGCCGTTACGGTCGTGATGACGCTCCTGGAAAACCTCCGCGACGCAGCGACGCACGGCGATATCGTGGTCGCCTTTGTGCCTGATGAAGAGATCGGCCTGCGCGGTGCCAAAGCGCTGGATCTGGAGAAACGCTTTAACGTCGATTTCGCTTATACCATTGACTGCTGCGAGCTGGGCGAAGTGGTCTATGAAAATTTCAACGCGGCGTCGGCGGATATCCGCTTCACCGGCGTGCCGGCGCATCCGATGTCAGGCAAAGGCGTACTGGTGAATCCCCTGCTGATGGCCTGGGATTTTATCAGCCATTTTGACCGCCGCCAGACGCCGGAGCACACGGCCGGACGTGAAGGCTATATCTGGTTTAACGAGATGACGGCAAACGCGAGCGAGGCAAGACTAAAAGCCTCTATCCGTGATTTCGGGCTGACGGGCTTTGCGCAACGCAAGCAGCAAATCAACGAGGTCGCCGCCTTGATTGCCGGACAGTATCCGACCGGCAAGGTGGAGGTCAGCATCAGCGAGATCTACAGCAATATCAGCAACGCTATCGGCGAAGATCGACGAGCGATAGATCTGCTGTTTGCCGCGCTGGAGACGCTGAACATTACCGCGAAGGTTACGCCGATGCGCGGCGGAACCGACGGCGCGGCGCTGTCGGCGAAGGGCATGCTGACGCCAAACTTTTTTACCGGCGCGCACAACTTCCATTCCCGCTTTGAATTCCTGCCGGTCTCCTCCTTTGTGAAGTCTTATCAGGTAGCAGAACAGCTTTGCCTGCTGGCCGCGCGGCAGGCATAAAAAAAGCGCCGGGTCACGGCGCTTCAGGCTAAGGCATAACGAGGATCAGAAAGAGACCCAGTCATCGGCGCTGGCTTTCGCCACGGCTGGTCGTGCGCTAATCGGCGCGGCCTTGACGTAAGGCGCCGGTGACGGCGTGGCGGCTGTAGCCGGTGAGAGACGGAACTTAGAAACGGAGAGCGTCAGCTCTTCGGTCTGGCGCTCCAACGCGCTGGCCGCTGTAGAAACCTCTTCCACCAGCGAGGCGTTTTGCTGCGTCACGCTGTCCATTTCGGTAATGGCGGTGCCAATCTGCGAAATGCCCTTGCTTTGCTCTTCCGAAGCGGAGGCGATCTGCTTCATGATCTCCACAACTTCCGCTACCGCCTGTAGCATGTCGTCCATGGTGCTACCGGCTTCGCCAACCAGTCGGGATCCCTGATTCACGCGAGTAACGGAATCCGCAATCAGCGTTTCAATCTCTTTAGCCGCCCCGGCGCTGCGCTGGGCAAGGTTGCGCACTTCGCTGGCTACCACGGCGAAACCACGGCCTTGCTCGCCTGCCCGCGCCGCTTCTACCGCTGCGTTCAGCGCCAGAATGTTGGTCTGGAAAGCGATGCTGTTAATCACGCTGGTGATTTCCGCAATCTTGCGAGAACTGCCGGAAATGCCCTGCATGGTATCCACCACGTCTTTTACCAGCTTGCCGCCCTTGCTGGCGGTGGTTGAGGCGCTCTGTGCCAGTTCGCTGGCCTGACGCGCGTTGTCGGCGTTGAATTTCACGGTGGCCGTTAATTGCTCCATGCTCGCGGCGGTTTCTTCCAGCGCGGCGGCCTGCTGTTCGGTGCGGGAGGAAAGATCGTTGTTACCGGAAGAGATTTCCGCCGCGCCACGGTAGATATTATCCGTGCCGCTGCGGATGGCGCTGACGGCTTCCCGCAGGCTATCCTGCATGGCGCGCAGTAGCGGCATCAGCTTGCCAACGCAGTTGCGGCCGATATCTTCCAGCGGATGGCTCAAATCGCCCTCGGCGATGCGGCGGAAGTGCTCGCGCATTCCATCCAGCGGGCGCACCAGCATTTTTACCAGGTAGCGGTCGGTAAAAAGCAGGATCAGCAGGCCGGCAATCACCGCCATAACAATGATCATTTTAGTCATATCGGTCAGGTGATCGACGGTGACGCGCGTCACGTCCAGCTTTTCGCCAGCGGCAAGATTGAATTTATCCACGCTGGCGCCAAAAGCGCGGCTGAGCGGCGGCGTCACGCTGGCGGCATGACGACGGAAATCGTCCAGCGACGCCTGCTGTGCCAGCTGCATCTGCGGCAGAACCCCTTCGTCCAGCAGTTTCTGCCAGCTGGCGATGACGGCAGCAGCGTAGCCTGGCGCCAGTGGGCCTGGCGCTTCGGCTTTGAAATCGGCCAGCAGCTTGGTCATGTTATCCAGCGCTTTTTGTACCGAGGCCATATCCGCAGCCGCCGTTGGGCTTCCCGCCTGGCGGGATTCCACTGCGCGCGTCAGACGAGTAATAAAGCGAAAATATTGATCGTTGCCCTTGCTCAGGGTGGTCATCTGGTTCACCAGCTCACGGTCAACCTCGTTGCCCTGGCCCAGCGAATTCAGCGCGCAGACGCTGTAAATGCCCACTGCCGTCCATAGCAGGCAGAAAAGCCCGAGGATCGACAGCATTACGCTGCGGATGGTAAAATCTTTTAGCAAATTCATAACTACTCCGTAACGATGTTAAAACCCGAGTGCTCGTCCTGCGTGGTGGACGCTTGACAGGAGTTATCGGCATCGCCAACAAAATCATGAGTAATTATTTCTTTCTTATTCAGGGCGTTACTGACCATAGCGCAGCGTTAAGTCCTTGCTGCGCCTGTTATTTGTTTTTTTATCCGTTATAAATCCAGCGGGACGATGTTAAAAAATTATTCCCGAAGTTTAACAATATTTTTCATCAGCAGGCGAAACAGCTGCATCCGTCTGCGCATAAAGTTTTTCTCCAGCCTGAGCGTCGGGCCCGTTTCGCCGAAGCGCATCATTACGTCTGCGCCAGGCTGCCAAACCGGCCAGTCGGGTTCGCCTTCGAGCCGGTGAGAAAAGAGGCTGGCGTGGCGGGCAAAATTCAGCCAGTAACCGCTAACCTTTTTAGCAAACTCGCGATCGCCTGCGGTAAAGGGGCGATCGCCCATTTGCGCAGTCAGCTCGTCGAGGGTATTGAGCGTATAGGGGATCTCATTGCCGTGCCAGGTTCCGTCAGGATAAAGGTCGCGCGAATTTTCTGATACGTAATCGAAGTAGTAGCGCCAGACAGGGATACCTTTGCGGGCGTGGGAGAGCGCGGCGATATAGCCCATGGCGGTAAAAGTCATATCACGCGCCACCTGCCTGCCGAGCTTGTCGTCATCATACAGGCCGTCGTACAGCAGGCGGATCATTTTCATACGCAATCCCAGGCGCTGCGTGGCGCGCAGCTGCCGGATAATCAGCGCGGGATCGACCCCAAAATAGCTGAGGACGCTGGCCTCATCGCTGTTGCTGCCGATCATTAACGGCAGTTTGTGCTGGGCGGCGTTGTTAAAGACTTTCAGCATGGGTACGGGTAAAACCCGATCGCCCGCTATCGCCACCGGGCCGTTAGCCAGCGAACTCTCCAGCGGCCAGAAGGCGTCGGCAGGCAGCGCGCGCAGCTGCTCCGCCGTGGCGTGCGGCAAATCAAAATGGCGGGCCAGCTTTTCGCCGTTTGCCAACGCCTTTTCGCGCGGTAGATCGGGCAGCGCATAGGGGCTTTGCGCGATGCCTTTATGGAACAATCCAACCGAAAGCGGCGAGGAAAAAAGCGAAAGCACGCTGCGCGCGCCGGATGATTCTCCGAAGATCGTTACGTTATGCGGATTGCCGCCGAAGGCAGCGATATTACGCTGTATCCATTGCAAAGCAGCGATTTGATCCAGCAGCGCAAAATTATTGACGACTTCGCCCGGCGCATACTCTTTATCCAGCGCCGGATGCGCAAAAAATCCCAGATGACCCAGCCGATAGTTAAGGGTAACCACCACCACGCCCTGCGAGGCCAGCGGCTGGCCGATATAGGGCGCCAGGCCTGCCGCGCCAATGGTAAAACCGCCGCCGTGGATCCAGACCATGACCGGCATTGGGCCCGCCGGCTCCGTTTCCGGCGTCCAGACGTTCAGATAGAGACAATCCTCACTGAACGCGCCCGGATCGCCGCCGCCCACCGCCGTGCAATATTGCCGGTTCTGCCAGCTGGCCGCCCCCCATGCCGTGGCGTCACGCTCTCCCTGCCATGGCGTTACCGGCTTCGGCGATCGCCAGCGATACTCGCCGACAGGCGGCGCGGCATAAGGTATGCCCCTGAAAACAAAAACGTCCTTATCCAGACTGCCGCACAGGGTCCCTTCTGCCGTCCTTATCCTTATCAAGCGTTCGTTTTTCATTGCTGCGTCCTGAGTAATCTGCTGACTATTATTTGCAAGCGCCACGGCAAAGTCCAACGGGTGACCTCATTTACAGAAAATGCTTACGGTTCCTTAACATTTGGATCATGCTCTTCCAATTTTTCTGATTATTAATCAAATGATTATTATTTATCGAACCGTTCAGTTCATGCTGTAATTTGCAGTCTGCTAATCAACAGAACCGGGAAATCAATGTCGTTCTTTTGCAGGGCGTAAGGGGATATTTACAGCCAAAGTCAGCTCAAGCCGCGCCATTTCCGACACGGTTTGATAACGAAATGACGACGGCGGGCTGAAAGCTATTACCGCATCGTTTCCGACACGGTTTGATAACGAAATGACGCTGGCTGGCTGAAAGCTATTACCGCGCCGTTTCCGACACGGTTTGATAACGAAATGACGCTGGCTGGCTGAAAGCTATTACCGCATCGTTTCCGACACGGCTTTGACAACGAAATGACGACGGCTGGCCGGAAACTATTCTTCGCTACGCTGGTGGCCGAAGCGGTATTTCGCCAGCAGCATCAGCGAGGTCAGCACCGCCGGAATAGCCAGGCTGGAGAAAACTTCCGTAATATGCCAGCCCATCGCCAGCATCTGCGCGCCGGCAAAGGCGCTGAGAATAGCGCCCATGCGCCCTACGCCGTGCATCCAGCTGGAGCCGGTCGCGCGGGCGTGGGTAGGATAATAGCTGGCCGACAGCGCGTTCATGCCGGTATTAGCACCGTTAAGGCAGAAACCGCTGCAAAAAGCGACCAGGCTCAGGATTAGCGTATTTGCCGGCGCGTAGCCAATCGCTACCGTCGCGATAGCGCCGGTAAAGTAGATGGCGGCCAGCGCCAGGTTGGCGTTAAAGCGATCCATCATCCAGCCGGCAAACAGCGAGCCAACGGTGCCGCCGGCCTGATACATGGCGGTCACCAGCGCGGCCTGCGTAACCGTCATGCCCATATCTTTCACCAGCGAAGGTAGCCAGCTGCCGATCAGATAGACCAGAAACAGCCCCATAAAGTAGCTGCCCCACAGCAGCACACTGCCGGAGAGATAAGGTCGCGTCAGCACCAGCTTCACCGCGCCCTCGCGCTGCGCTTTTTCCGCCATGGCGAACTGGCTTCCCTGCTGTACCTGGCCCGGCGCCATTTTTTCAACTATCTGCCGGATACGCTCTACGGGCGCCTGCCGCGACAGCAAAAAGCGCACCGATTCCGGTAACCATTTCAGCAACAGCGGCACGATCAGCAGCGGCAGCAGCCCGCCCAGAATCAGCACGGCGTGCCAGCCGTAATGAGGGATCAGCCAGGACGCAGCAAAGCCGCCGCCCGCCGCGCCGAAGGTAAAGCCGCAGAACACCACGGTAATAATGAAAGCGCGCTTGCGCTCGGGAGAGTATTCCGCCACCAGCGTGCCGACGTTGGGCATGGCCGCGCCCAGCCCAAGGCCGGTAAGAAAGCGGAACAGCATCATCTGATCGGCGTTATGCGAAAAGGCGGTCGCCAGCGTCCACAGGCCAAAGAAAAAAACGCTGCTGATAATGATGACGCGACGGCCAAAGCGATCGGCTAGCGGGCCGGCAAACAGGGCACCCAGCGCCAGGCCGATCAGCGCGGCGCTGATGATAGCGCCCAGCTGCTGCGTGGTGACGCCCCAGGAAACCTTAAGCGCCGGCGCGATAAAGCCCATCAGGGCGATATCCATGCCGTCCATCGCCACCACCGCAAAACAGAGAGCGATAATACGCTGCTGATAGCGACTGACGCTGCCTTCGTTGATCAGGGTGCGGACATCTGTCGCAACAATACTCTCCACGTTAGCGCTCCATGGCCAGCGGTGTGCAAAGCGGCTGGCGTCGGTTCCGAAAAAAAGTGTTGGCTATCATAACGGATTGTTATCGATTTCACCCGGTGAATTACCCGTTTGCGTAGCAATTTCCCCGAAAAAAGCAAGCATCCGCAAGGAAAAAAAGGGCTTTTATCAGTAAAGGTGATGAGGCTATTGCCTCCGGGCGGCGAAAAGTGATGGAAAAACGCCCTTATGTTAATGAAATTTTGCAATAAGGTTAACAGTATTCCAACGCGCCGCTTGCCTGCCCGCCACCTTGCTGTCTACGCTGCAGTTATGGAAAAAAATTACCTGTTTAATCAGCGCATTCGTCTGCGCCATCTGCATACTTTTGTCGCCGTGGCGCAGCAAGGCACGCTGGGGCGCGCCGCCGAGGTGCTGTCGCTTAGCCAGCCTGCGCTGTCAAAAACACTGAACGAGCTGGAAGAGATGGCCGGGGCCAGGCTATTTGAGCGAGGCCGTCTTGGCGCGCAGCTGACCACGGCGGGCGAGCAGTTTCTGACCCATGCGGTGCGGATTCTGGATGCGCTTAACCATGCCGGTCAGTCGCTCAGCCCGGTGGCCGCGCGCGATCCGGCCGTGCTGCGCATCGGCGTGTTAACCACGGTAGCGCTGGGGATGCTGCCTTCAATTCTGGAACGCTTTCACCAGCAGCAGCCCAGAACACTGGTTCAGGTCGCTACGCTGCACAACAACGTGCTGCTTGCCGGACTGAGAGCGGGCGAATTTGAAGTAGGCATTGGCCGCATGGCCGAAACGGAGATGATGACCGGCCTGACCTACGAGCTGTTGTTTCTGGAGTCTTTGCGGCTGGTGGTAAGGCCCGAACACCCACTATTAAGTGACAACGTCACGCTGTCGCGGGCGCTTAACTGGCCCGTAGTGATTTCACCGGAGGGCACCGCGCCGCGCCGTATCGCCGATGCGATGCTGAAAGATCACGGCTGCCGCCTGCCGGATGCGGTAGTGGAAACCTCTGCAACCTCGCTCGCCCGTCAGCTGGCGCTTCGCTATAACTATGTCTGGTTCGTGCCTTCCGGCGCGATCAAGGACGACCTGCTGCATAATGCGCTGGCCGCGCTGCCCGTCGCCTCACATGGGCCGGGCGAACCGGTCGGCATTATTACCCGTACCGGCGCGCCCCTTAGCCGCAGCGCCGAAGTGCTGATGGCGACCATCCGTAAATCCCACTCCGGCTAGCGGCTGCGCTTGGCGTGCCGTTCGCGGTTGTCCAGGCGCGCCTGCTCGCTTTTACGTAGCCCCACATAGCAGGCGCCGTTGCCGCCGTGCTGCGGCTGAGCGCTGCAAAACGTCTGCACCTGATCAAACTGTTGTAGCCAGCGCGCCAGATAGCTGCGGACGATATTGGCGTGCGATTCGTCCTCTTTGCCTTTGCCATGCACGATCAGCAGATTGCGGTAATTTTCGCGCTCCGCCTGCAGCATAAAGCTGTAAAGCGACTGACGGCAGATTTCCACCGGCTGACGCAGCAGATTAAGACTGGCATCGACCTGATATTTGCCCAACCGCAGCTTATCCAGCACGCCCTGCTGGATCCCCTCCGCTTTGTATTCCAACGGCGTTTCCCGGGGGATAACGGTCAAAAAGCCACTGGTCAGCGGATTATCCAGCTGCTGCTCTTCCTGGCGCTGGCGAGGCGATTTCGTCGAAGGGGATTTTAACCAAAGAATGTTGCTGCAATCCTTGAGCGGCGTAACGTCTTCCATCGCGTCTTTAAACAGGTCTTCATCATTAAAGCTCATGATACAGGTTCCCCGGTGGCCACGATTAAGGATAGTGTAATGGTATCCTCACCGGGCCGCTCTGGCAAAACTTCAGGCGGACGCCGCCAGCGCATAACGTGCGCTCGCCTCGTCGGTGACCAGCCCGCTGATCCAACCGCCCCTTAGCACGGCGGCTATCGCCCGATGCTTTTCGCTGCCTCCCGCAAAAGCGACGATATTGCGTTGGGTATGGGCCGTCAGCCGCACGCTGGTCAAACGGCTGTCCAGAGCGGTTGCCGCTCTTTCGCCTTCCTCACCGATAAAATGGCCAAGCATCTCTGCGGCCACCCGATCCGCCAACAGCGTGGTCACTTCATCGTCGCTGATAAAGCCATCCGCGTTCAGCGGGCAGTCCGGCGAAACCTGACCAATGCCGACAAACATAATATCCGCCTGGGCGGCCTTCTCCGTAACGGTGCGGTAGATGCGATGATTGCACCACAAATCGCGATCGTCGACGCTGTCGGCATACAGCGGCGCGGGCAGGATAAAATAGCGTCCCTGCGTTTTTTCCGCCATCCACAGCGGCACATCATAACGGGTGCAGGAGCCGTCACTGGCGATAGCGCCGATCAACGAAACGCAGCTGTGCTGCGGCCTGTCCAGCTCTGGCAGCTCGTTGATAGTGGCCCGCAGGGTTCTTCCCGATCCTACCGCGACAATTTGCGGCCGCTCGCTTTTCAGCGTTTGCGCCATCACTTCCGCACCCGCTACGGCAATCATCTGCTGTAAGCCGCCGCCTTCCACATTGCCAGACGGCACTACCTGACAAAACGCCAGGCTGAATTTTTCCTGTAGCTGCTGCGCCAGCGTCATGCAGTCGGCCACGGCATGATTGACGCTGACGCTCACCAGCCCCTGTTCTGACGCCAGCGCCACCAGCCGCTGCGCTACCTGACGCGATACGCCAAGTTTTTCAGCGATATCCTGCTGGGTTTCTCCCGCCACGTAATACATCCAGGCTGCTCTGGCCGCCAGATCCAGCTTTTTGTCGTGCTTGCTCATTGTGATATCCCACTCCTTAAGCCCAATCCGAATAATTGCCCGATTGACGGGCAAAAGCAAATTTTGTGATCGCTCCCGCAGACCGTTGGTAAAAAATTCACCAGGCTGTAACGCAACTAAGCAAAAGCTCAACACAAGAGCAAAAGCCCATTTACAGGAGAGAATGATGACCGCTGCTTCCCCCTCTGTCTGGTTACATATCGGCGCCGGTTCTTTTCATCGCGCCCATCAGGCCTGGTATCTGCATCGTCTGTTGCAGCAGGACGGCCCGCGCTGGGAAATCGCGCTCAGCAATATTCGCGATGATGCCGTGCCCTTGCTGAATGCCCTGACGCAGCAAAACGGCGAATACGTGCTGGAAACGGTCACCCCAACAGGCGAACGTCAGTATGAGAAAATTACCTCAATCAAACATATCGTCCCGTGGGACGCCGGGCTAACGGCTATGGTTGCGCGAGGCGCAGACGCCGCCACGAAAGTGATCGCCTTTACCGTCACCGAGAGCGGCTACTACCTGGACAGCGACCACCGTCTCGATCCGCGTCACCCTGATATTACCGCAGATTTGCAGGGCGAAGCGCGCACGCTTTATGGCGCGTTACGCCGCGTTTTGCAGGCGCGAATGCAGGCGCACGGTCAGCCGGTTACGCTGTTAAACTGCGATAATCTGCGGCATAACGGCGAGCGTTTCCGTGAGGGCTTTCTCGCTTTTCTGCGTTTATGTCACGACGATGCGCTGCTGGCGTGGGTAACGGAGCAGACGACCTCGCCCAATACGATGGTGGATCGCATTACTCCGCGCCCGACGGCGGATATCGCCCCGCGCGTGCTGGAAGCGACCGGTTTTGCCGACAGCGCACCGGTTATGGGCGAAGCCTTTATTCAATGGGTGGTTGAAGATAACTTTGCCGCCGGACGACCTGCACTGGAGAAGGTCGGCGTGACCCTGGTCGACTCCGTTCTGCCGTGGGAAGAGGCGAAAATCCGCATTCTTAACGCCAGCCACAGCTGCATCGCCTGGGCAGGGACGCTGGTCGGACAGGACTTTATTCACCAGAGCACGCAGACCCAGGCGATCAAAGAGATGGCCTGGGAGTATGTGACCCAGGACGTTATTCCCTCGCTGTCGCCCAGCCCGCTTGAGCTGGAAGCATACCGCGACGTAGTGTTGGCCCGCTTTGCCAATCCTTATATCCGCGATACCAACCAGCGAGTCGCGGCGGACGGCCTGTCAAAAATCCCGGGATTTATTACGCCGACCCTGACGGAATGCTACGCCCGTGGCGAAACGCCTCGCGCGACGGCGGTGCTGCCCGCGCTCTTCTTCCTGTTTTTACAGCGCTGGCATCGCGGCGAGCTTCCTTATGTCTATCAGGATGGCGCGCTGGAAGCTGAAAGCTGGCACCGCATCATGGCAAGCCCGGACGCGCTCGCACGTTTTGCCGCCGACGAGGCGCTGTTTGGCCCGCTTGCCCACGATACCGCCTTTGCCACGCTGCTGGCGGAGACGGTTGCCACGCTCGATGAATGGGCCAAAGTCCCTCAACCGGTGAACGAGTAAGGAGTCGGTAATGTATCTCGGGATCGATCTTGGCACCTCTGAAATCAAAACGCTGGTTATTGATGCCGCAGGCGAAATCGTGACCGCCAGCGGTGTAAAACTGGACGTACAGCGGCCGCAGCCCCACTACGCGGAGCAGGATCCGCACAGCTGGTGGCTGGCGCTGGAGCAGGCCATTGACGAGCTGCGCCAGCAGGCTGGTGCTCGCTGGCAGCAAATCCGCGCCATCGGGCTTTCCGGCCAGATGCATGGCGCGGTGCTGCTGGACAGGGAAAATCAGGTATTGCGCCCGTGCATATTATGGAACGACACGCGTAGCGCAGCCGAGTGCGAGGAGCTGACGCAACGGGCTGCCGACCTGCACAGCGTGGCGGGCAATTTAGCGATGCCCGGTTTTACCGCGCCGAAGCTGCTGTGGGTCGCCCGCCATGAACCCGAGATTTTTTCTCGCATCGCCAGCGTTCTGCTGCCTAAGGACTATCTGCGCTGGCAGATGTGCGGTGAAAAGATCAGCGATATGTCCGATGCCGCCGGTACGCTGTGGCTGGATATCGCCAGGCGCGACTGGTCGGACGCCCTGCTGGCGGCCTGCGGGCTGAACCGCGATCAGATGCCGCGGCTGACGGAGGGATCGCAGCCCGGCGGCAGGCTACAGGCTGATGTCGCGCGGCGCTGGGGCTTGCAGGAAGGTATAGTGATTGCGGGCGGCGGTGGCGATAACGCGGCCAGCGCGGTCGGGCTGGGGGCGATCGAACCCGGCGACGCTTTTATTTCCCTTGGCACCTCCGGCGTGCTGTTTGCGGTCAACGATCGTTTTCGTCCCGCGCCCGCCTCGGCCGTACACGCTTTTTGCCATGCCTTGCCCGATCGCTGGCACCAGATGAGCGTCATGCTGACGGCGGCCTCCAGCCTGCGCTGGCTGTGCGATCTGCTGAACGCCACCGAAACCGATCTGCTGGCCGAGGTGGCGGCGCTAAGCGAGACGGTTCAGCGCAGCGCCCCGCTCTTTTTGCCCTACCTTTCCGGTGAACGCACGCCGCATAACGATCCGCAGGCCACCGGCGCTTTTCATGGTCTGACCCATGCCACTAACCGTGCAGCGCTGGCCTATAGCGTGCTGGAGGGCGTCGCCTTCGGCATTGCCGACGGCCTACAGGCGTTGCGGGCGGCGGGCACCGAGCTGGAAAGCTGTTCGTTGACCGGCGGCGGCGCGCGAAGCGGGTTCTGGGCGCAGCTGATTGCGGATACGCTGGATCTGCCGATAGTTACCCATCAGGGCGGCGAAGCGGGCGGCGCATTGGGCGCGGCGCGTCTGGGCTGGCTGGCCGACGGCGGCGATCCGGCCGAGGTCTGCCGTAAACCTGCCGTGCTGCGGCGCTATCTGCCCAATGCGCTTCGTCATCATCATTTGCAAAGGCGGCTCGACCACTTCCGCCTGCTCTACCAACAGCAGCGCGATGCTCGCGCATCCGGTTTCTGAACACTGATGCGGACGCCTCAGGCGTCCGTCACCTGCACGCCTGAGAGGAAATATGATGAAATCAGCCAATAACTGGTTCGGCCTCCCCTTGTCGTTAATATGGGGTTATATCGCCATCGCCGTCTTTATGAGCGGGGACGGCTTTGAAATGGCTTTCCTGTCGAAGCACATTACCGATCTCGGCTTTTCGCCCGCGCAGTCTGCGCTGGTGTTCACGGTTTACGGCGGCGCAGCGGCGCTGGCGGCCTGGAGCTCCGGCGTAGTCGCGGAGATCATTACGCCGCAGCGCGCAATGCGTATCGGTTTTCTGCTGTGGGTAGTGATGCATATTCTGTTTATGACGCTGGGCCTGGGGCTGCGCAACTATCCGCTGATGCTGCTGTTCTACGGCATTCGCGGTCTTGCCTATCCGCTGTTCATTTATTCGTTTGTGATGCTGATTGTGCAGAACGTGCCTAAACACCAGCTCTCTTCCGCCATGGGCTGGTTTTGGGCGATGTATTCCATCGGCATCGGCTGCGTCGGCAGCTATCTGCCCAGCTTTACCATTCCCTGGCTCGGTGAAACCGGCACCCTGTGGTTTGCTATAGCCTGGGTAGCGGCTGGCGGGCTGATGGCGATGACTCTGCTGCGCAAGGTCGGCGGCGAGAGCGAGAAAGCCAATCTTTCCCCACGTGAAAAACTGACCGAGCTGTCGCGGGCCGTGACCATTCTCTTCACTAACCGCAACATCTTCCTGGCCTGCCTGATCCGCATTATCAATACGCTGTCGCTGTTTGGCTTTGCAGTGATTATGCCGATGCTGTTCGTCGGGCGCCTGGGCTTTACCATGTCGGAATGGCTGCAAATCTGGGCGGTATTCTTTTTCGTTACCATCTTCACCAATATTATGTGGGGCGTGCTGGGCGAATATATCGGCTGGATCCGTCAGGTGCGCTGGTTTGGCTGCCTGGGCTGCGCGATTTCCAGCCTGGCCTTCTATTACCTGCCGGTGACCTTTGGTCATAACTTCTGGATGGCGCTGGTGCCCGCCGTCATGCTGGGCATTACCGTCGCGGCGTTTGTGCCGATGACGGCGGTATTTCCCGTGCTGGAGCCGAAGCATAAAGGTGCGGCGATCTCCATCTACAACCTCTCCGCTGGCCTGAGCAATTTTCTTGCGCCCGCCATCGCCTCGCTGGTACTGCCCTTTTTTGATATCAAGGGCGTGGTCTGGACCTACACCGCGCTTTACCTGTTAGCCGGGGTGCTGACGTTGATTATTCAGGTAGAACAACCCTCCAGAAAAAGCGCCAAAAACAACCTTAATAACTACGGTTCAACGGCCGCTACGCCCGATAAAACGTAGGTTTGGCTTTTGGCACTTTTTTAAACGGGACGTCACCAAAAGTGACGTCCCTGTTTTTTATGTGGCTAAAAAGGCCTGGATGAGTTCCCTTTGCTGAGCAAAAAATGTTAAAATTGACCTCAATCAATAATCACTCGAGCCAACACTATGATCCCGGAAAAACGTGTTATCAACAGACGTATCCAGTCTGGCGGTTGTGCGATTCACTGTCAGGATTGCAGCATCAGCCAGCTCTGTATTCCTTTCACGCTGAACGAGCACGAACTCGATCAGCTGGATAACATCATTGAGCGCAAAAAGCCTATTCAGAAAGGGCAAACGCTGTTCAAAGCCGGTGACGAACTGAAGTCGCTGTACGCCATTCGTTCCGGGACCATCAAAAGCTATACCATTACCGAACAGGGCGACGAGCAGATCACCGGCTTTCACCTGGCGGGCGACCTGGTAGGCTTCGACGCCATCAGCGGCGGTCAGCACCCCAGCTTTTCTCAGGCGCTGGAAACCGCTATGGTCTGCGAAATTCCTTTTGAAACCCTGGACGATCTGTCTGGCAAAATGCCCAGCCTGCGTCAGCAGATGATGCGGCTGATGAGCGGCGAGATTAAGGGCGATCAGGAGATGATCCTGCTACTGTCGAAGAAAAATGCGGAAGAGCGTCTTGCCGCCTTTATCTATGGCCTTTCCCGCCGCTTCGGCGAGCGCGGCTTCTCCCAGCGCGAATTCCGTCTGACCATGACCCGTGGCGATATCGGCAACTACCTCGGCCTGACGGTTGAAACCATCAGCCGCCTGCTGGGCCGCTTTCAGAAAAGCGGTATGCTGGCGGTGAAAGGTAAATATATCACTATCGAAAATCATGAGGTGCTGTCGCAGCTGGCTGGTCAAAGCCGCGCGATTGCCTGATGCTATGCCGGACTGGTTCGAGCCAGTCCGGCTGCTTTTTTTCGCCTGGTGACCCAGTGCGCTAATCCATCTGTTTTTCCATTCTGTGACCCGGTGCGTTAATCCTGCTGATTTTCCATTCTCTGGCCCGGTGCGTTAATCCGCCTGTTTTTCCATTGTCTGGCCCGGTGCGCTAATCCGGCCGGTTTTTCATTCTCTGGCCTGGTGCGTTAATCCGCCTGTTTTTCCATTGTCTGGCCCGGTGCGCTGACCTGGCAGTTTTGTCCATCCTGCCGCTTTCTTTCGGGGTCTGACGCTCCGTGGAACGAAAACTCAAGCCAGGAGATTATGGTAAGCCAGGATAAGCAAAAAGATCCTTATTAGATCCTTTTGCTTGTGAAAACCTTAGCTGTTTATATGGCTCTGAATTGGGCTTATGACGAATTTCAATCGCAGTCAATTATTTTATTATTCCGACAAACCCATTTCGACCGTTTCAAGAGATTTAAGCATATAGGGGGTGAAATCTACTTCTTTCCCGTCGACGAGTTTGAGCATCGATCTTGAACCGCAGAAAGCAGAATAGCTCTGGTTTTGTATCAGGCAGAATGACATTTTTTTCTTCACCCCTTTCTTTTTTTCCTCCAGGGGAATATTGCGGTTTACTATCGCATAGCCACGGGCATTGACGGACCGGATATTATACAGATCCAGAGGCTGCAGCTCACTCAGGCTTTTAATGCCATAAACTTCAAGGGAACGTTGTGTACTTTCCCTGCTCAGGGCGTACTTTTTCTTTTTCCACTGTCCTGTTTTTTTATCAAGGTAGATCCTTTCAGGCAGGACCTGTCCCGGTCCGTATCCGTTGCTGATGACATCTACAGCATACAGACAAAGCCATGGGCTGGGACCTGATGGTGGATATTTATTATGCTCAGCTGGGTAGAATAATTTTAATGAAACAATTCCACAGCCTGTATCCGCCAGGTAGTCATATCGATGTAATGTTTTTTGGTAAAAAGGCAGAGCACTGAATTTGTCTGGAGTAGTAATCTCGGGGGTTATTTCTCCTGAGGAAAAAAACGGGATTGCCATCAGCAGTAATAATTTTTTCATCAGCCTTTCCTTAGCTGGTCTGATTCGGGTTTTTCGTTGACCGGGTTGTTATGGCTGTCCGGGAATTTCTGCTCGGTGAGGACGGCTATCGCGCTGCCGTAGACGCAGCAGCGGGTATCAAAGCCATTCAGCCCCTGATAGTGTTCGTTATCGATCTGACCCGGCAGGTTAACGGCGGCGCTGGCCTGCCAGAAGGCCTGGCTGCGATAGTAAATCTTTATCCCGCTCCGCCGGGGAGTGACGCTGCACCGCTCCAGCACATGTTCGGCATCAGCGTAGGGGGCCATACTCATTGAAACCCAGTAAAATCCGGCGCTGCTGGCCGCCTCATAGAGGTCGCTGCTGACGTTATTCCGCCACCGGATAATGTTCTCCGGGACGTGGTTTTCGGTATCAGACAGGTGATTGTCGGTGTAGCGAAGTGGGCGGTGGGCATACAGACGACGGTATTCATTTATCAGGGCGTTCCTGATATTTTCCGGGCAGGTTCGCCCCCTGAAGCTGAAATAATTAAAGTAGTTTTCAGGGTTAGTCAGC
This sequence comes from Erwinia artemisiae, assembly GCF_051400835.1. Lineage (NCBI taxonomy): Bacteria > Pseudomonadati > Pseudomonadota > Gammaproteobacteria > Enterobacterales > Erwiniaceae > Erwinia > Erwinia artemisiae. Next base: position 363,319 of record NZ_JBLFFM010000001.1, on the reverse strand, counting down.
TGTAACAGGCCGCGCCCGTACCACGGGTAGTACCAGATGTTGTAGCGTCGAATGACCTGACGCGTGCGCGGGTCTGTTTCCGTATAGCGATACCCTTCCTCCATCGACCCCAGCCAGCCCGTTTCCTGAATGCCGTTTCCCAGGAAACAGGCGATGCGCAGCGGGGTGGTTATCAGGTATTTCTGCATTGCCCTGTTTATGTGCGTGCGGATGTTGTCCGCGACGCTGCCGGCGCCGTCCCGGTAGGTGATGGCCTCCCAGCGGTAGTCATTCCGGCCGGCCATTCTTAACAGGTTCCGGGGAACAAGCTGCTTCAGCTCTGACTTGCTGAGCCAGCAGCACTTGCGGAAATGGGCAATAAAAGCCGTCGGATGAAAATGCCACATCCGACCAGTACCGAGTTCTCCTGTGTCAAAGCACAGCGCTGAGGCATGACTTTTCAGCCGGGCATAGTCCTCATCAGACATGGCAGGAACATCGTCAGAGCCGGTTCTGAGCCAGGCATAGCGCGGGTCAAAGGTGGCGGCATTCCACTCCACCGGAAAATGGCAGACCAGACGGCTGCTCGGGTCGCTGAGGCGCCCGCTTTCCTGTAATGCGGCGATAAGAGGGGAATTACACTGGCTGTTGTTGTCCGTGTCATCGTCCACTATCCCCCACCCCGTCCAGTGCGGGAAGTCGGCATCGCTGAATTTTTTGATGTCAGGGGAGGCCAGATTGACCATGCCCGTTCCGCCGGGGAAGCTGACGGTACGCCACAGCGTGGCATCAGCGGGCGTCAGGGTTTCATGTCCGGTACTGATGACCCGCCCGAAACGGAGCAGTTCGAACCCGGCAGACGGATTCTGCGGGTACAGTCTACGGGCTGTCCGGTACAGACTGTATTCATACGGAATTTCATCATCAGCTACGGCATCGGTGTTGACCAATGGCTCCCCCACAGAGTCGAAAAGTGCCGCCGCAGTAGCGCTCTGTCTGCGGGTGACCATCGTACAGTCGCCTTTTTCGAAGGTCATGCTGACGTACAACGGTTCTGTGCTGGTATGGACAAAATTAAGGTGGTCTGTGACCGGTGAGCTTGCGTCAGGCACATGGTCATAAAACTGTGTGCCTGACGGTAAATAAAAATGGATATCGCCGTAAACCGTGTCGGTTCTGCCGTCACGGGTGATATCGAGTTCGGGCGTGGTGCGCCCGGTCAGCTTCAGCATGTTTTCGTTGTCACAGAACACCTCAAAGTGAAAAGCATTCACGTTATCCACCGTACCGCTCTGCCCGATGCGGTCCTTGCGCCAGACTCTTGCGCCGGCCCTGATTGACGGGTCCAGCCGGTCCATGAGATGCATGTACAGGGAGTAATACACGACGCTACAGTTTTCACCGATATCGGTCTGATGCTTCAGCAGCACGTACCCGTCATTGGTTCTGCCATCATAATTCAGCGGGAATGCATCGCGTTTGTCTGTGGAAGACGGAGAACGAAAAGAAACAACCTCCCCGTCCGCAATGGCGCGGACGAACTCAATGCGGTCGTAGCCTTCCTCGCGGCGGTCGGTGTGGAGAACATGCACACCACCGTGCCATGACGCATGCCGGTTGAGCGGGAAATCCCGGTTTATATCCACGGGCATCATTCTGTTGACCCATGACGGATCGCTTTCTCCGGCGTTCCGGGGGCGAACAAACGGCGGGCTGATTATCATGCTGACTCCCTGTCGGGTCTGAAATTTAAGAGGTCGCAGGGTAACGCACTTTTATTTATACAAACGTTGATGACGGACAGGGAAAGCGGCAAATCATTATGCTTCGCTCAGAATTTTATAGACTGTTGAGCGGGCAATATTCAGTCGGCGGGCTATTTCTGATGCATCCAAGCCTTCCTGCCGTAGAGCCAGCACCTGTTCCGGGTTGAGTGTTCGCTTGCGGCCAAAGCATATGGCTTTCAGCTTTGCCGCCTGTCTGCCTTCGTTTGTACGTTCCAGAATTCTCTGTCTTTCGGCTTGGGCTACAGCCGACAGAATAGTGACTACCATGTTTCCCAGAAACGAATGAGCAAACAGGTCAGTGATCTACTCCCGACTGTGGATTTGACAGAGCTGTTGCTCGAAATCAACGCCCATACCGGATTTGCTGATGAGTTTTTCCACGCCAGTGAAGCCAGCGTCAGAGTTGACGATCTCTCCGTCAGCAACAGCGCCGTACTAATGGCCGAGGCCTTCAATATCGTCCTGGAACCCCTGATATGATCATATGATCCTGCCCTGACCCAACACCGACTGAACTGGAAAAAAGCAAACTACCTTCGGGCTGAAACTATCACCAGTGCGAATGCCAGGCTGGTTGATTTTCAGGCAACACTGGCGCAGGTCTGGGGTGGTGGCGAAGTGGCCTCTGCAGGCGGAATGCACTTTGTTACGCCGGTCAAAACAATCAATGCCGGACCGAACCGCAAATACTTTGGCCATAACAGGAGGATCACCTGATACAACTTTATGTCCGATCAGTATTCCGGCTTTCATGGCATCGTTATACCGGGGACGCTGAGGGACTCGATCTTTGTGCTGGAAGGCCTTCTGGAACAGGAAACAGGGCTGAATCCCACCGAAATTATGACCGATACCGCAGGGGCCAGCGATCTCGTCTTTGGTCTTTTCTGGCTGCTGGGATACCCGTTTTCCCCGCGCCTGGCTGATGCCGGTGCTTCGGTTTTCTGGCGCATGGACAATGACGCCGATTATGGCGTACTGAATGATATTGCCAGAGGGCAGTCAGATCCCCAAAAAATAGTCCTTCAGTGGGACGAAATGATCCGGGCCGCAGGCTCTCTGAAACTGGGCAAGGTACAGGCTTCGGTGCTGGTCCGTTCATTACTGAAAAGTGGACGCCCCTTCGGACTAACTCGGGCAATCATTGAAGTGGGACGCATTAACAAAACGCTGTATCTGCTTAATTATATTGATGATGAAGATTATCGCAGGCGCATCCTGACTCAACTTAACCGTGGAGAAAGCCGCCATGCCGTTGCCAGAGCTATCTGTCACGGTCAGAAAGGTGAGATAAGAAAGTGATATACCGACGGTCAGGAAGATCAACCAGGAGCATGGGGCTAGTCACTAACGCTGTCGTGTTATGGAATACTATTTATATGCAGGCAGCCCTGGATCATCTCCGGGCACAGGGGAAAACCCTGAATGATAAAGATATTGCACGCCTCTCACCGCTTTGCTTTGCCACGGACATATCAATATGCCCGGCCATTATGGCAAAACTGGTGACAAAAGGGCATCTGCGGCCATTAAAAGAGGCGTCAGAGGAAGACAATATTGTTTAACGTGAGTTTTCGTTCCACTGAGCGTCAGACCCATTTTCCGTCTTTTCACTCGCCCTTCACTATGCTGTCATAGCCCCCGTTTAGCCGTTTTCGCGCGGTGGAAAAGCGGGCAGACGACCGTACCAGCCGCTTTTAGCGATCCTTTTGTTATAATATTGATCTGGCTATAACTTTTTCTTTCTTTCCCGACGTTGATTGGGCTATCTTTTAAGCTAACCAGCGTATGGAGGACCCGTTATGGCTAAGTACCAAAACATTCTCGTGGCGATCGACGCGCAACAGGACGACCAGCCAGCGCTGCGCCGTGCTGTCTATCTTAATCAGCGCCTCGGTGGTCAGATCACGGCTTTTCTGCCTATCTATGATTTTTCTTACGAAATGACGACGCTGCTGTCGCCCGACGAGCGCGTCACCATGCGCAAAGGGGTGATCAGCCAGCGCACCGAATGGATCCGCGAGCAGGCAAAAGCCTATCTGGCCGCGGGCGTGAACATTGATATCAAGGTGGTCTGGCATAACCGCCCCTACGAGGCGATTATTCAGGAAGTGCTGGACGGCGGCTACGATCTGCTGCTGAAGATGGCACATCAGCACGACCGACTTCAGTCGGTGGTGTTTACGCCTACCGACTGGCACCTGCTGCGCAAGTGTCCCTGCCCGGTATGGATGGTAAAAGACCAGCCCTGGCCGGAAGGCGGCAAGGCGGTAGTGGCGGTAAATCTCGCCAGCGAAGAGCCACATCACGACCCGTTGAATACTCAACTGGTCAAAGAGACGCTGGAGCTGGCGAAACAGGTCAACCATACCGAAGTCCATCTGGTTGGCGCCTATCCTGTTACCCCGGTAAATATCGCCATTGAGCTGCCCGACTTCGATCCCAGCGTTTACAACGATGCGATCCGTGGTCAGCACCTGCTGGCGATGAAGGCATTACGGCAAAGCTTCAGCATCGACGAAAAGTTTACTCATGTAGCAAAAGGCCTGCCGGAAGAAGTGATCCCGGACCTGGCGGATCGGCTGGACGCTGGCGTGGTGGTGCTTGGCACTATTGGCCGCACCGGACTGTCAGCGGCTTTCCTGGGCAATACGGCGGAGCAGGTTATCGATCATCTGCGTTGCGATCTGCTGGCGATCAAGCCGGAAGGCTTCGTATCGCCGATCGAACTGGATGATGACGAAGACGACTGATCGTTAGTCAAAAAAGAGGCCGGGGAACTCCCCGGCCTCTTACCTTCAGCGCCTGTTACAGCGCTTTCAGAATGGCATCCACCGTGGCTTTCGCATCACCAAACAGCATCTGGGTGTTGTCACGAAAGAACAGCGGGTTCTGCACGCCGGCATAGCCGGTGTTCATGGAACGCTTAAAGACCACCACGTTCTGCGCTTTCCACACTTCCAGCACCGGCATCCCCGCGATTGGGCTGCGCGGATCTTCCTGCGCCGCCGGGTTGACGGTATCGTTGGCGCCAATCACCAGCACGGTATCCGTTTCGCTGAAGTCGTCGTTGATTTCATCCATTTCCAGCACGATATCGTAAGGCACCCGCGCCTCGGCCAGCAGCACGTTCATATGGCCCGGCAGACGTCCGGCGACCGGATGAATGCCAAAGCGCACCTTAATGCCCTGCGCACGCAGCTTCTCGGTGATTTCCGCTACGGGATACTGCGCCTGCGCTACCGCCATCCCGTAGCCTGGGGTGATGATCACGCTGCGCGAGTTTTTCAGCAGTTCCGCCGTTCCCTGCACGTCAATTTCGCGGTACTCGCCCGCCTCCTCGCCTTCGCCGGTCGAGCTGCTGTCGGTGCCGAAACCGCCTGCGATAACGCTGATAAAGGAGCGGTTCATCGCCTTACACATAATGTAAGAGAGAATGGCGCCGCTTGAACCGACCAGCGCGCCGGTCACGATCAGCAGGTCGTTGCTGAGCATAAAGCCCGCCGCCGCCGCCGCCCAGCCCGAATAGGAGTTGAGCATAGATACCACGACCGGCATATCCGCGCCGCCGATGGAAGCCACCAGATGCCAGCCGAACGCCAGCGCAATGATGGTCATCAGCAATAGCGCAAAGCCCTGCCATCCCGTGCTGTCGGTGCGCACAAAGATAATCAGCAGGCAAAGCGATACCACCAGCGCCAGCAGATTAAGCCGGTGCCGGTGCGGCAGCGCCAGCGGCCGGGAAGAGAGTTTCCCGCACAGCTTGCCCCAGGCGACCAGCGAACCGGTGAAGGTCACCGCGCCGATAAAGATACCGATAAAGACCTCAGTGAGATGAATGTTCTCTATCACCGCATCCATTCCGGGCGCGTGATAGAGATAGCTGTTAAAGCCCACCAGCACCGCAGCCAGGCCAACGAAGCTGTGCAGCACCGCCACCAGCTCCGGCATTTCGGTCATTTCGACCTTTTTTGCCAGCCGCACGCCAATCGCGCCGCCGATCACCATCGCCAACAGCACCCAGCCGACGCTGCTGCTGTCGGGGCCAAGCAGCGTCGCCAGCAGCGCAATCGCCATGCCGCTGATGCCAAACAGGTTGCCCTGCTTAGCGGTTTCATGCTTCGACAGCCCGGCCAGGCTGCAAATAAAAAGAATTGCGGCAACAATGTATGCTGCAGTCACTAATCCGCCAGACATTGATTACCCCTTAGTTCTTACGAAACATTTTCAGCATGCGCTGAGTCACGGTGAAGCCACCGAAGATATTGATGCTGGCAATCAGCACGGCAATAAAGGAGAAGAAGCTGACCCAGCCGCCGTGCCCCATTTGCAGTACCGCGCCGACCACGATGATGCCGGAGATAGCGTTAGTGACCGACATCAGCGGCGTATGCAGCGCGTGGCTGACGTTCCACACCACGTAGTAACCCACCACGCAGGCGAGCGCGAACACAGTAAAATGGGTCAGGAAGGCGGGCGGCGCAACGTTAGCGAGCCAGCCGAACAGCACGATAGCCAGCGCAAACAGCGCATATTTTCGGAAGGGTGAAGCGGGTTTCGCTTCTGGTTTCTCTGGCGCTTTGGCGGCCGCAGGCGCCGCTTTCGGCGCGGCGGAAACCTGAATCGGCGGCGCAGGCCAGGTGATTTCGCCCTGGCGCACCACGGTTACGCCCCGGATGACCACATCTTCGAAGTCGACAGTAATCTCGCCATTCTTCTCCTTGCAAAGCAGTTTAAGCAGGTTGACGAGGTTGGTGCCGTAAAGCTGTGAGGATTGACCAGGCAGGCGGCCCGGCAGATCGGTATAGCCGATAATTTTCACGCCGTTTTCAGTTGTGGTGACCTGGTCCGCTACGGTCAGCTCACAGTTGCCGCCGGTTTGTGCCGCAAGATCGACAATAACGCTGCCTGGCTTCATGGCAGCCACCATGTCGGCAGTGATCAGTTTCGGTGCAGGTTTGCCGGGGATTAGCGCAGTGGTGACAATGATATCCACTTCCTTCGCCTGCGCGGCGAACAGCGCCATTTCCGCTTTAATAAAGGCCTCTGACATCACTTTCGCATAGCCGTCGCCGCTGCCCGCCTCTTCCTCGAAATCGAGTTCAAGGAATTCCGCGCCCATGCTCTGCACCTGCTCTTTCACTTCCGGGCGGGTATCAAAAGCACGCACGATAGCGCCAAGGCTGCCTGCCGCACCGATGGCCGCCAGCCCGGCGACGCCTGCGCCGATAACCATCACCTTAGCCGGTGGCACTTTGCCTGCGGCGGTGATCTGGCCCGTAAAGAAGCGGCCAAACTCATGCGCGGCCTCGATGATCGCACGATAGCCGGCGATGTTAGCCATCGAGCTGAGCGCATCCAGCGACTGCGCGCGGGAAATACGCGGCACCGCATCCATCGACATCACGGTGACGTTGCGCGCCGCCAGCTTCTCCAGCAGCGCCGGATTTTGCGCGGGCCAGATAAAGCTGACCAGCGTACTGCCCTCACGGGTTTGCGTAATTTCTTCATCCCCGGGCGCGTTGACTTTGAGCACGATATCCGCCTGCCAGACGGCGTCGGTATCGACCAGCGTAGCGCCCGCTGCGGCATAAGCGTCGTCGTCAAAGCTGGCTAACCTGCCTGCGCCCCGCTCCACCGCCACGCTGAAGCCCAGCGCCAGCAGCTGCTCAACCGTTTTGGGCGTGGCGGCGACTCGCGTTTCATTGGGCAACCGCTCTTTGGTAATTCCAATCAGCATAGTATTCCCTTTCATCAGAGGTAAGACGATTTCTTACTGCGGCGGCGCGGCTTAAGCGCCACCTGTTTTACTGCGAACACCTTATAAACTACTGAAAACGGCACGGTCATACCAGCCGTTGCCGTACCGTTTGCCCTTTTTATATCTGAAAAATTCGGCGCAGGCGGCAAAAACGCGATTTTCAGCGCTTATTTCGCGATGTTCCTCGCATAATCTGCTAAGGAAAAGTAACAAAACGGTAAAGAAGCGGCGACAAAAGGTAATATTTAACAGCCAATTAACTGTAATAACGATAGTATTTAGTGGCTTAAGTGGTAAAGCCGTTGGCAAAGGTATTATTTAACATTTTTTTAATATGACCTGCCGCCGCTGCGCTTATCGCGGTGCCGCCTGACTCAAAATGGCTGAGACAGGACGCATTATTACATGCAATAATCGAGAGCTAATCTGTTACACATCAAGAGTCCAGCACGTTTTCGTACTCATTTTTTTTGCGCAAGGCGAAGGATTATTTTTATGAAGCTGAAGATTACTATTCTGGCATCAGCCCTGTTGTCGCTCACCTCACTTTCCGCTTATGCGGCCCAGGAACTGACGCCGGAAAAAGCGGCGGCGCTGAAGCCTTTCGATCGCATCAGCATTACCGGCCGTTTTAATGCCATTAACGAAGCCAACGAGGCGATTTCAAAACGTGCCGACGAGCTGGGCGCGAAAGCTTTTTACGTACAAAGTATTAACGACAGCAACAACAATGGCGGCAACTGGCGCGTGGTGGCGGATATCTATCGCGACGATGCGCAGCCGGCGCCGAAATCGCAGGATCGCGTGATCAATGGCGTGCGCGAGCTGACCAAGTCGGAAGCCTATAAGCTGGAACCCTTTGATACGGTTTCCGTCAGCGGCTTCTACCACAGCCAGCCGGACGTTAACGACGCTATTACCCGAAAAGCGAAAGAGAAAGGCGCGGCTTCGTTCTTTATTATCCGTCAGATCGACGCCAACAGCGGCGGCAATCAGTATATTACCGCCTATGTTTACAAAGCCGATGCGAAAGCGCGCCAGGTGCAGTCTCCGGATCTGATCCCGGCCGATTCTCAGGCAGGTAAAGCTGCCATCGCCGCAGGCGGTACTGCCGCGAAGGCTGTGCAGATCCCCGGCGTCGCCTCTTCCGAAACGCCAAGCAATAAAGTTGGCCGCTTCTTTGAAACGCAGTCCTCTACCGGCGAACGCTATACCGTGAGAACGCCGCAGGGCAAAAGCGTGCAGGAAGTCAACGCCATTACCGCAGCGCAGATGCAGCCGTTCGACAGCGTAACCTTTACCGGCCACTTCGGTACGCCTACGGAGATCTCCGACGCCGTGGGCCGGGCCGCGATTGAGAAAGGCGCCAAGTATTATCATATTACTCGCCAGTGGTCTAACCAGAGCGGCGGCAACCTGACCGTTTCTGCCGACCTGTTTAAGTAAGCGTCAGCAAAGGCGCGCCTGTACGTCTGGCGCGCCTCTCTCAGGCAAAACGCTACAGCGCTCACCGCCGCCCCGCTGCATAACTTCCCGCCATAATTTGCATACTCAATCACTTTTCGCCCTCTTTCGCATTGCATCTCGCTGGGCCACTCCGTAAAATCGCCGCCGGTTTCAGGGGATCTCTTCGGGTTTAGCCGTGCAAAGCGTATAAATTGCGAGCCATTCATCCTGTTATGGTTTTTTATTCTGGTTTTGGGATGCTTTTTTGGACAAAAAATTAGGTCTTACCGCGCTGACGGCGCTGGTACTGAGTTCCATGCTGGGCGCCGGCGTTTTTAGTCTGCCGCAAAATATGGCGTTAGTGGCCGGCCCGGCGGCGCTGCTGACGGGCTGGGCGATCACCGGCGTCGGCATTATTATGCTGTCGCTGGCGCTGCTGCTGCTGACCCGCCTTAAACCCGAGCTGGACGGCGGCATCTATACCTATGCCCGTGCCGGTTTTGGCGAGCTGGTCGGCTTCTGCTCGGCCTGGGGCTACTGGCTGTGCGCGGTTATCGCTAACGTCTCATATCTGGTGATTGTGTTCTCCGCCCTGAGCTTCTTTACCGACTCGCCGGGCCACGTGGTGTTTGGCGATGGCAATACCTGGCAGGCCATGCTGGGCGCTTCGGTGCTGCTCTGGCTGGTGCACTGGCTGGTGCTGCGCGGCGTGCAGACGGCGGCGAGTATTAACCTTGTCGCCACCCTGGGCAAGCTGGTGCCGCTGGGGCTGTTTGTGGTGCTGGCGATAGCGGCCTTCAATCTCGATCGTTTCCGCTTTGATTTTTCAGGTATCGAGCTGGGCGTGCCGGTTTGGGAGCAGGTCAAAAACACCATGCTGATCACGCTGTGGGTGTTTATCGGCGTGGAAGGCGCGGTAGTGGTTTCCGCACGGGCGAGGAACAAAAAAGACGTAGGACGCGCCACGCTGCTGGCGGTAATTGCCGCGCTGGTGGTCTATCTGTTGGTTACGCTGCTTTCTCTTGGCATTGTGCCGCGAGCGGAACTGGCCCAGATGCGTAATCCTTCGATGGCGGGCCTGCTGAACCGCCTGATTGGCTCATGGGGCGATATGGTTATCGCGCTGGGGCTGATCGTCTCGGTTAGCGGCGCCTATCTCAGCTGGACGATTATGGCGGCGGAAGTGCCGATGCTGGCGGCCGGAAACGGCACCTTCCCGCGCTCGCTGGCGAAACAAAACGCGCGCGGCGCGCCCTCTGCCTCGCTTTGGCTGACCAATCTGAGCGTTCAGGGCTGCCTGATCCTGATTTGGCTGACCGGTTCCGATTACAACACGCTGCTGACCATCGCTTCCGAAATGGTGCTGGTGCCCTATCTTCTGGTCGGTGCCTACCTGTTTAAAGTCGCTCGCGCGCAGCAGAAAACGGCGGCGCTGATCGTCGCGTTGGGTGCCAGCGCCTACGGTTTGTGGCTACTGTACGCCTCCGGGCCGCTGCACCTGCTGCTTTCCGTGGTGCTTTATGCGCCCGGGATGCTGCTGTTTATCTGGGCGCGCCGCAACGGCCGGGGAAATGGCTATCTGAATAAACTGGAAAAAATAGCGATGGGCGTACTGATTGCCGGTGCTGCACCGGCAACGTGGATGCTGCTGCGTTAGTGAGAAAAAGCGGGCATGGCGATCGTTAACCGATCGTCATGCTGTTCCAGCGAAAGTGGCTTGACGTACTCTTCGCGGATAGCCTCAAGCTGCTGTTCAGAAAGCGGATAAGGCAGCAGGATTTCAAAGCGTTCAATGTGCTGTTGTTCAGCCAGGGTTATCAATCGGGCGATATTTATCTCATCGCTTACCTGGGTAGAAATGATTTGCAGCGCCAGCGCTTTCAGCCTTTCCGATGGCGGACAGGACTGGTCGGGCGAGTTTTTGGTCACCATGCCGAAAATAGGCATGACGCCGTAAATAGCGTCGACAAAGCTCCAGCGTTTTTTACAGGAAGCCGCGAGAAAATCGATATAGTTCAGGCAGATATGGCAATCCCGTCCCGTTGAAGCCAGCTCTTTATCAGACACCCTTTTCTCCCCTTTCTCCGTTAATCAACGCACCGCGTCGTCAGGCAACAACCCTGTCGAATATAATGACATATTTTACGCCATTTATACTATACATCGAGAGTTATTTAGCCCTGACTTATAGTAGTCAGCGTAAACATTGGGTAATGTTGTTACTCCCAGGTAAAAAAATGTCGCTATGAATAAAATAGTATTCGTTGAGGACGATCGGGATGTGGGCGAACTTATCGCCGCCTACCTGAAGCGTCATGATATTGAAGTGATCGTAGAAAGCCGTGGCGACCGCGCCGAAGCCACCATTGAGGCCGCCATGCCGGATCTGGTGATGCTGGATATTATGCTGCCCGGCAAGGACGGCATGACGCTGTGCCGCGATCTGCGCGCCAGCCAAACATGGTCCGGCCCGATTGTGCTGCTGACCTCGCTGGACAGCGATATGAATCATATTTTATCGTTGGAGATGGGCGCCAACGACTATATCCTTAAAACCACGCCGCCTGCGGTGCTGCTGGCGCGCCTGCGGCTGCATCTGCGTCAGGCCGCGACGCACAGCGGCGACGAGGCGGTGATTGCTCCGGCCATGAGCGCACAGAAAACCCTGCGTTTCGGCACGTTGACCGTGGATGCCGTTAACCGCCAGGTCACGCTGGGCGGCGAAATCATCGCTCTTTCCACCGCTGACTTCGATCTGCTGTGGGAGCTGGCGACGCATGCCGGTTCGATTCTTAACCGTGATGCCCTGCTGAAAACGCTGCGCGGCGTGAGTTACGACGGCATGGACCGCAGCATCGACGTGGCGATCTCACGCCTGCGTAAAAAGCTGCTGGACAGCGCAACCGAGCCTTATCGCATTAAAACCATCCGTAATAAAGGCTATCTGTTTGCGCCACACGCCTGGGATACCGAATGAAGAAGCTGTTTATTCAGTTTTATCTGCTGCTGTTTGTCTGTTTTCTGGTCATGGCGATGCTGGTGGGGCTGGTGTATAAATTTACCGCCGAGCGCGCCGGGCGAGAGTCAATGGATGACCTGATGAAAAGCTCGCTCTACCTGATGCGCAGCGAGCTGCGGGAAATCCCGCCCCGCGACTGGAATAAAACCATCGATAATCTGGATCTTAACCTCTCCTTTAAGCTGCATATCGAGCCGATGAACAAGTATCAGCTGGATGCGCCTACCATGCGCCGCCTGCGCGCGGGCGGGATCGTCGCCCTTGATGACGAATACACTTTTTTACAGCACATTCCGCGCAGCCATTATGTGCTGGCCGTGGGGCCGATCCCTTACCTCTTTTTCCTGCACGAAATGCGCATCCTGGATATCGTGCTGCTGGCCTTTATCGGCATTTCGCTGGCGCTGCCGGTGTTTATCTGGATGCGGCCGCACTGGAAAGACATGCTGCGGCTGGAGTCGGCGGCGCAGCGCTTCGGCCAGGGCCATCTGGACGAGCGGATCCATTTTGATAACGCCTCCAGCCTGTTGCGGCTCGGCGTGGCCTTTAATCAGATGGCGGACAATATCAATACGCTGGTGGTCAGTAAAAAGCAGCTGATTGACGGCATCGCCCATGAGCTACGCACGCCGCTGGTGCGCCTGCGCTACCGGCTGGAGATGAGCGATAATCTTAGCGCCAGCGAAGCCGCCGCGCTGAATCGCGATATCGGCCAGCTGGAGTCGCTGATTGAAGAATTGCTGACCTACGCCCGCCTGGACAGGCCAAAGGTCGATCTGCATCTTCAGTCGCTCGATCTGGCTGCCTGGCTGAGCGAACGGCTGGACGATATCCGCATGGTGCATCCCGAATTTACCCTGGAGCTGGATACGCCGCAGCGTCAGAACCTGGGCGTGGCGGACACGCGGCTGATGGAGCGAGTGCTGGATAACCTGGTCAATAACGCGTTGCGCTATGCCCGGCAGCGCCTGCGCGTCGGGCTGTGGTTCGACGGCGATACCGCCTGCTTGCAGGTAGAGGATGACGGGCCGGGCATTCCACTGGCCGAGCGCGAACGGGTATTCGAGCCTTTCGTGCGTCTTGACCCCAGCCGCGACCGCGCGACCGGCGGCTGCGGGCTTGGGCTGGCGATTGTGCACTCGGTAGCGCAGGCCTTTGGCGGCACCGTGACTATCGACGCCAGCCCGCTTGGCGGCGCAAGCGTTCGCTTTTGCTGGCCGGTTGATTTACCCTTAACGCCTCCTCGCGCTGTCTGACAGCGCCATGACTAAAAGGATATCTATGTCATCCGCCTATGCAAATCTGACCCGAACCTTTACCCGTCTTTCCCGCTTCGGCCATCTGTCAGCCATCGCCGGCTGGGATATGATGACCATGATGCCGCCCGGCGGCAGTAGCGCACGCGGCGCGGCGCTGGCCGAACTGAGCGTGCTGCGTCATGAAATCCTGACCGATAAAGCCGTGGCGCAATGGCTGGATCAGGCTGCCAATGAAACCCTGAATGACGTGGAGCGCGCTAACCTGCGTGAGATGCGCCGCGCTTACGATCAGGCCGCCCTGCTGCCTGCCGCGCTGGTCGAGGAAAAATCTCTCGTCGGCGCCCGCTGCGAACACGCCTGGCGTCAGCAGCGCCCCGCCAATGACTGGCAGGGTTTTGCCGCTAATCTGAAGGAAGTGGTGAAGCTGAGCCGGGCGGAAGCCGAGCTGCGCGCGCAGGCGAACGGCTGCTCCCGTTACGATGCGTTACTGGATCTTTATGAGCCTGGCATGACCGCCGCTAAGCTGGACAGCACCTTCGGCGAGCTGAAGCAGTGGCTGCCTTCGCTGCTGGCGCGTATTGTCGAGAAGCAGTCCCACCAGCCGGTTGCCGTACCGGTTGGCCCTTTCGCGGTGGAGTCGCAGCAGCTGCTGGGCAACGCGCTGATGAAGCTGCTTAATTTTGACTTTAATGCCGGGCGACTGGACGTCAGCGCGCATCCGTTTTGCGGCGGCGTTCCGGAAGATGTACGCATTACTACCCGCTACAACGCTAACGAATTTATCAGCGCGATGATGGGCGTGATCCACGAAACTGGCCACGCCTGCTACGAGCAGAATCTGCCGAAGCAGTGGGCCGGTCAGCCCGTTGCACTGGCCCGCTCCACCGCGATTCACGAGTCGCAAAGCCTTTTCTTTGAAAAGCAGCTGGGCCGCAGCACGGAGTTTTTGAGCCTGCTGCTGCCGCAGGTTAAAACGCTGATGGGCGACCGTCCTGAGCTGGAAGAAGCTAACTTTATCGCCCTTAACCAGCGCGTTAAGCCTGGTTTGATCCGCGTGGATGCGGATGAAGTGAGCTATCCCGCGCATATCATTCTGCGTTATGAGATCGAGCGTGCGCTGATCGAAAGCGAGATTGAAGTGGACGACATCCCGACGCTGTGGCAGGAGAAGATGCAGGCGCTGCTGGGGCTGGACACGACCGGCAACTATCGCGACGGCTGTATGCAGGACATTCACTGGACGGACGGCTCGTTCGGCTATTTCCCTACCTACACGCTGGGTGCCATGTACGCGGCACAGCTTTTCAACAGCGTGAAAAAGGCGCTGCCGCAGGTGCACAGCGATATCCGCGAAGGAAATCTGCAACCGATCTTTGACTGGCTACAGCAGAATATCTGGCAGCACGGCAGTCGTTTCACCACCCGTCAGCTGATTGAAAACGCCACCGGCGAAGATCTTAATCCGCGCTTTTTCCGGCAGCATCTGGAAAACCGCTACCTGTAACCAGTCCGCAAGCCCGTCGCGCCGGCGGGCTTTGTACAATCGGTAACACGCCGATACCAATCACTCACGGAAAGCCCGCCGCCCTTCCCTTATAGTCTCTTCACCGGCCCCGCAGTGGGCTGAAAAATGAAATAACACTTTGAGGGTTGTGCAATGAAAAAATTATTCGCTCTGGTTGTAGCCGCTGCTATGGGTATCTCTTCAGTTGCTTTTGCTGCTGAAACCACCGCCGCGCCAGCCACTACCGCACCGGCTGCTTCTACTACCGCCGCGCCAGCTCATGCCGCTAAGCATCACAAAGCGCACAAGAAAGCCGTGCAGAAAGCGCAGGCAGCTAAAAAACATAAGAAAGCCGTTAAACAGCCGGTAGCCCAGAAAGCTCAGGCAGCCAAGAAGGCCCACAAGAAAGCCGTTAAGCCAGCTGCACAGAAAGCGCAGGCTGCCAAGAAAGTACACCACAAAAAAGCGGCTAAACCAGTAGCGCAGAAAGCGCAGGCCGCCAAGAAAGTGCACCATAAAAAAGCAACCAAGCCAGTAGCGCAGAAAGCTCAGGCCGCCAAGAAAGTACACCACAAGAAAGCCGCTAAGCCAGTAGCGCAGAAAGCTCAGGCCGCCAAGAAAGTACACCACAAGAAAACCGCTAAGAAAGCCGCCGCGCCTAAAGCGTAATTGCCGAAGCAAGCCTTCAACTTAGTCTGTTCACTTAAACACCCGGTTCAGCCGGGTGTTTTTTTCCTGGAGTATCGGATGATGGTGCGCCGCTATTTATTCGAAATTATCCTGGCCTGTATGATTATCTGCGGCGCTATCGCCTTTAGCTTCTATCTTTAATACCCGTAGCCTGCTGATTTATAAATTAAACTTCCTTTTTACCGCCAGCCGACTATAGTTATTACCACCTGCGGTTTTTAATCTCCATTCAGAGAGAGACATGCGCCTGAAAGCTTTTTTTTTAATGGGATGTTTAGCCCTTTCATTTTGTAGCCACGCCGGTGACGACGACGCACAGGATGTCAGAACGCTGTTTTTCGGCAAAGACGATCGCCACCCTGTCAGCGATACCGCCAGCCAGCCGTGGGAAGCAATAGGCCAGCTGGAAACCGCCAGCGGCAACCTGTGTAGCGCCACCCTGATTTCGCCTCATTTAGCCCTGACTGCCGGCCACTGTCTGCTGGCGCCGCCGGGCAAAATCGATAAAGTCGTTGCGCTGCGTTTTATCGGGCATGATGGCGACTGGCGCTACGAAATTCACGATGTGGATACCCGGGTCGATCCCGCTTTAGGCAGAAAGCTTAAGGCCGACGGCGACGGCTGGATCGTGCCTTCATCGGCCGCACCTTACGATTACGGGCTGGTCGTACTGCATAATCCGCCTTCCGGCATAACACCCGTGCCGCTGTTTGACGGCAGCCGCAGCGATCTGACCGCCGCGCTGAAAACGCAACAGCGTCGGGTAACTCAGGCGGGCTACCCGGAAGATCATCTTGATACGCTCTATTCACACAGCAACTGTCTGATTACCGGCTGGGCGCAGAAAAATGTGCTGTCGCATCAGTGCGACACCCTGCCTGGCGACAGCGGTTCGCCGCTCCTGCTAAAAAGCGACAGCGGCTGGCAGCTGATTGCGGTACAAAGCTCTGCACCGGCGGCAAAAGATCGTTACGAAGCGGATAACCGCGCCATTGCCGTCACCGCTTTCCGGGACGGCCTGGAAACGCTGGCGCAGGAATAAAGGGATAAATGAATGCCGTCGGTTTGCGGCATTCAGGCAGGTTTTTAAGCTGTACTAGTGAATATCCTTTTTGCCTTTTCTCCAGCCGGATGCAGCAGGCAAAGCCGCTCACCAATCCTTAACGCGTTTTTACTGCTAATTCTTTTAGCAACAGCTATTTAAGTTTAAGAGCGTCCGCTGGCCTGTATTGCCTGCGGACGAGTTAATCTCAGAGCACTATCTCATCCATCGCCTGCTGAATACGCTTTTCCGAAACCGGATAAGGCGTGCCCAGCTGCTGAGCGAAATAGCTGACGCGCAGCTCTTCAATCATCCAGCGGATCTCTTTTACATCCTCATCATCGCGGCGAACCAGCGGCAGCTTGTTAAACCACCCCTGCCAGGCCTGCTGAACTTTCTCTATCTTGACCATTCTGGCGCGGTCGCTGTGCGGATCGACCGGCAGCTTTTCCAGACGGCGCTCGATAGCCTGCAAATAGCGAAGGGTGTCGGCAAGCTTGTTCCAGCCGTTGCCGGTAACGAAACCGCGATATACCAGGCCGTTCATCTGCGCTTTGATATCGGAAAGCGCCAGCGCCATCGTCATATCCACGCGCCCTTTCAGCCGCTTGTTGATAGCAAACACCGCCGTCAGGATCTGCTCGACCTTTTTGGCTATTTCCACCACGGTTTCGTTCAGCTCCGCTCGCACTTTTTCATGCAGCTGGCGGAAGCCCTCTTCCTGCCAGGTCGGGCCGCCATATTCGGCAATCAGCTTGTCCACGCCGCAGGCGATGCAGTCATCTATCAAATCCAGCACTTTGCCATAAGGGTTAAAGTAAAGCCCCAGCTTGGCTTTGTTCGGCAGCTTTTCATGCAGATATTTAATCGGCGAAGGGATATTGAGCAGCAGCAGCCTGCGCTGACCGCGCCACATCGCTTTTTTCTGCTCGTGCTCGGAATCAAACAGCCGGATCGCCACGCTCTCTTTTTCATCCACCAGCGCGGGCCATGCCTTCACGCTGTAGCTGCCGCGCTTCTGCTCGAAATGGTCTGGCAGATCGCCGAAGCTCCAGATATGCAGGCCGCTCTGCTCCAGCCCGTCATCCGCCACCAGCGACAGCGTTTCCTGCACTTTGGCCTTCAGCTGCTCTTTCAGCGCGGCGAGATCGCGTCCTTCCGCCAGCTTGCGGTTATGTTCGTCCACCACGCGGAAAGTCATTTTAAGATGATCGGGCACCTGATCCCATTGCCAGGCCTCACGGTCGATAGTGACGCCGCTCATCCGACGGAATTCGCGCTCCAGCGCGTCCACCAGCGGCAGCTCCAGCGGCGTGGCGCGCGCCAGAAAAGCGTCGGCGTAATTCGGCGCGGGCACAAAGTTACGGCGTAACGGTTTTGGCAACGACTTAATCAGCGCGATAACCAGCTCCCGCCGCACGCCGGGGATCTGCCACTCGAAGCCTTTTTCCTCAACCTGATTCAGCAGCGGCAGCGGGATATGCACCGTAACGCCATCCGCATCGGTTCCCGGCTCGAACTGGTAGCTCAGCTTCAGCTTCAGGTTGCCCTGCTGCCAAAAGTTAGGGTAATCCAGCTTGCTGATGTTCTCAGCGCCTTCGCGGATCAGCATCTCTTTAGCAAAATTAAGCAGCTCGGGCTGCTCGCGGCTCGCCTTTTTCCACCAACTGTCGAAATGCCGGGCGGAAATCACCTCGTGCGGAATACGCTGGTCATAAAAGGTAAACAGCGTCTCGTCATCCACCAGGATATCGCGTCGGCGCGATTTATGCTCCAGCTCTTCCACCTCTTCACGCAGTTTAAGATTGGCGCGGAAGAAGGCGTGACGCGTCTGCCAGTCGCCTTCCACCAGCGCGTGGCGGATAAACAGCTCGCGCGACAGCACCGGATCGATCGGGCCGTAGTTGACCTTGCGCGCCGCTACGATCGGCAGGCCGTACAGCGTGACTTTTTCACTGGCCATCACGGCGCCCTGGCCTTTCTCCCAGTGCGGCTCGCTGTAGCTGCGTTTAATCAGATGCTGCGCCAGCGGCTCGATCCATTCCGGCTCGATACGGGCGGCAATACGGCCCCAGAGACGGCTGGTTTCCACCAGTTCGGCGACCATCGTCCACTTCGGCGGCTTTTTAAACAGGCCGGAGCCGGGGAAAATCGAGAAGCGGGCGTTGCGCGCGCCGGAGTACTCCTGCTTCTCGACGTCTTTCTGACCAATATGGGAAAGCAGCCCGGTCAGCAGCGCGGTATGCACGCCCCGGAAATCCGCCGGTTCGCTGTTCAGCGGAATACCCAGCTCGCGCACCACCTGCCGCAGCTGGGTGTAGATATCCTGCCATTCGCGCACGCGCAGATAGTTCAGGTAGTCCGTTTTGCACAGGCGTCGGAACTGGCTGGACGACAGCGCTTTCTGCTGCTCCTGAAGGTAGTTCCACAGATTGACGAAGGAGAGGAAATCGGACTCTTTGTCGGCAAAACGGCGATGTTTCTCGTCGGATGCCTGCTGTTTCTCAACCGGACGCTCGCGCGGATCCTGGATAGAAAGCGCGGCGGTGATAATCATCACTTCGCGGGTACAGGCGTATTTCTGCGCCTCCAGCACCATTTTCGCCAGGCGCGGATCGACCGGCAGCTGCGCCAGCGAACGGCCGGAAGGCGTCAGCTTGTAGTGCTGGTCGTCCAGGGTTATCGCGCCCAGCTCTTCCAGCAGCTTGACGCCATCCTGAATATTGCGTTTGTCCGGCGCTTCCACAAAAGGAAACGCGCCGATATCGCCCAAGCCCAGCGCGGTCATTTGCAAGATGACCGAGGCCAGATTGGTGCGCAAAATTTCCGGATCGGTAAAGGCCGGACGGCTTAAAAAATCCTCTTCCGAATAAAGGCGGATACAGATGCCCTCGGAAACGCGGCCGCAGCGTCCTTTACGCTGGTTTGCCGACGCCTGGGAAATCGGCTCAATCGGCAAACGCTGAACCTTGGTGCGGAAGCTGTAGCGGCTGATACGCGCCGTGCCGGGATCGATAACGTACTTAATGCCGGGCACGGTCAGCGACGTTTCCGCCACGTTGGTCGCCAGCACGATGCGCCTGCCGCTGTGCGACTGGAAGACGCGGTTCTGCTCGGCGTTGGAAAGGCGCGCATAGAGCGGCAGGATCTCCGTATGCGGCAGATCGCGACGGTTCAGCGCATCGGCGGTGTCGCGAATTTCCCTTTCGCCGCTCATAAAGATCAGGATATCGCCACGGCTTTCCTGACCCAGCTCGTCCACCGCGTCAAAAATCGCCTGTAGCTGATCGCGTTCGGTGTCGTCCGCCTCTTCCACAATCGGCCGGTAACGCACTTCGACCGGATAAGTGCGGCCGGAGACTTCAATCACCGGCGCATGGTGAAAGTGCCGGGAAAAGCGCTGTGGATCGATAGTGGCCGAGGTAATGATAATCTTTAAATCGGGACGGCGCGGCAGCAGCTCGCGCAGATAGCCCAGCAAGAAGTCGATATTCAGGCTGCGCTCGTGCGCCTCATCAATAATGATGGTGTCGTACTGCATCAGCAGGCGATCCTGCTGAATTTCCGCCAGCAGGATACCGTCGGTCATCAGCTTGACCTGCGTCGTTTCGCTGACCTGATCGTTGAAGCGCACCTTGTAGCCCACGCAGCCGCCGAGCGAGGTTTCCAGCTCGGCCGCAATGCGATCGGCCACCGTTCTCGCCGCCAGACGACGCGGCTGGGTGTGACCAATCAGCCCCGTGATGCCCCGGCCCAGCTCCATGCAAATCTTCGGCAGCTGGGTGGTTTTCCCCGAGCCGGTTTCGCCTGCCACAATCACCACCTGGTGATCGCGAATAGCCTCGGCGATTTCCTGTTTCTTCTGGCTGACCGGCAGGTTTTCCGGGTAGCGGATGGTCGGCGTGGCCGCTTTCCGCAGCGCCACGCGCTGTTCCGCCGCGGCGATTTCGCCGCTCAGCTCATCGGCTATCGCCTGCTGAGCCGCAGGGTTCTTCACTTTTTTTGCGCCGTGCAGGCGCTTTTGCAGCCGCTGACGATCTCTGAGCATCAGCGCTTCCAGGCGCGGCGCCAGCGTCGTTAAAGGCGTACGGGGAGTATCAGACATAAAAAAGCTCGCTAATCGCCAGCAGGCTGGCAAACAAAGTATGAATAAAAAATTTTGCGTATTGTAGCACAGACAACCACTTAGCTACGGCTGCGGCGCGCTAACCTTGTTCAGTAAATTCGAACACGGGCTTCAGAATATTGCACTATCCCTAAGGCTGATTTGCCAATAGAGTGTAAGTCATTGAGCGGACACATCCGCATAACAAAGGAAATTCATTATGAGCAAAGTTTTAGTACTGAAATCGAGCATTCTCGCAGGCTACTCACAGTCCAACCAGCTGGCCGATCACTTTGTTGCAGAGTGGAAAGCGGCGCACAGCGGCGATGAGATCGTGATCCGCGATCTGGCTGCAAATCCGATTCCGGTACTGGACGGCGAACTGGTCGGCGCGCTGCGTCCTTCCGATGCTGCTCTGACGCCGCGTCAGCAGGAAGCCCTGGCGCTTTCCGACGAGCTGATTGCTGAAATTCAGTCTGTGGATACCGTTGTTATTACGGCGCCGATGTACAATTTCAACATCCCGACGCAATTAAAAAACTACTTTGACCTGATTGCCCGCGCCGGCGTAACTTTCCGCTACACCGAGAAAGGCCCGGAAGGTCTGATCGTCGGTAAAAAAGTAATTGTGATCACCAGCCGCGGCGGCATCCATAAAGATACGCCAGCCGATCTGCAAACGCCTTACCTGAAGCTGTTCCTGGGCTTCCTGGGTCTGAGCGACGTACAGTTCGTTTACGCTGAAGGCATGGCATACGGCCCGGAAGCGGCCACCAAAGCCAGCGAAGAAGCGAAAGCCACGCTGAACCAGCTGGTTAACGCCTGATCTTTTCCTCAGATCTCGCCTGAAAAAGCAGCCGCCCGGCTGCTTTTTTATTGCCGCAGCGGCGCATCCTCGCCGTTTTTCAGCAGCGTCTGCACGTCTTTGTCCGCTTTAATCACGATTTCATGCTCGATTTTCACGTTCATATTGATGGTAATCGGCTCTTTTGGGGCAGCGACCTCAATACGGGGCACGCAGCCGCTGAGCAGCATCCCCGCGAGGATCGGCAGAGCTGTTTTCATTCGGTTTTTCCTTGTGCTGACAGCGTGGCATGCTGCTCTGTCCAGGATTGCAAATTGTCACCAAAGCGCAGGCTACGCCACAGCTGAAAAATATTTTCCTGCTGCGTGTAGTGCAGCGAGACGTGCTGATTTTTATCGCTGAAGCGGCTGGTGCCGTTGACCTGCGCCGTCATGGTCATCTCGCCTTTATTATCAATATTCAGCGTGGCCCGACTGCGGGAAATTTCCATATAGCGCAGCCAGTCCATCGCCGCGCCGGTGGCAATATTACCGGAAGCCAGCGCGTCGGCGAAATCTTTATCCAGCCGCAGCGTCAGCGGGCCGCTGTTGGTGATCCAGCCCTCTTTGACCAGCCAGGCAGAGTTTTGCAGCCACAGCGGCAGCGCGCCGTCAACGCGGCCGGACATGGCGATTTTTTTCGGCTGAATGGCCGTTACCAGCTCGCTCATGCTGATAGCTTTCAGCCGTAGCGTGGCCGCTTCGGTTTGCGGTAGCTGAAGGCTAAGCAAACTCAGCTCGCCGCCCAGCACCTCCACCCCGACGTTGCTCAGGCGCAGCGGCCGGGCGGCGCTCCACGGATACCAGCCCTGAAGATCGGCGCGAATATTTTTTAGCGCAAACTGGTTTTTAATTGCCTTGATGCGCAGCGAAACCGGGCCTTTGGCGCCAAAGTACCACTGGCCCGCTTGCAGCCTGAACGGCAAAGAGAAATCGATGCCGGTAAACTGGTTATCCGGCGTGCGCACGCTGCCGTCGCTGACCACCCAGTGGCCGCCTGCGGCAAAACCCTGATCCGCCGCCGCTGAAAAAGCGACCTGAGCTTTCAGCGTGCCGCCGCGAACAGACATTTTCAGATCGTCGTTCAACAGTGACTGGAAAACCCTTAGCGACTGCTGCGGCCACCAGGCCTGGCCACGCAGCCGCGTACCGTCCCAGCGGCCCTGTATCCGTACCGGGCCGACCGGATCGGCGGTCAGTTTGCCCTTATAGAGGAAACGAGCGGGATCGCTACCGTTGAGGTCAAGCATTAACTCTGCGGGCGGCAGATAGCCGCCGCTGTCGAGGCTGGTGCGCTGCGCGTTGAGCCGCAAGCTTGCGCTAAAAGCAGGGGTTTTCTCGTCGCGTAGCCAGCGAACCGGCCTGGCCAGCGTTAGCCTGGGCGCGGCCATTGTTACCCCGCCGTAGCGAATTTGATCGAATCCGGTGGACAAAGAAGCGAGTTCAATCTGCCGATCCTGCCAGCTTCCACGCCCTTTTACATCCCATTTGGCCGCCAGCGGCGCCATCAGCCCGTCGCCCCAATAGCGCCACAGCCAGCGGCCTTTGTCCGGCCAGAATCCCGTGGCGCGACCGTCCAGATGCAGGCGGAACCGTCCCATCTGGTTATCGTGCGCGCTAAGAATGGCCTGTAGCCGCCCCTCGATGCCCGCTGAAGAGACCGCCACGCCGGAAAGCGGCCAGCGCGCTTCGTCCACCTCCAGCGTAGAGAGCAGACGCCCGCGCATCCGCAACAGCGCGCCGGGCTGAAGGCGCAGCACGGGATCAAGCAGCGGGCCCTGTAGCTTGCCGGGAATGCCGGCGAAAAAAAGCAGCTGCGCCAGTTTGCTCTCGCCCGTCAGGCGAAACGGCAGCTCGCTCTGCGTCCAGTCCAGATGGCCCGGCCCGACTGACAGCACGACGTTGCCTTTGCCGCCGCGTCCCTGGGTCAGCACGTTGAGTCTCCCTGTGACTTCCATCCCCGGCAGCCCTTGCCGCCAGTCTTTTAGCGTCAGGGCCACGCCGCCGGACACCGGTTGTGCGGCCCAGGGCCAGCGCCATTTGCCCTGGCTAATCGCAATTTGCTGCGCGGAAACCCGCCACGGCAGCAGCAGCAGCGGCTCCTCCAGATCCTGCGCCCTGAGGGTCAGCGTGCCGCTGTTCTGCTGCCAGTTGAGGCTGGCCCGCAGCGGCTGTGGAACGCTGGCCGTTTTCAGCGTGGCCGCCAGCTCGCCGCTATCCGGCAGCCGGTCAGGTATTTTCGGCAGCGTCAGCAAACCGTTCATGGTGATGGGATCGGTCATGCCCGCTACGCTAAGCGCCAGCGACTGTACATCCAGCTGTTGGCCCGCCAGCACGGCCCGTAACGAAAGGTTTTCGCCCTGCCAGTGAATAAGCTGCCGTTGTGGATCGAGGTTGAGCCGTAGCGCTCCCGCCCAGCTTTGCCAGGGAAGCAGGCTGACGCGCTCAATGGCAACGTCTGCTTTTGGCAGCATTGACTGCCACTCCGCCAGCGAACGCGGCGCGGCAGGCTGATCGCTGCTTGTCGACAGCTTGCTGAAACAGGCGCTGTTGACTTCAAGTAGCGTCGCACCCAGCTTCCAGCGGCCTTCGGCGCTTCCCAGCGTCACATTGCTCGCCCTCGCCAGCTCGCAGTCGCCTGTGCGATAGCGAAGGCCGGGCAGCCACAAGGCGCCTGAACGCCAGCGGGGGTTGCCATCCAGCCTGACCGTGGTGGCAGCGGGCAGCCAGAAGCCCGCCAGCCGCGGCAGCCACCAGCTCAGCGTCAGCAGTCCGGCGCCGCTTAAAACCGCAGCGGCCGCGATGGCAATAATAAATAGCTTCCAGCCCCGGCCCATACTTCAATCCATTCCTTACGTTAAGGCGTAAATCATGGCACGTCCTGCGCGCCGCGAGAAGATTTGAGCGGGTAATTATTCACCTGCCGAACAAATATTGCCTGCCATTGGCTGACTAGCCGTCCAATGCGAAGTATTGTTAAGGGAGAGCTGTCTGACGGATACAGGAGATCATGCATGAAACTTGCGGTATACAGTACCAAACAGTACGACCGGAAATACCTTGAGCAGGTTAACGAAAGCTATGGATTTGAGCTGGAATATTTTGATTTTCTGCTGACCGCACGTACCGCGAAGACGGCGGCCGGCTGCGACGGCGTCTGCATTTTCGTTAACGACGATGGCGGCCGCGAGGTGCTGGAGGAGCTGGCGTCACTGGGCGTCAAATATATCGCGCTGCGCTGCGCCGGATTCAATAACGTGGATCTGGAGGCGGCAAAAACGTTGGGATTGAAGGTGGTGCGCGTGCCGGCCTATTCGCCTGAAGCCGTAGCGGAACACGCCGTTGGTATGATGATGACGCTGAACCGCCGTATTCACCGGGCTTATCAGCGAACCCGCGACGCCAACTTCTCGCTGGAAGGCCTGATCGGCTTCAATATGCACGGTCGTACCGCCGGTATTATCGGTACGGGCAAAATCGGCCTTGCCACGCTGCGTATCCTGAAAGGATT
Source organism: Erwinia artemisiae (assembly GCF_051400835.1). NCBI lineage: Bacteria > Pseudomonadati > Pseudomonadota > Gammaproteobacteria > Enterobacterales > Erwiniaceae > Erwinia > Erwinia artemisiae. Next base: position 338,373 of record NZ_JBLFFM010000001.1, on the reverse strand, counting down.
TGGTATGCGGCTGCTGGCTTTCGATCCTTATCCCAATCCCCAGGCGCTGGAACTGGGTGCCACCTACGTCGATATCAAAACGCTGTTCAGGGAATCGGATGTGATTTCGCTCCACTGTCCGCTAACGCCCGAGAATAATCATCTGCTGAATATGGCGGCTTTCCAGCAGATGAAAGATGGCGTGATGATTATTAATACCAGCCGTGGCGGCCTGATTGATTCTCAGGCGGCGATTGACGCGCTAAAAATGCAGAAGATCGGCTCGCTGGGTATGGACGTTTACGAAAACGAACGCGATCTCTTTTTCGAAGATAAATCTAATGACGTTATTCAGGACGATATCTTCCGTCGCCTGTCCGCCTGCCATAATGTTCTGTTCACCGGCCATCAGGCTTTCCTGACGGCAGAAGCCCTGACCAGCATTGCCGAGACCACCTTGCAAAATCTGCAGCAGCTGGAAAAAGGCGATCTCTGCGATAACGAGCTGACGGGCTAACGCCGGTTTTTAGCGGGCGCAGCTGCCGCTGGCCAGCGCGCTTTCGCCGCAGCGACGCCCGTTGGCCAGCTGGCACATGCCTACAGCACTTCCATCCAGCTGGCGCGAAAGCGCCAGCGTTCCCCCGGCGTCTGAACAGGCGCTGGCGGCCAGGTCGGACATCACAACTTTAGGCGGCACGTGGGCGCTGGTAGCCTGCTGCGGCGGCTCGTTATCGTGGCTACAGCCGGTAAGCAAGACGCAACCAGCAAGCAGAAATATCGCTGCTCTCATCAGAAAACTCCGGAAGAAGGACTTGGGCGTGGGTCAGCATATGTCAGGATGCCGTCAGGGTCGAGCGCAGTCACGAATATTTACTAAATTAAAAATAATGAATGGCAATAGCCGCTGGTCTGATTTTACCAATAAGGTCATCAACGCAGACAGTAGTGACAGTGTCACCAGGATGAGCCTGGCGCCCGCCTGAAGCTGAGTATGAGCGTGACGTTGTCACCTTCATCGACTTTTAGCTGTTGGCATTACGTGCGTTGGAACTAAAGCCTGGCTGAATAAATAGCGTAACGACCTGAAGGCTTAAGCAATTTATGGCATGATAGCTTTCTCTCTTCGGCGGCTAATCCTGTCGAACGGAAACGGCCTTACACCGGGTTTTATCTAAGGAGAATAAAATGAGCGACAAACATGTGCGTATCGTGGCGAAGTTTACCGCCAGAGCAGGTAAAGCAGACGAACTGAAGAAAGTGCTAAACGCGGGCGTTAAGCCGGCACGCGCGGAAGAAGGCTGTATTCATTATGACCTGTACCGCAGCGTAGAAGACGGCAACGTGTTCCTTTTTCACGAAACCTGGCAGGACGCGCAGGCCGTAGAGACGCATGGCAATCAGCCGCACTTTAAAACGCTGATGGCCGATGCCGAACCTCTGGTGGCGCAGCCGCCGGAAGTGCTGAAGTTCTGAAGCAAGAACACCCTGTTCAGGGTGTTCCGGGCCTGCCGGCGCCGCTACTTCAAAAGTCGGGCGCGGCAGGTTTTCCCTTTGATTTTCACCTGCTGCAATTGCTTCATCACCTGGCGCGCGCTGCTCTGACGGATAGCGACATACGCCTGCGTTGGGCCAATATCGATTTTACCGATAGCGTCGCCGCTCAGCCCTGCCTCACCGGTTAACGCGCCCAGAATATCGCCAGGGCGGATTTTTGCCTTACGCCCGCCGTCCAGGCTCAGCGTCGCCATTTCCGCCGGTAGCGGACGAGGCGCCACGCTTTTCAGCTCCGACACGCTGCGCCAGCTCAGCTTCTGCTGTAAAAAGTCTTCCAGCGCGTGGGCGCGGATCATCTCGTCCGGCGCAACCAGACTGATCGCCAACCCTTCCGCACCCGCGCGGGCCGTACGGCCAATGCGGTGCACGTGCACTTCCGGATCGTACGAAAGCTGATAGTTGACCACCATTGCCAGCGCTTTAATATCCAGTCCGCGCGCGGCGACATCCGTAGCCACCAGCACGCGACAGCTGCCGTTGGCAAAACGGATCAGCACCTGGTCGCGGTCGCGCTGTTCCAAATCGCCATGCAGCGCCAGCGCGCTGATTTGCTGCCCTTCCAGCGCGGCGGCGATATCGTCGCATTCGCGTCGGGTGTTGCAGAACACCACGCAGGAAGACGGCTGCTTATCGCTAAGCAGGCCGATTAACGCCGGCAGTTTCTCTCGCGAGCCGGCTTCATAAAAAGTTTGCTCAACCGCTGGCAAATCGCTGACCACATCTGTTTCCACGCTCAGCGGATCGCGCTGAACACGCTGGCTAATCTTTGCGATATCCTGCGGCCAGGTCGCGGAGAACAGCAGCGTCTGACGCGCGGGCGGCGTGTAGCTGATAATGGCGTCGATATCATCGCGGAAGCCCATCTCTAACATGCGGTCGGCTTCGTCCAGCACCAGCGTACTTAGCTGGCCCAGCTGCAAGGTTTCACGCTTCAGATGATCCAGAATACGCCCCGGCGTGCCGACGACGATATGCGGCGCATGCACCAGCGAATCACGCTGGGCGCCCATCGGCTGGCCGCCGCACAGGGTCAGAATTTTGATATTGGCGGTAAAACGCGCCAGGCGACGCAGCTCTTTGGTGACCTGATCGGCCAGCTCGCGCGTCGGGCAAAGCACCAGCGATTGGGTAACAAACTGCGTGGCGTCGATGCGCTGCATCACGCCGAGGCCGAAAGCGGCCGTTTTGCCGCTGCCCGTTTTTGCCTGCGCGCGGACGTCGCGACCTTCCAGGATCGCCGGTAACGATGCGGCCTGAATGGGGGTCATGGTGTGGTAGCCCAGCTCGTTCAGATTGGCGATCTGGCTGGCTGGCAGGGAAGTCAGGGTTGAAAAAGCGCTCACAAATTACTCTCTGAAAAACCGGAGGGGAAATTGCCGCTGAGTGTAGCAGAAAAGCGCTGGCGGACGTTACTGCCGCGGAGGGAATTGTGTGCCGGGCCGACGAAGGGATGCACGGGCAGCAAAAGCAGCGGCTGAAAAAGCAGGCGCGGCTTCCGCTGCACGGTTAACGACAGGGAGCGGCCTCCCCGGCTTACTCAGATATTGGTGACGTCGATAAACATCGCTTTATCAATGTTGGTAGAGGAAACCGTCGCTTCGGTAAAAGCGTACTCCTCTCTTTCGCCTTCGCGAGCCAACGGCAGATTGACGAAATCGAACAGATTGCGATCCGCCAGCTGGCTTGGACTGACGTTTTGCAGCGATTTGAATACGCTTTCCACGCGTCCCGGCTCTTTTTTATCCCACTCGGCAAGCATTGCTTTAATCGCCTGACGCTGTAGGTTTTCCTGCGATCCGCAAAGGTTGCAGGGAATAATCGGGAAGTCTTTCTGTTCAGAATAGGCGATCAGATCTTTTTCGCGGCAGTAGGCCAGCGGCCGGATAACCACATTGCGGCCATCGTCGGAACGCAGCTTGGGCGGCATTGCCTTCATGCGCGCGCCGTGAAAAATATTCAGAAACAGGGTTTCCACAATATCATCAAGATGGTGGCCCAGCGCGATTTTGGTGGCGCCGATGCGTTCTGCAAAAGAATAGAGCGTGCCGCGGCGCAGTCTTGAACAAAGCCCACAGGTGGTTTTGCCTTCGGGAATTTTCTCTTTTACAACAGAGTAAGTGTCTTTATCCACGATATAGTAAGGGATATTCAGGCTCTCGAAGTACTCTGGCAAAATATGCTCGGGAAAACCAGGCTGCTTCTGGTCGAGATTCACGGCGACCACCTCAAACTTCACGGGCGCAACCTTTTGCAGACCCAGCAAAATATCCAGCATGGCAAAGGAATCTTTACCGCCGCTCATGCAGGCCATCACCACGTCATTCTCTTCAATCATGTTGTAATCAATGATGGCGTTGCCGACGTTTCTTCTGAGGCGCTTTTGCAACTTGTTGAATTCGAGCGTCTCTTTTCTTGTATCAGTCTGATTCATAAATACTTATTACGCCGAGCGGACAAACCGGCGGCGGGTTTCCTGGTTGAGCGTTGGACTGTCGCGGATTATACGGGTTTTTAACAGAGGTGGAAATATTCGGGAAGCGGCCGTCAGCTGCAAAAAAGGCCGGCGATGTTAACCGGCCTGGCCGTGCTACATATGCGGCGGCGGATCGGTGATGGGATCCGGCATATCAGGCGGCGGATCGGGCATCGGCTGCGGTGTTGGAATAGGATCGGGAATCGGTACGGGATCGGTCGGCACCGGATCGGAAGCTCTTGGTGTATCCATTACGTAGTCGGACAGCATATCTTCCTCCTCGAACATAAGGTGAACTGTAAGCATAGGCACCACCGCCAGCGCTGGCAAACGGGCAAAAAAAAGCCGGCTTACGCCGGCCTGTATGAATTAAAAATGCTATGCAGTAATTCAAAAAAGGAAGTAAGACAATATGGAGCGCAACGCCCATCGCTTGACGTTGCATTCACCTGCGAGAAAGAGTTTGCCCCAGCCGTCTGCTCCTTTTATTGATATCGATCAGCTTTATTGCCCCTTTTTGCGCTTTATCGCGGCAGAGTGGCGGTAAATTACAGCCATTTACGGCGACGTAACCACCAGGCAACGCCAAGCACCAGCGCCACTAACAAAAAGCAGAAGGTGGCAAAGCCGAAGCGCCACTCGCCGCCCGGGATGCCGCCAAGGTTGACGCCAAACAGGCCGGTGAGAAAGGTTGTCGGTAAAAAGACCATCGCCAGCAGCGACATGGTATAGGTGCGACGGTTCATCGCTTCCGCCATCACCGTGCTGATTTCATCCGACAAGACTGCCGTGCGCGCCACGCTGGCATCCAGGTCGTCCAGCCCACGACCCAGCCTGTCGGCGATATCCTGCATGCGTCGTCGATCGTCATCGCTCATCCACGGCAGCCTTTCACTGGCGATACGCGAAAATACGTCGCGCTGAGGCGCCATATAGCGCCGCATAATAATCAGCTGTTTACGGATCAGCGCCAGCTCGCCTCTGGGCGGCACCTGCTGATCGACTACCGCATCTTCCAGTTCGATAATTTTATCGTGTAGGTCCTCAATAAACTCGCTGGTGTGATCGGTTAAGGCGTCGCAAACGTCCACCAGCCAGCCGCCGCCGTTGGTGGGGCCGTTGCCGTTTTGCAGATCGGTCAGCACTTCATCAATAGCGAACACCTTACGCTGGCGGGTAGAAACAATGAGCCGGTCATTAATAAATACCCGCACAACCACCAGCTGATCGGGACGCGATTCGGTGTTCAGGTTGACGCTGCGTAGCGTAATCATCGTTCCGTCGCCCAGTCGATTGACTCTTGGGCGCATACTGTCGCCGCCCAGGGCGTCCCGCACGGCGTCCGGGAGCAGCGGCGTGGACATCAGCCATTCTGCGCTTTCCCGGTGGGTGTAATTCAGGTGCAGCCAGCAGGGCTTGTCACAGTGAATTACGTCTTTATCATCAATCGGGATCAGTCCGCCCTTTCCGTCCAGCTGGCAGGAAATAATGGCGTCCGATACCTGTAAGGCCTTGCCTGCTATGCTTTCCACAACCTTTCCTCGCAGCATAATCAATGCGATACAGTCTAGCCTGCGCGAATGCCAATGCAAAACCTCCTTTCTGAGCACGCAGGTTAAAAAGCGTGTCAGTGTGCAAATAAAACTCGATCCGCCTCACGATTCAGTCATCAACCCATCGCCGATGCTTGTTATTTGTTCGCCTTTAAGAAACTATCCTGAATGCTAATCAGGGTTGTCACTGTCTACGCAGGCAAAACCTGAACCGCTTATTTTCATGCCCGTGGCGAAAATAAGCGGTTCAGGTTTTTTTTTGGTTTTTTTCAGTTAAGGCGAAGGTGCAGGGAGCGTTTTATGAACTATCAGCAGCTGGCCCAACAAATTCTGCAAGGCGTGGGCGGCCGGGAAAACATAGCGTCACTGGTACACTGCGCGACCCGACTGCGCTTCAGGCTTAAATCCGTAGCGCTGGCCGATACGGCCTCGCTAAAAAACAATCCGGGAATTATTACGATCGTCGAGAGCGGCGGTCAGTATCAGGTGGTGATAGGCAATCATGTCGGCGACGTCTATCAGGCGCTGTTGAGCGAAGGCGGCTTAAGTGAAGGCGAACAGGCTTCCGCTGCGCCCGTAAAACTGTCTCTCTTTAATCGTTTTATCGATATCGTTTCGGGCATTTTCACCCCGTTCCTTGGCGTAATGGCCGCTTCCGGCGTGCTGAAAGGCCTGCTGGCGCTGGCGCTGGCGATCGGGCTGCTGCAGGAGCAGAGCGGCAGCTATCGGGTTCTTTTCGTCGCCAGCGATGCGCTGTTTTATTTTTTCCCCCTCGTGCTCGGCTACTGTGCCGGTAAAAAATTCGGCGGCAACCCTTTTACGTCGATGGCGATTGGGGCTGCGCTGGTGCATCCCTTAATGCTGGAAGCCTTTAATCAGGCGCAAAGCGGCGAAGCGCCGCTCTCCTTTTTCGGCGTTCCTCTGATCCTTATCAATTACGCTTCGTCGGTGATCCCCATTTTACTCGCCGCCTGGGTCGCCAGCCTGCTGGAGAAAATGGTTAATTCGCGCCTGCCGGATGCCATCCGGAATTTTATTACGCCGCTGCTTTGTCTGGGGGTGGTGGTGCCGCTGAGCTTTTTAGTTATCGGCCCGGTCGCCACCTGGCTCAGTAACCAGCTGGCCGACGGCTATCTGTGGATTTACGCCCTGAGTCCGCTGATCGCCGGGCTTTTCCTCGGCGGTTTCTGGCAGGTGCTGGTTATTTTTGGCCTGCACTGGGGGCTGGTGCCGCTGATGATTAATAACCTCAGCATGCATAGCCAGGACTTTATGATGCCGCTGCTGTTCGCCGCCGTAATGGGCCAGAGCGGCGCAACGCTGGGCGTGCTGCTGCGAACCCGCGATCGCAGGCTGAAAGGCATTGCCGCTTCCGCCTTCAGCGCCACCATTTTTGGCATTACCGAGCCGGCGGTTTATGGCGTCACTCTCCCTAACCGCCGTCCCTTTATCTTTGGCTGTATCGGCGGCGCGCTGGGCGCGGCGCTGATCGGTTTTTACCATGCCAGCGTTTATTCGTTTGGGCTGGCCAGCATCTTTACGATTTTTCAGAGCGTGCCTAAAACGGGCATTGATATCACCGTTTATGCCGTGCTGGCAGGCGCCCTGCTGTCGCTGATTTTTGCGGCCGTCGCCACTTACTTTTTCGGTCTTGCTCCACAGCAGGAAACCGAAACCCTCGTCGATGCGACGCCGGAGCCTCCCCCGGAAAAGCTGACGCACACCTTTACCCTGACCAGCCCGCTAAGCGGCAAAGTAGTGCCGCTGGAACAGATCGCCGACGAAACCTTTGCCAGCGGCCTGCTGGGGAAAGGCGTAGGGATTGTGCCCGACTGCGGTCGTGTCGTTTCCCCACTGGACGGTCGCGTGGCTTCGCTGTTTCGCACCGGACACGCGATTGGCCTGATCGCCGAAAACGGCGTGGAGCTGCTGATCCACGTCGGGCTGGATACGGTACAGCTGAACGGCAACTATTTCACCGTTCACGTGGCGCAGGATCAGCCAGTGCGCCGTGGGGAGCTGCTCATTGAGTTCGATCTTCCGGCCCTGCGTGAAGCCGGTTATGACCTGACCACGCCCGTCATCATCAGCAACAGCGACGACTATCTTGACGTGCTTCCCGCCAGCGATCGGGAACAGGTAGCGGAAAACGGCGCGTTGCTGAAGCTGATTATGTAACTGCTTAAGGAGCAATTATGCATACATTTCCACAAAACTTTCTTTGGGGCGGCGCGATGGCCGCTAATCAGGTTGAGGGAGCATGGCGGGAAGGTGGTAAAGGCCTGTCGACCTCCGATCTGCAACCGCACGGCATTTTTGGCGAACGCGTTGCGCGCCAGCCGGGCGATTTTAACATCAAGGATATTGCCATCGATTTTTATCATCGCTATCCGGAAGATATCCGGCTGTTCGCCGAAATGGGCTTCACGGTGTTACGCATCTCCATCGCCTGGACACGCATTTTCCCACAGGGCGACGAGGAGCAACCCTGCGAGGCCGGACTGGCTTTTTACGATCGCCTGTTTGACGAGATGGCTAAATATAATATTGCGCCGATGGTGACGCTTTCGCATTACGAAATGCCCTACGGCCTGGTCAGCAACTACGGCGGCTGGGGCAACCGTCAAACAATTGTTTTTTTTGAACGCTATGCCCGCACGGTATTTGAGCGCTACAGGCACAAAGTAAAATACTGGCTCACCTTTAATGAGATCAATATGTCACTGCATGCGCCTTTCACCGGCGTAGGCCTGCCGGAAAACAGCAGCAGGCAGGCGATATACCAGGCCATTCACCATCAGCTGGTGGCAAGCGCACGGGCAGTAAAAGCCTGCCATCAAATTGTGTCTGAAGGCAAAATCGGCAATATGCTGCTGGGCGGCCTGCTTTATCCTCTGACCTGCCGTCCTGAAGATATGCTCGAAGCGCTACAAAAAAATCGTGAATGGCTGTTCTTTGGCGATGTACAGGCGCGCGGCGCTTACCCACCCTATATGGCACGCTTTTTTAAACAGCAAGGTATCGAAATAGCTATCAGCGAGCAGGACAACATCGATCTGCGCGAACCCGTTGATTTTATCTCCTTCAGTTATTACATGAGCGGCTGCGCCACGGCGGATAAAACAGCGGCCCTGGCGCGTGGCAACGTGCTGGATATGGTGCCGAACCCACATCTTCCCGCCTCTGAATGGGGATGGCAGATCGACCCGCAGGGACTGCGGCTGCTGCTGAATATGCTTGCCGATCGCTATCAAAAGCCGCTGTTTATCGTGGAGAACGGCCTGGGCGCCAGGGATAAGGCAGAAGCGGATGGCGCAATCAACGACGATTATCGCATCGCTTATCTGAACGATCATCTGGTGCAGGTGCGTGAAGCCATTAAAGACGGCGTGGAGGTCTGGGGCTATACCAGCTGGGGGCCAATTGATTTAGTGAGCGCCTCGAAAGCCGAGTTTTCCAAACGCTACGGTTTTATCTATGTCGATCGCGACGACCAGGGAAACGGTACGCTGACGCGCAGGCCCAAAAAGAGTTTTTGGTGGTATCGCGAGGTTATAAAAACCCAGGGTGCCTCTCTGAGCTAGCGGTGAATAAATCCAGGCCGGACATGCTCAATCCGGAGGGCAGTTAACGCCTTCCGGCAATGTCGTTAATAGCCTGCCTGAATCGGTTAAAGGAATAACGGATGAGAAAGATCGCTTACACCTTTAAATTCAGAACGCTCATTACGCCAATCGTTTTTGGCCTGATGGTTTCAGGCCCGCCCGCTTACGCCAGCGAAGCCTGGCAGGGAGAGGCCCTGGGCTTTGTTCCTTCCACGCCAGGGCTGCTCGGCGACATGGGTGGGGTAAGGCCGGTTCTGGAGGCGGATGGTTTCCATTTCAACCTCGGCTATTTAAGTCAGGTTGCTTATAATGCTGCCGGTGGTTACAACCACGATCGTCATGCAGCCTATATCGATCAGTTTTCGCTGACGTTCGGGCAGGATCTTGAAGACCTGACGAATATTGCCGATGCCAAAATCGAGGGCAATATTGTTAATCGCAATCACGATGACAGCCTGACCTTTAAACGATTACAGGATCCCAGGGTCAGCGCTAACGATATTGCTCAGGAAAGCTCTGGCCGGGGTTCCATCACCCGTCTGGGCTGGTTAACTTTCGCCCGGACCTTTCACGATCGCCGTCTGCACTGGCGCATTGGTATGATGAACAAGGTGCAGGATTTCGATCAAATAATCCCCTGTGACTTTCAGCTACTTTCGCAGTGCGGCGGCAAATCAGCTAACTCTTTTACCTGGTATAACTGGAACGTGCATTACTGGGGAACCACGCTGCAATATAAGCTTAACGATGAGCTGACCTTAAAAAGCGGCATAATGGAGCAGAACCCAAATGCTGAGTCGCGCGGCCATGCCTGGAGCGGGTCAACCAGAGGCAGCAAAGGCGTGGTGCTGCCGTTGGAGCTGGAAATAAAAACTCGCATAAATAACCTGCCCGGAATTTATAACCTGGGCCTGCTGTTTACCAATGCGCCGCAAACCGATTTTTATGCCGGAAAGTCCCAGGCTACCGGCGCTGACGATGCGGAAGGTTATCGTAGCCATCATCGAACCTGGTTTCTGTACGGCGGCTTTAACCAGCAGCTTACCCGACACAAAGACGATGCCACCCGCGGGCTGAGCTCTTCATTCAGTATGAGTTTAAGCGATAGGCGCAGTAACCTGCTGCATCGGGTCGCAGCCGTTTCGTTACGCTATCACGGCCTGGCCGATGCACGGCCCGATGACTGGCTGGGACTGGGCGCTACATGGATTGAAATAAGCAAGGATTACCGCCGGAACCAGCAATACCTTAACGAGCTACAGGGAACACATGACTATGTCGATGCGCTTTATCACCCTCTTCCTGGTCACACCGTTAACGCCGAGCTCTACTATCGCCTGCGTGCGACCTCGTGGCTGGAGGTTCAGCCAGTAGTGCAATACTGGCACCGTCCCGGTGCTTTACGGGAAACGCAGGACGCCTGGGTAACAGGAGTAAAAACGGTTATTACTTTCTGATTAAAAACATCGGCACGCCGCGATGAATTTTCTGCCGGTATAGGAGACTTCAGGCGGCGTTCTCTGATAGTGGATTTGTAAGCAGCCCTGATAAGGTTTGAAATCTGTAGCCTGTAATCCATAGCACGTAAGGCATAACTGATAATGCTTACTATAAGCCGCGGCCCGGTATCCCGATACCAGATTTCGTCGCCCTGCTCTTTGTCAGGCCTGCCCTGCGAGCTTACGCCTCATCCTCATGCTCTTCCAGGGCCAGCGTCTCTTTTCTGACCCGCTCAATATGAATGGTCAGAAACATGCGCTCTTCCGTTCCCAGCGTATAGGCATAATTTTTTACGATATGGCGGTCGATCTTCTCAACGCAGCGATAGGCTTGTGGGTAGCGGTTGCGCACCACGTCGTGCAGCGAGCGGTCGTCGCTGGCCACGCCGTTTTTCCCCAGCATCCGCTGGGCAAAGAACTTAAGATGGGTGACAAAGCGGTTATAGCTTAGCGAGTCGGGCTGATACTCGATCTGCAGATGGTATTTCACGATGTCCAAAATTTGCTGCATAAACCGCGTGATGGCGTGCACCTCCGGCATCGCGCTATGCAGCTGCGCGTTAACCAGATGCAGCGCAATGAAACCAGCTTCATCTTCTTCAAGACGCACGCCCAGCCGCTTCTCAACAATCGTCAGCGCCGCCAGGCCAAGCTCATATTCTTTAGGGTAAAGCGAGCGGATCTCCCAACGCAGTACGTTGCGCAAGGGAATTTGCTGCTGCTGGCGCTGAAGCGCGAAGTGGATATGATCGGTCAGACCAATCGCCACGCTTTCATGCAGAGCGGTGGTCAGCGCCTGCCTCGCCTGTGCGATAATGCATTCGCTGACGGCAAGCACCTCTGGCGGGATTTCCGTCAGCAGCTCGGCTAACCGCCCTGTCAGCTCGCTGCTTTGCAAGGCAAAGACTTTTTCCACCCGCGTGGGATCCAGCCGCTCGCCCGGTCGTTTCTGAAAGGCCAGCCCGCGCCCCATCACGACCTGCTCTTTGCCCTGTTTATCCAGCACTATCGCCACGTTGTTATTGAGTACTTTGATAATATCCATTTAGTTACCCACAAATAAAAAAACCTGACGGTCGGATCGCGCCGATGTCAGGTTTTGCCTGCAGCGAAGCAGTAGCAATCCAGCCGCTACCATAGATCATTGCGGGTGTAGCTCAAGCGCTGCGTGATGAAACTGTGAGATCTCTCGTAAATCGCGTTTTTCAGCCCGGCAGCGTGGCGGAACATTTGGTTTTTTCCAGTTGTTTCAACTGGATCATCCGCTGGTCAGCATGTTTTTGCGCCAGGCTTTTCGCCACGCCGTTGCCAATGCCGAAGTCACCGATAAAACCCAGCACGGTAAGCCCGCTGAACTCGCCGGTTTTATCAATCTGCTGCTGTACCTGCTGCTGGCTGGCAATTTCCTTTTGCACTGCCGGGCAGTCCAGAGTCGTTTTTTGTACTTCACTCACCGAGGGTGAAGAAGGATAGTGTTTCAACGCGCAGCCGGATAGCAGCACTATTAAAGAAAGCAGCGTAACGATTTTAGTCATAAAGCACCTGATAACGGGGAGTCACTGTCCGTTATTATCTCTCGTCAATCCGATAACGATGCGTAAAGCACCTGCACGATTAGCTGGTTTATTGAGCGTTAGCGAAGAGGCCGCCTGCTATGGCCGGAGCGACAGCTGCTCCGGCGCGTACTTAGTTATGCTTAACGATATAAAGCATCCGGCTGTACGCCACATCCTCCGGATTCGTTATCGGATAACCTTTGACCCAGGGCTTGATCAGGCGGCCGTTAGAGAGTTGATAAAGAGGCGCGATGGGCACCTGATCCGCGAGGATTTGTTCCGCCCGATTGTAATTCTCATTACGGATCCCGGCATTGGTTTCCCGGCTCGCTTTGGTCAGCAAGTCGTCATAGGCCGCATCTTTAAAGCGCGAAATATTGCCGCTGTGGCTGGCGGTCAGCAGGCTCAGAAAAGAGGAAGGCTCATTATAGTCGCCTACCCAGGAAGCGCGGATCACATCGAAACTGCCGCTGTTACGGCTGTCGATATAGGTTTTCCACTCCTGATTCTGTAGCTTCACGTTAACGCCCAGGTTTTTCTTCCACATAGACGCGACGGCGATGGCGACCTTCTGATTGTTTTCAGAGCTGTTATACAGCAGCGTCAGGCTGAGCGGGTGCGTCGGCCCATAGCCCGCCGCCGCCAGCAGCGTTTTAGCCTGAGCGTCCAGCTCTGCCTGAGAATGCTGCTGCAGGAAGCCCGGCTGCGGCTTAAAGCCGTTGGTAACGTCCGGCGTAAAATGCCAGGCGGGTTTCTCGCCGGTGCCCAGCACTTTTTCCGCAATAATACGGCGATCGATACTCCACGAAAGCGCTTTGCGCACGCGCACATCCGCCGTCGGCCCTTTCTGCGTGTTAAAAGCGTAGTAATAAGTGCCCAGCTGATCCGGCGTATACACCTCGTCAGGGATCTGCTTTTTCAGCAGGCCATACATGTTTTTAGGAAAAGATTCGGTAATATCGATATCACCCGCGCGATAGCGTTTGGTCGCGCTTGACTCCTCGTTGATGGGCACGAAAGTCACTTTATTAATGACGCTATGCGCGTTATCCCAATAGCGATCGTTGCGCACCAGCACCAGCTTTTCATTTACCACCCTTTCCTGCAATTTATAGGCGCCGTTGCCTGTCAGCCTGTCGGGCTGCGTCCAGGCAGAGCCCTGCTGCTCCACTACTTTTTGCGGTACCGGATAGAGGCTGAAGTTAGCGGTCAGGCTGACGAAGTAAGGCACGGGCTTGTCCAGCGTCACTTTCAGCCGATGGTCGTCCAGCGCGCTAACCCCCAGCTTATCGGGCGTCATCTCGCCTTTGGTGATAGCGGCGGCGTTAGCGATCCCGGCCAGATCGGCAAACCAGGCGAAGGTGGAGGCGGTTTTCGGGTCGACCAGCCGCCGCCAGCTGTAAACAAAATCGCTGGCGGTCACGGGATCGCCATTCGACCAGCGGGCATCCTTACGCAGCGTGAAAATCCAGGTTTTATTGTCGGTGGTTTGCCACTGGGTCGCCACGCCCGGCACGCTTTCGCCCTGCGCGTTTTGATTGGTCAATCCTTCAAAGAGATCGCGGATAACCTGGATTTCCGGCAGCCCTACCGCCTTAGCGGGATCGAGCGAGGCGGGTTCGTCTTTGATATGCCGAACGATTTCCTGCCGGGCGGCCAGTTCGGTGCCGGCCGGCACCTCTGCGGCGCAGAGAGAAGCGCTGACGCTCAGGGCCAGCAGCGTCAGCGTAAAACGAAAAGCGTTCCTCATCAGGATACCTCAGTCAGGGCAACGGAATTTAGAGGGAACTTTAGCGCAACTGATTGTGATAATTACAGCATTTTCCGGCTCGTCAGTTCACAACACGTAAAACATCCTCCTTTGAGTACGCCGAGTCTGCTATAAAAAGCTTTTAGACAAATCCTCTGGAGTCACTATGCCTCAGAATCATCCACGGCCCCGGCGCGGCAAGCTGGAGGCCGATCGCCTGCGCTATGGCAGCAGCGTGCTGGGCGCCCCCCTGCTCTGGTTTCCCGCGCCGAATGCGGATGATGCCAGCGGGCTGATCCTGGCCGGGACACACGGCGACGAAACGGCGGCGGTGATCACCCTTTCCTGCGCCATGCGCACGCTGCACGAAAGGCATCGTCGCCATCACGTGGTGCTGGCGGTTAATCCCGACGGCTGCCAGCTTGGCCTACGGGCAAACGCGCGCGGCGTGGATTTGAACCGTAACTTTCCTGCGGCTAACTGGCAGCCGGGCGAGACAGTTTATCGCTGGAACAGCGCGGCGAATGAACGAGACGTGACGCTTTCCACAGGGGAAAGCGCCGGATCAGAACCGGAAACGCAGGCGCTGTGTGCGCTGATCCATCAGCTCAAACCGGCGTGGGTGGTGAGCTTTCATGAGCCGCTGGCCTGTATTGAGGATCCGCTCGACAGCGAGGCGGGCCGCTGGCTGGCCGAAAAGATGGGGCTGCCGCTGGTCACGTCTGTCGGCTACGCCACGCCAGGCTCGTTCGGCAGCTGGTGCGCCGATTTGGGGCTGCCGGTGATCACCGCCGAGCTGCCGCCCGTTTCGGCAGACGAGGCCAGCGAAAAATATCTGACCGCGCTGGTCGAGCTACTGAGTAAGACTTTCTGAAAGCGCGATTCTGCCGCAGCGGAACGGCAAGGCGGTCACGTCCTGCGCCAGCCAGGTAGGCCCGTCCAGATCGACAAAACGGGCCGTGCCGGCCAGCGGCAGCGCGGCGCGAATGGCTCTGGAGGTGCAAAGCATACAGCCCAGCATCACCTCCAGCCCGGCCGTTTTGGCGGCGGCGGCCAGCGCCAGCGCCTCGGTCAGCCCGCCCGTTTTATCCAGCTTGATGTTAATCATTTCATAACGTCCCGCCAGCTGAGGCAGGCTTTCGCGGGTGTGGCAGCTTTCATCGGCGCAGATCGGCAGCGGATGGATAAAGTTGGCCAGCAGCGCATCGTCCGCCGCCGGTAAGGGCTGCTCAAGCATCACCACGCCCAGATCCGCCAGCAGCTGACAGCGCGCCGCCAGGCCTTCGCTGTGCCAGGACTCATTGGCATCGACGATCAGCGTGGCGTCCGGCACGGCGGTGCGGATAGCCACCAGCCTTTCCGTGATCAGCGCGTTGTCCATTTTGATTTTCAACACCTTCGCGCCGTTCTGCCACAGCGCCAGCGCGCCGCTGGCCATGACTTCCGGCGAGTCGATACTGATGGTCTGAGCCATTTCCACCACATCGGGACGCACAACATGAGTCATCCGCCACAGATCGCTGTTTGCCCTGCGGGTTTCCAGATCCCACAGCGCGGAGTCGATAGCATTACGCGCCGCGCCAGCGGGTAACGCCTGCTGTAGCTGCTCACGCGTCATGCCCTGCTCCAGATCTTTGGTCAGCGCCGTGATTTGCGCCTGCACTGAAGCCGCCGTTTCACCATAGCGCGCATAGGGCGTGGCTTCGCCGGTGCCGACGATCCCCTCTTCCTCCAGTTCCACCACCAGCACGTCCGCTTCGTTGCGGCCGCCGCGTGCGATAACAAAAGGCGCGCGCAACGGCCAGGTTTCCGGCCAGACTTTGACACTTCTCATTAAAGGTTCCTTTTGGCAGAGCAATGATTCTTTCCACACCATAGCCATTCCACGGGGATTTTGACAATAAAGCGGGAAATGTTGTGTTTAGCGCTGTTGGAGTTTAGCCCCATAGCTTACACTCAGACATTCGTTTACCGCGTTAATAAGGAAAAGTTATGACTCAGACCGTACATTTTCAGGGCAATCCGGTCGCCGTGGCAGGCGAGCTGCCGACGCCGGGCCAGACCGCGAAACCATTTACGCTGGTAGCTAAAGATTTTTCTGATGTTTCGCTCTCGCACTATGCGGGCAAGCGCAAGGTGCTGAATATTTTCCCGAGCGTGGATACCGGCGTTTGCGCCGCCTCGGTGCGTAAATTTAATGAGCTTGCCGGAAAGGTAGAAAACACGGTAGTGCTGTGCATTTCTTCCGATCTGCCATTTGCCCAGTCGCGTTTTTGCGGCGCGGAAGGCCTGAATAACGTGGTTACGCTTTCCACCCTGCGTGGTGAGACGTTTAAAGAAGAGTATGGCGTGGCGCTTAACGACGGCGCGCTAAGAGGACTGACGGCGCGTGCCGTCGTCGTGCTGGACGAGCAGGATAAGGTGCTGCATAGCCAGCTGGTCGATGAAATCGCCACCGAGCCGGATTATGACGCCGCGCTGGCCGTGCTGAAGTAATTCGCCGGGCCGGTCACCGACCGGCCTCTTTTATTACTGCACCGGCTTTACCAGCTTAAGCTCCACGCCCAAACAAACTGCCTGCCTGGCATTATTCACACCCAGCTTTTTCACTATATTCGCCATATGAAATTTAACCGTGGTAGTTTTGATGCCCAGTATTAATCCGGTTTCCTCATAGGTCTTACCCACGCTCGCCCAGTAAAGGATCGCATTTTCTCTTGTGGTGAAAAGCGTGGCTGACGCTGGCTCGCTCTGAGACGATAAAGCCAGGGAAAGATATTTTTCGTGTACGGCAGCCAAAAATAAATTCAGCTGGCTCTGGTGAAACTGAACCAGATGGAGAATGTCTTCGGATACGTCTTTATTAATAAGTAGCGAAAGCATCGCCAGATTATTATTGTAATCATGAAGAACGAAGGTATAGCCTCCGCTGATAGTGTGCTGCGCCGCTTTGGCCAGCAGATCGCTGCCGTGATGATAATTTTCCACCCTGATTTGCTCATTCCATGCAAATGGCGTCAGTCGTTTTAAGGCGGTAATGACGACCGGATCGGTGCATTGCAAATTATTTTCATAATAGTGTTTCACCCACTCTTCAGGGTAAGTTGTGGCATAGAAAGAGAGCAACATGCTCTTTTTTTCCATGACCACGTAAGCCCAGGTGAAATCGCCAATCTTTTTTAATTCTGCTGCAATTTCATTTTCGATAACGGTACGAATAGGGTCGTTACTCTCCATCAGCATATCCTTCCCTGTCTGTGAGTAAAAAGCAGAGCCAGCGCTCTGCTTTTTTGCTATTTCCCTTCGCTGTCCGCTTTTTTACTCAGCCCATATTCCCTCAGCTTGTTGGCGATAGCGGTATGCGAGACGCCAAGCCGTTTCGCCAGCTTGCGCGTGCTGGGATAAGAGAGATAAAGTTTGGTCAGCACCGAACGCTCGAAGCGGCTGGTGATGTCGTCCAGCGATCCTTCCATTGCCTCTTCGCCAAGCTGAATATCCATCGAAAACTCCGGCAGAACAATATCCTGCGGCCGTAGCTCATAACCTTCCAGCTGGGTCAGCGCCCGATAAAGCGCGTTTTTCAGCTGGCGGACGTTGCCGGGCCAGGTATAGCGGCTAAGGAAGGCATTAAGCTGAGGAGAAAGCTTGGGTCTGGCGACGCCCTGCTCGTCGGCGAAACGCGCAACAAACATTTCCGTCAGCGGCAAAATATCCTGAGGGCGATCGCGCAGCGGCGGCAGGTTCAGCGTCAGCACGTTCAGTCGATAAAAGAGATCTTCGCGAAACTCGCCGCGCTGCACCATTTCCGTCAGGTTTTTCTGCGTGGCGCAGATTACCCGCACGTCTACGTGCACTTCATGCTCTTCGCCTACGCGGCGGAAAGTGCCGTCGTTAAGAAAACGCAGCAGCTTGGTTTGCATTCTTGGCGACATCTCGCCTATCTCGTCCAGCAGCACCGAGCCGCCGTTGGCCTGCTCAAAAAAGCCCTTTTTGCCTTCCAGCGCGTTGGGATAGGCGCCGGCGGCATGACCAAACAGCTCGCTTTCCGCCACGTCGTCAGGCAGCGAGGCGCAGTTCAGCGCCAGGAAAGGTTTTTTACCGCGCGCGCTGCGCAGATGGCAGGCGCGTGCCAGCATATCTTTGCCGGTGCCGGTATCGCCTACAATCAGCAGCGGCGCATCCAGCATCGCCAGCTTGCGCGCCTGGTCCACGACCTGACGCATTTTTGGCGTAACCGCCACGATATGCTGGAACTCGCTGTCGTCGTTAACCGCCAGGTTCTGTAGCTGTTGGCCCATTCGGGCGGTGGATTTAAGCATAACTACCGCGCCAGCTGGCCGGTCTGCCTGTTCGTGCTCGCCTGCGGTAAAAATAGGCGTGATTTCCATCAGAAAGTCGCGGCCCTGCAATACCACATGATGCGCCTGCGGCTCAATGCGCTCGTTTTCCAGCCAGCGCTGAAAATTAAAGCCGCCAATCAGCGCGCCTGCGCCGTAGTTACGCATTTTCTCTTCATTAAGCGAAAACAGCGCCTGAGCTGCCGGGTTCGCCAGCTCAATTTTGCTTTTCATATCGATGGAAAACACCGGCTCCGGCAGCGCAATCAGCAGCGCGCTCAGCGCCCGATGCTCGCGTTCGGACGGCAAAAACGCCACCGTGCGCACGTCGGTGACGCTGGGAATACGACGGATTTCCGCCATCAGCTGGCTGAACTGCTCGAAGGGCACAGCTGAAAAGTTAAGATAGATGCGGCCGATTGAGGCAATCTCGATGCCGCGCAGGTCGATGTTCCTTTCAACCAGCAGATCGAGCAGTTCGCGGGTCAGACCAAGTCGGTCGTGGCAAAAGACTTCCAGACGCATGTATAAACCTTTATCAATTCCGGGCGGACATTAATAATACCCCATTGCCGCAGGGGTCAGAAGCGTTCTGGAAGGAAAAGTTGACAGTTGCCTACTTCTGCAACGTCTCTTTCAATTTCACCACCAGGTCGCGGCGGAAATCGCCCAGCCTCGGCTTGTCGCCTTCCAGCCAGGGCAGCGGACGGCATAGCTCCATCGTCTTGATGCCCAGCCGCGCGGTGAGCAGGCCTGCGCCGATGCCCTGCGCGGCGCGAGCGGAGAAGCGCGCGGCAATGTCCTGCGACATCCAGTCCATACCCACTTCCCGCACCAGCTCGGAAGCGCCAGCGAACGCAATGTTTAACAGCACCAGCCGGAACAGACGAATGCGGCTGAAATAGCCCAGCTCGATGCCGTACAGCGCGGCGATACGGTTAACCAGCCGCAGGTTGCGCCAGGCGATAAACGCCATATCCACCAGCGCCAGCGGGCTGACGGCGATCATCAGCGTTGACTCGGCGGCGCTGCGGCCGATTTCGCGTCGCGCCTGGCTATCCAGCATCGGCTGCACTATCTGTGCATAGAGCGCCACGACTTCGCGATCGTTATGCGTTTCGTGCAGCGAGGCATGCCAGCGTTGCAGCGCCGGGTTAGTGCGATCCAGCCCGGCCTGGCGCGCCAGCCTTTCACAAAATTCGCGCCCTTTGCCCATGCTCTGGCTGTTTAACAGCTCGCGGCCGATATCTCGCTCTTCGGCCCGCTCGCGCAGCCGGTAAAGCCGTCGCCACTCGCCTACCAGGGAACCGGCGCCGGCCACGACGATCAGTCCGCCCGCCGCGCAGCCTCCCAGGGCGATCCAGTCCTGCGCCTGCCAGGCCTGATAAGTCCACTGCACACCCTGCGCCGCCACGCTCAGGCCAAACAGCGCCAGACCGGCTTTTACCAGCGTGCGCCACAGGCTACGTTTAGGCCGCAGCGCCGCCTCGACCGCCTTTTCCCCCGCGTCTTCCTCTTCCACATGCGCTTCCGGCTCCGCAGCGATAAAGCTCGCCTCCTGCGGGGTAAAATGTCTGGCGGATTTTATAGCGGCATCTTTTTCCGCGGTCAGCGGCTGCGCAAAGTCGATACGCGGTTTAAGCGGTGCGTTCATCGCAGTTTATCTCCCAGTAAAAATTCCAGCACCGCGTCCAGACGGATATGCGGCAAAGGCCTGTCTGCGTCCAGCTGCTGCGGCCTGAACTGTTCAAAATGAAACCCCTGCTGCTGCCAGAATGTGTTGCCCGGCAGGCGCGGCGGCACCTCGCCCGGATAGACGGTTAGCGGCTCGTTGTCGGTCAGCCGGTGACCGCGCAGCGCCGGTATCTTTTCGCCCTGATGATCGACCAGCCCGCTTTGCGTAGCCTGCACCGACGCCAGGCCCAGGCACTCCATATCGATACCCTCAAAAGCAGCATTCTGCCACGCATCCTGTACCAGCTGCTGCAACAGCGACACCAGGTTGGCGTGCTGATCGCTGGTAACGTGATCGGATTTGGTGGCGGCAAACAGGAGCTTATCGATTACCGGCGAGAAAAGGCGGCGGAATAGCGTGCGCTGGCCGTAGGAAAAGCTTTGCATCAGCTGCGTCAGCGCCAGCCGCATATCATTAAACGCCTGTGGCCCGCTGTTAAGCGGCTGCAAACAGTCCACCAGCACGATTTGGCGGTCAAAGCGCAGGAAGTGGTTTTTGTAGAAGTCTTTAACCACGTGCTGGCAATAGTAGTTATAGCGCGCGCGCAGCATCCCGATATTACTGTTGGCATCCGCCTGCGCCAGCCTGGAGGCGTCCGCCTCTTCCGCCTGCGGCCAGGGGAAAAACTGTAAGGCTGGCGCGCCGGCCATATCGCCCGGCAGCACAAAGCGGCCAGGCTGGATAAAGTGCAGCCCTTCCCGTTTACACTTATGCAGGTAGTCTGTCCACGCCGCCGCGATTGCCGCCAGCCGGTTTTCATCCGCAGGCGCAAACGGATCCAGATCGGCGCAAAGCTTGCGCCATGGCGCTGACCAGCTGGCGCGATCGCCATTCAACAGACCCGCCATCTGTCGCGACCAGCCAGGATAGTCCTGCGCCAGCATGGGCAGATCCAGCAGCCATTCGCCGGGGTAGTCGACAATTTCAAGATAAAGCGTGGAGGCATCTTTAAAATGGCGCAGCAAAGATTCCTGCGAGCGATAGCGCAACGCCAGACGCATTTCGCTGACCCCGCGCGTCGGCGTCGGCCAGGCGGGTGGCTCGCCATACAGCTGCGCCAGGCCTTCATCATAGGTAAAGCGCTGAATACCCATATCGCGCTGTGGCACGCGCTTAACGCCCAGCAGGCGGCCTTCTCGCGCAGCGGAAAACATCGGCAGACGCGCGTCGGCGTTAACGTTAAGCAGTTGATTGACCAGCGAGGTGATAAAAGCCGTTTTGCCGCTGCGGCTCAGGCCGGTGACGGCGAGGCGCAAATGACGATCTGCGCCCCGGTTCATTAATGAAAGCAGTTCTGTCTGAAGTCGTTTCATTGGTCCATATCCTTAAGGCCGACGGCTCAGAATAGCATAGCCGCGACGTTCAGGGTTTGTTCCAGCGCGCCGTTGCGCCCCGCAGCGCGCGGCGGATAAGCGGCTCCAGCGCCCAGGCTAACAATATTTTCAGCGGCCGACGCGCGACGGATTTCACCGCCCAGCCGGTCAGGCCAGCCGGGCCGTAGCTTAACGCGCCCAGCAGCACGAACTTACCGGCCTTTTTCAGCGTGGGCGCGGCGTTGCGGTGTAAAGCAGATTGCCAGTTACGCATGGTGTTCTCCGGGCGCCTACAGCTGACGGAATCGGCTGCGCACGCTAAAGGTTTCAGAAGTGACGTAGCGTTCTATATCGCGTACGCCTGGCTCTCCGCCGCGCAGCTCCGCCTCCAGCTGGTCTAAAAGCATATGTGCCGTCGGGGCGTTTTCCTCCGCGCTTTGCGGCTTCTCGTCCAGCACAAAGGCCAGCAGAAAATAGGCGATCAGCGTGAGCATAAACAGACCAAAGATCATCGACAGCACGACGATAACCCGCACCAGCCGTACCGGGATATCCAGATAGTCGGCAATCCCGGCGCAGACGCCTTTTACCTTGCCGCGCGCGGGAATGCGGTAAAGTTTCCTGCTGCTCATGGCTGCCTCCAGTTAGGGTGCTCGGCGTCGAGGATCTCCTCCAGCGCCTTGATACGTTCGCGCATCCTGCGGGCATCCTGAGTCAGCTGCTGCAGCCTTTGTAGCTCGCCTTGCGACAGTGTGGCATCACTGTTTTGACGCTTGCTGTAGTGCAGCCATAGCCAGATGGGGGCCACAAACAGCATAAATATCGTCAGCGGGATCGCCAGAAATAACGCGCTCATTCATTCTCCTTGAATTGATATGCCGGGCATTCCGGGGAATGCCACCGGCAAAGATTATTCGCTACGGTTCATTTTTGCCTTCAGCGCCGCCAGCTGCTCAGAGATGGCATCGTCGGCCTGAAGATCGGCGAATTCCTGATCCAGCGTTTTCTTTTTGCCAAAGCTGTGGCTTTCCGCCTCGGCTTCCATATGGTCGATGCGGCGCTCAAAGGATTCAAAACGAGCCATCGCCTCGTCAATTTTACCGCTGTCCAGCTGGCGACGCACGTCGCGGGAAGAAGAAGCGGCCTGATGACGCAGCGTCAACGCCTGCTGACGAGCGCGCGTTTCGCTCAGCTTTTTCTCCAGCTCGCCGATTTCGCCCTTCATACGGGTCAGCGTTTCTTCAACCTGTTCGGCTTCGCGCGTCAGCGAGGCGGTCAGATCGTTCAGTCTTTGTTTCTCAATCAGCGCGGCGCGAGCCAGGTCGTCTTTATCTTTACGCAGCGCCAGCTCCGCTTTCTCCTGCCACTCGGCCTGCTGGATCTCCGCCTGTTCAATGCGGCGCTGCAGCTGCTTTTTCTCTGCCAGCGCGCGGGCCGAAGTGGAACGCACTTCCACCAGCGTATCTTCCATTTCCTGAATCATCAGGCGCACCAGCTTTTGCGGATCCTCTGCTTTTTCCAGCAGCGAATTAATGTTGGCGTTCACGATGTCGGCAAAGCGAGAAAAAATACCCATAATCTTCATCCTCTTAAATTGTTTTGGCGTTACGGGTATTACTATTCAAATCGCGTGCCAACTTTTATCTTATTGATTTTCCTTAATTACGCCGGTTTACAGCCGCGCCTTGTTTCTCTAAAGTGGCGTAATTAACCAATACCTGGTGAAAAAAATGGAAAAAGAAACCCTGCTTGGCGAGTCGAATAACTTTCTGGAGGTGCTGGAGCAGGTTTCACGTCTGGCACCGCTGAATAAGCCGGTGCTGGTTATCGGCGAGCGCGGTACCGGCAAAGAGCTGATCGCCAGCCGGCTGCACTATCTTTCCGAGCGCTGGCAGGGCCCTTTTATTTCATTAAACTGTGCGGCGCTGAACGAGAATCTGCTGGATTCCGAGCTTTTCGGCCACGAAGCCGGCGCGTTTACCGGCGCGCAGAAGCGTCATCTGGGTCGGTTCGAGCGCGCCGACGGCGGTACGCTGTTTCTGGACGAGCTGGCGACGGCGCCGATGCTGGTACAGGAGAAACTGCTGCGGGTGATTGAATATGGGCAGCTGGAACGCGTCGGCGGCAGTCAGCCTTTGCAGGTCAGCGTGCGGCTGGTCTGCGCCACCAACGCCGATTTGCCGCAGCTGGCCGAAGAGGGAAAATTCCGTGCCGATCTGCTGGACAGGCTTGCTTTTGACGTGGTGCAGCTGCCGCCGCTGCGCGAGCGTCGTAGCGATATCCTGGTGATGGCGGAGCATTTTGCTATTCAGATGTGTCGGGAGCTGGGCCTGGCTTTCTTCCCCGGCTTCTCGCCGGGGGCGCGGCAGGCTCTGCTGGACTATGGCTGGCCGGGCAACGTGCGGGAATTAAAAAACGTGGTGGAACGCTCTGTCTATCGTCACAGCGAAACGGATCAGGAGCTGGATACCATTATTATCAATCCTTTTCAGCGCCTGTACGCCGCCCCCACAGCGCCAGCGGCAGAGCGGCTGCCCACGCTGCCGCTGGATCTCCGCCGCTGGCAGCATCAGCAGGAAAGGGATCTACTGCAAAAGAGTTTAAAGCAGGCGCTCTACAACCAGCGCCGCGCGGCGGATTTGCTGGGTGTCACCTATCACCAGCTACGCGCAATGATGAAAAAGCACAACGTGGAAATCGGCGCTGAAGACGGCGAGCTATAGGCAATTTTAGCCGCGCTGCTGGAGCAAATTGTGCCAGATAGCGTAACTCTCCTGCTCAAAGCAGACGATATTGACCTGTTCTACCGCCTCGTGCAGCCTGGCGGAGATCGCTTCAAAGGCAATTTCTGCCGCCAGCGTTTTGGGGAAACGATAGATGCCGGTGCTGATATTAGGAAATGAAACGGATTTGATCTTATGCTCGTCAATCAGGTCGAAGCAGCGGTGATAAGCGCTACGTAACAGGTCAGGCTCGCCGTTTTGCCCGCCGTTCCACACCGGCCCTACGGTATGGATAACGTAACGGGCAGGCAGGTTGCCCGCTCCCGTTATTACGGCATCGCCTTCTTTACAGCCGCCCTGTCGCGCGCGGATCGCCCTGCACTCTTCCAGAATCGATTTTCCCCCGGCGCGATGTATTGCGCCATCCACGCCGCCGCCGCCCAGCAGCGACGAGTTAGCCGCGTTGACCATCGCCTCGACGGGAATTTGCGTGATATCACCCTGTAATAATTTGATTTTATCAGACATAAGCGCCTCCTTTTAGCTACCAGTATAGTCGGCCGTGGCCTCTCTTTCACCGCGGCACGATCGTAGACCGCCGCAAAATGCGCAAAAAAAAGCCCGCGCAGGGCGGGCTAAAAATACTGGAAGCAATGTGAGCAATGTCGTGCCCTTCTCCGGTAGAGCCACCGTTGAAGCGCAGAAGAATAATAATCATTCTCATACATAGCTGTAAAGTATTTATTGAGAATAATTCTCATTACCACACTAAGATCGGGCGTATTTCGCCAACCTGACCTTGCTCGCTGCCAGAAAACGCCTGACGTTTTGACCAACGCTTCGCGACCTTTTATCAATAACAAAGGAGCATCAACCCCAAAGCACACAACGGCCCGCGTATGAAAAAACGTCAGTTGTCCCCGCAAACTTTGGGGGAGCACCAAGAGTGCGGTACACTGTGAGGATTGCCTGATATTTCAGATGACCTATGCGCAAACTACTCTGCACTTTTCTTGTCGGCCTTAGCCTGTTCAGCGCTATGGTTGCCGCCGCTCCGCCGGAAGACATCCGCCAGAGCGGCTTTGTCTATTGCGTGAACGGCGCGGCGACCACCTTTAATCCGCAGCTGGTCAGCGGCGGGCTGGTGGTTGATACGCTGGCTGCGCAGCTTTACGATCGCCTGCTGGATGTCGACCCCTACACCTATCGTCTGATCCCGGAACTGGCGGCAAGCTGGGAGACGCTGGATAACGGCGCGACCTACCGCTTTCATCTGCGGCACAACGTGCCTTTTCAGAAAACGGCATGGTTCACCCCTGGCCGACCTATGAACGCGGACGACGTGGTGTTCAGCTTTCAGCGTATTTTCGACCGCAAATCCGCCTGGCATGGCGTTAACGGCGGCAGTTATCCCTATTTCGACAGCCTGCAGTTCGCCGACAGCGTCGCCAGCGTGAAAAAGCTGAGCAGCGACACGGTCGAGATCCGGCTGAACGCACCGGACGCTTCCTTTTTGTGGCACCTGGCTACCCACTATGCGCCGGTGCTTTCGGCGGAATATGCCGCGCAGTTGAGTAAAGTCGATCGGCAGGAGCAGCTGGATCGCCAGCCTGTCGGCACCGGGCCGTTTAAGCTTAGCGAATACCGCACCGGCCAGTATATCCGCCTCGCCCGCCATGCTAATTACTGGAAAGGCATGCCGCGCATGCCGATGGTGGTGATTGATATGGGCGCGGGCGGCACCGGACGCCTTTCCAAACTCCTGACCGGCGAATGCGACGTGCTGGCCTATCCTGCCGCCAGCCAGATTTCAGTGCTGCGCGACGATCCGCGCCTGCGGCTGACGCTGCGGCCCGGTATGAATATCGCCTATCTGGCGTTTAACACGCGCAAAGCGCCGCTGGATCGCGCCGAGGTGCGTCAGGCGCTGGCGCTGGCAATTAACAATGAGCGGCTGATGGAGTCCGTTTACTACGGCACGGCGGAAACAGCGGCTTCTATTTTGCCACGTGCTTCCTGGGCTTATGATAACAACGCGCGCGTCACCGAATACAATCCGCAAAAATCACGTGAGATGCTTAAGGCGCTGGGCGTGGAAGATCTCCAGCTGACGCTGTGGGTACCGGCCACCTCGCAGGCCTGGAACCCCAGCCCGCTGAAAACCGCCGAGCTGATCCAGGCCGATCTGGCGCAGGTTGGCGTTACGGTCAAAATTGTGCCCGTCGAGGGACGCTTTCAGGAAGCGCGCCTGATGGAGATGAATCACGATCTGACGCTAACGGGCTGGGCTACCGACAGTAACGATCCCGACAGCTTTTTCCGCCCGCTGTTAAGCTGCGCCGCTATCGGCTCGCAGACCAATTTTGCGCACTGGTGCGACGCCGCTTTTGACGAGACGCTACAAAAAGCACTGCTTTCGCAGCAGCTGGCGTCGCGCATCGAGTACTACAGCAAGGCGCAGGCTATGCTGGCGCAGTCGCTGCCGGTGCTGCCGCTGGCCTACTCGCTGCGGCTTCAGGCCTATCGCCATGATATTAACGGCCTGGTGCTCAGCCCGTTCGGTAACGCCTCTTTTGCCGG
Organism: Erwinia artemisiae; assembly: GCF_051400835.1. NCBI lineage: Bacteria > Pseudomonadati > Pseudomonadota > Gammaproteobacteria > Enterobacterales > Erwiniaceae > Erwinia > Erwinia artemisiae. The sequence goes on along the minus strand of NZ_JBLFFM010000001.1, from coordinate 311,716 downwards.
CGTTTACCGCGACCCAAGGACGAAGCCATGATTATCTATACGCTGAGAAGGCTGGTGCTGTGGCTGGTGACGCTGTTTTTACTGACGGTGGTCGGTTTCAGCCTGAGTTACTTTACGCCCCACGCGCCGCTACAGGGCGCTTCGTTTAGTGATGCAATCCTGTTCTGGTATCAGGGGCTGATGCAGTTTGACTTCGGCGTATCCAGCATTAACGGCGAGCCGGTTTCCCTGCAGCTGTTAGAAGTCTTCCCCGCTACGCTTGAGCTGTGCATTCTCGCTTTCGTGCTGGCGATGACCGTTGGCATCCCGTTCGGCATTGCCGCCGGCGTGATGCGCAACCGCTGGCAGGATAAAGCGATCAGCGCGCTGGCGCTGCTGGGCTTTTCAATGCCCGTGTTTTGGCTGGCGCTGCTGCTGACGCTGTTTTTCTCGCTGGATCTGGGCTGGCTGCCGGTTTCTGGCCGCGTCGATCTGCTTTATCCCATGAAAAACATCACCGGTTTTGCGCTGATTGACGCCTGGCTGAGCGATTCGCCCTGGCGGCACGAGATGTTGAAAAGCGTGCTGCTGCACCTGATATTGCCGGTAACAGCGCTGGCCGTAGCGCCTACTACGGAAGTGGTGCGTCTGCTGCGTATCAGCACGCGCGAAGTGATGGAGCAAAACTATATTAAAGCCGCCGCCACTCGCGGTCTTTCACGACTGACCATTATCCGCCGTCACGTGCTGCATAATGCGCTGCCGCCGGTTGTGCCTCGCCTGGGACTGCAATTTTCTACCATGCTGACGCTGGCGATGATCACTGAAGTGGTGTTCAGCTGGCCAGGTCTGGGACGCTGGCTGGTGGACGCCATCAGGCAGCAGGACTACGCGGCGATCTCCGCAGGCGTAATGATGGTTGGCGGCCTGGTGATTACTGTGAACGTGCTGGCCGATATTCTGGGCGCGCTGACGACGCCGCTGAAGCATAAGGAATGGTATGCCCTCCGATAGTGCATGCAATGCGATAAAACAATCATTTAAAATCAATGAATTGAAAAAATAAATTTAACTAACCCCTCTATAAAACACGCTTTCATGTACACATCGATGGAGGCGTGTTTTTTCAGACCCATAGTGACCAGGCATTATTCTCTTTTTTGTCACTGACCTCATACGGTCGTGCCCACATTTCCCATCTTGATAAAACATGCAAGGGCCTAGAAAAGGTCACAAACCTTTGCATGACCCAAATCCGTTTCATCAAAACGGCAGCTGGTCATTACAGATTTTCATCACCTGCAGCATGGCGATGCCAAACGCCCGGCGCCACTTTTATCGAACTATGTCTTGATAAGAGTCAATGCTTGCTCGGCTATAGCGTTTACTATATGTCTACAAAAAACGATATCCGCTACCATTGCCCGCTGTTCTAAGCGGGCTTTTTTGCACCCTTTACCGCATGCGTCATATAACGTCTTTTTTATTCATTATTACCAAATTTGTGATAATTCTTAAAAATTGAGACAGCTTTCTTCCTCATACTAAGATTAAATAACCTGGGAAATTATGGGGGATTGCATCAATGAAAAAAGATCTGGATTTTGAACGCAAAAAAAATCGCGCTTTCGCCATTATGAAAAAAAAAGGGATGTGGGAATGCCTCTATGCTCCCCCATGCCACCTGTTTTTATGGAAAATGGGCATCAATGTTGCTCCTCCTCCCTTTGGGCCTTATTGGACAAACTTCCTGTGCATGACGAGCGTTAACACTGCGTTTTGGGGCATCGTGATGTGGTTTGTTTTTTGGAAGGGGGAGCAAGAGCATCTCTTTTCTGCGTTAGTGACAATCCTCACTGTTGGGATAGCGGCTGGCCTTTTCATGTCAGCGCTGGAGGTATGGCGGGGAAAAGCCAATCATCTTCCGGCATGGAGCGAGATCTAGCCCGTGCTGCTCCTGCCCGCTACTGGTTAGCCCACCGTCTCCCGTGGGCTTTCTAATTTATACGGTTTCGGAGCCAGGCTATTGCGGCTTTTATAATAGGGTGGTTGAACTCAAAAGCTTCCCCACTTATGATCATGAGTATCCGGACGGAAGATTTTTCCTGCTAGTTTTATCCTAATGAATACTTAGCTAATTTTAAAGAGCATTTTAACACCATTTGGTTTCCCAATCATGCTCCTAAATACTTCAGCGAAGAGATGGTAAAGCACTTAACATGATCGAAATGATAATATTTCATGACCTTAGTAAAAAATGATAAATAATTCCAGTCATTACGATGCTTTTTTCGCGTATCAATGATAGCCCGCCATGAGCGGGCTTTTTTATTAAATTACCCTATACCTAAAAACCATAATATGATAGCAACGACAATTGGAGCTATATATAGCTCATTTACCTGACTAAAGAAGCTTTCATTTTTCACAGGTAAACTTCTGTCTTCTCGAATATCAGGCCTAGGAGATTCTCCACGAGCTGTCCTTTTTATATCCTCCTTTCTTATTTCAGATAGGATTTCTTTTATTTCCTTATTCAGTTCACTACCTGATGCATAGACAGCCATACCTACGAATGTCATAGCATATACAAAATAAAAGTATAAATTTCCTTTTGAAAATAGGGAGTTTTCGAAGTCAGGCGCTGGGCTGATAGGCCAGATAAACCTTGGAAAATACGGAAGGTAATACAATTCCGCTATTAAATATTTAACAGGGTGAAGTAAATCTATACCTCCATTACTCCCTTGAATAGCTTGGATATATATAAATTTAATGAAACCAAAAATTGTCAATAACCCAAAAACTAGAATGATTACCGCGCCTATCATCTTTTTCTGCCTGACTGTTTTACGTGCCTGATTATAATCCACTTTGCAGTCCTTATGAAATTAGAGGCATATAAGTTATATTGCAAACCTATCATAAGCAACCCTAATGATTCACAATGCTGGATTTGCAGAAAAATCTCAATAATACAAGTGTGTTAGCATTTTTTTTGAAGACAGCTGGCTTTACGATCAGGCGTCAAGACCGTCAATGGCTTTCATGCGTTTCAGCAATTCAGAAATGTTTGCATCTGTAGCTTCGGCCTTAGATTCCAGGGTTTCTACTTTATCCTGCAAGTGCTGGACTGCTCCTAACAGGTAACCACACAGGGCCAGTGGATCAATTTGCAAATAGCTCAGGCGATCCATTATTACAGCGCCTTTAAGATGTTCCTGTGCTTGTTGTGCAATAAATCCGTACTCCCAATGTATTGGGTCATCATCTGATCCATGCAATACTTTCAAGTCAAATGATTTTAGCCTTATTTGCTTTATTGCTTCATATGCACCTTGTGGGGCGGCATCTTTAATATTATTTTTCAGCCTTTCATCTGATGCAAATATATTTACGCCGTATTCGCTACCATCAATATTTACTCCAAGATACTGGCCGGTTATAGCAGTAAAAAACTTTACTCTGCCGCCCTGTGACCATAGCTGGTTGGGGGATGAAATATAGTCCTGTGCCTGCACACCACCTTTTGCAGTAAATAATACTGATCCTGTCTGCACGTTGTTCGCTGGATTTACAAACCTCATTTGGAAGCCGCCATTCCCTGCACCCGGGTTGACAACGAGTGACCCCATGCCCGTACCGGCTTGCTCATTCCATCTAAGATGAAGGCCTTGCGAATTTACCGGACTACCTAAACCTAAATAAACATCGCGGCCTGTTTGCGAATATCCCGCTACCATAAGATTGGAATCGAATTGAGACGTTCCGTTAACCAGCAAATCACTTTGAACTCTTAACTGACTTGCTATAGCCAGTCTTGTAGCAGTTTCGGCGTAAACACGAGATGTATAATCCGCTTCTGAATTATTGTAGTGAAAGTCCAGATATGGAGTTGTGCCGCCCTTCAGTTCTATTCCGGGCAGTTCAATCTTACCTGTGAGAGTGCCGCCGCTTCTGTCCAGCTTGCCTGATATCGTGTTAACCATTGCAGGCCAGCTTGGCCCGGTTACTGATGTACCGTCTGGAAGCTTAATAGTGGTGTTTCCGGTACCTGTATAAAATCCCTGCCAGTTGGCCTTTTCCTGGATCATGCCGCGAATGACTTTCGACATATCATTCATGGCCTGCTGAGTAATCGCCGTCTGTAGTGTTGCGGGTACCGCGTACCAGGCCAGACCGCTTGTCGTTGGTCCGGTAAATGATGAAGCTATTGTGAGTGAAGTGTTTGAAGCGATGGTAGTAACAATCAGCGTATAAGGCACGCCGCCGACGATGACGCCCAGAAAATCTCCGGCCTTAAGCTCTGTCGTAAATGCCGTACTGATGCCGGTTACGGTTGCTGATCCATTGGTTAATGTAATAGTGCCTGCTGGCATATTTATCTCCGGACAATAAAAAACCCGGCACATTGGCCGGGTTCTGTGAAATCGGGGTTAGTTTATCTGGCCGCAAACGTGAATTCGTGTGAAACGTCCCTGCGAGGAAAGTTCTCAGTAAATGTCCAGCGCTGCATGCCTTTATTTATTTCTTTTTCAAAAACATATCGTGGTTCTGCTTCAATAAACCTTATATTGCTGACACGTCCGTCATTGCCGATGTCATACAGCACTTTTGCATGCCCTGTCACGCGAAGCCTCTCGGCACGTTCTGGATAATTGATACCATGATTATCTGCGAAAGAAGCAAAGCTCACACATGCTGCGAAAAGGAAAAGTAAAGACTTCATAATGTATCCTCTCTTTTTCCCCATAAACTAAAGCAGAGAGAATGCTTAATCAACAGCCATATAGATGATATTACTTTATCATGAAGATCTGCTTTTCTTATTATGAAAGGTTAGAAAGAATTGCGTATGGTATGCGCAATCCATAAGGCTGGAAAGTTTGCGCCCAACTTCGCTGGCTCTGATTTATCCAGTAAGCCTGGAGATTTCCTGAGTCAAACCTGAAAAACAACCCAGAGTAGCCTGTTAACGACCCTTCGCTGTCTCCATACGAAAGATTGGCCGGGCAGTTACTGGCAAGCAGCCATGTATTGGTTCCGATATTTTGAGAATAGACGCTGGTATCAAGAGTGAACCCTGCCGGAATATCAAAAAAACCCATCACTCTTGGTATCTTTGCAGCAGAAACAGCAGACCAAACCAGCTGGCCGGAAGCGTTATAAACATCACGATAACCACTGACGATCGGAACGTCCGTACCGGTTCTGGCCATTGTCCCTGCATTTGCAGTTGCCAGTGGGGAGTTTCCATTGCAAAGAACGGCTTTCGCGCCGTTGCTGAATTTAAACCATTGAAGATTTCCATCCAGTGGATATGCGCCCGACACGTATCCCATATCCGAGGTATTTCCGATCGGGGTTGTTATGTTATAGATGCCGGTATCCGTAACGGCACCGTATGATTTACTGTCCCTGAAATAGGTTCCGAAGTAATCGGAATCAATTACCACTGCACCTTTGTCATTGAAGACCTGAAATCCACTCATAAAAACCCATATAGATTAATTGCTAATGTAGCGGCTCTGTTGGAAGGGAAAATACCTATTACCCTGATCCCTCCGTCGTAAGTCCTGACGGCATATTCTGATATTGAAGAAATTCCCGCACCGGAATTTGTGGCAATCACCACACCGAAGCTACCGTTCGCCGTGATGCCCGCATAGCTAACCGTAACCTCGGATATGTTCGCCGGGCATGAGACATTAACCACGCCTATAAATCGACAGTTATAATCACCGATATCAACAATCAACTTCCCTGTTTCATCCCAACACTGCATTCCTGCTGGCATTCTTACCCCCTGTCACCAAACGCCCGAACGCATGCGAAGAGTTCCGTTTGCATCGTAAACCCGTTCTTCAGTTGCAGTAATTACCTTTCTGCCCGATCCGTTGGAACCATTTATTTCGAAAGTTCCGCCTTTATCCAGCCTCCAGCCAGCTGAACCTGCCGCATAGTTATTGGACTGAATATAATTTCCAATCATCGCGTTGGTTATCCAGCCCTCGCCGATAAATGCCTGGTTAATCAGCACCTGACCATCTTTGATGACAAATGGCGAATAGAGATTGCTGCCGCTGCCGCTGATAACCACGAACTGGTTAGCATTAACCGCCAGGCGCGTATCAACTGATGAACCGTTGATTGTCACCGCGACCGAAAGCCCGGCGTCATAGTTTGTGCCGCCGTACCGCAAACCGGTTTTCAGCGTGTAAATTGCAGAGCCGCCCGTCGCATCTGCGTAAGCGGTAAACTTCTGCTGGAGTGCGGCCTGCGTCTCGGCATACTGCGCCACAACATCTGTTTCCAGTTGAGCAACCGAGCTTTCCGCATCTGCGGCCACCTTCTGAGCCTGTAAAATGCCCGCGCGGTTCTCGCCGTAGCTGGCCCACTGCTGATCCACCGTTTCGTAGGTCGCCAGCATGTTCTGCAACAGCGCTTCCGGATCGGTTTCCAGCTCTGCGAGCAGCGCCTTGCCATCCTCTGCGGTCAGGAATTTATCTGTGACGTCTTTCAGAAGCGAGGTGGAATCCACGTTCGACATGCCGCCGACAAACGGCGTCCAGTCACCCTTATTGCCGATCCGGTCTACCAGCCGCGCCCGGTACCAGCGGTGCACGCCTGCGGGCATCGGCCCATGCTGGTAACTGACGCCGGGGTAAGGCACGTTTGCCAGCAGCAGCGGATTCTGTCCGTCTGCCGTGGTGGCCTGCTGGATTTCGGTGTAGGCTGTGTCGCCGGAACCGTCCGGGAACGCCCAGGTAATGTCGATTGCCCATACCACGTCGTCGGTCGCTTTAAGGCTGACCGGCGTACCGGGCTTGCCTGTTTTACCGTTAAGCGTGGTGGATTCGGCGTAGCCCCACGGCGAGGATACCTCCATCGCGTTCACTGACCGCACGCGCACGTCATAAACCCCGGCGTAAATCCCCTGAATAGTGAAGCCCTGCGAGCTGACCTGACCCACGTTCACCCAGTCGCCGTTATCCTTGCGCCACTGTGCGTTGTAGCGAATGGCGTTATCGGCCCTGTCCCACGTCACCTGCATGGAGGCCACGGTCAGGCCCTGGGCAACGTGATCCACTTCCGTGATGATGATGTTTTTCGGTGCCTGCATTACGCCGGGCGGCGTCACGGTAACCGGCGCCGGGTCAATCTTCACACCGTCATCGATATAGCGGTATTTGTTTGGATCGTGCTGCACGCCGGAGATGGTAAAAGTGCCGTCATCACCGGATGCAATGGAGGTCACGCGAAAGTACTGGATAGCGAGATTATCGCTGTCAATGGCCCACACGGCACCCGCCGCTGGCGTCTGGCTGTAGGCAGTGCTGACGCGCATCGTTTTTTTATCGGCGCTGACAGAGGCAATGGTACGCGTCTGCGCGCTGCCGTCCGGCAGGTTCAGCACCAGCCGATCGCCAGCGGCATAATCCGCTGCGCGGTCCAGGGTAATACTCAGCCCATTCACGGCACTGACGCGGCCGCCGTTCGGCTTGCCCGCACGGTATGGATCGGCCACGCCAATGATTTCAGCCGGCAGCGGGATATAACCGTCCAGGCCCACGCCAAACGAGATAGTCCCGTCCTTCGCGTTCGACAGGATAGCCCAGCGCCCCCGGCGGTGCGCCTCGCTTTGCGACGTGCAGCCAATGGCCGTCAGCTGCGTTTCATTGACGCCGTAGCGCTGGACCAGGTCAGTATCGTAAACGCCCTCAACCGTGTCGGAATAATGATTCTGCGGGTCTGACCAGGATACCTGACAGGACGTGTAGCGGTTTTTGTACGTCCCGCCCGCGTAGGTAAACAGGCCATCGATAACGTTGGATGCGTGATAAACAAAATCCACGTCGTTCTGCGGCACGTCGGCTTTAACGTAAATCTGATCGTTACCCCAGAACGTGATGCCCCGGAAAATCGCCGCAATATCCTTCAGCACGTTATAGGCGTCCTGCTGGCTCTGGATATAAACGTTGCAGGTAAAGCGCGGCTCCGTGCCGCCCGCGCCGTCCGGCACCATCTCATCGCAGTACTGCGCAATGGCGTACAGCTCCCATTTGTCGATCATGGTCGCATCGACGCGGTTTCCCATGCCGTAAATCTCGTCCAGCACCAGGTCGTAGAAAATCCACGCCGGGTTATTTGAATAGGCCCAGCGGAAATCGCCGGACCAGGTGCCGCTGTAGGTGCGCGTGGCCGGATCGTAGGTTGTTGGTACCCGCACCAGCTTGCCCTTAGGCTTGCAGGTCGTTTTCGGCACGCTGCCGTTAAACTGGCTGGAGTCCAGCTCCATGTACAGCAGCGCCGTGTTGGGATAACGCAGCTTGCTGTCGATGACCTCTGCCACTGAATACACGCTGAAGGCGTTAACCAGTTTGGTTGAGGTGGAATCAGCGGTGATGCGCCGGACGCGAACCGACCAGCCGGAGGTAGCTGAAGGCAGGTCAATACGGTGATCGCGCTGGTACTCTGACGTGGTTTTCCCGTCAAACGAGGCATTAACGACGTTCTGCCATGCGCCGCCGTCAACAGACAGGTCAATCGCATACTGGGTAACAGTGCCAACCATATCGCCGTTGTCTTTATAGGCATACTGGGCCGGAAGGCTCAGCTTCACGCGCACTGCGTCGAGATTCAGATCGGTGAACTGGCGTACCCAGGGCGAAGCGGCCTTTACCTGCACGCCAATGCTCAGCTCGTTATCAATTTCCGGCAGGCCCTGTATATAGGTCTGATCCTGCGTGCCGTTGCGGTATTCCCACTTTACGCCGCTGAAATTGTATGAACCGTCATCATTAGCCAGCGGCGTGTCGTTCAGGAAAATCTGCTGCGCGGTAAGCTCGCCATGAATCTCCCCCTCAGAGATGGCGAGCAGCATTTTTAGTTTGGCTACGGACAGCAGATCGTCCGGCTCTTCCACCGGCGTATGCGCGCTGCCGCCGCCACCTTTACGGCCCTGGATCATCGTCGCGCCATGAAGAAGTTGCATATTCCACCCATAAAAAAAGCCACCCGGAGGTGGCCTGAAGCTGATGTGATTTACTGCTGGTCGCTGGAGAAGATGCCCGCGCTGATAATCGCGCCGCCAATCTCCCGACTGCCATACAGAAGCGGCACCGGATAGCCCATTGAAACGGTGTTCACCGGCGCGCCAAACGCGTAGTTGGGCTGGTTATCGGTGCTGGAGGCCGAGCCGATATTGTATTTCGGCTGCGGCGTCAACATGCTCACCACGCCCCCGAGCATCATCGACAGCCCCATCCCGGTCAGGGCAGTCATTGCAAGCGCGGTTCCGCCCGTTGCCGCCGCCGCGCCGGTTGCCAGCCCCATCGTTGCGCCCCATACGCCCAGCGAAGCGCCGGCCGTGAAGAATGCCGCGACCAGCGCCACCGCACCGACCACAATTTGCAGCGCGCCGCCGCTTTTGCGCCCTTCGATAACCGGCATCATGCGGTACTCTTCCGCGCCGCCCGACATATCAAACTCCGCCAGGCCGATGTTGTTGCCGCCGCACCAGAACGTGAAGCGCACGCCGTTGAGATGCGCGTTCGACATGTACTTTTTGAATCCCGGCACGGTGGCGCACATGGCGCGCAGCATCTCGCGCAGATCGGCCACGTGGTACCGGTGCGTTTTGCCAAATTTCTTGCCCGCCGCGCCGCCGAGCGTCAGTGTTTTAAGCATCAATTAACTCCTTCCGGCGCACGACGCGCACCGTTCGATCCCGGTAGTATTTTCCGTACGGCACCCGCGCCGACAGGTTGCAGAAAGCGTGGTGTAAAATGATGTTGTCGCCGAGATATATGGCGGCGTGGTTGGTGACCGGCGCGCTGACCTGCATCATCACCATATCGCCCGGTCGCATATCCTCACGCGGCACCTCAACGAACCCCTCCGACTGCCAGTTGTCGTCATAGCGGTTTTCTTTGCCGTCTTTCCACCACTCGTAATCCACCGACCAGTTATTCAGCGCCAGCCCGTGCTCCTGCCGGTAATAGTCCATAACCAGCGTCCAGCAGTCGGCATGACCTAATACCCAGCGCCGCCCGGCCAGCTCCCGCTCACCGCGCGGCGAAAGCGTGCAGAAATCGCCGTCCGGCCACGACATAATCCCCCACTCCACGCCGGAGTGATCGCACTGAATGCGGTCAACCTCTGACGGCACCAGCTGTACCACGTCAGGGTGAGAATGGATGAGCATCAGCACCTCGCCCTGAGCTTCCGCCGCCGCGTAGTCATCCGGCGCCAGGGTAAAACTTTCGGTCGGCGTGTCAGAAATGTTCCGGCACGGCAGGTACTCCTGAGCCCGGCCAATTTGCACCACCACGCCGCAGGCCTCGTTTGGGTATTCCGCCTCAACGTGCGCCGTGATGGCCGACATAATTTTTTTCCGCATCATTATCTCCCCTGCAGGTTTGCCGCCGGGAAGCCACCGAACGGGAGCGGCTGATCGTCGCCAAAACGCAGCTTGCAGTCGCTCAGGCGGCCGCCGCACACGTCCAGCGCCGGGTTATCCGTCGGCGTGCCGTCTTTCAGGAAATAGCGCGTGCCGTTGTAGTCGCAGCCCGTGCCGGTGCGGTACCAGCCGCGCATACACCAGGTGCAGACCGGCGTGATTTGCCGGGAAGGTAATTGCAGACTTTGCACGTCGAACGGCGAGCACAGCTCAAAATCCACCTGTGAACGCGTTTCGGTTTTCTTCGCGTTTACATAAAAAAGCTGCACGCGCTCTTCCGTCGGCTGCGCGCTGGCATTGCCCGCCGTCCAGTTCGCCGCGTCGAGATAGCGGGCCAGCGTCGTGTGAACCTTTACCTTTGCCTTAACCAGATCGTCGAACTGAAGGCACAGCGCGGTGACGTAGTTCCCGACGTTGCCCACGGAAAGCGTCGGCGTCGGCTGCGATCCGGTACTGGAAAGCTCCAGGCCTTTCAGCTCATACGGATAAGGCTCGTACTCGTTGCCCTGCCAGATAATTGACGGCAGATCGTCTGCGGCGAACGAAGCCCAGCCTTCCGAGCTGATATTGTGCGCGTGAAAGCGCAGGATGTTGTCCAGGCCAAAGGCGGTGCCGTCAATTTCCAGCAGCTGGATTAGCTGGCCTGGCTCCAGCTGCTGTATGTCCTGTGCGAAGCTCATATTCAGCCCATAAAAAAGGGCCGCCTGAGCGACCCGGTTACCGGAGAGAGAAATTAAGGCACAAAGGCCTGTTCAAAAGTGAAAGCTATTTCTGCAAAGTTACCGTTGATGAATTTAGGATTGATGGAGTCAGGCTTTACCCGATAGAGGTGCTTTTCGCCCCAGGGATTTGTCCACCAGAAAGAAGCCAGCACGTGCGCTTTCAGAAACGCCCGCAGCGCCAGCATGTCAGCTTTATTGCCATTGCAGGACAATGCCCATAATTCCACAGCCGTGTTTATGCCCGCGCTGGCTACCTGTCTATAACCATCCCCGAACTGAGCCTGAAGCGTAGCAACGGCCAGCTGCTCGCTGGCCTGCACCTGAGGGCACCAGGTAAATGTGTCGATTGCCATATTTTCTCCGACCAATAAAAAACCCGCCAGAAGCGGGTTTATCTAAAGGTAATAATTTAAATTTAGCGTGGCATTTCCAAGGCAAGCGGCTGGGACTTGGCGCATCCTTTATCAGTATAAATTTGATTCAGCTTTTTCAGGCGTGTCTTAGCAGCGCCACCTTCGACAGTATGGGCATCACTTGTATCAATGAAAAACCATGGTACAAGAAGTAAAAAGCCTGTCACGCCTAAAATTGAGTTGGTCGCAACTTGTTTAGTATGGTCGCTGTCACTTTGTTTAACTTCATTAGTCATATTCCCCATTTCAGAAATGATTGACTGACAAGACATCATTTCATCACCAGGCTGAGAAATTTGCACAGGCATCGGGGTAGTATGTAAGCATCCAGTTAAAAGAGCACAAGTAACAGCTAAAGCGACCAACCTTTTCATCATTTTCCTTTAAAATATTTCAATAAGTAAGCAATCACCTAAGAATAATCCTAAAGCATTAAATGATAAAGCTATTTTGATTAATTCTATGAATTTGATTTAATACGCTTTTTGAAGCTTTTTTATCAAAAATAAACTACTTTCTGTAAAGCAGCCCGCCAGGCGACATTTCTTTCCTCAGCCTGTCGGTAACAGTAGTCTGAACGATGGCCTCTAATTGCTTCGCCGTGCTGGCTGTATTGGCGCTGCTGAAACTGCCGGACCCGCTATCCTGCATAATCGTGACAGGTGCGTTCACCTGAATACCGCTCATACCATCACCGGAAGCTGCATTTACGCCGGAAGAAAACGCATTGATACCCACCGTACCGCCTACCACGCCACCGCTGGCATAGCCTTTCATCATGCTGTACAGGTTGGGTACGCCGATCCGGTCAGTGGCTTCTTTGGTGAAAACGAATTCCCCCCGGTGCACAATACCGGCCGGATCGTATTTTCCGCCCGCGCCGGTAAAGCCGCCGCCGTCGTAAGCGCTGAAGCTGGTCGGCATTCCCATTGCGCCTGTTCCGCCTGCTGCCCCGGCTGCGCCTGTTGCGGCTCCGCCAACACCGCTTGCCAGCCCACTGAATATACCGGACAGCGCGGAGCCGCCAGCTGCCTGAAGCGAATTTACAATCGCCATCTGTAGCGCGACTTTGGAAATCATCTGCACGACAGACAGCCCCCAGCTTTTCCAGTCGGCCTTACTTCCTGCCAGTCCGGCCGCCATGTTATCCAGCGCGCTGTCCATCGTGGAGGTGATCCCCTGTGAAACCGTGCCGGAGATATTGCTGGCGCTTTCGAGCCAGTTTTCATAGCCCCGGGAAACGCCGTTCAGCCAGCTGGATTCTGCGGCAGCGGTTGCCTGGTATTTTTTATCCAGCGCGTCCAGTGCTGCATTACGCACCGCAATAGCTTCTGCACCTTTGTCGGTTTTATCAAAGACACGTTCAACCTGTTGTTGCTCTCCGAAGCGATCGCGCTGCCGATCGCCCATGCCAGCAGTGGTTGCCGTTAACGCGGCGTCATCACGGTATTTGCGCGCGGCGTCGGTCAGATCTTTCAGTGCTTCGGTCTGCTCGCGCTGCTTTTTAACGTTCGCGTCCGCTTTCTGCGTCCACGTTTCCAGCTCGACCGAAGAGGCACGAATGGCCTTTCGCTGTTCGTCCGTCCATTTAACACCGGCCTGATGCGACGCGGCATAGAGTTCGGAAGCTTTTTCCCCGTCCGTGGCGCGCACCCGCTGCACTTCCACCGCCACGCTGAGATCGGCCATTTTTCGGGAATACTGGTCTGCCGTCTGCGCAGCCTCACGCGCCGCCTTCTTCTGGGCGTTGGTTGCGGCGGTGTCGTCCTTTTTAGCCTGGGCTGATTCGGCATCCTTTTTGGCCGCCTGGTCTTTGTTATAAACGTACTGCGTATACAGCGCGCCGGTAAGCTTCAGATCGTCGGCTTCATACTGATGCTGGGCATGTAACTTTTGCAGTCCTGACAGGCTGGCCAGCTCGTTATCGCGACGCGCTTTTTCGAGTGCAGTCGCCTGCTGAGGCGTTGCCTTTGCCAGTGAAACAACCGGCCCGGCATACTGCGGCGGCGTTGCGCTACCGGTGGCGCTCATTGATCGATTGAGGAGATCGTAAGCCCCTTTCAGAATCGAAACGGCCCCCGCCTGCTCAATGGCTTTTTTCGTAGCCAGGTCGCTGGCGTCATTCACAAGCTTTTGCGTGGCTTCAACTTTTGATGCTGCCAGCTCACGCTGGTAATCCAGCCTGCTGAGCTGATCGGTGGCTTCCTGCTGGCGTTTCGTCAGCTCTTCTGCCGTCATCAGGTTATTGATGCGCGCCAGCCAGGGATGCTCATCGTACTGCTTTTCCATGTCCTGCATACCGCGGAGACTGTCACGCGTCCTGCGGATCTGCTCGTCGATATCAGCCAGGTCTTTTTTCTGCGCATCCAGCGAGCCGCGCGCGTCGGCAGACGTGGATCGCAGGCCGGCTACCGACATTTTTTGCAGCTTGCCGTTAATGGCATCAAGACTGTCAGCGAAACCCACGGCTTCGTTATGCACCTGCTCCATGTGCTGTGATACGCCATAAAGCGCGGTGCCTGCCGCAATAATCACGCCAGGCCAGCCGCCAAGGATACCCAGTACGCCGCCGCCAAGACGCGACATTACTGATGCCGTTTCCGTCAGGCGCCCGGCTGCCGCGCTCCTGCTGGCAATCGACGTATTTAGACCTGCCTGCGCCGCTGCCAGCTGCCGTTCAGCCGCTATTTGCGCTTCAATGCCGGATGCCGCCGCCCTTGCCTGCTGAGCGCGATAAACTGCCTGCCTCGCCGTGGCGACGCTCACCTGCGTGCCGCGCACCTGCGCCTCTGCCAGCGCGACCTCAGCGGCAGTGTTTGAGATAACCGAAGCGGTCGCCGTGGTAACGCTGGAAACCATATTTCCGAAATAACGCGCCACGCCCAGACCGACCAGCGCGCCCGTCACGTTTGCCACGGTATCGATATTTTTTGCCAGGCCATCCAGCACGCCTGACAGGGATGATGACGCGCCCACGGCATTGTTAGCACCGCCGACCCACTGCATAAAGGCGTTTTCCACCTTCTGAGCCGATCCGCTGATGGATGCCGGAAGCGTGTCGAACTCCTTACGCAGCTGCTCAACGTTGGTCAGCAGCGGCACGATTTTATCCGTGGTCAGCTCGCCGTTGTTGGCCATGTTGCGCAGGCCGCCGATCGTGGTGTGCAGGCCGTCGGCCAGAAACTTCGCCAGCCGTCCGCCGCTTTCCATGATTGCGTTAAATTCTTCCCCACGCAGCACGCCCGATCCCAGCGCCTGGCTGAGCTGGGTAATCACCGAACTGGCCTCTTCCGTGCTTGCTCCCGAAAGCTTCAGGGACGTTGCCACTGTTTCCGTTACTTTCGCCACGTCCGCAGAGGCATAGCCCGCATCGCGCAGGGAGGAAGCAATGCGGCTGTAAAGATTCGCGTTGGCTTCAAACGAGGTGCCGGTACGCTGGCTGATGGTCATCAGCGTTTGCTGTGAATTCGCAAAATCATCCGCTGAAGTCGACGCCAGGCGAAGGCGGCCGCTGAGCTGGTTCCACGTGTCCGCATAATGGATCAGCTGACTGGTAGCAAAGGCGCCAGCGAAGGCGCCCGCCATGCCGGTTGCGGTAGCGCGGACGGACGCCAGCTGAGAGTTAAGCTCGCCCAGCGATCGCTGCGTTTCCCGCGTGGCCGCCGCCGCACGGCGCCCGCCCTGCTCCATCGTTTTGTAGTAATCAGAGCCCATCCGCGACGCGCGCGCAATCTCGGACTGAAACGAGCTGGAATTTGCCGAAATCTTGATAATAAGTTCGCGCAGCGTAGCCATAAATCACCCTGTAAATGCATTAACCGGACAGCGCAGCAAAGAAATCTTCAAGCCCGCCACTTTCTTCAACCGGATCGGGCTCGCGCCACTGCAGCAGAACGTCTTCCATTTTGACTTTCGCACCCTGCGAATTAAGAACGGCAGTGGCGACCTGGGCGGTCTGAATGTCGCCGCGCCGGTCGCTGATGGGGTTCACCCTGTCGTATTCAATCCACATCCGGAGTTCGCTGGCGGTCAGCGTTTCTTTTAACTCATGGAGGGTACGCCCCAGCCTCAGGGCCAGCGTCATCAGAAAGAAAGTGCCGGGCTCTTTTACTTTGCCTCGGCGGCCGCCTGTGACGTGCTCAGGTCAAGCGCCTGCTTAAGCAGCCGGGCATGTACCGGGCCATAGATATTTTCAATAAGTGGCTTATCTTCGGCGGTAAACACCGGCATATCTTCTTCATCAAGCAGCACGTCGATAAACAGCACCACGTCGGCGCTTTTGTTGCGCAGCGCGCGCTCGGCGGCGGTCAGCGTTTCCGGCTCGCCTTCCGGGTTGGGGTTAATGATCTGCTGCCATTCCAGCCAGGCCTGACCTGACGGCTCGCGCAGTTTTACGCTGGTATTTTCCCATTCAGGGACGGTGATAATCTTGCTGCGAAACCCGGCCATAGGTGCCAGCGCCAGCGCGCGTAAAGGGTTGGTTGATGCCTTCTTTGCCATCTTATTACTCTCTGACTGATGCGGGAGAAAGCGGCCTGAGCCGCCGTTTTTATGCTGCGGCCGGTGCCGGGACGATCGCTACCGGTTTGCCTTTAACACGCAGGGTAAATGACGCGGTAACCACGCCCGCAGTGGACAGGCTCCAGCTGTTCTGACGCACTTCAGCCAGGAAGGCGTAGCCATTACCTGACGGGAAAATCACCTGAAACGCGTGCACCGCATCGGTTTCATAGGCGGTGCGCAGCGTGCTTTGCCCGACCTCATCCGCTGACCAGTTGCCGGACAGCGTTACCTCGCCGGGCGCGGCCAGGCCGTTCGTCATTTCCTGCTCGGTGGAGCACAGCGTGGTGGTTTCGATATCGGACTTCTGTCCGCCGGTATAGCTCAGCTCTTTGGTGGAGCAGTTGATACTCTGCCAGGTGGCGCCGGTCGGGTTGGCTTCCGTGGCCGCATCGGCGGAAACGTTGATTTTCGTTCCCTGTGTTTTTTCATACTTTGAGGACATGGTTATCTCCGGATAGTAAAAAGCCGCCCGGTGGCGGCCTGTTCGGGGTTAATCCCAGATTTGAACTTCAAGCGTGGCGCGGTAAAGCGACGTGTCGGGCTCGTAGTCGTTTAGTTCATTAAGCGAGACGGGGCTGAGCGGCGCGATCGCCTCGCGGATCTGGCTGCGGATCGCACGCGCTTCATCAATGGACTGCGCCCAGGCATCAATTTGCAGCGTGCCGGCCGTTTCGGCCTGACCGCAAAACACGTCGCCGGATACGGACGTGGGCAACAGGAAAACCACCCACGGCGCGGCGGTGCCGGAAGGCGCAACGTAAGGAAATACGTTCCCGTCCGCCAGGCTGCCAATCAGGGGGTAAATATCAGCCTCCGTCATTTTGACAACACCTCATCAATGGCCTGATTCATCCGCGCCAGCGCGACGCGAGAGGCTTCTTCCTGCCTGACGTCGAAAGCCGGACGCACAAAAGGATGTGCCGCCATCTTTGACGTGCCCATTTCCACAAAGCGCCAGTAGAAGGCGTTACGCGGGTTGCTGGCCTTCATGGTGTTGTCACTGTTGCCGGTACCGGGATTCACGCCCCGGATGTGTACGCCGGAAGAGATTTCGCCCCGGCGCCGCGCCTTCTGGGTCATCACAACAACGTTTTTCTTCAGCTTTCCGGTCTGAACGGGCGCTTTGGCAATGACTTCATCACGCAGTACACCGGCACCGGCGCGCGTGGCGTCGCGCAGCACCTTGTTGTTTTCCGCGCGGCTGAGCGTTTCCAGGTCTCTGGCGATATCAGTCAGGCCGGAGAAATCCAGAAGTGTATCAATCACTTTTTCACCCCCTTCTCACAAAGCAGCTCCAGCCGGGTACCGTTTTCGGCAGTAATGGCTGATTTGATGTCGTAGACCTCACCGGCGCCGGTCGGCGGATTATGCACCACGCGCCAGCCGGTTGAGATGGCCGCGCGCAGGTTGTTACGTATCCAGATGCGGGTAGTGGTACCGGAAAGCTCGGCGCCGGAGTTCAGCAGCTCACGCCCCGACACGTCGGCTATGGAAGCCCGACAGCTTGCCACACGTTCCCAGCCGGTAGCGGGCTGGCCGGACGGCAGGCGTCCGCTGGCGGGTTTTTGCAGCGTCACCCGGTAACGCATCGATCCCGCCCTCATACGCCATAAATCCGGTAGGGCTGAAGAAACGCTTCAACGGCAAAATCAGGCGTGGCCACGCTGACGCCGGTCACCACCGCTTCGCGATTGGCATACCAGTGCGCAATCAGCATCAGCATGGCGGTTTCAATGTCCTCGCCGTAAAGCAACGCGTCCGGATCGGCCAGATAAAGAGGATCGGCGGAATCTTCATAAAGCGTGCGGCGGGTAGAGTTTTCCACGTACCGCACCGCCGCCTTTATGCGGGCCGCCAGCCAGGTATCATCCTCGGTAAAATCCTGTTCGATGTTGCAGTGATGCTTTACCTGATCAACGGTCAGCATAATTCCCCCTTACTTCGTTTTCGCCTTGCCTTTGGGGTTGCCGTCATCACCGGGTTCTTTTTTCGCGCCCGGCTCCTCGGCATAGCCCCGCTGGATAAGCTCGCGCCCGTGCTGCTCCAGGGTTTCAAACGTGGTGCCTTCGGTCAGTACTTCGCCCTGGTGATAGATGGGCTTGATGGATCGCAGTTTCATGGCTCTGTCCTCATTGTGCTGGCGGCCCGCAGGCCGCCGTCAGTGGGTTATGCGCCAGCGGCTGCCGGTGCGGTAAAGGTGCCGTAGATAAACGCCTCAGGGCGCTTGACGGCCAGCGCCAGTCGCTCCTCACAGCGGATAGAGATCATGTTCTTCTCGAAGTCGTCGGCGTTCTCGGTGGAGATGACCACGTTGGCGTCTTCACGGTCGAACAGCTGCGCGGCCGCGTTGAATGCGCCGGTCAGGAACTTGCCCTGGAACGCGGCGGCCTCGGTGGCCACAACAGGCAGCCCCCACAGCGTCGGGCCGGTCAGCGCGGACGGGTTCGCCAGGATATAGCGGCCCAGCGTGTCCTTGGTCAGTTCGATCTTCGCCCAGTCGATAAAGTGCAGAACGTGGCCGGACGCCGGGAAGCGAGCCAGCTGCGCCTGAAGCATCGCCAGACGTAAATCGTCGATACCGTTCTGCTGCTCAACGCTGAACGCTGCCTTAAACGCGGACGCCTGCGGCACGATGCCTTTCAGGTGCGCACCGGTGCCGTCACCGAACAGAATTTCCTGCTCTTCGACATACTTCAGGCCGTAGCGCATCTCAGCATCCACGGTTGACTGAAGCTGCGCAAAGTCGTCCAGGATCTGCTTGGACGCTTTAAACATGTGCGCGATGGTGGTCACCGGCGTAATCTGCGTGGCGAATTCGATATCGCTGTACGGCTTGGTCGTGCCTTCCGGCACCACGGCGGCCTTATTGGTAAAGCCGGTCTGCTGTACCCAGAAGATGGCCGGCGCGCTGGTGCGGCCCGGTGCGATCAGATCGCGAATAAACAGGCGCTGTTTCGGCGCGGTGTCGATACCCGGCTGGCGCTGAGGCTCAACCACGCCATCAGCGACGCCTGTTGACAGCAGCGCGGCATTAACCGGCACGCTGACGCGCTTACCGCCCTCCACGCTGGCGGCAAATGCCTTCAGCGCTTCAGAACTGATTACGGTATGCCCCACGGACTCGACGACCTTTTTCGCGCTTGCCAGCGGCATGTTGGCAACATGCTGTTCAAGCTCGCCCAGGGAAGCCTTCAGGGTTTTATTCGCTTCGTTCAGCGCGTTGAACTCGGTGGCAATCTTGTCCACTGCGTCCTTGGTCTGGGCAGAGAGCTGGCCGGAGTTTTTCGCCTCTTTCAGCGCGTCTTCGGCTTTCTGACTGAAGGTGCCGGAAACTTCTTCCAGCTTCGCAGAGACTTTTTTCAGTAACTCATTTACATCTGACATAGTGATTCCTTATTTGCCGAACGCGGCCAGCGCGTTTTGAAGTTGTGTAATATTTTCAGGATTGATTTCGTCGGTAGCGCCCGGCATACCTTCAGGATCGGCAGCAGCGCCAGGCTTGCTGCCGGATAAAGCTTTAAGAAGTTTTCGACGCTCGGAGCGCGGGGTGTCGGTCTTCGCCAACAGCGCGTCAAGCTTGCGCAGCGCAGCGGCCGGGCTGTCGTCGTCGTCTGCGATTTCATCAGCGGAAAGCAGGCGGTCGGCAAACCCTTTATCCACCGCATCGCTGCCGCCGATATAGGTTTCGCCGTCCATCATTGCGGCCACGTCCTCTATGCTGAGGCCCGTGCGCGCTGCGTAGATATCGCCCATCGCCTTATCGAAAGGCTCCATATCCGCAGCGATTTGCGCCAGATCGTGACGGTTGCCCATCGCATAGACCCAGCAGTTGTGGATCATCAGGAAAGCGCCACGTCCGATCTGTACATCGTCACCGGCCATCGCGATGATTGAAGCCGCAGATGCTGCCAGGCCCATCACCTTGACGGTGACTTTGCCCTTGTACTCGCGCAGCAGGTTATAAATCGCCAGCCCTTCAAACATATCGCCGCCCGGCGAGTTGATATTGACCGTGACGTCCGCGCCGTTCATTGAGCGCAGCGCCCCGGCAATGCGGCTGGCCGTTACGCCGTCGCCCCAGTAGTCGGCGCCAATTACGTCGAAAACAGAGATAGTGTTGTCGCCAGCGCTTGCGGCCCTGATGCCGCCGTTCCAGCGCTCCATCGCGGCGGACGGCAAATCCCGTTTTGAGAGTGCAGAAGGCCGCCCCGCCGGTGCTTCCGGAAGGCTTTTCAGTGTCATGGGATTAGCTCCTAGGCCGCCTGTTTCAGCGGGGATTGCTCAAAAGGTATGTCGGGGAAAATATGGTTATGCAGTTTCCGCAGCTGCGCGGCCTGAGCGGCCTGGCCATTGGCTTTCAGGTCTTCCAGTGGCGTCAGGTTCAGCTGGACGGTGTAAAGCTCGCCGCCTTCAATCGGAGGCATGTTCTCAAGACGGCGCACGTCATTGCGTGACATCCAGCCGTTCTGCAGCGCAGTCGTGTAGTACGCGGCACGCCCGGCGCTGTCGGCACGCAGCAGGCCTTCAACGGAGAATTCCGCGAAAAGGTCTTCGTCACCGTCAAGCAGGCAGCGCGAAATCTCCTGCTCAATATTCACCAGCAGCGGCCGCAGCGTGTTGGTCAGAAACTGGAGGTTCATCCCCTCAACGCTCGACGCCCAGCTGCTTTGTTTGTTGGCGTGGCCGACCATAAACGGCGGCACGCGAAACCAGCGGCAGATTTCCTCAATGCTGAACGCGCGGGACTCCAGCATCTGGGCTGCCTCCGGATTCATGGTGACGTTCTGATATTTCAGCCCGCCTTCCAGTACCATAATCTTTCCGGCGTTTTTTGATCCAGTGAACGCCTGCATGTAGCCGCGTAACCGCTCGCGCTGGTCTTTATCCAGCGCCTGATCGGCAGACAAAAATCCTGAGCTTTGCAGCCCGTTTTCAAATATTTTTGCCGCCGATTCCTCAACGGCCATTGCGGAGCCGATCACGTCCCGGCCTTCGGCCATCGGCATCATGCCGCAGACGCCATCCAGGCCAAAGCCGCGAATATGCATCAGGTTCTTTACCGGAATAACGCGCTGCGCCTGTACCTCGGTATAGGTGTATTCCAGGCTGCCGTTATCCAGTCGCTTCACCACCATGTTCTGGGGCAGCAGCGGCACCAGCGAAACCATACGGTTGCCGATCATCTTTTTTTCGACAAACGCGTTGCCGCGCAGGCAGATGCTGGCAACCACCATCAGCATGAAACGCGACGGCGTCATTTCCATATTCGGGCGGCGGCACAGCACCTGATAGGCCGGGTGCGTCGTGGCGGGCTTGCGCGAGCCGTCCGGCTGGCGTTCGTAAATTCTCAGCGGCAGCGTGGAAACGGACTCGCTCAGGAGCCGGACGCAGGCCCATACCGCAGAGAGGTGCATTGCTTTGTCAGCTGACACCACCTTTCCGCTGCTGCTGAGGCCCATCCATTCCTGCCAGAACGTACCGGTAGTCAGTCCGATCGGTACGCCCAGCCAGTTCAGCAGCGCGCTTTTCACCTTGCCGGGCTGTTTGCTCTCTTTCATCAGAAACCTGCCATTATCGGATTATCAAAGAAGCCGCTTAAGTCCTGCGGCTCTTCTCCGCCGTTGAGGATCAGACGACTGAGCCCGGTAAACATGGCGACCGGGCCGTCTATTTTTGCCTCTGGCGTCGATTTATTGGGGAACACGTTGTCGTTTTTATCGGTCTTTGCGGTGACGTTGCTCATCATCCACGTCATTACCGGGTGATTGTTGTGGTGCAGGCGCCCGGCGTAGGCCAGCGCCTCCGTTTCCTTCATGGCTTCAGAGAGATTGCGCACCGTCTGCGCCACCTCCACCATCGGCACGCCCTCCTCCGCCAGCGACAGGCTGAATTGCGTTGCGCCCCAGGGGTCAAAACCGATTTCGCGCAGGTTTTCACCGGCAATCCACTTCAGCAGGTCTTCCTTGATAACGGCGTGATCCACAACGTCACCGTCCGTCAGCGTCAGGTGGCCGCTGTCGCGCCATTTCTGGTACAGCTCGGCCATCTGTCGGGAGCAGCGTTCCAGCCGCCCCTCGGGCAGCCAGAACATAAAGTCTGCGTGCACGTGCCCCGCCGGTGCCCGCCACACTTTTACCGCCGCGCAGATATCAATCTTGTTTGCCAGATCCACGCCGACCCACATCGGGTACGTTTTTAACTCGTGTACTGGCGCCAGCGGCGCGCATTCCTCCCACTTCACCATGTCCATCCATGCGGACTCGGCGCTGACCCAGATATTGAGATGCTTGGTGAAAAAGTTGTTGCGGGCAGAAACCTGCTCCTGAGCCTTTTTCGCCAGGCGGCGCAGGTCGTCCCAGCGCTTACAGATGCCCAGGCCCGGATTGGCCTTCTGCCACACCTTTTCGTCGAAAGGCTCGTCACCCTCGTCCAGGGTAAAGATAATCCCGAAAAAAGTGTCGTCATCCACCACGCCGCTCAGCACCTTCACCGCGTAATCGCGCAGCTCGTAACAGATACCCTCGCGGTTAAAGCCTGCCGTGGTGATGGCAAACAGCAGGGACTGCGAGCGGGCGCCGGTTGCGGTTTCAAGCACGTCCCACACGTCGCGAGTGCGGTGCGCGTGCAGTTCATCCACGATCGCACAGTGGATATTCAGGCCGTCGAGGTTATTGGCATCGCTGGAAAGCGGCTCAAACTTTGACGCGGTGCGCTCCTGGAAGATAGCCAGCTTGTTGTAATCGAACAGCCTGCCCAGCGCGGCGCGGGACTGCTTAATCATGTTCACGGCATCGTTAAAAACGATACGCGCCTGATCCCGTGTGGTAGCGGCAGAATACACTTCGGCCCCGCCTTCCCCGTCGGCACCCGCCATATACAGGCCAATACCGGAGGAAAGCGTTGATTTGGCGTTCTTACGCGCCACCTCGTTATAGGCCGTGCGGAAGCGGCGAACCATGACCGGCTTGCCCTTACTGTTCAGCACCTGCTCGCCCGTCAGCTCGTTTATCTGCGGCACCACGAAACCGAAAATATTAATCAGGATGAAGATGTGCCAGTCCATCAGGTCAATCGGCTTACCGGCCAGATCGCCTTTTACGTGCGGCACAAATTTATAAAAATTGAGGATATGCTGCGCGCGGCTTTCGCTGAAAAACACGTTACGCTGTTCACCAACCGCCAGATCGTCCAGGAACCGGGCGCAGGCCTGCTTCACATATTTACACGCAACGATTTCGCCGCTTATCACGCGCTCGGCGTAGCGGATGCCGTCTGCTACCTTTGCCATCAGTCCCTCGCTTTCAGGAATTCTTCCAGCGGATCGACCTTATCGGGGCCACCAGCATTAACCTTGCTGCGCGAGGCCGGAGTCATTCCGAACTCTGACAGCATGGCGCGAATTCGTTTCCAGGCATCTGATTTCATCGCGGCGGCCGGATGCGCTTTTATCATTACGTCGCCGGTTTGTGTCTCCACCCGGTACGTATAACCTTCCGTATCGAGCGTTTCACAATGGCGGCGATATTCGGTATAGGCTTCGATCAGCAGCTCAAGCGCTTTGCCGTCAAGCTGGGTAAGCACGCCGATCCCGTCAAGTTCCTGGGCAATCTGCTGGAACCAGTACTTGCCCATTTTGTCGAGATGCTTCGGAGTGTTGGGTACCCCTTTCTCTGGCTTAGGTTCGTTCTGGTTTACCGGTCGCTTGGATGGGTTCCCCCTCACCAAAACCAGGTGTGACGGGGTTTTCGGTGGTCCGGACATGGGGGAAACTCCACTGAGAGGGTACATTGGGGGTACCCATAAAAAAGTTTTCTAACCTGCGGCGATGCGAGAAAAACTCAGGCGGCGGTACTTTGGGGCGCAGGCTCTGAACTCTTGACCCGCCCTCCCCCTCGGCCGCCTTGATGAGAATTACTATCATTTGATGATATTTCTTTACATTTCAGCAGGTTACTGATGGGTACCCTGACGACTTCTTTCGGTTGCCGTCTTGGCCTTATGGCACGGCCAGCACAATGATTGCAGGTTGCTGTCATCGTCTGTCCCGCCGTGGGCTTTGGGTTTGATATGGTCAACGGTAGATGCCGGTACAGGCTTGCCGTTCTTCAGGCATTGTTGGCAGATGTGCCGGTCACGCTTCAGGATGCGGGCGCGGATGATGTCCCACTTACTGCCGTATCCTCTCTGGTGCCTATTCTGCCCGCGCTGATGCTGTTGCCATCCTTCATGCCTGTGGTCATTGCAATAGCCTGAGCGGTCAGTTGTTGTCTTACGGCAGCCCAGCTTACGGCATGCGCGCGGGATAGCTGTAGGCATAAGTGTCCCCATAAAAAACCTCCCGAGGGAGGTTTATTTTTTTACAAATCATCTAAAACTCTTGTTAGTAACTTTCTAACCAAATCTTTTCCAGACGGGCCCATTCCTTTTGATAAACCTTCCAAGAAATTAAGTGTATTAGCTGCAGCTCCGTTGAATTCCCAACCGCAGTTTTCCAAAATGCAGTTTTGCAGCCCCATGTCACCGCCTTCGCCCGTATATACCATCGTGCAATTCTTGAATGTGACGCCGTCATACAAGGTGTTATCAAGTGACACTCGCTTATTGGCCATTATTCCGCCATTAACTTTCTTCATGCTTTTCTACCAGAAATTATTATCATTCCAGAATCACCCACTACGTTATTGTCGCTCACAGTCGATTTGTTCTTTTCGTGAATTCTCATGAAAGATTCTTGATCAGTAAAATCACTGGGAGCGTAAAGTGCAGCAGGCTTGAAAAATAAAATTATAAAAAAGAGCACAACAAGCATTGACGGAAAAACCATCAAAAACCAAATGAATTTCCCTTGTAAAGTTTCCGATATGAATGGCAAAACGGTTGTCGCACTGATTTCCACTAACCCTGCAAATATTGCAATGATTGTTAATGGATTTTTTACGATGCCAACGTCTTTCATGCTCGCTCCCCAATGGTGAGCGATAAGTATAAAGGCAGTTATGCATACTGTGTCAAAATTTGGAGCATACAAAATTCCTGCGAGGCTAAATAGTGTCCACGCAAGTTAGCTCATCATCAGGCGCACTCGCAAATGCGCCTT
This sequence comes from Erwinia artemisiae, assembly GCF_051400835.1. Lineage (NCBI taxonomy): Bacteria > Pseudomonadati > Pseudomonadota > Gammaproteobacteria > Enterobacterales > Erwiniaceae > Erwinia > Erwinia artemisiae. The sequence continues at coordinate 286,480 of NZ_JBLFFM010000001.1, read as the reverse complement.
GTGATGATCACTTCGTGATGCCGGGCAGCGCTATCTGCCCTTGCTTCTCGATCCGATCCATTCTCGCCAAAAGCGAAGGCTTCTTCACTTTTCCCCAGCGATTAAGCAGGCGGCCAGACATGCTCGCTACGTCCTTCTCTTTCATGTACTCAAGCATTACAGCGTTACGCTCTGCCTCATAGCTTTCACTGTGTTTGCGTAGCTCTGCCGTCATCCAGTTGAAGGCATTGATGTACGCCTCTTTGACACGCGCGGCAGCCGGGCCACTGAATCCCATTACTACCATCACAAAGCCACTGAAATCCATTCGGTAGAACTTCTGTTTTTTGTCGAAAATGCCTAACTCATTGATTTTCTCGGAGGCCCAAAAATGGGCCGTCGAGAATTCAGGGGAACACTGCAAGTTTTCGATAGCTCTTATGACATGCTGATGTCGCTTACCGAATGCCTTAGCGATCTGGAATGTGTCCGTTACCGGCTCGCCATCAGCAGCGCCAACCAGCTGGCGAAAGTCAAAATCAGGAACAACCTGTAAATTTTTCATCGCGATTACCTTTTAGAAAGATGAGCCTGTTCGCACAGAAGAGCCGCCCCCGAGATGGTCGCCACCATATAACGGCAATTCTCAGGCTCAGCTTACTGAAAGGCTCGGGGTTAAATTGCGCTGCGACGCGCATAAAAAAGCCCCGCAGATGCGAGGCTGATATTGCTGTGTTGCGAGGATCAATTCTTCTTGGGGTTTGTCATGCGGGTTGATTCAATGTTGCGGATCGCCGCCCGGTCGATGTTGGCCTGACTGAGAGCGCCGTATAATTCAGCGCTTAGCTCAACCGCCTGGCCGAACGTCATGTTGTCTGGCACCGGCGGCACATCAATCGGCGCGGTTAACTCAGCGGGAAGCGGCAGGTTTGGCTGGCTGATTGTCCGGTGCTCCACCAGCGGCTTTTGCTGCGTCCCGCAACCGGTCAGCAGCGCCAGCGGGAACAGGAGCAACAGCGCACTTGTCCGCCGCAAGGTAACGTTTAATTTCACTCTGAAGCTTCCTGTTTTGCTGTGCTGTTTCTGCCCGTTGCTCGACTACCTGAGACATGACGGCGTTTTGCTTATTCACTGCTGTGACCAGGTCATTCACTGAAGATGCCAGGCCATCGTTTTTAGAACGCAGATCGTTAATCTGATCGTCTTTGCTGTTTGCCAGCTTTTCCAGCCGGTCATTGGTGGCCGTCAGCTGAGCGTTGCGGGCATTCAGTCCCCACAGGCACACGCATATCAGGCCGATCACGATGAGGTGCGAGTAATTCCGAATAAAGCCGATAATTTTCATGTGATGAAAAGCTCCCTTTCTCGCTTACGGCGCGGCAGAAGCAGATCCGCAAACTGGCCGGCGCGTTTCCACTGCAAAAACTGGTCAGCCGCGCCCGCGTAGTCCTTCGCGTTGAGCTTTTTCAGCAGCGTTGAACCGGTAAAGGCGTTGCGTCCCACGTTGAAAACGAAGCTGCAAAGCGCGTCGTATTGATTCTGCGTCAGCGGCACTTTGACATTGCTGCCGATGGCGGACTCCGCCCAAGCCAGATCGCTTAACAGCAGGCTGGTTGACTGCGCGGGCGTGATTGTCATCCCTTTTGCGATCGGCTTACCGTCTACTGTGCCGGTATGGCCCACACCGATAGTCCAGACGCCAACCGAATCCGGATATGCCAGCAGCCGCTCGCCCTCTTCACGCTTGATAAATGCAATGCCGTTATTGCTGATTTTCATTCGTGCCTCCCGTCTTCGTGGCTATCCAGCTGTGAAGCCTGGCGCTGATGTAGTCGTTGCCGACATAGCCGATATAGATCGCGAATACCTGCGCGGCCGCGTCCGGTACGTTCCAGTTGAGTAATGCGCCTATAACCTGAAGCGTGGGCGCGGCGAAAAATGCCAGGGCGCTGCATGAAACAGCATCCAGCACTCGTTTACTCCAGGGACTTTTTGCATAAGCACTGCGTAGTAGTGAAAACATGCCCGCTACTCCGGCATATCCCCATTCTGTTTTGTGGCTGTAGAGCCACAGCAGTACGCTGGCCCAAAAGCCCGGATCCTTTTCTGGCGGCATACATTTGATTCCGGCCGTCAGCAGGATGGCGGCTTATAGTTAATTTTTTGAAAGTAGGAGGAAAACCTTAAGGCTGGTTTTGAAGGTACAAATCGCAGGCACAAAAAAGCCCGCAAAAGCGGGCTCTGTGTATCAAAAAAATTATTATTTTTGCTTTTTCTAGATTATTCTTATGGGTATTCCCTGGTGTTGGCCGTATTGGCACCCCCACTTCACCTAATTTGTCTCCAACGACTAATGAAGTGGGGTTATTTTTTTGCCTTTTGATTCTCTCATCTGTGGCAGAAAAGAGATAAATGTTCCAGGCAATTTGTAGCATTGATTAAAACATCTAATCTGTGGGCATTGTGCCTGGCATCTGAGATAACTTCAACTGGACTAAAGTAGGGGCTGAAAACTGCTCTGATTGAACCCTGCAAAATGACAGGCGCCCGCCCAACTCGGTATTATTGTCAGTTCAGTTGATAGATGTGGTGCCGGGTGCCTCCCGGTAAACTCCCCAGTTCAGAAGCTTGCGTGACTTGTTTACTGACATCATTCAGAAGAATGTTAACTGATACGCCCCGCCGCAAAGGGGGATTCACCACGACTATCATTGTAGTACACCAAAAAAGCCCCAGAAAGAAAAAGCCCCGGCGGTCAGGCCAGGGCTTTCTTTAAATAATACGTTTAACAATGCACGCAACTTCAACTGTTAGGAAATATACCCCCAGCTTACTGAAAAGTAAATAGCTCGCGATAAAATAACAAGCTACTTCATACCACTCTATACAATAAACTTGGCTAATGTGGTATTAGCCCATGACTCTTCAACCTCGAGCTTTCCGATTAGCCGATCGTAAAACGGCTTCCCGCTCCTGTCCCATGTTGCCAGGCTGATATTTTCAGTTATCGTGCAGATAGCCCTGTATGCTTCTATTGCCGGAATGCGTTCATAACCACGACCACAGCAGCGCTTACAGTCACCCATTACCGGAACACCCTGCCTTTCGGTTTCTTTTCGCATAACTACGCGACCACGTCCGCTGCAATCCCGGCACGCTGAGGAGATTACACCTTTGCCAGCACATGCTTTACAACGCACCCGAATTTGCTCGCGTACCTCACGACGGCCGTGACCAGAAAGCATGGATTTCATCGTCACGACTTCCGCCGCTATAAAGCCGGTAGCACCGCAGCACTCGCACGGCTTCAAGCTGGCCGCGCTGCGGCAATAGTCCAGGTAAGCATAACTTGCGAGCGTTTGCATAACTGCTGGTTTAATCTTGCTGTTGAGTTTGCGTAAGGCGGCAACCTTATCGCAGGTTTGAAGTGCATATTCAGTTAACAGGGAAACGGCGCGCCGAGCGTCGTTCTTGCTTACCCCTACTTTGCCCATAAATGCGCTGTACCCCAGGGGGGCGCGAGCCATTGCCATTCCCATCCCGGCAATGTAATCAGTACCTGTAAGCGTATCCGGAGAGGTATTTGGCGCTGTACCGCTGAAACTCTGACCTTTCGGGAAATGGTATTTTACAGTAGCTTCAAGACTCATGCCGCTTTGCTCCTTTGTTTAATCAGTTCTCTGGTTTTCCGCCGATAGTGAGTTGCCAGCTCCTGCAGCTCTTCACGTCTCCACTTTTTAAGCTCGTGCGGGCCCATAAGGCGATCGAAAGCAGCCTGCCCAATCTTCGCTATGAGCCTTGGCTTGTATTCACCAATATTGCCGGAGAGATACGAGTTGCAGTGCTCGCACTGGAGGTGGCAGTTGCTTTCGTCGTAACGGGTTTCTTTGCTGGCGCCTACCGTGCGGTAGTGACCGGCATTCATCTTCGCGCCTGTGTTGCGCTCGCAACTGATACAGGGCTGCCCGGCGTCTCGAGTGCGGATGAATTCGTTGAAGGCTTTTTGAGCTTGCTTATGAAAATAACTGAGGGGTTGTACTGCTAGCTTGCGGATTTTGATGCTTCGTTTTTCCTGCTGTGCTTCATCCTTTCTTTTCTTCTCCCGGTCTGCCTCCCTTTTCTGAAGAGCGAATCGCGCTCCATGTTCAGGGCAGCACCACCACGTTCGAAAATCGTGATAGTGGAACCATTCGCGGCATATTTTACAACGCCGTCGCTTTGGCTTATGCGCGGGTGCCTTCATCATGCGACCTGCTTTTTTCTGAGTTGATTGTATTCGCTATCAGCCGGCACAGTCAGCCTACAGCCTACATTGAGGGCCCATGCTTCAACCTGCGTCAGGAAGTGGTGCATTTCGCCTGTGTCGAGTTCTGCGGTGTGCCGTAGCGTTTGTACCTGAGTTCTTTCACCTGTCACCACGTCGACCATCTCGCGCGTTTCGTAGCCCAGATAGGTGTGTTTCATCGCATCCTTGACCCATGCAGGAGAAGCAAAGGGCTTGCCGCGCCAAATCAAATAAGCGCTTAGCTCTGCGTACCACATGTGCTGTAGGGAGTTCTGAGGGATGCTGCGTTGATCACGCCACTCTGTGATTTTGATGCGCCAGCGTTTGCCGGAAGAGACGAGTTCGAAGATGTGTTTGGTAAACTGCCCCAGGGTGGATTTGTGCAAACAAAAGTCCTGCACGGCTCACCTCCGGTTGATGGTCTCCTGCACCTTAGCCAGGTCATCTTCCATCTTCGCCATAATCAGCTCAATAGTTTGATGGTTGTGGCCGCCGGTTTTGTGGAACATTTTTAAAAGAGCCAGGCCTGCGCTTACTTCAGATAGATGATCTGCACGAGGCTTAATTGAGATAATTTCAGCTGTCATAGGTTTCTCCTGATAAATTTTGGTTTGAATCGTCCTCAAACACCGATCCGGGTATAAGCACCAGATTACCCATCACTGACTGAACAACGGCTCTGAAAACGGCTTCAGGTAAGTCATGCCCTGTTGACGGTGTGCGTTCATCGATAAAAGCCACAAATGTCCCTTTCTGGCCGCCTCCGCTGATGAAAATATGCAGGTTACCTATCAAGAACCCTGCCTTGTCCCAGCGCCCGTTTAGATTGGCGGGCCATTGGCCACCAATAGATTTTAACGCTGCCCATTCAAGAGCTTTTCCCTCAAGAGCAATCACCGCTATAAACCTACTGTCCATGAAACCCTCACGCATTTGGGAAGCCAGTATTTTTTAACGACAGAATATTCATTATGTTAGATAAAATAAATAGCGCCACTTATGACAAATTAAACTTAATGGCGCATAAAAATAACAAAGCTTTACGCTGTAAGTTTTCAAAACCCGCCCCTTTCTTTGGCTTACCTGCTGCTCAAATTGTTGTGTCATTTCACACCAGCCCTACCGACTTGCGGCGCTCATATTCTGAATAAAGCCACTGTGCCGGGGTTACTGAACCGAGAACGCGAGCATCCGGCATCCAGCGCATTTTCAAATCGTCACCAGTGGGCTGGTCGTTAACCGGCATCACGTCGCGCTTAACTTCCAGGCTGACTACCGGATCGGGAATGCTTTGGCCGGCAGCGACCTTTTTCGACCATTCATCCAGCTGCTTCGCGGCGTACTTTTCGACTTCAGCCTCGCTGAGCTGGCGCTGGTACATGGCGCGGCGGGTGTCGCAGACAATCCAGTACATCACCGGCTTTGACCAGGGGAAGCGCTCCGCGCCGCCAGTGTGGAGTCCTTTCTCGCGGCTGTAGCGGTGAAACTCGTGCATGACCTCTTCCACGGTAACGCCGAGGATTACCGAGCTGTCTTTGCACCAGCCGATGAACTTCCCGGGCGACGGCCAGAAATCGGAGTTACTCGCCCTGGCGTGTCGGACACCTGCCGCCAGCTGGTCACGGGTTTTGATGCCGTTTTCGGCAAAGGCGGCAATCCACTGGCGTTTTGTGGTTTTCTCTTCCGCTTCGCTGCGCAGGCTGGTGCTGATCGCTGCCGGAAAGATTTGCTTCAGCTGGCGAAACAGCGAGTCAACCAGCTGTTCAGCTTCACTACTGATGATTTTCTCTGGTTCGTAGTTCCCACCAGCCATACGAGCCATAGCGGATCCGTCACGATTGTTAATCGCCTCTACGAGTTTCAGGCTCATAAGAAATCCTCCCAGCCTTCACGGCTGTTCCAGTGTGGGGTTTGCGGATTGGATTGCTGCTGCTTGCGGCTTTGGAACTTCGGCTTGAACAGGCCCTGATAGCCGTTCGCGATACTGGTATTGATCACCTCTTCCGGGTCGTGGCCTTCGTCAAAACATTCTTTCAGCAGGTTGAATGCCTTGTTGACCGTCAGTGCCGTTTTAATCGGCTTCTTCGACTGGCTGCGGTACTGAACCCATTCCCTCCAGGCTTGTTCGTTTAGCCATTCTGGAATAGTTACCTCAAGGGGGTTAAAACCTTTCGATTCCCCTTTAGGGGATTTAGGGGTTATAGGTTCTTTTACTGGTTCAAAAGAGTGACTGGTTCTGGGTGACACTGTGTCACTAGGGGGTGGTGACTCTCTGTCACCAGGGGGGTGACTCTCTGTCACTACCCGTGGTGACTCTCTGTCACCATCTAAACTCAGATGGTAGATATTGCTGGAGTTCCCTTTTGGCCCAAGCCGATACTCTTTTCGTAGGAATCCAAACTCGCAGAGATCGTCAATATGGCGCATTACTGAGCGCTTACTGATTTCACACTGATCAGCAATATGCTGGTATGAAGGCCAGCACTCGCCTTTATCGTTGGCGTTGTCAGCAAGCTTAATCAGCACCAACTTTCTCAATGGGTTGCCAACGGTGATGCTCATGGCTTTAGCCATTAAATTCATGCTCATGGTGACGGCCTTACTGTGTTGATGGGGCAATCCCGGCGCGGTACTCTATCAGAATGCGGTTAATTTCTTCTGCTGTGCCATGAGAAAGGATCAGGTTGTCAAAGCCCCCATCTCGTTCGTGTTCAGCATCCACCAGCAGCTCAACCAGACGCCGCGCTTTCTTCGCGCTGAACTGCGGCATGGCAGCAGATTTCGTGAGGCGGGATTTTCCTGCCGCCCTGGCCTTCGCCAGCCCTTCAGCTGCCACTGAGCCAGCTTTTGGCCCATGCTCCCGCGACAATGCGACGGCGGTAGTTGCAGCTACTTCGCCAGATTCAACCATCCCGATAAGCAAATCACCGGAGGAAAGAAGCTGAAGATGCAGCTCTACATCCGCAACCGATCGCCCAAATGCTTTGGCTATTTCCGCTGGGCTATGCCCCTGGCGTTTAGCGCGGTTGTATGCGCCAGCACGTTGCAGGGGCGTGATCGGTTTACCCTGCGAGGATTTCGCCATATGCGCCAGCTTATCCAATTCGGTACCGACGAAATCCTTACACTCAATACGCGGGATATCATGGCCTAAATCGATAGCCATTTTTGCACCGATAAAACGGTGCTGGCCGTCAATGACCTTGATGCCCTGCTCGGTCACCTCAACAGAAAGCGGCGGCAGATCTGAACCGTCAATCCAGCAATCACGCATGTATTCAGCATGTTCCTGATCGACCGGACGAATGTTGCTGCCCTCTTCCAGATAAAGTTCGCTGATCGGCACCATGAAAGTCTTTTTAACGGTAGTGCCGGTTCCGTTTTTCTCTTTTTGCTTGTACAGCTGCGAAAGCGTTGTCATAATTACTCCTGTGAATTGATCCAGTCTTTTCGCATCAGGCCTCGAAACTGTTCCCGCAGTTCGGGGCTTTTTCTTTTCCTATCACCGCCTCAACTGCCTGCCTGGCAACCTCAGCGATCAGGCTTGTCTCCCATACCTTTTCCAGCAGCACGAAAACCGTCGCCATATCACGCAGGTTTAATCGACTCACCTTCGATTCATGCCATCCGGCTTCAGCAGCAAGAACGCGCTGGCCCTTGTGCGTCAGCCGGGATCGGAGTTCAGTCTCCACCTGGTTAATCAACTTGCTGTTACTTGCGTTTTCCATTTCGTATGATTTCTATGTTGAATAGTTAATTACGTGCGAAGGCCGTAAGCCTTCATGTTGTTGTTTGGGGTGAATCACCCGCAGCCAGATTGTTTAAAGAGCGGTAGAGCTATTTTTTATTGCTTGGGAAAGGCCTCAACTCTTCCCCTTTAACGCTTCCATCCGGCAGAACAGTTACAAAAATATTTCTCCCGGTACGAATGGCCTTACTGATTGCGCACTGAATTACGCCGAAGTCCCTGGCTGCTTTAGCCTGACCATGAACCTTCGCGTAATCCTCAAGTGTCATTCGATTCATACAATTCACTCCTGAGGTTACTTGCCAAAAGAATACTACAGGTATTCTATATATTCAATAGTGCAGGTATTTCATTTATGAGTACTGTTGGTATTACAATTACAACATGGAAAACAAGAAGCCCCTGACGACAGAACAGCTTGAAGACGCTAAGCGGCTCAAGGCTCTGTATGAGTCTAAGAAAAAACAATTGGGTGTTACTCAGTACACAATCGCAGACGAACTGGGGATTTCACAGGGCGCGGTAGGACATTACCTTAACGGCCGTATAGGGCTAAACGTCCCTATCGCTTCGGGTTTTGCCAAAATTCTTCAAGCGCCCATATCTGAATTCAGCCAAGCTCTTTCCAAAGAGGTTTCTGCGTATTCTTCAAGCAATTCAGATGAAGCCATCAAGCAGCCCTCATCATGCTCTGCTTACGAGTACCCTCTCTTCGCCCACGTCCAGGCGGGCCCTTTTGCTGAGGTAGGTAGTTACACCGCCAGCGATGCTAAGGCATGGGTATCGACAACGAAGAAAGCCAGCGAGAGAGCATTCTGGCTTGAGGTTAAGGGTCACTCTATGACGGCACCGCAGGGTGTGCGTCCGAGCTTCCCGGAAGGCATGCTGATTCTGGTTGATCCGGCTGTAACTGTTGTGCCTGGCGATTTCTGTGTAGCTGCTGCCAACGGCGATTCAGAGGCAACCTTCAAGAAGTACGATAAGGATTCGGGCGTAAGTTACTTAGTACCACTAAATCCGGCATACAGGACGATCGACTGCGACCACTGCATCCGCATCATTGGTAAGGTGGTTAAAGCCCAATGGCCGGAAGAAACGTTTGGTTAAATGGGCCAACATTTGTCAAATCATTAGCATGCAGCTTGAGGTAAACATAGGGCTGTTTTGGGCAGCTACGTTAAAGGATATAGGTACACAGCTAATTTGAGGAGCATTAAAGTGCAGATTTGCATGATGGATTATGGAAAGCTTTCTAAAGATGGTAAAACCTTAAAGCTAAATTGTTATGGTGTTGGCTCTTTTGACGTTCTGTCAGGCATTGAGCGGTTTGTTAACAAACCCAACTGTTCAGACATAGAAAAGGCTGCAATTCCACCCGGCACTTATTGGATTGTCGACAGGCCAACGGGGAGCGTCCTGAATCAGTTACGCGCAGAAGCAATTGATCTATACCACCTTTATAAAAACCACCATTCCGAATGGTTTGGACTATATAGTGCAGAAACCATGAGCGACTATGTTTTTGTAAACGGTGTCCGCCGTGGAAGCTTCCGACTACATCCTCTTAATACTGATGGCTCCGGCGTATCATGGGGATGTGTTACTTTTTACAAATCGTCTGAATTTCAAGTCTTAAGAAAATCATTGCTTAACCGTAAAAAATTTCGTGTTCCAGGTGGCAAAGGCCTCATGGCTTATGGTCGGATTGATGTTCGGGGTGTACCAGACTTCTCTAAGTGTGAAGCAAGATGAAAGTTATCATTTTCTTTGTCGTTTTTTTCGCCGTAATGTTTCTTATGCCTGATAGTTTAGTAGGCAGCTTCGTTGATCATCACATCCACATCAGTGGGGATGGTGAGGAAGCTATGGACAACTTTGAGTTTACGGTCATTGCTGCTAAAGCTGCAATCTCTACCGTGGCCGCTCTGGTAGCCTTATGGCTGTATCGAAAACGTAAAGCCTGAAGCTTATGCTCAGTGACCGGGAGAGACGTTCGGGTAAACAAAACAACATATATTTGAGGAATAAGTTATGGAAGACAGTGCTTTACAGGATATAAAAATATCATTGCGGTACGACGGTAAGGATGCTGAAAATCATGAAATTGACCTCAACTGTCTAGGAGAGTCTCTTAAAGGGTTCTCTAAAGTTTTATCTACTGCTGCGTCTTTTTCAGCCACACAAAAATATAGTAAATTATCCAATTATCAGGAAGTTAAGGTGTACGCGAGAGAGGCTAAAGCAAATTGCTTCACCCTCGAAGCCGCCTTAAATTTTGTAACCCAGAACCAGTTGTTCTCAGGGATCGCGGCAACTATACTGGGAGCAATACTTCAGTATATTTTTGCGAGAAATTCTAATAAGAAAGATGAAATGAAAGCTCTACAGCAGGTTCTGGAAAAAGCCATTGAGGCGCTTGGTAACAAGGATTCTGGCACCATCGATAAATTAATCTCTGTGATTGATAAGATGGCTGTAGAGCTGCGTCCAGCCGTCCGGCAGGCAGTTTCTCCGATTGGTAATACGTGTGATAAAATTAGCATTTCTACTAACAAAGATGGATGCCTTTTGAGTGTAGATGAGAGCGACAAATCTCAGATCGACAAACTTGATGATGATGAAGTTTTAGGATTGACAGAGTACCGCGCTTACCTTACAGAATTTGATGCACAGAATATGACCGCAAAAATATTACTAGAGGGGGATGAATCCGGAAAGCGGATAACTTCTGAGATCAGCGATCCTGCGGCCAACAAAAAAAATAATCCCTACCTCAATGCATTAAGTGCCTATATTTCGACGAAAGGTGATCCCTCATCTGCCTTCACGATTACTGCGAAGGCTACTGTGAAAAAGGGTCAAATAAATAGGCTATATATTGTTGATGCTAAATAGCAGCCGACCCTAGCAACCGCGCAGATTTTACACCCTTGTAGCCCGCCCCGAGTGGGCTTTTTTGTATCCTTTTGGCGCATCCCTGAATCTGTTTGACGAAAATCAATGCCTGCCCGGCCAGAACGCTTATCATACGACCTACAAAAAACGATGACAGCTACCGTTTGCCCGCCTCGCGCGGGCTTTTTTGCGCCTGCGATACATTATGGGTAGTAGTTAATGCTTCTATCTCGTGGCTAAAAAAATAGAATAAATCATATAAATTAAATTACTAGTTAATGGCACTGTATTTAAAAAAAGCCTGTAAATTCCCGGAATTTTTTATCAGATGGTCTATATTTCTCGCACTACACATTGACGAGTTGTAGTTACAAGAGAGATTGTTCTGCTTTAGCCTTTGGCTTTTTCCACACAGCATGAGTATGGATAGACCCGCTTCGGCGGGTTTTTTTACGTCTGTGATTTGCCTCTTGCCTGTGATGTGCCCATCAGAAAAATAAATTGCTTTTAATATCAACAGTATTCATCCAGCATAGCAAAAATAAATACTAAGGGTATTTACTATTTTAAATACCCTTAGTATTCTTTACCTCAACAGCAGGACGCTGGCAGTTACGAAACGGAAGTTACGCTCTTTAACAATCAGAACTGAGGGTGATACACCCCACCAAAGTGAAGTTGGCTTTGGGGTTCAACTGACCAACAGAACGCCAACACCAGGGCGGGTTGGTTGAACCACCTAAGCCAATTACAGGAGGCAACCATGCCACGCAATAAGCAAAAGAATCTGGCGCGCGCAGCAGCGCACCGGGCTGAAAAACAGAGAGACGCACGGTTAGGCCGCAAGGTTGAAGCAGCTCTATCTGGCTGCTCCGATCGAGTACTGACAGCGGTTAACCAGGCGCCGAACTGGCGAGTGAAAACTGATAAGGAAGCCGAGTTCGTCAGTATGGAAAATCCAGCCTACCGCAAGGTGAATAACCCTTACGGCCAGATCACGAATGCCCGCCAGAAAATGAGCGGTAAATCAATCCCGCTCATCTAATGCAAATAGCTATGGCAGCGGAAATTTTCTACTGGCTAATTTTAGATGGTGTGGAAAGACCTGCAATTTCGGTAAGCCCATCGTGATTTATTTCAGGCTCGGCCCGGTCTACAGCTCTTGATATGGTGAGTAAATCTTGAAGCTCTGCTAGCAGGATGGCTGCATCAGATTTGAGAACATCATCGGAGTCAGCGGATTCAATCACTGTGTTGATAGCTTTGTTCGCGCTTTCAACCATCTCTGTGACGCCGCCCTGTTTGCTGACAGCCAATACAAGGGCACTGATCAGTAGCGATTGTGCTTCTACACGAGCCGTAAGCTGTTTAGTTTCGGCATCTATTTTTGAAATTTTAGCCAACATGCTTAGAACGACATTTTTCATAAAACCCCCTTGCAAAAGAGCAATTTTACGCTACAGCCCAATAGTTACAAGATAAAACAATCCTAAAACAGGAGTATAAAAATGGAACGGGCAGCAGGACTTGAACCTGCATCAACAGCCTGTTGGCTGGCGTAATACCGTTATACCACGCCCGTTTTATTACAAATAAGACGTAACCAAGCCACATGATATTATCGATTAAACAGTGTGTTGAGGCTGGTCGTTGAGGAGGACGCAACGGGGAGTTGCCCGCCTTCCACAGCCGCAGCAAATAGCCCCATGACCAGTATTTTTCTTTTTACTGTTAGTCGTAAAAATAAATTTTTTTGCCCCACAGTAAGGGCATTTAAATTCTATACGGCACATAAATATTCCTTATTTTGGCCGTGCAAATTTGCAAGAGTGTCAATCATGGCAGCCCTTGAAATAACAGCAAGCGTAAGCGGTAATTAAGTCAAATTTTCATGAATAAGTTAGACCATACCAACATTATGGGAAAAAATACGCTTGAGCTGTTGCTAAACATTACAGCTGCATTTGTTCATCTAAACGCACCGCCCCGGCCTAAACCACTGGGGCATTTTTTTAACTAAAATTCAGGAGTCCCCCATGCAATTTGCAACTGCTGGGGCTGCCCGCGTGGGTGGCCCTGCTTTCGACGCTTTTAAATCCATCCAGTTTCACCGTTCCAACATCCTGACCAGCGCCAGCTTTACCCCTCCGCCGCGTAAAAGCTGGTTGCAGCGGCTGTGGGAAATCCTCCGCGCGGAGGGCCGCCCGTGAGCAGATTTTCAATGTACGACCGCGTTCAACAAATTCAGGAAAACGCGGAAGCAGCACAGGTGGATAAAGACGACTGGATCCGCGATAAGGCCGACGAGCTGGCCCGTGATTTCCCTGAGTGCGCTATGGAGTTCTACCGGCCATCGCTGCGTATGTCGCCCTACCGTGTCGGCCTCGACTCTGACGCCGCGCAGGATGCCTATGCAATTTTTGTTGAATCAGTATGCCTGGCTAAAGCGAAGGAGCTTTATGGCGAGGCGAAGTTTATGGGAGATGTAGCGTGAATATTGTTGAATTCGTAAAGCAGCAGGAACCTTTCTTCTGTGGCGCCCTTACAGCGCCAAACGTCACATGGGCTAAAGAAAGCCAGTTTGCTATACAGGCCTTCCAAAAAAATAACGACCTTGCCGAGACGGCATTTTCTAACCCAGTTAGCGCACAGAACGCGATTATCAACGTGGCCGCCATCGGTATCACGCTGAACCCGGCCAGCAAGCTTGCATATTTGGTACCACGAAAGGGTGTGGTTTGCCTCGACATCAGTTATATGGGCCTGCTTCATCTCGCCCAAGCGGCAGGCTGCATCCTGTGGGGCCAGTGCAAGCTGGTTTACTCCAACGACACCTACGAATCGAACGGGCTGGATACGGCGCCTACGCACAAATATAACGCTTTCGGCGATCGTGGCGTGGTCGTTGGCGGTTACTGCACGGTGAAAACACCGGGCGGTGACTATCTAACGGAAGAAATGAGCCTGGCAGAAATCAAAGCCACAGAGGCAACCAGCAAGGCGAAAAATGGGCCGTGGAAAAACTTTTGGGAAGAGATGGCCCGCAAGACCATTGTTAAACGCGCCAGCAAATACTGGCCGCGCGCAGATCGTCTGGATACTGCTATTCACGTCCTGAACGAGGATGAAGGCATTCATGCGGAGCCGGTAATGGAGCATGTGCCGGAGGAAAAAGTGGTGATGGATGAACAGCAGCGCGCCGAAGCTTTCCAGAATCAGGTTGGCGAACTGTGCGATCAGATGCCGCTGGCTGAAGGCATGACAGAGCTGAAAACCCTCTTCCAGCAGGCCTACAAAATGACGACCGGCAGCCCACTGCAACGCAACGTGCAAGAAATCTATGCCGAGTGCAAAGCTAAATTAGAGGCGGCTACCAATGACCAAACTGTATGAAGTAGCCAACGACTACGCCCGGTTGATGGACTCTGACATGGAGCCGGAGATGATTGCCGACACGCTGGAAGGCATTGAAGGCGAACTGGCCGACAAAATAAGCCAGCTGCTGGCCATCTGCAAAAACCTGTCCGCGGACTCTGAGGCACTGAAGAAAGAATCAGCATCGCTGGCCGCCCGGGCCAAAACCGCTGATAACCAGATCGCCAGCATCAAAGAGTACATCGCCAAATCGCTGGAGCTGGCCGGAAAGAAAAAGGTTACTGCCGGCCTGCATCAAGTATCGGTTCGCGCGCCATCTAAATCTGTCGATATCACCGACGCGGGCGCCCTGCCCGCCGAACTCGTTGAATACGAGACAACCATCAAGCCCGACAAGCTTGCAATTAAGCACTTGCTGGACGCAGGTAAAGACGTCCCGGGCGCACAGATAAAAATCGGCAAGCCATCGCTAATCATCAAGTAATGAGGCAACGATGAAGAAAATCGCAATGTACCGGCGCGGCCGCGATGGCTGCGCTAATGCTGGCCTGAAAGAGAAAATCATGTAGCAGCTGAGTAAAGAGCAAATTATTGATCGCCGTCCCAACTTTACCTTTATTTATGGCAAAGGAGCGAAAAGGCGGTAAAATTTTTATAGACAAGTCGAAAAATATAATCTTCGCCATATCCTAATAAGGAAATAAATACGTGAGTGTAATTAAAGTTAAAGTGAGCGGTTTTGAATTTAATGCAGATTTAACCAAATCTGTTGTCGGTTCAGATACCGCGAAAAGAGTGGAAACCACATTGATTGTCTCTAAAAACGAGTTAACAACCAAGCTATTTTCAGGTTGGAGGAAAGATCAAGGCATCACATTTGAATTCGATGACGATGGTTTCCAAGATCTTTTTTTAATTGAAGAGTCTCCTAATCACTTTATATTTATGAATGCTTAAATTTAATACTCATCCCTTGATCGTCCATTGCGGCAGTTTTGTTAACGCCCACATATCAGGTATGCCATGTGTGATATCACAGCATTTTTAGCCCTTGGCGGTGTGACTTGCTGGCAAAAATGAGCAGCATTGCGTATGTAAATGGCTCAGTACTATCCCGGTCATCCAAAGGAGAAAAATATGAGTGTACAGGTATTAGTCGCAGTTGCTGAAATAGAAGAAACGCTGCCTATGACATTGGATAATGAACCTCAGATAGGTGAAATACTTATTCTTAACGTTAATGGTGAAGAAGAAGAATTTGAAGTAACTGATTTATCACCAACGGGATTTGTTAATAGTGTGCCTTATCTTTTTGGGGTCTATGTAAGGCCAGTAAAAATTTAGCTTAATTGAATTTTTAATAACCTCGCTCCGGCGGGGTTTTTTATTGCCCAAATTTCAGGAGTTGCCCATGTGTGATATCGCAGATGAAGCCTTTGAACGTGAAGAGTGGGAGCGCGAGCCGTCATGTATAGAACAACAAAGGAGAGTGGCATGAGCAATGCCTCCGCAGCACTCATTATTCCTAATGACATATCATCAATGGTACGTGAAGTAGAAACCGCATACTCCGGATATTTGCAGAAACATCGCATCCCGGATGACCACTTAATCAGGGTTAACTACTCTGGCGGAAAGGACTCCACTGCAACACTGGCCATCGCTCATCACCTGTTCGGCGACAAGGTCAGAGCTGTGATGGCAGATACCGATAACGAGCACGAATACACGATCGACTTTGCCAGCAAAATCCACGAGCAAATTGGCTGCCAGCCGGTTGAAATAGTAAAGAAGACTTATAGCCAGCAGGATTTCGATAAACGACGTGCGTCGCTTCAGAAGAACTGGCCGAAGCGGCAGGCAATACGAATGGGCGCGTATCGCGGGATCATCATGCCATCTCTGGCGGCAACCGATACAAAATTCGCAGACGCCTGGCGCAAGTCGGCTCAGCGCTGGGGCATTGATGCGGCGAGCCCATTAGAAGCTGCTTTGTCAGTGCTTCACCCCAGCGGCAACAGCTTTCTTGATGCAGCACTACTACACGGCAAATTCCCAATGCTGCGCGACCGCTTCTGTACGGACGAGCTGAAAATTCAGGTGGCATTTGACCAGGCCATCGCCCCACTACTGAACGACGGAGAAGTCGTTGTTCAATGGTCAGGTGTGCGCGGTGACGAATCCAGCAAGCGCGCTGCTTATAACAGGTTTGAAGGCGATCGCCGTGACCCGGATTTCCTCTATAACTTCCTGCCCATCCATAAATGGACGGCAACGGACGTGTTCGCCCTTCACAAATATTTCGGTATCAAGCCTAACCCGCTGTATCTCGAAGGTGCTGCGCGCGTCGGATGCATGAACTGCGTGCTGTGCAACAAAGAGGAAATTTCGCAAACCGCCGCACGCTATCCGGAGCACATTGAGAAGCACAGGCAGTGGGAGCAGAAAGTAAGGCTGGTCAGCCGTTGGGTTCACTGGATGAGTGTTGGAACATTCAGCCCGGCGTGGATGAAACAGTTTTCATTGCCGCTTGGCCGTTCAGTACAGCTCTACGGCAAAACACCTGACGTACAGAACATCGACTGGTCAGCATTCTATGGAACCCGTGGCGGCATGGGCGCGCCCTCAGTTGATGATGTTGTCGAATGGGCGAAAACGGGACGAGGCGGAAAGGTTTACGACTTAGTGAAGGCCAGTCTTGACACTGAGGTTTGTTCATCTCGCTATGGCCTGTGCGAATGATAGCTATCAACCTCGCATTCATAGCCCTGATAGCGTGGGCTGTGTGGAAAGACTGAGCAGTTTGGAGTATGTTTTTTAAGCGGGAATGCCCCGCCTTACCGTAAGGAATGTGCAACGTGAGTCATAAAAAAACGAATGTCGCCGATATGAATTACAGGCAGTGGCTAATTGGTATGGCTATGCAAGGTCTTTTAGCTTCAGATGCAGAAGGTAGTATGACTGCGGAAAATTGTGCATCTGATTCTATCAGATATGCTGATGCTCTGTTGAATGCTATGGAAAGCGAAAACCCCAAAACAAGAGCTAGTGAAATCCTGTAAGCATTCATAGATCGAAGCAACCTCGCCTCGGCGGGGTTTTTCATTGCCTAAATTTCAGCAGTCAGCGCCGTTGACTCAACAGGAGTTATGAAATGATCGAATACTATGTGTTAGGCGTCATTGAAAAAGGTGGCGCGTACGAAACTAATTTGGTGATATAAATGTCACGACATTTCACATCGGAATGAATATGAAAATCGATCAACAATTCCTCAAAGACTTACTCATAACTTTTGAAGATTCAGAAGGCCCAGATACTACTTTGGAAGAAATAAAAAAAGCTGGCATTGACATAGAATCTGCTAAATTCATTTTCCATATGAGGATTCTTGGCGACAATGATTTGATAGCGCGGACTGATGGGAGTGAAGGTAAAAGCTTTCAAAAGATTGTAAAATCTGGGCATCCAAGCGCAAGAATAGCATTTACTATAAATGTTCCTCTGCGATTGACTTCACGCGGGCATGACTTTATTGCTGATCTTAGGCAGCAAGAGGTTTGGCAAACGATTAAAACTAACTTCAAGAATGAAGGATTAACCACGCTAATGGAGATTTCTAAGTCGCTTGCGATGGGGTATGCCAAGAAAAGAATCAAAGATCTTACTGACCTTGATATTGACTAAAGCACTATCAAAAGATAACTGTTCAGCCGCCGTTTGGCGGTTTTTTACGGACAAATGAAGGGGTTACCCATGTGTGATATCGCAAATGAAGCATTTGAACGTGAAGAATGGGAGCGCACGTTGGCGCTGAAGAATCGCAAGCTGCCAGATCCGCCGTCGCCGGTTTGTCGGAATGGGGATTGTGGTGAGAAGTCGCAGCCAGGCACAAGCTATTGCTCGCCGGAGTGCCGGGAAGATGCAGAACGGCTGGCGCGGGCAGAGAGGCAGCGGAGAGTTGCTTAATGGACGCGCCGACTGAAAATGCCCTGCGGTCAGTCGCCCGAAGTTGCAGACAGGAAATTATCAGCGCCAAGAAAGGCAAACCCAAATCCGAGCACGACCGCATTACCACCCTTCTGTTAGACAAATACACCAAACTCATCACCGCGCTGCCGCCTGGCAGATACCCGGCCCGTCAATGGCTGGTCTACTTCGTGCGCGTGGTGGATAAGGAGATAAAAAATGATTTTTAAAGAAATAATGCTTACCAGAGATGTGCTTGAGCGGTACGAAATTTCCCGTAGCACCCTTTATTTTTGGAGTACACCAGCGCGAATGCCGGCTAGTTTTAAGCGTCCGTTTCCAAAACCTACAATCGGCGGAAGTCCTAAACGCTGGCGGACATCTGATGTATTGAAATGGGAGGAAGAGGTTAACGCGCCACCAAAGGACGACCAATGATTTTCTCAAGATGCTCAGTCCACACTTCTAGCCAGTGGTGCTGATCATCAAGGTAATCATGAAGGTTATAGCGAGCCATAACTCCGCCCATCTGATGGCCAAGCAGTTTTTCTATGACGTGAGGCGGCGCGCCCAATTCAGAAAGGCGTGTCGCAACCGTTCTTCTTAGATCATGTAGTGACCAGGCCTTCATTCCTGTTTTAGATATTATCTGAGCAGAAAAAAAAGCAATATTCGGCTGCGCTGGCGGCTTATCGTCTTCCGGACCTTTGTAACGAGATCGGGTCAGGACGTGTCTGGTGACGGACGTTTTCTGATGTTCCCTTAACAGATCGACAGCAACCTGTGGAAGAGCGCGGCGGACAGTTCGCCCGGTTTTATACTCACTCGCTGGAACCGTCCAGGTTTTAGCTCTGTAATCGAACCACTCCCATTTTGATGTGCGTATTTCTGTACTGCGGCAGCCAGTGATGATCAAAAACCGCATCACTATTTGCTGTCTTGCAGGCATATCAGCCAGAGCATCCCAGAGCGCGCGCAACTCATCATCTGAGAGCTTGCGATCTTTCATTGCTGCAGCCATACCGACATCTGACCGCTTTAACGATTCGAGAGGATTCGTTTCAATAACGCCGCGGTTTGAGCAGAATCTGAAAGCTCTGGACATCAGGCCCAGCATTTCTCCGGTAACTACGCGCCGCCCCATTCCGTCGAACAAGCTGAGCCAGTGAGCTTTGGTTGTTTGATTAACAACCATATCGCCAAGGATAGGGCTTATATGGTTTTCAAAGTTTTGCCTGTTTTTATGGATTTTAATGAGGCCTTCAGGTTTACAGTAGTGCGATTCCCAATATTCAAAAGCCTCGTTCACAGTAAGAGCGTGAACTTTTTTTGTTCTTTCCATTACAACTTGTCTGCGCGGATCGTAACCTTCTGTTATCCATGAGCGAAATTGTTGCCTCCGCTCCCTTGCTTGCGATAAGGATATAGAAGGATAATCTCCTATGCTTAATTGTACGGGCTTGTTCTGCCAGCGATAACGATAAAAAAATGTTACGCCACCGTTAATGGTTAGTCTGACGTTAAGCCCGTGAGAGTCAGAAATGATTTCAACTTTATCGCGACGTTTACCGAGTGACTTTCTAAGTTTTGTGTCTGTAAGCAATGTGTACACCCTCTTTCCGTATACACATTAGTGTACACAAAAACCCTAAATTGGGGGCGATAAAAGTAAAAACCGATAAAGCGCAATAAAGCCCTAAATCTGAGCAAATGGCTGATATGAAGACAAAAAATAATGAGAACACCATCAAACCAAAACAGTATAAAGGGGTATAGTATGCCCTCCGATAGGGCGTTGGTTTATTAAAACTTTAGGCTTTCAATTCAATGAGATATTAAATTTCACTGCATTTAAAGCCCTTAAAAACATGCTTTCATGTACACATTAATGAAAGTGTGTTTTACCTTTAGTTAACGCACCTAAATTAACTGTGTGCGGTGCAACGTAGGGCGTTATAATCTATCGTCGGCTATCGGCTTTTTTGCCGTTACGCACGAGCTGGCGCGGCATAGTGCAGTGCTGGACGGGTAGCGTGAGTGGCATGGAGGTATTTGACATTATTTAATCTTCTGATAGTTATAAAATTACCACCTGTCAGTTATTTAAGGATTTCTACAATTACATGGAGATAATAAAATGCAAGAGGCACATCAAGGCTCACCAATAAGCTTGCTAATAATGCTGGTAGTATATTCCTTACTGGCAATACCTTCATTTAAAATTGCCAGAAAAGCTGGCTTTGACTGGAAAATGGGAGTGATGCTGGCTTTTCCAGGATTAAACTTTATAACTTATATAATTTTCGCATTCATCAAATGGCCTGTTGAATACATAACAGATCCATTAAAGAAATAGCGGGTGTTGATAAAATCTATTATGCAAGTGTTCCATTAAACTAGTTAAGTAATCCCGCTTTTACTGGCCTGGCTCCAGAGTCGCCGCCTGGCGTTGATATCGGCGACTTTGGCTACATGTTTATTCGGCATTCTCCCGATCCTTAGCAAACCGCGTGCTGTTACCAGGGGCTATTATCCGCGTAGCGTTAAGAAATTCATGCGACGTAAGCAACTTGCCTGTGGCGACTGTAGGAACTGTTTTATCACGCACCATAGTTGATACGATAATGACACTCATCCAGCGCCAGGCAGGCCAGCAACGGTCGTCTGCTGCCGCTTTTTTGCAAAAAAATAAAACGATAGTCATTATAAATCGTTTTTTAAACAACATATATTTTTGCCCTTTAGTACTTAAAAAAGCACCAATAAATCTACTCTCAGGTCAGGTATTCTTCAAATATTTCAATTAGTTATTTGTTGTTCATGCATATTTCAATAAAATAAGTTAACAACAATATTAAAACTGCAAAAGGATATTTCCAAAGAAAATCAAATGATAACAAAAAAACTGCCCGCCATCATATATTAAACCGACCAAGAATTAATGCGCAAGCGTATCCCGGCACGTCTGCCACAGGGCTAAAAGCAAAAAAATGCCAAAGCCAGCTTTTGATGATTAACAACACATGCCGTATTAACCACTTCTGGCAGGCTGTAACACCTTTTGCGTAACGCAGTAGAATTACTTATATTACCTACAGATTTTTCAAAGGCGATGGCGTTGCCACGCCTGTAGCAATCACTTAGAGGGAGCAAGGAAGCATGGCACGTAATGTCACCCCTGGATATTGTGTAGTTGAGAGGCCTGGAAATCTTGATTTTCAGGCGCGTGAATTGTTCAGAAATGTCCGCTCTCCGGCAGCAAGCCTGTTTATGAAGCTAAACGCCGGTACTCAATGGTTGAAACCTGGCCAGATTTTGATTGTAGCCGACCCGGAATCTCCTTTGACTAATCAGATGTTGCAGCCTTTGCAACAGGCGCGGCAAAAGACCAGTGACGCTGTTGCGGCCGTCAGTGTTGAAGAGGCAAAATTCATGCAAAAACACTATGGTATGATTGCAGGTCTGACCTATGCCGGTGATAAAATTTTCGGCACGGTTGGCGATGCGGGAGAAAAATATTTTTCTCAAATAGAGCAAACGCTGAAAAAAATCGAGGCCAGTTACCAGAATCAGTTCAGGACGCAGGGAACGCTAATCAGCCAGCAGTTTTTTGTCGAGCGTAATCAGTTGCTGAATCAGTTAAAGGAGCTGGTCAACAAGCCGCTATTAAAATCCCTTGCCCGACATACCGTGAAATTCCGGCAGTATGAAAATATGAAGCGGGCTTTGAATCTCTCCAGCCGTTCAATTGTGCATGAATGGTCAACTGTGGGTATGAGTGGTATCCCGGGTTATTCTTACTATGTTGGTAATGCGGCCAGAGCGGCACGTTTCCTCAAAGCTGGAGGCTATATTGGAATAGGCTTTTCATTTTTAGGTACAACAAACGAAGTGGTCAAGGCTTGTACTACAGGGCGAGAAGTGAAATGCAGGAAAGTGGCTTTCAAAGAATATGCAAAGTTTGTTTTCAGTACAGGTGGGGGGATGGCCGGTGGTGCATGGGGAAGTGGCGCTATGATTGGGGTTTGTGCCGCAGTCGGTGTGGCTACAGTAGGAGTTGGTGGCGTTGCATGCGCGGCCGTCGGATCTATCGCCGGAGGCTACGCTGGTAGCGTGGCAGGCGAAAAAATGGTCGATATGTTTTTGGAGTAAATCGGTGATTGAATATATATTATCCAGAACAGGATTATTTTCAGGGTTATTTGCCAGTGGGCTTATTTTTTTATCTTTTTTTCTCTACCTGGCTAACAAAAATAATTATGAAAATTTAGTTTCGCTGTTTAAGGAAAAATACACTTTCCCTGCTCCAAACTCATTTAACCACATGACAGGTTTTTTTGGTGTTTTCCCAATGAGTAGATTTTTTATTAAATTGAGCAAGAAAAAAAAGATTTTCTTACTCAAGCAGAACGATCCAGCTTATAGTTTTTTTGAAGAAAATCGTTTAGAAATTCAACCGTGGATGAAGTATTTATCTGCAATGTGGATGACTGCAACTGTACTTTACCTGATTTCTTTATTCGCTGCCGTTATACTGTCCTTACTCCCATAAAAAATTTTACTTAGCATATCTGCCCACAGCAATGCGGGCAGTCGTGTCAAATTCTCGCTTCCATCTCCAGTTCTACATCCAGCATAGACACTCATCCGTCTATGCATTCCTAAACCATTTAAAAATTTATCAGTATTAAATATATGGGTCGGGTAATGTTTCATTTAACCGGCCGAGAAATTATGACAAATATGATAAAACCTTACATGAAGATCTGGTTAACAATCCGGATGGAGTAGCAGTCGATCTTGATATTGCAGTAAGAACGGCTTGTGAATTCTGGCGTATGAGACATGTTAATCCTTATGCAGATAAAGACGACTTTCGGGGCGTAACGTATGCTGTAAACGGTGGGAATAACGGCCTATTGTGCAGAAAACAGGCACTTGATCGAATCAAAAGAGTAATGGGTATCTAAATATCTAAATATCTAAATATCTAAATATCTAAATATCTAAATATCTAAATATCTAAATATCTAAATATCTAAATATCT
>NZ_JBLFFM010000001.1:179169-263171 GCF_051400835.1 Erwinia artemisiae | reverse complement strand
TATCTAAATATCTAAATATCTAAATATCTAAATATCTAAATATCTAAATATCTAAATATCTAAATATCTAAATATCTAAATATAGACAGAATAACACTAAAGCAAAGCATATAAAAACAGAGAGTTGCTTCAAAATTTATTTAAAAAGGAATATGGAATACCCCTCCCCTTTTTAAATTTGATGAATTACTTAAAACCAGCTCATTGAAGCAGGTATACATTATCATCTTAACCGGTAGTAATAGGTATCGTAATGCGTGTATGGCAACCCGTCAGCGATGCGTTCGGTGGCCAGTTCCACCAATCTGATTAGCCGTTTGTCGGCGCAATAACGCGGCTCGTTGCCCTGTTTCCAGTATGCCACTGTGGATTTAGACGCGATGATGTGACGCACGATTTTTGCTGCGTCATGCCGGCGGCTCGATATCAGGTATAACACGGAACAAGTCTATCTGCATGAGCGGCCCCGCGATAAAAATGCGCCATTCTTTTTTTCCTGAATGGCGCGGCAGGTTACAGATTATTCAGACCTTTTACGATATATTAGCACGATTATTATAAGAATTAGAATCCTGCTTTTTTGACTATTTCGGCTAACGTGTCAACCGACGCAATAATTTCACCATCCATGATCGGCCGTACTATTCTTGTGTCTGCCTTTTGATAAATTTGGTAACGTCTGCAGCCTGGATAAATCACATCACATTCAACGCCGCGCATCCGCATATTTTTTTCATGAGATTTTCGCAATATTTTTCTAAAACTATTTCTATTACGCTCAATAGTCTGGCGGAATTCGAACACTTCCCCTGTTTTTCTAATCAGCGTCAACATTGCCACGTTATTCAGCTCATCATGTAACGTAAACGTGTGGCCCTGCATCACGCCGTAATCGCGTGCGCTTTCAAAAATATTTACATCGCCAAGATTCAGAGACATAGCCGCCTGATCCCAGTAGAAATCACTCAAGCCGCTTGTACTCATAATTATTACCGGATCTGTGCGATGACGATTATTTACTTGATAGTCAGATTCAAACCAGTCTGTTCTGTTGCTCAGAACATAAAAAAGATTTGAATTACTTTTATTTATAAGTGCATATGTAAATATTACACTTTCAAACATAATTAGCTGTTTCTGGATGAAGTGACGCATCCCAGTATCAATTTTTTTCTGGTGACTGAATAAATCCAACATATTTCCTACCTTATGAGATCAAGTTAATTAACAGAAAAACACCCTTGTGTATCATCGCTAGGATACGCCAGTTTATTGCTAACGAATAATAGAACCTATTAAATAAGGTAGGTACATCATAACATTTATAAAAATTACCGAAATTTATTTGTCGATCCATGAAAGATGGTTTAATTTTTATACCCGCATCATTCGTCTAATATTAACTCTATTTATTAAACCAAATTGCCGCCGTAGATACTCGGTGTGGAGCTGCTGTACTGGCGTCGAGCCGGACGGATTAACAAGTGCCTGGAGCTGAGCACGGACGCGGGGTATAAAGAATCCGGCATCCTGCCCAGTGGATTAACACTTTAATTTCTTCATCGCCCAACATCCGGTTTTTCATCGCACTTGTCATGCTAATATTAGCCTGACGCAGTAACTCCAAAGGATCCACATCTATAACACCATGGCTTGAACAAAATCTGAATGCCCGCTGCATCAAATCGAGAACCTTACTGGTTATTACCTCCACTCCACACTGTCAAACAAATCCTGCCAGTGTGCTTTTGGCTTGACATGATTTTGAAACTACAGCTGTTTGGATTGATATTTACCAAACCCTGTGGCTTAAAGTAGTGATTCCCCCAATAACCGTAAGCCTTTTTCACTGTAAGGGCATCCACATTTTTCAGCCTTTCCAGCTTTACCTGATGCCAAGGATCTTAGCGCTGTGTACCAGGTTCAAAGTTGCCGCCACCGCTCCCTTGCCTGTGACAGAGATACAGAAGAATACTCGCCTATGCTAAGCTGTACGGGCTTGCCCTCCCGACAATGACGGTAAAAAAGGTAACGGATCCGGTAATTGAAAGTCGGACATTGAGGCCTGGTGAATCTGCCGTGATCTCAACCTTATCACGACATTTATAAGGCGATATTGTAAGCGGAGTCATCAGTAAGCACCGTGTATATGCCATCCCGAATACGCTTTAGTGGGCACAAAACCCTAGATTGTAGGTAAACCAAGTGAATCAGCGTCACTTTAAAGCACAAATTAATCGCAAGGCCATGATATGAATGTTAAATTCAAAGAAAATCAGACTATATTAAAACGCCTTAAAGTGAAAGATTATGCCCTCCGATAACATTTACGCCGAAAAACGGCTGCCCAGCACTTTCCGCACCACGTGGCGGCTGTTTTATCATGACACCACCGCGATGGTCGGCTTCTACCTGTTTATCGCGCTGCTGCTGCTGTGCCTGTTTGGCCGCCTGCTTGCGCCTTACGGGCTGGCGCAGCAGTTTTTAGGTTATCAGCTGCTGCCGCCCTCGTGGTCGCGCTACGGCGATGTTTCATTTTTTCTCGGCACGGACGATTTGGGCCGCGATCTGCTGAGCCGCCTGCTGAGCGGCGCGGCGCCAACGGTAGGCTCGGCTATCGCCATTACCGTACTGGCCTCGCTTTGCGCCATGGTGCTGGGCGTTTTTGCCGGGCTGACCAGAGGATTGCGTTCGGCGGTGATGAACCACATTCTGGATACCTTTCTTTCCATTCCTTCGCTGCTGCTGGCGATCATCGTGGTGGCGTTTTTTGGCCCAGGTTTAAGCCATGCCTGGCTGGCAGTATTCCTGGCGATAATTCCTCGTCTGGTGCGCTCGGTCTATACCGCCGTGCACGACGAACTGGAAAAGGAGTATGTCACCGCCGCCCGTCTGGATGGCGCCTCCAGCATGAATATTCTTCGCTATGCGATTTTCCCCAATATCCTGGCGCTGCTGGTTTCGGAATTTACCCGCGCGCTGTCGATGGCTATCCTGGATATCGCCGCGCTGGGCTTTCTGGATCTGGGCGCGCAGTTGCCTTCTCCCGAATGGGGAGCCATGCTTGGTGATGCGCTGGAGCTGATTTACGTCGCACCCTGGACGGTGATGCTGCCCGGCGCGGCGATAATGCTCAGCGTGCTGATTGTCAATTTGCTGGGCGACGGTATTCGTCGCGCCATCGTTGCGGGAGTTGAATAATGCCGCTGCTCGATATTCGTAATCTGACCATTGAGTTTATGACCGCCGATGGCCCGGTCAAGGCGGTCGATCGCGTCAGTATTACGCTGACCGAAGGGGAAGTTCGCGGCCTGGTGGGCGAATCCGGCTCTGGCAAAAGCCTGATCGCCAAAGCGATCTGCGGCGTGACCAAAGATAACTGGCGGGTTACTGCCGACCGTATGCGCTTTGACGATATCGACCTGCTTAAGCTGTCGCCGCGCGAAAGGCGTAAACTTGTTGGTCATAACGTGTCGATGATTTTTCAGGAGCCGCAGTCCTGCCTCGATCCTTCTGAAAGCGTGGGTAAACAGCTAAAACAGGCTATTCCCCGCTGGACGTGGAAAGGCCGCTGGTACCAGCGTTTCGGCTGGCGGCATCGTCGCGCTATCGAGCTACTGCACCGCGTGGGCATCAAAGATCATAAAGATATTATGCGCAGTTTTCCCTATGAGCTGACCGAAGGCGAATGCCAGAAAGTGATGATCGCCATTGCGCTGGCCAACCAGCCGCGCCTGCTGATTGCCGATGAACCCACTAACGCGATGGAACCGACGACGCAGGCGCAGATTTTCCGTCTGCTTTCCCGGCTTAATCAGAACAACAACACCACGATTTTGCTGATCAGCCACGATTTGCAGATGCTGAGCCACTGGGCGAACCGCATCAACGTAATGTACTGTGGCCAGACGGTGGAAACCGCCACCAGCGAAGATTTGATCGTGCAGCCGCACCATCCTTATACGCAGGCGCTGATCAGGGCGATGCCGGATTTTGGGCGCTCGCTGCCGCATAAAAGTCGTCTGAACACCCTGCCCGGTGCGATCCCTTCGCTGGAGCACCTGCCCATTGGCTGCCGTCTGGGGCCGCGCTGCCCTTATGCGCAGAAAAAATGTATCGAAACGCCCCGCTTGGCGGGCGGAAAATCGCACCTGTTCGCCTGTCATTTCCCGCTGAATATGGAGAGTCAGTAATGGTTGAAACGCTGCTGGAGGTGCGCAACCTCAGTAAAACCTACCGTTACCGAACCGGCCTGTTTCGGCGTCAGCATGTTGAGGCGGTCAAAGAGGTCAGCTTTACGCTACGCGAAAGACAGACGCTGGCGATCATCGGCGAAAACGGCTCCGGCAAGTCGACGCTGGCGAAAATGCTCAGCGGCATGATTGAGCCGAGTGCGGGCGAAATCCTGATTGACGATCGGCCGCTGCAATATGGCGATTACGGCTACCGCAGCCAGCGTATCCGTATGATCTTTCAGGATCCGTCCACTTCGCTGAATCCACGCCAGCGCATCGGCCAGATCCTGGATTTCCCGCTGCGTCTGAATACCGATCTGACCGCCGAAGCGCGGGAAAAGCGCATTATCGCCACCCTGCGCCAGGTCGGTTTGCTGCGCGATCACGCCGCTTATTATCCTCATATGCTGGCGCCGGGACAGAAGCAGCGCGTCGGTCTTGCCCGCGCGTTGATCCTGCAACCTAAGGTCATTGTCGCCGACGAGGCGCTGGCCTCGCTGGATATGTCTATGCGCTCGCAGCTGGTGAATCTGATGCTGGAACTACAGGACAAGCACGGCATCGCCTATATCTATGTGACGCAGCATCTGGGCATGATGAAGCATATCAGCGATCAGGTAATCGTCATGCATCACGGCGAAGTGGTAGAGCGCGGCAGCACCGCAGATGTCCTCGCCTGCCCGCTGCACGATCTGACGAAAAGACTGATTACCAGCCACTTTGGCGAAGCGCTGACGGCGGACGCCTGGCGTAAAGATCGTTAGTCCGGCTCTTTTAAACGCCCGTTCTGCCAGGAATGGGCGAATTTCCAGCCGGTTCCGCTGCTTCTTTCACCATTATGCTTTTCCGCTATTTATTAGCACCGATCGGTCTTTGCCGGTTATTCCGCTTGCGCGAGGATAGGCTTGCCCTCCGGTCCGTACTCAGGGCCAGCCAACTTGAAAAGGAATGACTATGGAACAGCGTCGGCTTAAAAGCCATAGCCACTGGTATCACGAAACTCAGGCCACGCTCGCCAGCCGGGCAGAGCCTCTGGTGCCCGAGGCCGCTGATATTGAAGACCGTTTTTT
Source organism: Erwinia artemisiae (assembly GCF_051400835.1). NCBI lineage: Bacteria > Pseudomonadati > Pseudomonadota > Gammaproteobacteria > Enterobacterales > Erwiniaceae > Erwinia > Erwinia artemisiae. The sequence continues at coordinate 257,866 of NZ_JBLFFM010000001.1, read as the reverse complement.
GCTGGGACTGGCCGCGCTTTGTGAAGGCGGGCTGCGGCAGACGCTACAGGAAGCGCAGCCGGCGCTGCTGGCTTCCAGGGATCTCTACTCGCTGCTGTTTCCTTCGTCGCTGACCGCCTCGCTGACGCATACGCTGACGTTATACGATCGTCTCAGCACCGCACTTACCGTGGCGCAGGTTACCGGCGTTCAGCGCCTGTGTAACCATTACGCCGCACGCCTCAACCCGCTAAGCGGGCCGGACTCTTCACGTGAGAGCAACCGTCGCCTGACGCAAATTACCGAATATGCCCGCCAGCTGGCGATGCAGCCGACGCTGATTGACGAGGCAGCATTGCAGCGGCTGGATGAGGCAGGCCTGACCGCGCCGGATATCATCACCTTTAGCCAGATTATCGGTTTTGTCTGTTATCAGGCGCGAGTGGCGGCTGGCGTGCATGCCCTGCTCGCCCTGCCGGTTCGCTGGATCCCTGGCGTAACCGTTCCGCCAGATGCGGACGAATGCGGCTTTACCGACCAGCATAGCTGGCAGCCCCGGCTGACGCCCGTTGAGCTGCGTTACGCCACGCACAGCCAGCTGGAAGCGCTGACCTTCTGCCAGCCGCAGCAGGCATTAAGCCGCAGCGCCTGGCTGCTGGCGCACGACGGGGATGCCCTGTACGGCTGGGGTCAGCTGATTAAGGTACTGGAAGAGCAAACGACGACGCCGGAAGGCCAGCTTGCCGCCGCTGTAGCCGCACGGATCAACGGCAGTGCAGCCTGCTTTAACCGGTACGCGCCGGAAGCGCTGCGTAGCGCGTTAAAAACAGGCGTTGATGACGCGATCGGAAGCGCCAGCGCCGTCGATCGGGCAGTGATACAGACCGCCGCGCAGCTGACCCGCTCGCCGGAGCGCTTCAGCGCCGCGCATTTACAGCCGCTGAAAGAGGCGGGTTTTTCGCTGCAGAGAATGATGAACGTGATTTTCAGTACGGCGCTGGCAGGCTGGAATAACCGGCTGATGCAGTCGCTGGGGAGTTAGCGTTCGTCGCGGCTAACGTTCGCTAAGCCAGCGGCGTACCTCGTCAAAAAAGTGCTGGGACAGCGGCGTCGCTCTGCCCGGCTCGGCAATAACCACTGCGGCCTGGCGGCTCATCGGCGCAATGGCCAGCGGGCGCGACTGCAATTCCGGCGTCATGGCCGGCAGCAGATGGCCGCGAGGCGAAATCAGGCAGCCCAGCCCTACCTGAACGCCCTGCGCCAGTTGAAACACGGAGGTGGTTTCCAGTATCACCCGCAGATGGATATCGGCTTCCCGAAAGTGGGTATCCAGATAGCGTCGGAAATAGCGCGTCTGCTCCGCCAGACACAGCGGGATCTCTTTTAGTTCGTTCAGGCTCAGCGGCGCTTCGCCCACCAGCTGCGGAAAATGTTCGGGATGGAAAACCACTTCCACGCCGTTGTCCGCCAGCGGTTCGGCCTGGAAATGCAGCTCGCGCAGCGTGACCAGCTCAAAAAAGCCAATGCCGACGTCCACCGTATAGCTGTTCAATGCGTCAAGCAGCTGATCGGCGCTGAGCACCGAGACGCGATAGTTAAGCTGCGGATAACGTTCCTGGATGCCTTTCAGCACCAGCGGCAGCGAGATGCTGCACTGCGGCACCACGCCAATACGTAGCGTGCCCGCAACGCCATGTTTTAACGATTCGACTTCCAGCTTGAGGCCCTGATAGACGGAGACGATTTCCCGCGCCCACGTCAGCACCCTTTCGCCTTCTGGCGTAAAGCCGTCGAAGTTATTGCTGCGGTTGATCAGCGATAGCCCCAGCTCGCGCTCCAGGTTTTTCAGACGCATCGACAGCGTCGGCTGGCTGACGAAGCTCGCCTCCGCCGCACGGCCAAAATGGCGCTCGCGCTCAAGGTTACACAGGTAAATAAGTTGTTTTATATCCATTTTTCTTATTTTTCAGAAGGTTATGTCAGACAGGCTTTATTGACTGGTAAGCAGGCATCCGGGCGCAAAATCAGCCCGGTCGACAGGCATTGCTGACTAAAGAAGATCTTCAGCCAGCGCGCCTGAGATGTCAATTTAAAGAGCCCTAAAGGCTAATGTCGTGCTGCTGAACGTCAATAATGGCTGTTGTCCGCGCTCATTCAGCAAAAGCATTTGTATGCAAGTTTCCCTGATAAAATTCCGTCGGAACAAATTTCAGGCTCAGGTACGTGCCTCCAGCCATTTTATAACATTGGGATTAATTTAGTGTGCCGGGTCAACCGGCTCTGATTATTTGCCTGCATACCTTACAGGCTTTTTTTACCTTCAGGCCAGATAGCTCGTTAATAATGGATTTTTATTATTGCAGCCCGACAATTGCGGCATTTTTTTTGGTGCGTAATAAAGTTGCCCGGCATCTCTTTACTGAAATGGTTAACGGTAGCTTTAGTTTTACGACAGAAGCCGTACATAAATACCGGGCCGCTCACAAAGAGATAAAGCCCTGAAGAGATATGCCGATGAACAACAGGGTTTAATTTCAGGAGAAAGAGATGGAAAACAAGTTCACCACCGCTAAAGATTTTAACGATGACGGCTTTTGGTAAAAATTGTTAAGTACGTTAAAAAAGCGGGGCATGAAGTCATTGAAAAAGCGCTTTGGTTCTATTTTTCTGCGCAGAGACCAGACACGCCAATTTGGGCAAAATGACGATTTACGCTGCGCTTGCTTATTTCGTTTTGCCGATTGATGCCGTCCCTGATGCTTTGCCCGTTGTTGGCTTTACGGATGACCCTGGTGTCCCGGCTGGGGCGCTGGCTGCTGTGTCGATGTATATCAACGAAGATGTAAAAACCAGGCTACAGAAAAAATGGCAGACTGGTTCGACTAAACGTTATTGCTGATGACTGGTGACGATATCAGCCCAACGAGCACGCCCGAAAGGGCTATCGGCGCTGCATTGGCTGTGGATCAAGAGCGTGGAAAATGACTTTAACGCCAAAGCCCCCATTACTGGGGGCGAACCACATTAAAAACTTTCCCAATCCCCGGCTGATACAGCGGCCGCCTTCGCGGGCGTACGGCTCACGGATGGCTTAACAAAGGTCTCGGTTTTTTTGTACATCCGCGTATCTGAAGTTAACTTAAAGGCAGACACCAGTTGGCTGAGCGTCTCCGCCTGATCCTGTAGCGATCGGGACGCGGACGAGGCTTCCTCGACCAGCGCAGCATTTTGTTGCGTCACTTCGTCCATCTGCCCGATAGCCAAATGAACCTGCTCAATACCGCGGCTTTGTTCCGCTGCCGAAGTAGCAATCTCATTGACAATAGTCGCGACCTGGTTGATTGAGCTGGTCACTTTTGCTGAGTTTTCACCCACACTGGCCGCCTGCAGCGCCCCGCTTTCGACGTGCATAACAGAGGCGTTGATCAGATCTTTAATCTCTTTTGCCGCAGAGGAAGAACGCTGCGCAAGATTACGCACTTCGCTTGCCACCACTGCAAAGCCTCTGCCATGCTCGCCGGCTCTTGCCGCCTCAACGGCAGCGTTCAGCGCCAGAATATTGGTCTGGAATGAAATCCCCTCGATCAGCCCCGTTATTTCGGAAATTTTTCCGGAGCTGGTGCGGATATCTTCCATCGTATTCAACATATTCCTCACGGACTGACCGTTTTCTGTCGACAGCTTATTAGCGCTATCGGCCAGCGTGCTCGCCTCGCTGGCACTGAAGGAGTTATTTTTTACCGTTTCGCTCAGTGCAGCCATACTCGAAGAGGTCTCTTCAAGCGAAGCCGCCTGCTGCTCGGTACGAGAAGACAAATCTTCATTACCTGCGGCAATTTGTGAAGATCCTGAGCTTACGGATAACGATGCGCTATTAACAGCCGTTAACGTCTCTGAAAACTTAGTCAGTAATTTATTAAACGCTGAAGCGGTTTTTCCTATTTCATCAGCGTGGCTGTCGTCAGCCTGGCGAGTAAGGTCTAACGTGTTGCTGACTTCCAGCATTGTCTCTTCTATATTCAGAAGGCTTCTTCTGATATTCAGAATGGTTTTTATGGCAAAAAAGCTGAGCAGCACAATCACCATAAGAACCGCAGTTGACATCATCCAGATTGTTTTTGAATAGATTTCTCTATTGATTTTTTTTAGCTCATTGCCAATCTGGATATTAAGTTCAATCTGCTTATTCAAATCTGATGCTAATTTTCTGCCTGCAGCACCTATACCTGATTCACCCTGAAGCAAGGCCAGCGTTACGCTCTCATTTTGCGCGCGGGAAGCGTTAAGGAACGCCGGTAAGTCAGCCCGTACTGCGTCGATGTCACGGTAGATCTGCTCTGTCATACTACGATCTTCAGCATTGGAGATATCATTAGCCATGTAGTAATCAGTCAGCTTTTTCAATTCATCCAGCGTGTCGTCGATATGGCGTTCAGCGGCAGGCAGCTTTGTATCATCGGTAAGCGCCTGGTGCTTGTATAAGGCCAGGCCCAAACCGCTGGAAGCACTAATGGATTTGTTAAGATCCTTAATGCTGGGGATAGCATTATTCTGCACATATTCGAAGCGGGATTGAAAACCCGATATAATTGAGAACGATACCGCTGCCAGCGTGCATAAAGCCAGCGCCAACAGGGTAAACGTCAGGAACAAACGCTGCGTAATATTCATACCTACCTCAAACCTGATAATTTAATAAGCCCTAAGAAGACGTTTTGTCCCCAGGGTAGGGTTATCGGTATGCCATTGAAAAAAATTAGCCCTTGTATCAAGTTTAAATTTTTTTTCGTGCAGGGCAATACAACCTATTATTAATATTGATTTTATTACTTAAGTTACATTTGTTCACGTAATACTGACGTGCAAAGGATCCGTATTGTGCTATCGGCTTTTTATCGTTTTGGTCACCCGGCCCTTTTAATCTTCAGCCTGTAAGCCAAAACTCACTGTATGTGTTAATTAATTTAGCAAGTTATGTTTCATGTTTTAAGGATAAATCATCTGGACGCCCCTGTTTCTGGCGCCGTAACAGCCATTCCTGGCGCGGTCAGTATTAAACACGCCGATAAAAACCGCCCGGAGGCGGCTTAGCTTTTCAGCACTATTTAACCGTGAATAACAAAAAGGGATTTGCAATGTGGGCAGAGCAATGCCTGCTCTCGAGAAATTTTTGCAACTGAATGCTTAGAGCTTTTTCCGCATATAGGGCATTTGGCGTCAGCGTTTATTCTGGCGATACGGTCCATCATCTGAGCGAAAAAGGACATGGTATTTGGCCTTGTGAGAAGTGAGCCTGATTATACCATCCCTGCGCAAATTTTACTCAACTAACCTGCATTTTCGATCTGGATTAGGCTGCCGCACTTTAACGCCTGGCTTTCTCTGTGGGGAAACCTTGATCATTTGACTGTCTCAATAGTTGAACCGTGCGAATTCATCACGTAGACCTTGTCTCCCGGATAGATGTATTGATACAGCGTTCCATCCGCTTCTTTAAGGCCAGGCATTTTCACGCTATCCACCTCGCTGATAAGCACAGCTACAGCGTCCCCGACCAGTACGCCATCCCTTTCACTGATCATAATGGCCTCTTGCTGTAAGACTTTGCTTTTCTCTTCATTTTCATAGATAGCAGGCATTACCTCAGCAAAATCGGGATTGGGATGCTCTTTGGTCAGCGTCAGAACATAGCCGAAGGTTTCCGAACCGCGTCTTGCAATAGTGATATTGTTCACCTCACAGATATGCGTCACACCCCCGATGATACTTTTAACGGTCAGCATAGTGTTCTCCTTCTTCCGGACGTAAAAAAGCCCCGCGTTGGCGAGGCTCAGGTTGTTTGCGCACCTTATTCCAATAACGGACAGACAACGCTCAAAACGTTATCTCTTACGCTGATCCCCCTATAATACCCTTTATATAAAAAGGTTAATAAAGCGCAGGCGTAAAAAAAGGCCACCCAGGGTGACCTTCAGAACAAGTACTGGACCGCCGTCAGGGATTCGAACCCCAAACCTTCAGCTCCGTGGCTGATGCTCTCTCCAGGTGAGCTAACGGCGGTTTAATCCTGATGCCGGTTACGTTCCGGTAACCTGATGCCGGTTACGTTCCGGTAACCTGATGCCAGTTGCGTTCCGGTAACCTGATTCCGGTTACGTTCCGGTAAAATCGTTAGCGCAGCTTGTTCACCCGTCTCCCTGAGGAGAAGCAGGGTTGATACGTCCCTCGCGCAGGAGCATGTTCTGGTAGTGTAGTACACCGCAGACAGAAAAAAGGCCCTGCCTGAGCAGAGCCTGAAATTTGGTGCGCCTGTTTATCATCACTGATTAAGGGTCAGTCCGTCGGTCGGGCGGCGCATTGGCGACTACCTGATTAAGCATAGTTATGGTTCAGCAAATAGCAAATTAAGAGCCGATGGCCAGGCGCTGTGGTTCAGGCGAGATGACCAACCGCCGTGCCGGTAACAGCTGTTTAAAGTGGCCTGATGGCGGCACTTATGCTGCTAAACCTCTCTCCATACTTTGGCTCGCACGGCGGTATTGGCAGCATTTCAGGGTAAACATCCCTTAATAAGATTCGTCTCAGAACAAAATTTAACCACCGGGATGTGATTCGGATCACTTTATGGTCTGCGTATTACTTTAGGGTGGTGAGGCAAAACAGAGTTAACTTCGTTTTTTTGCCCGCGGCTCCCTGCGGGCTTTTTTTATATAAATAATCCTGAATAACGCCTTACCTGTCCGTGTCAGCACAGAGATGAGCATGATATAGCTGCTATTTTTACCAAAAGCGCGCACGGTTCAGGTTTAATAGGTGCTGATAAAAGCGCTAATATTTTCTATAGAGAGGTTACACTGAAAGCGAGCCAGAAAGCAGATAGTTAATTTAAAGCGAGGACAGATATTATAATAACCGTATTCAGTGGCACGAGGCCTTAACTATCCGTGTGCGATAAGATGGTTTCAGAATACAAGGTTTTTAGTGCCACTGTAAAATATAGAAAAGCTCATTAATTTCACCGCCTTTGTCTTTATTCCTTCACGGCGGCTAAGCCTTTAAAATTGATACCGGCACTGATATCCAGCTGCCTATTGAAGCGTGAACCACGGCGCGGTACACCGCCTCCGGTAAGGTTTTGCCCACGGAGGGCGCTCTTTCGTCCAGATAAGCGATAAACATCTGTTTATGGCCGCCGCTGCTCAGGAATATATTCAGATTGCTTATCAGATATCCAGCCTTGTCCCACGTCGTAGCCGCGCCTTTCGGCCAGGCGCCGCCTATAGCTTTAAGCACGGCCCATTCCAGGGCTTTGCCTTCCAGTTCGTCGGTTTGAACGGTTTCAGTCTGCATTATATTCCCCGTAAGCCTGCCTTGCCTGGCAGAAAAGCGTTAGCTGCTAAATTGTTGCCAGTTATTCCATACTTCGGTAACAAATGCACCCTGATAATGCTTCTGTCGCTTATATTCAGAATCAGGCCATGCCTGGCCGCCGCTCTTTATTATTAATACCCTAAGGACAAAGCAGACTATTCTTATTTATTGACATCCCGGCTTATATTCAGAATTGGCCCCGGTGTAAATTACCGCTGTAATAAATATCAAGCCAGCATCGTCTTTTAGTGACGCCGTCACCTGCCTGCCGGTCCCGGTCACGACCGGCAGGCAGAATTGCTCAGCCGTAATGCCGCTTTTTGCGTTGCCTTCAGCCTTTTAGCAATGAATCCCGCCGCCTGTGCGCTGGCTCTTGCGACCTGCTCTGCTGAAGCCACGCGAGGGGAGCCGCAGTCAAACGGCGGCGCAGGATCGTATTCCATCTGCAGCTGGATAGCCTGAGCGATTTCGTCGCCGTAGAGCGCGGCCACCACGCTAAGCGCAAAATCGATGCCGGAAGTCACGCCAGCGCCGGTGATAAGATTACCATCCCGCACTACGCGCTCGCCTACCGGCTCGGCACCCAGTAACGCCAGCTGCGACAGCGATCCCCAGTGGCAGGTCGCTTTGCGTCCCTGTAAAAGCCCGGCGGCGCCCAACACCAGCGAGCCGGTACAAACGGAGGTAAGCAAATTAACCTCTGCGCTTTTGCGGCGGATAAATGCCAACGTATCGTTGTCTTCCATCAGCGCGATCTGCCCTGGGCCGCCGGGCACGCAAAGGACATCCAGTTTTGGGCAAGCCTCAAAGGTTGTGGAAGGCAGGATCGCCATGCCGCGATCGGACACTACCGGTTCTCGCGTTTTCCAGATGAGATGCACCTGCGCGCCAGGCGCACGGGCAAAAACTTCAAAAGGGCCGGTAAGATCGAGCTGGGTTAAATCGGGGTAAAGCAAAAGGCCAATGGCAAGGGTTTGGGCAGACATGCTTTTCTCCTGAAAAAATGAAGTCCGTTTTTCGCATATTCACAGACAGGCGGCAAGCGTAACAAAGCCGTCTTATACGGCGCACGCCCTTTCTCGCGATCTGAATTTTCTCCACCTGTTCCAAAAGAAGGATATAAACGAAGCGGCAAATCTGGAACCATGCAGATATAAAATTATCGGCAAAAGCGAAAATGAAGCTCCCACTTCTGAATAAGTTGTAGAAATTAATAATAATGCATAAAAAAACCCGCCACCCCTGAAACAGAGGGATGCGGGTTTTAGCCGGTTACGGGACAACCTTAAATTACTTTCTTCGGCCAACTTAATCAATCGGCTAATAGTTGAGCCAATTTAAACGGCCCGATACTACCTGTGGTCATCCCATACTACTTAGCTGCGGTGGCTGTTCTGCCCACCTTTTTTACCGGCTTCGGAGGCCTTATCACGGTCGTTTTTGAAAGAACCGCTGCTGCTCTGGCCGCCTTTCTTACCTGCTTCTGATGCTTTTTCACGATCCTCGGCGAAGTTGCCGGAATTTCCACGATGCTGAGTCATAATAGCTTCCTCTTCGTGTATTCAATTTCTCACCGGATAATATAGCTCGGCTACTGCTGTTTTTACCGAACGCCGGTGAACGTCGTGCATGAATAACTATAGCAACCTCTCGTCAGGCTGCAAGAAAAAACCCTTATTTAATGGCGGGCCGCCTGTTTCATTTTATATTCAACAGGCTTTCTCATACGCACCCTGAAAAAGCCAGCCAAATCAGTAAAATATATAGACGCGAAAAATATGACATAATTTTTCAGGATTATTAATAATGTTTTAAAATAACAGTTAATAAACCACAGCAGGCTTAAGCCTTTATCTCTGTAATGAAATATACCCATTGCAATAGCAAGACGGCAGAAGGGCCGTCTGTCCCTGTCTGATTACGGCTCATCGCTGAACAGAGCGGTAAACAAGGCTCGCAGCCAGCGGTGCCCGGCGTCACGATGCGTGCGGTCGTGCCACGCCAGGATTTTGGTAAAGCCGGGAATGACCAGCGGCGGCGCCTGTATCGCCATTTTCTCGACGCCCACGGTCAGTCGATAAGGCGTTACCGCAATCAGATCGCTGAGCTGCAAAATTTCCGGCAGCATCAGAAAGCTGTTGATCGCCATGACCACCCTTCTTTCGCGTCCCAACGCCGCTAAAGCGCGATCGGTCACGCCGGAAAATCTGTCCCCGGTAAAAGAAACCAGAACCTGGTCAAGCTGGCAGAAACGGTCCAACGTCAGCGGCCGGGGGCCGGCATCAGGATGATCTTTGCGCATCATGCAGACATAGCGTTCATCAAAAAGGTGGCGGGTGTGCAGCTCCTGCGGCGTGGTTTCAGGCGTGACCAGGGCGAAATCGATTTCGCCCCGCGCCAGCTGATCTGCGAGCTGGCCGGCCTCAACCGGCACCACAGCCACGCGAATGCCCGGTGCCTGTCGACGCAGCGCGGTCACAAACGGCACGATAACCGCTTTTAAAGCATAATCCGTGGCGGCGACGGTGATCGTCATCTCTGCGCTGGCCGGGTTAAACACTTTTCTTTGTAATAACGCTTCCGTTTCGCTGAGGATCCTTTTCACCGGCGCAGCCAGCTCCAGCGCGCGTGGCGTGGGCACTATCCCTCTTTGCGTTCGGCTGAACAGCGGATCGTCAAAACAGTCGCGCAGCCGCGTCAGCATTCCGCTGACGGCTGGCTGAGTAAGCGACAGCCTGGCTGCCGCACGCGTAACGCTGCGTTCATCCAACAATGCATCCAGGGTTTTCAACAGATTCAAATCCATTGTGCGGATATCCGTTTTCATCTCGCTTCGCTTCCCCTTTAGATATCATTCTTCATGATATCAGTAATAACAAACCCTGATTAGCCTTATATCAGCACTCTCCGCATACTCGCTTTACCAACAGCGACTGGCGCTGTGCTCTGTTTTTATGGGTGACTAATGAACGCTATTATCTGGCCTGAAGGCTATATTCCGGGTTTTTGTGATAACTTCGCCTCGAACGAGGTTATTGTGGCAGGTCTGTCCACGGCGGAAGTCTGGCCGCTGTTGAATACCCCAGCGCTGTGGTCAACCTATTATGAAAATGTTGCTGATATTCGTTTCTGTCACGGTAAAGGTCCGCAGCTGGCGCAGGAGGTGCGTTTCTACTTCACGACTTTTGGTTTTCCTGTCGAGGCGCAGGTAACTGAATGCGTAGCGCCATCCACCGGCGAACCGGCGCGCGTGGCGTGGCATGGCTGGTCCGGCGAAGGCGAAACGCGGCTGGATGTGCATCATGCCTGGCTGCTGGAAGATTTGGCCGGCGGACGCGTACGTATCCTGACCCAGGAAACCCAGAACGGCCATCCGGCTAAAGCACTGGCGAAAACCACGCCAAACCCGATGATTAACGGCCATCAGGCATGGCTGGATGGCCTGGTCGCCGCCGCCCTCGCCCGGAAAGCCTGACACGGCGAACGTTCTGTAAATGCGGCCTGCCAGGGACGGCAGCAGTCAGGCCACGCCCAGGGCAGCTTTCACCTCGCTGGCGATTTTTTCAACCTGCGGCCCGTAAATGACCTGGATATCGTGGTCGCTGACGCGGTTGATGCCGTTGGCGCCCGTGGTCATCAGCGTTTGATCGACGACCTCTTTCATCTCTTTTACCCGCACCCGCAGTCGGGTAAAGCAGCAATCGACGTCCTCTATATTGCCTTCGCCGCCCAGTCCGCTAATGATCACCCGAATACGCTGATCGGCCGCGACCGTTTTGCTTTCCGGCTCCGTCTCTTCCGCTTCCCTGCCCGGCGTTTCTACCCGCATACGCAGGATAACAAAGCGAAAACCGTAGTAGTAAACCGGCACGTAGATGGCGCCAAGCACCAGCGTCCACCACCATTGAGTTTTGCTGCCGCCAAGAATACCAAACACCACGAGATCGATAGCGCCGCCCTGAATATTGCCGATCATCAGGTGCAGCATCGACATCAGCATAAAAGACAGGCCGCTAAGGAGCGCGTGCAGCAGATAAAGAATGGGCGAAACAAAGATAAAGCAGAATTCCAGCGGCTCGGTGATGCCGGTCGTAAACGAAGTGAGCGCGCCCGCCAGCATCAGCGCTTTGACCCGCTGCTTGTGCTCCGGCCTCGCACAGTGATAGATCGCCAGCGCGGCCGCCGGCAGGCCAAACATCATCACCGGGATTTTTCCCTGCGCCAGGAACTGCGTGGCGTTTCTGATAATGTCATCCGGTACGGAGCCGGGATGGGTCAGCGCGGTATTAAAGATATTCAGCGCGCCCACGATGGTCTGATTATCCACGGTAGCGACGCCACCAATAGGCGTGAAGCGCACCGTTTCGTTAAGGATATGATGCAGGCCGGTAGGGATAAGCAGGCGTTCGCTGGTGCCATATAAGAAAGCCCCATACTGCCCGCTTTTGCCGATTAGCTCGCCAACCCAGGCGATACCGGCGCCGATAGTGGGCCAGATCGCCGCCAGCAGCACGCCCACCAGCGGCAGCACCAGCACGGTCACGATCGGCACAAAACGTCGCCCGCCGAAGAAGCTGATAGCGGTAGGCAGCTGCGTGGTATAGAAGCGGTTATGAATGGTCGCGGTCAGCAAACCGGCAATAACGCCGCCCAGCACGCTCATGTTATAGGTAAAGATACCCAGCATCGGGATATATTCCGCCGAGGTCATCATGGCGGCCGTTTGCTCCATGCCTTTCGCCTGCAGCGCTTCCGGCGTGGTCGTAGCCGCCGTCAATCCCTGCGCCGCAAGCGTGGCGCTGACGCCGACATGCATGGCGATAAAGCCGATAACGGCAGCAAAGGCGGCGGTCGGCTTTTCCGCTTTCGCCAGGCCAATCGCGCTGGCAACGGCAAAAAAGAGCGGCAGATTGGCAAACAGCGCGCCCGCCACCTTGCGGATAAAGCCAATAATCAGCTGTGGAACGTGCAGGCTGGCAAACGCATCGCCGGTTATCGCCGGGTTTTGCAGCGCGGCCGCCACGCCCAGAAAGATACCGGCGGCGGCGATAACGGAGATCGGCATCATCAGCGCTTTGCCGAAAGCATGAATTTTACTGGCAAATTCTTTCACAGGCCCCTCGTCTTTCCGGCTGAAAGCCTGAGTATGATCCAGCGCAAGACGGGACGCGGAGAAATGCATATGCTTCCGTATGATTCTTTGATATGTCTCACGCTTTAGCGATAAACCCCACCTATCGCATGATTAAAGCAATCAATTAGACAATTTTGTTAAGAAGTCACAGACTGTGCCGATAAAAGAAGTAATAACTTCTTAACAAGACAAAAACATTGTAACCACCTGCGAAGCACTATGAAATTTAAAACTGCAATAAAACCCTACCAGGCGGCGGCGGGCGGCTGGGGATCACTGGAAGCGACAACCCGTTTCGTTTTTGACAGCAAACAAGTTCTGAAAAATATGCGCAACCTGATGCGCATGAACAAAGCCAAAGGCTTTGACTGTCCCGGCTGCGCCTGGGGCGACGATAACAAAAGCACCTTCAGCTTTTGTGAAAACGGCGCCAAGGCCGTGACCTGGGAAGCGACGCGCCGCTTTATCGACGCCAGCTTCTTTGCTCAACACAGCGTTTCCGCCCTCTATAAGCAGAGCGACTACTTCCTGGAATATCAGGGTCGCCTGACCGAGCCGCTACGCTACAATCGTGAAACCGACCATTACGAGCCCATCAGCTGGGACGACGCGTTTGCCCTGATCGCCCGCCATATCAAGGCGATGGACAATCCTGACCAGATGGAGCTTTACACCTCTGGCCGCGCCAGCAACGAAGCCTCCTGGCTTTATCAGCTGTTTGGCCGTATGAACGGCAGCAATAACTTCCCGGACTGCTCGAATATGTGCCACGAGGCCAGCGGCACCGGCCTGAAGCGCAGCATCGGCGTGGGCAAAGGCACTATTCGCCTGGATGATTTCGATCATGCGGACGCTATTTTTGTTTTCGGCCAGAACCCCGGCACCAACCACCCGCGTATGCTGCACAGCCTGCGTCACGCCGCCGATCACGGTGCAAAAATCGTGACCTTCAACACGCTGCGCGAACGTGGCCTGGAGCGCTTTGCGGATCCGCAGAAGCCGCTGGAAGTGGTAACCAGTAAAGCGGGCACCATCAGCTCTACCTATTATCAGCCGAACCTCGGCGGTGATATGGCAGCGGTGCGCGGCATGGTGAAAGCGCTGGCGGAAACGCATTATGCCCGTCTGGCTGCTGGCGAACCTGGCCTGTTTGATGAAGTCTTTATCAATGCCAAAACCGAAGGCATGGAAGCTTACCTGGCTGCCGTCGAGGCGACGGAATGGTCGCATATCGTTCAGCAGTCCGGACTGACCGAACAGCAGATCCGTGAAGCGGCCGCTATCTACCAGAGCGCCGAGCGCGTGATCTGTACCTGGGCGATGGGCATCACGCAGCACAAGCATTCTGTGGATACGGTGCGCGAGATCGTTAACCTGCAGCTGCTGTTTGGCCAGCTGGGCAAAAAAGGCGCAGGCCTTTGCCCGGTTCGCGGCCACAGCAACGTGCAGGGCAACCGCACCATGGGCATTGACGAGAAGCCTTCTCAGGCCTTCCTCGACAGCCTGGGCAAACACTTTGGCTTTGAGCCACCGCGCGAAATCGGTCACAACACGGTTGAAGCGCTGGAAGCGATGCTGCGTGACGAGATCAAAGTGCTGATCGCGCTGGGCGGCAACCTGGCCGCCGCCGCGCCGGACAGCCCGCGCACCGAAGAGGCGCTGCGTCGCTGCGGCCTGACCGTGCAGATCAGCACCAAGCTGAACCGCAGCCACCTGTGTCCTGGTGCCGTTGACGCGCTGATCCTGCCGACGCTGGGGCGTACCGAGCAGGATATCCAGGCGACCGGCCCGCAGTTTATCACCGTGGAAGACTCCTTCAGCATGGTTCACGCCTCTGAAGGCGTGGGCAAGCCTATCGCCGAGACGCAGCGTTCCGAAACGGCGATCGTTGCCGGTATCGCGCACGCCGTGCTGGGTTCGGAAAAAGTGGACTGGCTGGGCCTGGCAGCGGATTACAATCTGATCCGCGACCATATCGCCGCTACCATTCCGGGCTTTACGGATTTCAACGCTAAGTGCGATATCAAGGGCGGTTTCTATCTGGGCAACGCCGCGGCAGAGTTCCGTTTCAATACGCTGAACAATAAAGCGCAGTTCAGCGCCGCCAGCCTGCCGGACTCGCTGTTCCCGCAGCTGGATGTGGAAGTGCCGTTTACGCTGCAAACGCTGCGCTCGCACGACCAGTACAACACCACGATTTACGGCCTTGATGACCGCTACCGTGGCGTGTATGGCCAGCGCGAAGTGTTGTTTATCCATCCGGAAGATATGGCGCGTCTGGGCTTTGCGGCGGGCGACAAGGTGGATATCGAAACGCTGTGGAACGACGGGATCACCCGTAAAGTCAGTGAGTTCAAGCTGGTGCCTTACAACATTCCAAAAGGCAACCTGGCGGCCTACTATCCGGAAACCAACCCGCTGGTGCCGCTTTCCAGCTTTGGCGACGGCAGCGGCACGCCAACGTCTAAATCGGTGCCGGTGAAAATCACCCTGTCCGAAGTGAAGCCAGGCTTGCGTATCGCCTGAGTCACAATGCGCTAACACCAGGCCGGGATTTTCCCGGCTTTTTTATTTCTTACGGCTGGCGACAGGCATTCGCGGCTGGAAAATTCTTCCGCCCTTTTGCCGCCGCCAGCCCGTGCCAAAAAAAGCGCGACAATTCAGCGCACAGCCTCGCAAAGCCCGCGATTTTCCGGGCTTTTTACTTGCCGCGGGGCGGTTAATCGCGTAAAACTGTCTGCCGCTCTTAGGCCACGAAAACGTTGAGATTATGTTCCAGGATAACCCGCTGCTCGCGCAGCTCAAAGAGAAACTCCACTCCCAGACGCCGCGTGTTGAAGGGGTGGTAAAAGGCACCGAAAAAGGCTTCGGCTTTCTGGAAGTTGATGCCCAGAAAAGCTATTTCATTCCGCCGCCGTTCATGAAAAAAGTGATGCACGGTGACCGCATTGTTGCCGTGCTGCAAACCGATAAGGATCGTGAAGTCGCCGATCCGGAAAAACTTGTTGAGCCTTTCCTGACGCGTTTTGTCGGCCGCGTGCAGAAGAAAGACGATCGCCTTTCTATCGTGCCCGATCATCCACTGCTCAAAGACGCTATTCAGTGCCGTCCCGACCGCAACCTGAATCATGAATTCCAGGCTGGCGACTGGGCCGTGGCCGAGATGAAGCGCCATCCGCTGAAAGGCGATCGCACTTTCTACGCCGAGCTGACCGCTTTTATCACCACCGCTGACGACCATCTGGCGCCGTGGTGGGTGACGCTTTCCCGCCACAATCTGGAGCGCGAAGCGCCGGAAGCCGTGGCTGGCGAGATGCTTGACGAGCAGCTTGAGCGCGAAGATCTGACCGCGCTGGATTTTGTTACCATCGACAGCGCCAGCACGGAAGATATGGACGATGCGCTGTACGTAGAAGCATTACCGGAAGGCCAGCTGCGCCTGACTATCGCTATCGCCGATCCGACCGCTTACGTGGCGGCGAACAGCGAGCTGGATGCTATTGCCGCCGAGCGCGCGTTCACCAACTACCTGCCGGGCTTTAACATTCCGATGCTGCCGCGCCAGCTTTCCGATGACGTCTGCTCGCTGCGTCCCAACGAGCGCCGTCCGGTGCTTGCCTGCCGCGTAACGGTAGCGGCCGACGGCACGCTGGGCGAAGATATCCACTTCTTCGCGGCCTGGATTGAATCCAAAGCCAAGCTGGTTTACGACCAGGTTTCCGACTGGCTGGAAAACAGCGGCGACTGGCAGCCGGAAAACGACGCGATCGCTACCCAGATCCGTCTGCTGCACAAGCTGTGCCTGGCGCGCGGCGAGTGGCGTAAAACCCACGCGCTGGTGTTTAAAGATCGCCCTGACTTCCGCTTCCTGCTGGGCGAAAAAGGCGAAGTGCTGGATATCGTTGCTGAACATCGCCGCATCGCTAACCGCATCGTGGAAGAAGCGATGATCACCGCCAACATCTGCGCTGCCACCGTGCTGCGCGAGAAGCTGGGCTTCGGGATCTACAACATTCACCTCGGTTTTGACCTGGTGAACGCCGAGCAGGCCGCCAGCGTGCTGGAAAACCACGGCGTGAAGGTCGATCCGCAGGCTATCGCCACGCTGGAAGGTTTCCGCGTGCTGCGTCGCGAACTGGACGCGCAGCCGACCCAGTTCCTGGACAGCCGCATCCGTCGTTTCCAGTCGTTCGCCGAAATCGGCATCGAGCCTGGTCCGCACTTCGGGCTGGGACTGGAAGCCTATGCGACCTGGACGTCGCCTATTCGTAAGTACGGCGATATGATCAACCATCGCCTGCTGAAAGCGATGATCAAAGGCGAAGCGGCTTCCCGTCCGCAGGATGAGATTACCGTGAAGATGAGCGAGCGCCGCCGCCTGAACCGTATGGCAGAGCGTGACGTGGGCGACTGGCTCTATTCCCGTTTCCTGCAGAAAGCGGCGGGCACCGACGAGCGCTTTGCGGCGGAGATTATCGATGTGTCTCGCGGCGGCATGCGCGTGCGCCTGACCGCTAACGGCGCCGTTGCCTTTATCCCTGCGCCGTTTATTCACGCGGTACGTGATGAGATGGTATGCAGCCAGGAAAGCGGCACGGTGCAGATCAAAGGCGAAGTGGTTTATCGCGTGACCGATCTGATCGAAGTGACCATCGCAGAAGTGCGGATGGAAACCCGTAGCATCGTGGCTCGTCCGGCAGCCTGATGCTCTGTCAGGCGGGACGCCCTGTCCCGCCTGCTTCTGTCGCCCTTGCTCTCTGAGGTCGCGCGGAGAAAAAAACCTCTTGCCTCACACTTCTTATTCCCCCTGCTTTCACTAACAAAATATCAACATTACTTTAGCGTTATCTCGCTGGGAGATAACAAGGAGTATTGTGATGATCAAGGTAAAATCGGCCATTGTCTGGGCCGGCGTGGCGATAGTCGGCGCGATCGCCTTCGCCATGCTGGCGCTCAGCCGCGGTGAACAGGTTAACGCGCTCTGGCTGGTGGTGGCCGCCGTGGCCTGCTACAGCATCGCATGGCGGTTCTACAGCCGCTTTATCGCCAAAAACGTGTTCGAACTGGACGACCGTCGGCTCACTCCCGCCGAAAGGCTCAACGACGGGCTGGACTACGTGCCCACCAATAAATGGGTACTGTTCGGCCACCATTTTGCCGCTATCGCCGGCGCCGGCCCGCTGGTCGGCCCGATTCTGGCGGCGCAAATGGGCTTTTTGCCCGGCACGCTGTGGATCCTGATCGGCGTAATGCTTGCGGGTGCGGTACAGGATTTCCTGATCCTGTTTATCTCCACCCGCCGCGACGGCCGCTCGCTGGGCGAAATGGCGAAACAGGAGCTGGGCGCGTTCGCGGGCGTTGTAACCATGCTGGGCGCGCTGGGCGTAATGATCATTATTCTTTCCGCGCTGGCGCTGGTGGTGGTCAAAGCGCTGGCCAACAGCCCCTGGGGATTGTTTACTATCGCGGCCACCATCCCTATTGCCCTGTTTATGGGGATTTATATGCGCTTTCTGCGTCCGGGAAAAATCGCAGAAGTATCGCTGATTGGTTTTGTGCTGATGATGGCGGCAATTATCTACGGCGGCAACATCGCGCAACACGAGTTTTGGGGACCGTTTTTTACCCTCAAAGGCACTACGCTGACCTGGGTGTTAGTTATTTACGGTTTTGTCGCTTCCGTGCTGCCGGTGTGGCTGCTGCTGGCGCCGCGCGATTACCTTTCCACCTTCCTGAAAATCGGCGTGATCGTTGGTCTGGCTATCGGCATTTTGTTTGCCATGCCGGAGATGAAAATGCCCGCCGTGACGCGTTTTATTGACGGCAGCGGCCCGGTGTTCGCCGGCAGCCTATTTCCTTTCCTGTTTATCACTATCGCCTGCGGCGCTATCTCCGGCTTTCACGCGCTGGTCTCCAGCGGCACCACGCCCAAGCTGATTGAACGTGAAAGCCATATCCGCATGATTGGCTACGGCGCGATGCTGATGGAGTCGTTTGTCGCGATTATGGCGCTGATCTGCGCTTCGGTCATTGAGCCAGGCGTCTATTTCGCCATGAACTCGCCTGCAGCGCTGATCGGCACCACGGTAGAATCCGCCTCGCAGGCTATTAACGGCTGGGGCTTTGTGGTGACGCCGGAAATGCTGAGCGGCATCGCCAGAGATGTTGGCGAAGGCACTATCCTTTCTCGTGCCGGCGGCGCGCCTACTTTTGCCGTAGGCATGGCGCATATCATTACCGAAGTGTTTAACAGCCGCGCCATGATGGCGTTCTGGTATCACTTTGCCATTCTGTTTGAGGCGCTGTTTATTCTGACCGCCGTGGATGCGGGCACCCGCGCCTGCCGGTTTATGGTGCAGGATCTGGTGGGCACCGTGGTGCCGTCGCTGGCGAACAACCGTTCCTGGCTGGGCAATATGGCGGGCACCACCGTGGCGGTAGCGGGCTGGGGGTTCTTTGTCTATCAGGGCGTGGTCGATCCGCTTGGCGGCATCAACACGCTGTGGCCGCTGTTCGGCATCGGTAATCAGATGCTGGCCTCAATGGCGCTGATCCTCGGCACCGTTGTCCTGTTTAAGATGAAAAAACAGCGTTACGCCTGGGTGACCATCCTGCCGACGGCGTGGCTTTTTATCACCTCAATGTATGCAGGCTGGCAGAAGATTTTCCACGAAAAACCGGCCATTGGCTTTCTTGCTCAGGCCAGAAAGTTTTCTAAAGGCATTGAGGACGGCATGATTATCGCGCCAGCCAAAACTGTAGCGGATATGCAGACTATCGTGTTCAGCAATCAGATCAACGCCGCGCTCTGCGCCTTTTTTATGCTGGTTGCCGTTACCATGCTTATCGCGGCTTTTTTCGTCATTCGTCGCGCATTAAACAGTCAAAGTCCGACGGTGCACGAAGCCGATATTTCCCTGCGAAGCGAGGCGCGTCATGGCTAGAGCGATTTTTTCCCGACCTGCAAGAAACCGGCTTCAGGTGATCCGCTGTCGACCTTTAGCCACAACGGTATTAAAAGAATCACTAACGTTACGTTTGTTAATGTCGCGGCTGGCGCAGTGTTTTCGCCTGATGGTTGGCGTTCAGGACTATCAAACCTACCTGCGACATATGCAGCAGCATCATCCCGCTAATAAGGCCATGACGGAGAAAGAGTTTCACCGCTACTGCCTGGAAGCCCGCTTTCCTTCCGTGGCGGGAAAAGTCGGAAAATGTCCCTGCTGATCTCCGCCCCGATCGCGCGGTCGGGGCTTTTTTCGCCATAGTTAATTTCCGACATAAAAAATATCTTAAACATTGCGCTTGTGATTATCCTGTTTGCCGAATACTGTTGCTAAAATAAGAAGATACAGCCTGTATTGCATCCTCCAGGGAGAAATCTGATGACCGATGAGCAAGGGCAATCACTACTTTATACCTGGTTTGGTACTAACAGCCCTCATTGGCGTTTAAAGTCCGACAGCGATGCGCTTTTATTTGCAGAGGATGAATCGGCCGATACGCACGTCGTTATCCCCTTAACGCCTACGCAGGCGAGCCTGCTGCGCGCGATGACCGTGATCACCTCCAGCGTGAACCTGACGGTGTCGCTGTATGGCGAGCCGCTTTCCATGCATCTGGTTGGCCGCCGCGTTAACCAGACCGAATGGGCGGGCAGCGCCTCCGCCTGGGGCGATACCGCAAGCGTGGCGCGCGATCTGGCGCTGGGCCTTTCGTTTGCCGAACAGGTGGTGTCGGAAGCCAACTCGGTGATCGTTATCCTGGACCAGCGCGGCAATATTCAGCGCTTTAACCGCAAAAGCGAGGAGTATACCGGGCTGAAAGAGCAGGAAGTTATCGGCCGCAACGTCTTCCAACTATTTATGACCCGCCAGGAGGCGGCTTCGTCACGTCGCAACATCAGCGGTTTTTTCCGCGACGGCAACTCTTACGAAGTGGAAAGATGGGTGAAAACCCGTCAGGGACAGCGTTTGTTTCTTTTCCGAAACAAGTTTGTCCACAGCGGCAGCGGGAAAAATGAAATCTTCCTGATCTGCTCCGGCACCGATATTACCGAAGAGCGACGGGCGCAGGAGCGTCTGCGGGTACTGGCGAACACCGACGGCATTACCGGCCTGCCCAATCGTAATGCGATCAATAACGCTATCGCAGAAGCGCTGGCGGAAGAGGTGCAGCAGCAGATCGGTATCGTCTATCTCGACCTGGATAATTTCAAGAAGGTTAACGACGCCTATGGCCATATGTTCGGCGACCAGCTGTTAAAAGCGGTGTCGCTGGCTATCTTAAGCTGCCTGGCAAAGAACCAGACGCTGGCGCGCCTGGGCGGCGACGAATTCCTGGTGCTGGCGGTCGGCGCGACGCAGCAAGAGCTGGAAGCGATGGCTACGCGCATTCTCGACAGGCTCAGACAGCCCTTCCGCATCGGGCTGATTGAAGTCTATTCCGGCTGCTCTATCGGCATCGCGCTGAGTCCGCAGCATGGCGAAGATCGCGAGAGCCTGATCCGCAATGCGGATACGGCCATGTATACGGCAAAAGAGAACGGGCGCGGCAAGTACTGCATTTTTGCGGCTGAAATGAATCAGCGGGTATTTGAATATCTCTGGCTGGATACCAATCTTCGCAAGGCGCTGGAGCAGGATCAGCTGATTATCCACTATCAGCCCAAGCTGGATCGGGCCGGTGAAGTGCACAGCGTAGAGGCGCTGGTACGCTGGGTGTCGCCGGAACGCGGGCTGGTTTCACCGGCGGACTTTATCTCCTATGCCGAAGAGTCGGGGCTGATCGTGCCGCTGGGCCGCTGGGTCATGCTGACCGCGCTTGAACAGATCCTGGCCTGGCGCAAAAAAGGCATCAACCTGCGCGTGGCCGTTAACGTCTCGCCGCGCCAGCTGCTTGATGAAAGCATCTATATCGATCTGAAGCGCGCGCTGGGCAAAGCGAACCTGGCGAGCTGCCCGCTGGATATTGAGCTGACCGAAAGCTGCCTGATTGAAAACGAGCAGCAGGCGTTGACGCTGATGAATCAGTTCCAGGCGCTGGGAGCGGAAGTGCATCTGGACGATTTCGGCACCGGTTACTCCTCCCTTTCGCAGCTGGCGCGCGTGCCGATTAACGCCATCAAGCTGGATCAAAGCTTTATTCGCGGTGTTAACAGTCAACCGGTTTCACAATCGCTGGTGCGGGCGATTGTCGCGGTCGCGAAGGCGTTGAATTTGCAGGTTATCGCGGAAGGTATCGAAACGACAGAGGAAGAGACATTTATAATGGCGAGCGGTGTGGACGCTCGCCAGGGATTTTTATACGCCAGGCCTATGCCCGCAGACGCGCTGGAGCAATGGCTGGCAAAACGTTACGCCGGAGCTTAACCCGCTTTACGCATAACCTGCGCGCTGTGGCGGTTCTGCAGCTGTACCAGCCTTTCCATATAGGCTATATCCTTGGGTTCGATAGAAAAGGCGAATTCCACCCAATCTTCGGTGATATCCATCAGCTCTGCCCGCGTCAGCTGCAATACTCGCTGACGCGCCTTTAACATCGCTCTGACGCCGTTGAGTTTCGGTTTCATCGTGTCGATAAAGGTACGGGTAGTCTGGTAGCCCTCGCCCGGCTGGAACAGCCGATCGACCAACCCTCGCGTTTCGAACCATTCCGCCGAATGCGACTCTCCTTCGCAGATCAGCTCTTCCGCCAGCTTCATGCCCGAACGCCGGGCCACCAGCGAATAGCCGCCCATGCCCGGAAACAGGTTGAACGCAATTTCCGGGAAGCCCATGCGCGCCGTGTCCTGCGCCAGGATAAAGTGGTGCGCCAGCGCGGCCTCAAAGCCGCCGCCCAGCGCGCTGCCCTCGATCATGGCGATGGTCACCGCGCCGGTATCAAACCCGCGCGCCGCCGCATGAATGCAGTCCACGCAGGCGCGCGCGTAGGCCCGCAGCGCTTCACGACGCCCGTTTTTAATGCATTCCACAAAAAATCCGAGGTCGCCGCCCGCATTAAACATCGTCGGCACCAGCGAGCCGGTTACCCAAAAGTCGATGGGCAAGCCGGAACGCTGCGCGGCATAGCTAAGGTTCATTATCTCTTCGATAAGCTCATGGTTAAAGCTGGGGCGCGGCTGCGCGCGTAGCATCATCCATAACGTGCGTCGTCCTTCTTCGTAGTAGGCGGAAAGCTGAGTGGTTTGTCCAGCTTCGCTAAACAGCCGGCAGGTGGTCTGATTAATTACGGTCATATTCTCATCCTCTGTTTATGGGTGCGCTTAAGCGCGCTCCAAGCGTAATGCAGAGTGCGAGACGGCTGTACTTTCGTTTGATTTTAAAGGTAAATTATTTTCACCCCGCCGGCCTGAAAGCCAGCGAGGCGCTAATAACTGACGGTTTTTACCGCAAAGACCGGTGGAGGGAAATAACGTTATGATTTCTGATTAAATTATTTTATCTGACCATACCAGGCATTGCTACCGTGCTTGCGTAAATAATGGCAGTCCAGCAGCGGCTGCTGAATGGCGGGCAGCGACGGCGTTAACAGCTGGCTGTAAATGCCCATATAGGCGACTTCTTCCAGCACGACCGCCGAATGCACGGCTTTTTCCGGCGTTTTTCCCCAGCAAAACGGGCCGTGGGAATTGACCAGAACGGCCGGCACAGCCAGCGGATCCAGATCTTTTTCACGGAAAGTTTCGATAATCACCTGCCCCGTTTCCCACTCATAGCGGGAGCCGATTTCTTCCGGCGTCATCTGGCGACTACAGGGAATGGCGCCGTAAAAATCATCGGCGTGGGTGGTGCCCCAGGCAGGGATCTCTTTGCCCGCCTGCGCCCAAATGGTGGCATGGCGGGAATGCGTATGGACAATGCTGCCTACCTCAGGCCAGGCCAGATAGAGCGCGCGGTGCGTGTCGGTATCGGAAGAAGGCCGCATATTGCCTTCCCGCACCTCGCCGCTGTGCAGATCGACCACGACCATATCTTCGCGTTTCATCGCCTCATAGCTGACCCCGGAAGGTTTAATCACTATCAGGCCCTGCTCACGATCGACCGCGCTTACGTTACCCCAGGTGAACACCACCAGACCGTGGCGAGGCAGCGCCAGATTGGCTTCCAACACCTGTTGTTTCAGTTCTTCCAGCATTTGGTTTCTCCCACTTTTTTCTACATTGTCCCCGCTGGCCAGCCATCAGGGTATGGAGGCAATCGCTGGATGCGTGGCAGAAATTAGCTGGGTGACGGTAAAAAGCGTGGGAAATTAAGATTTTTTACCTGTGAAGACGATCGTCTATGCTTAGAATACGTGCCAGCAATACCTTTACAGAAATAAGTCTGAAACTTAACAAATGTGTAAGTGTTGCTTCACGAGTACGGTAAGAACGACGTGATATATGATGGCAATGTTTTATTTACGTGAGATAAATCGCTAAGAAACGGGCGTGTCCGGGCCAAAAGGCAAGGTAAACCTCTATACTTATAGCGTTATTCCTGCAGCAGCAATGATGGAGAAGTGACTATGTCAGTAACAATTAAACGTATTACCGCTGGCCTGCTGGCCGCCACTCTGGTGCTTTCCTTAAGCGGATGCTCAAACTGGTCGAAACGCGATCGCAATACCGCTATCGGCGCGGGCGCGGGTGCTATCGGCGGGTCTATTCTTTCTAACGGCAGCGGTCTGGGCACCGTCGGCGGTGCCGCTGTGGGCGGGATCATCGGTCATCAGATCAGCCGTTAACGGCTGACCGTTAAGCAAAGAAAGCACAAGGCCGCGACAAAACGCGGCCTTTTTGCTTCAGCCGCCCGCCAGCTTCACTTTCAGTCCTTTAGCTTCCAGCAGCGTTTTCAGCAGATCGCGCTTGTCGCCCTGAATTTCAATCACGCCCTCTTTAACCGATCCGCCGCAGCCGCATTTTTTCTTCAGCTCGGCCGCCAGCTTTTCCAGCCCGGCATCCGGCAGATCGACGCCCGTGACCAGGCATACGCCCTTGCCTTTACGGCCGCTGGTTTGCCGCTGTATGCGCACGATGCCGTCACCTTTTGGCCGCTGTACCGCCGCTTTGGGTTCATCGATGCGTCCGGTTTCGGTGGAATAGACCAGACGGCTGTTGTTATCGGCCATTATGCCTCCTGAAGTGATGCGATGATGTTATTCAACGCGGCTGCCGGGTCAGCGGCCTGGGTGACGGGACGACCAATCACCATATAATCCACCCCGGCCTGTAGCGCCTGCTGCGGAGTCATAATGCGCCGCTGATCGCCCGCCTCGCTGCCCGCAGGACGAATGCCCGGCGTGACCAATTTAAAATCGCTGCCCAGCGTCTGTTTGAAGCGCGCCGCTTCCTGCGCTGAGCATACCACACCGTCCAGGCCGCACTGCTGCGTGAGCCGCGCCAGCCTTTCAGCATGCTCCGCTGGCGAAAGCTCGATGCCAATCCCGCGCAGATCCTCCGCTTCCATACTGGTCAGTACGGTCACGGCGATCAGCAACGGCGCGTCTTTACCAAAGGGCTTTAGCGCCTCACGAGCGGCCGTCATCATCCGCGCGCCACCGCTGGCGTGGACGTTAACCATCCAGACGCCCAGATCGGCCGCCGCCGCAACGGCATGTGCGGTGGTATTGGGGATGTCATGGAATTTCAGGTCCAGAAACACCTCAAAGCCGCGCTGCTGTAAATCCCGCACCAGCTGGGGGCCAAACAGCGTAAACATCTCTTTGCCGACTTTCAGGCGGCAGCTGCGCGGATCGATACGGTCAACAAAGGCCATGGCGCTGGCGTGATTAGCGTAGTCCAGCGCCACCAGGATCCGGGAGCGGTGAGATGATTGCATGTTGAAACCCTCTGAAATAGCGCACCGCGCGGGTGCAGGAGATAAACGGCAAGCATTCTACCTGCGACGTCGTTAAATTCACAGTTTAGCGGCAAGTTTTCCCTTTTCGCCTGCCAGACCATGCGGCTCTCATTGCTGCTGAAACCCTGATATGAAGTTTACTTATTAGTATGTTGTAACTATTTTTGACCTGTTAAAAAAGCCAGCGCTCCACAACAGGAGCCGCTGGCCGGTTTATTGCCCGTCCAGGCCGCGGATAGGTTTAACCGAGGACCAGGCGCGACAGGAAGGACAGTGCCAGTAAAGCGCATGGGCGGTAAAGCCGCACTTGTGGCAGCGGTAGCGCGGCTTGGTGCGGATCTGTTCGCCGACCATATCCCGCAGCACCATCAGGCTCTCTTTTGCCCTACCGTCTTCCGCTTCATGCAGGTGGTAATCCATCAGGCGATGGAAAACGCGCATGGTAGGATGGCGCTGCAGCTGGCGATTAATATAGATCTGCGCCACTTCGCCGCCCTCGTCTTTTTCAATGACGTCAGAGAGGTAAAGCTCGGCCGCCGCGCCGGTATTTTCCTCAACGCAGCGCTTCAGATACTCGGCCCAGGCGTTGGGCTGTTGCAGCTGTTGATAGCAGGTTTCCAGCATCGCCAGCGTTTCGCTGACCAGCTCTTTATCCTGTTCTATCACGCGCTGTAAAAACCCAACCGCTTTTGCATAGTCGCCTTTCGCCATGTGGATACGCCCCATCATGATCGAGACGCGGGCGCTCTGCCTGTCGGCGGATTCGCCTTTTTTCAGCAGGCCCATAGCGCGATCCAGATCGTCGCTGCCCATCGCCTGGAGCGCCAGCTCGCAGTAGAAATGCGCAATTTCCATACGCTGCTTTTCTTTGCCCAGCTTTACCAGCCGTTCGGCCACCTCGATGGCTTTTGGCCAGTCGCTGGTCGCCTGATGAATAAGCAGCAGCTGCTGCAGCGCGCCGACGCGGAAGTCCGTCTCATCGGTCAGCTGGCTGAACATTTCTTCCGCCCGATCGTAAAAACCCGCGGCCATATAGTCGCGGCCCAGCTGCTGCACGGCCAGCAGGCGCTGATCGTAGGTCAGCGAAGCGCTTTCCATCAGGGCCTGATGAATGCGGATAGCCCGGTCAACCTCGCCTCGCGAGCGAAACAGGTTACCCAACGTCAGATGCGCCTCTACCGTGCCGCTGTCTTCCTTCAGCATATCCAGAAAGAGATCGACCGCTTTATCCTGCTGATTGGACAGCAGGAAATTGACGCCGGCGACGTAATCGCGCGACAGGCGGCTCGCTTCCTGTTGCTTATCCTGCTGCGCGCTCCTGCGCCCCATATACCAACCATAGGCAGCGGCAACAGGCAGCAACAGAAACAGCAGTTCCAACATAGGGGATTATTCCTTAACGGCAGGCACGGCTGGCTGAGCCGCCGCTTCTTCTGCCTGCCCCAGCTTCTGCTGGAGACGTTTCAGTTTACGCTGGGAATTAGCCAGCGCCACGCGCAGACGGAGCCAGAACAGACCGCAAATCGCCCAGCCGATTAAAAAACCCGCAGCGAACAGCGTAGCCAGCAGCGTCGAAACGCGATATTCGCCCTGCGCCAGCAGATAGTTAAAGGTAACCACCTGATCGTTATGCGCGCCAAGCGTAATAGAGATAATGAAAATCACTAAAACCAGTAAAAAAATCAGCAAGTATTTCACAGTCCGTCCCATAGTCTGGTGATAACCAGATGAATTATGCCAAAAAATTAGCCCTGTTGCTTGCCTGATGCGCGCAGGGCGCATGAAATGCCTGCCCAATCCTCAGGTTATGGGGGCAAACGGCGCGAACACAATCACGCCTCGTCGCGTTCGCTTATTTCCTGCTCTTCCGCCGGCGGAACGGTGAGCGGCCCGCTGTAGCGCTGCACCAGCCAGGTCGCCAGCGTGACCAGCACCCAGCTGATAAGCGTTGAGGTAATCAGGTCGCGCGGCCAGTGCATTCCCAGCACCAGACGGCTTGCCATCACGCCAATCGCCCAGGCCACCAGCACGCACAGCGTGACGATACGGCGGCGAGGCCATAACAGCCCTACCGCCAGCAGCGCCCAGCTGGCTGCAAACATGGTATGACCAGAAGGGAAAGCATAGCCGGTTTCAAATTCCCAGTGCGCCTTCAGCCAGTCAGGCAGGCGAGGATCTTCCGCAATCGCTTCCCGCACCATTACGCTGCGCTGCTTGCGGGTCTGCTCGTAAAAGTATTTTTCATCAAGCCCGTGGTTTTGCTCCAGCCACAGCACATAAGGGCGCGGCTCGCGTACCTGATCTTTAATAAACGTTTTGGTGTACTGCCCGAGCAGGATTGCCGACACCACGATCAGCAACAGAATAATTGCCGACTTAAGGCGATAGCGCAGGCACCACAGGAACCACGCGCAGAGGATCACGCTGGTTAAGGTTCCCCATGGACTGGTCACGGTTTCGGTCAGCCAGAACAGCAGCTGATGGCCCCACCCTGTTTCCACCGGCTGCCAGCGCCAGCCGGACAGCAGCACGCCGAATGGCATAATCAACAGCAACAGAGCACCCAGCGTGGTGCGTTTGGCGATCTCAAACATGGCTTTCCCCGGCGATTCAGTAAGGCATTGATTTATTTCTGATGACAACGTGATAAAAAATAATAACATATTGATTGAGATGGCGATAATTGTGCGGTATTAAAACAATCGCTCGAAGAGGTTAACCGCCCGACGCCCGATTGTGGCAAAATAGCTATTATGAATGGTCGGCGCAAAGGTTAGCGCAGCCCCTGATGTATCTGGAGAGTCACATGCAGCTTAAACGGGTAGCAGAAGCCAAACTGCCCACGCCGTGGGGAGATTTCCTCATGGTTGGTTTTGAAGAACTGGCAACCGGTCACGATCATGTGGCGCTGGTTTATGGCGATATAACGAACAGCGAGGCGGTGCTGGCGCGCGTGCATTCCGAGTGCCTGACGGGCGATGCTCTGTTCAGCCTGCGCTGCGACTGCGGTTTCCAGCTGGAGGCGGCGCTGAACCATATCGCGGAAGAAGGCCGCGGCGTTCTGCTTTATCACCGTCAGGAAGGCCGCAATATCGGTCTGCTGAATAAAATCCGCGCCTATGCCCTGCAGGATAAAGGCTACGATACCGTTGAGGCTAACCACCAGCTTGGCTTTGCGGCCGACGAGCGCGATTTTACCCTTTGCGCGGACATGTTTAAGCTGCTGGGCGTTAATGAAGTGCGTTTGCTGACCAACAATCCGCGTAAGGTCGAGATCCTTAGCGAGGCGGGGATTAATATCATCGAGCGCGTGCCGCTGATTGTCGGGCGCAATCCTGAAAACGCGCACTACCTTGATACCAAAGCCGAGAAGATGGGTCATCTCTTGCCAAAAGAGTAACGGATACGGGGCCGACAGCGTCCCGTTTTGTTTTTCCGCGCGGCGTATTCCCCCTTCCGCGCAAAAAAATGCCCCTTATCAGGGGCATTTTTATTTTAGCTCTCGACCAGCATGTTACGTATAACGTAGTGCAGGATGCCGTCGTTGCGGTAGTAGGTCAGCTCATTGCCGGTATCGATACGGCAGCGCGTTTGCAGCGTTTCCTGACTGCCGTCCGCACGGGTCAGCGTGACTTTCACCGTGCCGCCGGGCTTCAGCTGGCTCAGGTTTTCCACGTCGATCTGCTCGTCACCGGTCAGCCCCAGCGTTTTACGCGTTACGCCTTCCGGGAACTCCAGCGGCAGTATGCCCATCCCAATCAGATTTGAACGGTGGATACGCTCAAAAGATTCGGCGATGACCACGCGCACCCCCAGCAGGCGCGGGCCTTTAGCCGCCCAGTCGCGGCTGGAGCCGGAGCCATATTCTTTCCCGGCGATCACCGCCAGCGGCGTCCCCTGCTGCTGATATTTCATCGCCGCATCGTAGATCGCCAGCTGCTCGTCGCCGGGCACGAAACGCGTCATGCCGCCTTCCACGCCCGGCACCATTTCGTTGCGGATGCGAATGTTGGCAAAGGTACCGCGCATCATCACTTCATGGTTGCCGCGTCGCGAGCCGTAAGAGTTAAAATCGCCCCGCTCGACGCCATGAGCAAGCAGATAGCGCCCGGCCGGGCTTTCCGCTTTGATACTGCCGGCAGGCGAAATATGGTCGGTAGTGACCGAGTCGCCCAGCATCGCGAGGATCCTGGCGCCCTTGATATCAACAACCGGCTTCGGCTCTTTTTCCATATCATCAAAGAACGGTGAAAGGCGAATATAGGTAGATCCTTCGTCCCAGTCGTAGGTGGCCGCTTCGCTAACGCTGATGGCCTGCCAGTCCGGCGTGCCTTCAAACACTTCCGCGTACTCTTTATGGAACATATCGGTGGAAACCAGCTGTACCGCTTCCGCAATCGCTTCTGGTGACGGCCAGATATCTTTCAGATATACCGGCTTGCCGGTCTTGTCAGTACCAAGCGGATCCGTTTCCAGATTAACATTCATATTGCCGGCCAGCGCATAGGCCACCACCAACGGCGGCGAAGCAAGCCAGTTGGTTTTGACATAAGGATGGATTCGGCCTTCAAAGTTGCGGTTGCCGGAAAGCACCGCGCCAACCGTCAGGTCGCCTTTTTTAATCGCGCTCTCGATAGCGTCAGGCAGCGGGCCGGAGTTACCGATACAGGTAGTACAGCCGTAGCCAACAAGGTTAAAGCCCAGCTTGTCCAGATAAGGCGTCAGTCGCGCCGCCGCCAGATAGTCGGAAACCACTTTGGATCCCGGCGCCAGCGACGCTTTTACCCACGGCTTGCGGTCCAGGCCAAGCATTACCGCGTTTTTCGCCAGCAGGCCCGCCGCCATCAGGATACTGGCATTGGAGGTATTGGTGCAGGAAGTAATGGCTGAAATCACTACTGCGCCATCTTCCAGCTGATGCTCCTTGCCCGTGGCGCTGTCGCGATAGCTGACCGACTGGTGCTGTTTCTGCGCCCGATTGACTTCCAGCTCGTTACTGGCCTGGAAAGCCTGCGGCACTTCGCCCAGCGAAACGCGATCCTGCGGCCGTTTCGGCCCGGCCACGCTCGCTTCAACGGTAGCCATATCCAGCGCCAGTGAACTGGTAAATACCGGCTCATCGCCGGGATTACGCCACAGCCCCTGCGCTTTGGCGTAGGCTTCCACCAGCGCCACCTGTTCGCTGCTGCGGCCGGTAAGTTTCATATAGCCCAGCGTGACGTCGTCCAGGGGGAAAAAGCCGCAGGTTGCGCCATATTCCGGCGCCATATTGGCGATGGTAGCGCGATCCGCCAGCGGCAGGTCAGCCAGGCCATCACCATAGAATTCAACGAATTTCCCTACCACGCCGTGTTTACGCAGCATCTGGGTCACGGTCAGCACTAAATCCGTGGCGGTAATGCCAGGATTGAGTTTACCGTTAAGCTTGAAGCCAACCACGTCAGGGATAAGCATTGACACCGGCTGCCCCAGCATAGCGGCTTCCGCCTCGATACCGCCCACGCCCCAGCCCAAGACGCCCAGCGCGTTAATCATGGTAGTGTGCGAGTCCGTGCCAACAAGCGTGTCGGGATAGGCAACTTCCTCACCGTCCTGCATTTCATGCCATACCGCCTGGCCGAGATATTCCAGGTTGACCTGGTGGCAAATCCCGGTGCCCGGCGGCACCACGCTAAAACGGTTAAAGGCTTTCTGCCCCCAGCGCAAAAAGACGTAGCGCTCATGGTTACGCTCCATCTCCAGACGCACGTTTTCTTCAAAGGCGTCGTCGTCGCCGAAACGGTCAACGGTAACCGAGTGGTCGATAACCAGATCGACTGGCGAAAGCGGATTCACTTTAGCCACGTCCCCGCCCAGTCTTTTCACCGCTTCGCGCATAGCGGCCAGATCGACCACCGCGGGCACGCCGGTAAAGTCCTGCATCAGCACGCGGGCGGGCCGATAGGCGATCTCGCGGTCGGCATGCGCCTGAGCCAGCCAGCCTGCCAGCGCGCGGATGTCCTCATCGGTAACGGACTCTTCATCCTGCCAGCGCAGCAAGTTTTCCAGCAGCACTTTCAGGGATTTGGGCATACGGGAGAGATCGCCAAGCTGCCCGGCGGCTTTGGCCAGGCTGTAATAGTGATAACGTTGACCTTTAACTTCCAGCGCGTCTTTTGTTATTTCACGTAGGGTAGACGACATTACTCCTCCTTCGTTTATCTTCGCATAACCTGAATAAAAGCAGGGTTTGATTTAAAGATAGTACAAAGTTGGCGTAACGTTTTGATAACATCGATGAAGCATAAAAGAAAAACGCCCCGCTGATTGCTCAGCGAGGCGTCGTTAATATCTGTTTAAATATGCTTTATTAATGCATGACCATGCTCAGCCAGAGCAGGCTAGCCCAGAATAAGGCTGAAAACGTCCAGGCACTGAACCATGTCATTTGAGTTAAATTCATTTTTGCCCTCACTCAGGTCTTATAAGACCAAACGTATTACTTCAAAACCTCACGCCTTTGCGAGCAGGTTTTACCGTTTATCAATGGGTTGCCATTGTGGTTTCCCATCGTTGGGCCGACAGCGTGCCCTGACCAGAAATAGCTGGTCCGTTAAATAATGTTAATATTTATATTTGTCATGGTTAAAACAAAGAGTGAATATAAGCGTAAGGCTTAAGCTTTATTCGTTTTATCCGTCATAAAATCAATAAAGTTACGTTGCACTTCGCTCAGCCCCCAGCTTTCCGGGATGATGCTCTCTCTCGCTTTGCTTTTACACTCTACTTTTTTCAACTTAACAGCTTGCTGTGGTTTTTGATCCGAATACTGCAGGTGCATCGCTACCCCCATATCTGCCAAATCACGACTGCAACAGCTCCCCAAAACAGCGCCGATGCGGCGAATACCGCTAACCAGGCCTTACGTCTCAGATTGCTGTTACGCTGAACCTTCAGAGCTTTGTGACCGAAGTCGGTTTCTACAGAAATTCTGCTAGCCATAGTTTTTGATAATCACTCTCATTGAAACGATTGTTTTGAGCAATCAGAAATTAGGAGGAATCCTAAACATTTTATGGCGTGAAATCCAGCTATTTTTATTACGCCGAACGATTAATAGTATTCATTAAAGTTTATGAAATCTATTGATCGTACTTAACCAAACTCGCGTTAACAAATTACCCTTTAAGCCAAATTTACTGACAATAGCTGTTTTTTCGCACCATTGATAAATCAGCATTTATTGAAACCTCCTTGCCGTTCGCGCCCTGTCGCGCCTTGATAACCAGAGTATGAGAATCATCCTGGAGGTGCGCAAAGATGCCCGCTGAAAAATGTGTACTGTTTCTCATTTAATGAATAACTTTGGAAAAACATGTGATGGGGGCGGCATTTACGTAAAAAGAATAAAAAGATTTTATCAATTGCAGTAACAGGCAGGACCAATGATTATCGCAGAGCCGCGTCGCGGCTCTGAATAGGGATGCAGGGACGGAAAATTATTTGGCGGGTAATTTAATATCTTTAAACATTGCTTCAATATCTTCGTTCGAGCGCAGCCCCACGGCCGTATCGACGACGTCACGGGTCAGGTGCGGCGCGAAACGCTGAATAAAATCATACATGTAACTGCGCAAAAAGGTGCTGCGGCGGAAGCCGATTTTGGTGGTGCTGAAGCTAAAGACGTCCGTAGCTTCTATTCTGACCAGATCCGGATCCGAGACCGGATCGACCGCCATGCTGGCGATGACACCCACGCCCAATCCTAAACGTACGTAGGTTTTAATCACGTCCGCATCCGTCGCGGTGAAAACGATACGCGGCGTCAGGCCAGCCCGATTAAACGCCGTATCCAGCTCTGAACGTCCGGTAAAGCCGAAGGTATAGGTAACCAGCGGATACTCGGCTAACTCTTCGATAGAGACTTTTTCTTTGCCTGCCAGCGGATGATCCGGCGTCACCACGATGGCGCGATTCCAGTGATAGCAAGGCAGCATAACCAGATCGTCATAAAGATGCAGCGCTTCGGTAGCGATAGCAAAATCCGCGTTGCCTTTAGACACCGCTTCTGCAATTTGCGTAGGCGAGCCCTGATGCATATGCAGCGAAACGCGAGGATAGCGTTCGATAAAGCCTTTAATCACGTTGGGCAGCGCGTAGCGGGCCTGCGTGTGCGTTGTAGCAACATACAGCGAGCCTTTATCCGGCCAGGTATGTTCCCCGGCGACTGATTTGATGGCTTCGACTTTTGACAGCACTTCGCGGGCGATACGGATAATTTCCTGGCCTGCGGGCGTGACCTGCGTCAGATGCTTGCCGCTGCGGGCAAAGATCTGGATACCCAACTCGTCTTCCAGCATACGTACTTGCTTACTGATCCCGGGTTGCGATGTATAAAGCCCCTCAGCCGTTGAAGAGACGTTCAGATTGTGATTGACCACTTCAACGATGTAACGCAGCTGCTGCAATTTCATGTTTGATCCGTCCAGTTTGGCGCCGCGCGCCGACGGGCTGTGCTGACAGAGCACAACGTATCGGCCTAATGCGATTTTATAATAAGGAAAGGTATATCTATAACAATCATATCAAAGATGGGTGGAATGTATAGCAGGGCTGAAGCCGCAGGAGAAAAACGGGCCAGCTGAAACGCCGGCCCGACAGGTTATTTCTTACTGGCTTTCGCCGCTTTTTCGGTGACGGCCCATTTGCCGTCGACGTAGAACGCCGTCCAGCCTGTAGCCTTACCTTCTTTTTCCGTACTGACGTACTGCTGCTTCGTTTTGCGGCTGAAGCGCACTACCGTCTTGTTGCCTTCATCATCGGCAACCGGCGCGTCGGCCAGATAGCGCAGCTTTTCCGGCAGGCGATCGCGGAAGCGTTGCAGCTCTTCCACCAGCGGCGCGCGCGTCTCCCTGGATTTAGGGAAGGTGTTGGCCGCCAGGAAAACGCCTGCCGCGCCGTCGCGCAGTACAAAGTAAGCATCCGATTTTTCGCACTGCAGCTCCGGCAGCGGAACCGGATCTTCTTTCGGCGGCGCAACATCGCCGTTACGCAGGATCTTACGGGTATTTTTACAGTCGTCGTTGGTGCAGGCCATGTACTTGCCGAAACGCCCCATTTTCAGGTGCATCTCCGAGCCACACTTTTCGCACTCTACGATCGGCCCGTCATAGCCTTTGATACGGAATTCGCCCTGCTCGATTTCGTAACCGTCGCAGCTTGGGTTGTTGCCACACACGTGCAGTTTGCGCTGGTTATCGATCAGATAGCTGTCCATCGCCGTGCCGCATTTGCCGCAGCGACGGCGCGCGCGCAGCGCGTTGGTTTCCGCATCTTCGCCTTCGAGAATATTCAGTACTTCATTCTCTGGGATCAGATTGATGGTTTGTTTACAGCGCTCTTTCGGCGGCAGCGCATAGCCCGAGCAGCCGAGGAACACGCCGGTGCTGGCGGTACGGATACCCATCTTACGCCCGCAGGTTGGGCAATCGATGGTGGTCAGCACCATCTGGTTCGGCTGCATGCCGCCCTCTTCCGGATCTTTATCCGCCTTTTCCAGCTGCTGGCTGAAGTCGGCGAAAAATTTATCCAGCACGCCTTTCCACTGCGCTTCGTTGTTGGCAACCTGATCCAGGCTGTTTTCCATATGCGCGGTGAAGTCGTAGTTCATCAGCTCGCGGAAGTTTTCTTCCAGCCGGTCGGTAACGATTTCGCCCATCTTTTCCGCATAGAAGCGACGGCTTTCCACGCGCACGTAGCCGCGATCCTGAATGGTCGAGATAATCGAGGCGTAGGTAGAAGGACGACCGATGCCGCGTTTTTCCAGCTCGCGCACCAGCGAGGCTTCGCTGAAGCGTGCCGGCGGTTTGGTAAAGTGCTGGCTTGGCTTCAGCTGCTGCAGCGCCAGCTCTTTACCCACTTCAACCGGCGGCAGCGTGCGATCTTCATCGCCCTTGCGCAGCGCAGGCATCACGCGGGTCCAGCCGTCAAAGCGCAGCGTGCGCCCTTTCGCCTTGAGTTTAAACTCGCCGGCGCTGACGGTCAGCGTCGTGGAGTCATACTGCGCCGGCATCATCTGACAGGCAACGAACTGACGCCAGATTAGCTGATACAGCTTCTGCGCGTCGGCTTCCATATCCTTCAGCTGCTCGGCCAGGACGGCGACGTCCGAAGGACGGATCGCTTCGTGCGCTTCCTGCGAGTTATCTTTGCTGGCATAGGCATTGGCGGCCTTCGGCAAATATTTTTCGCCAAATTCGTTTTCAATATAGCCGCGCACCATGCTGACCGCATCCTGACTCAGATTGGTCGAGTCGGTACGCATATAGGTAATGTGGCCCGCTTCATAGAGGCGCTGTGCCATCATCATGGTTTTTTTCACGCCGTAGCCCAGACGGGTACTGGCCGCCTGTTGCAGCGTTGAGGTAATAAACGGCGCGCCGGGCTTGCTGCTGGTCGGCTTATCTTCACGGTCGGTAACCTGATAGCGCGCTTTTTCCAGCAGGCTGACGGCGGCCTGGGTCTGCTCGCCGTTAACCGGACGGAAAGGCTTGTCGTGCTGATGAGTCACTTCCATCGGCAGCAGCGTGCCTTCCGGCGTATTCAGATCGGCATGCAGTTCCCAATACTCTTCCGGCACGAACGCTTTGATTTCGCGCTCGCGCTCCACCACCAGCCGCACGGCGACCGACTGCACGCGCCCGGCGGACAGTCCGCGAGCGATTTTCTTCCACAGCAGCGGCGAAACCATATAGCCCACCACGCGGTCCATAAAGCGGCGCGCCTGCTGAGCGTTAACCCGATTGATATTCAGTTCGCCCGGCTTGTCGAAAGCCTGACGAATAGCATTTTTGGTGATTTCGTTAAACACCACGCGGCTGAAGCGCGAATCATCACCGCCGATCACTTCCCGCAGGTGCCAGGCAATGGCTTCCCCTTCGCGGTCAAGGTCGGTTGCGAGATAGATGTGGTCGGCATTTTGCGCCAGCGCTTTCAGCTCGGAGACCACTTTCTCCTTGCCGGGAAGGATCTGATAGTTCGCTTCCCAGCCGTGATAAGGATCGACGCCCATCCGGCTTACCAGCGCGGCCTTCTCGTCCTTTTTCACCTTTTTGGTGGTCTTACTGGTTGTAGAGTCAGCGCTCTTTTTAACTGTTGATCCACTGGTCGGCAAATCGCGGATATGACCGACGCTGGATTTCACCACGTAGTCGTTTCCGAGATATTTATTGATTGTTTTGGCTTTTGCCGGGGACTCAACTATTACGAGAGCTTTGCCCATATTTACCTTTACCTGATTAAAACATCCGAGAGTAAATTGTGCCGAAAGCCTGCGGGCAATCCAGCGCGTTAAAACCTTCATGGCCGACGGCAGAATCCGGCACTTTCCCTGTTAACGCTTCCCGCTCAGGAAGCCAACTCACTGATTAACGACACCTTTTACAAACTGTTAAGCGCATCACTAACAAAGCGTAAAGCCAGTTTTACGCCCGGAACCCGAAACGCCCACACTCTACCTGATAAAATCTGTTACGCAACTTAATTAGCATCCACAACGGATTTACGCCAGAAAGTCATAAAAAAGCGTGTGGGCAGGCAAGCGCCCATCGGCATTGAGTTTTTGCGGCAGCGCGGCGTAATATACTGCTCATCTGCCGTCTCTATAAAGGAGAGAATTCTGTGAAGCATACCCAGGCTATTGATAAATCCGCACTCCTGCAAAAGGCGAACGAGCTCATCGCGGAGCACAAGGATTTTTTTCCCGGACTGAGCGCCACCGACGTGGAGCAGAAAGGCGACGTGCTGGTTTTTTGCGGCGACTATTTTCTGGACGAGCAAGGCTTGCCCGGCAGTAAAAGCACGGTGGTGTTTAACGTTTTTAAGTTTCTGGCCACGGAGCTGTCGCCGCTTTATCACTTGCAGGAATAGCGCCCGCCAGGCAGGCGCTAACAGGACTACAGCAGCGGCTTCTCGCCACGCTGCCACAGGCGCAGCAGCAGGCGTTCGACGCTGACGCTGGCGCTTTGCGTAAAGCGATCCATCATTTTTTTGCGCTTCACGTAGTGCACCGCAACCACTTCCCGCGCCTGCATCTGGTCGATAATCAGATCGTCGCTGGTGCCGATAGCGTCAACCAGGCCTTTTTCCAGCGCCTGGGTGCCGAACCAGTGTTCGCCCGTCGCCACGCTGTCGATGTCCAGCGTCGGGCGCATCTGATGCACAAACTCTTTAAACAGCTGATGCGTCTCGTTGAGATCCTCGCGGAATTTTTCGCGGCCCTGCTCGGTGTTTTCGCCAAACAGCGTCAGCGTGCGCTTGTACTCTCCGGCCGTATGCAGCTCTACGTCAATTTCATTGCGCTTCAGCAGGCGGTTGAAGTTAGGGATCTGGGCAACCACGCCGATCGAGCCAATGATAGAAAACGGTGCAGCCACGATGCGATCGGCCACGCAGGCCATCATATAGCCGCCGCTCGCCGCTACCTTATCCACCGCCACGGTCAAACGGATGTTCTTATCGCGCAGCCGCTGAAGCTGGGAAGAGGCCAGCCCGTAGCCGTGCACCACGCCACCCGGACTTTCCAGACGCAGCAGCACTTCATCCTGCGGTCTGGCGACGGCCATAACCGCCGAGATCTCTTCACGCAGCGAGGCGACCTCGTGCGCGTCCATGCTGCCTTTAAAATCCATCACGTACAGCGTGGGTTTGCTTTCGGCTGGCTTAATACCTTGTTTCGCCTCGGCTTTAGCGGTTTTCGCCTCCAGCTTGTCCTTTTTTTTCTGCTCTTTATACCAGCGTTTTTTGTCATGCGGCTTCATGCTCGCCAGGCGCATTTCATCCTTTATCTCCTGATACGCCTCATTCAGCCGCGTCAGGCGCAGCTGGCCGCCCTGAGCGCGTTTACGCATGGCCAGATGCGTAATCAAAATAGCAATGGCCGCGATCGCCACGACCACCGTGACCGTCTTGGCCAGAAAAAGTCCGTAGTAAGAGAGTAGTTCCACGCATTCCGCCTTATTTAACATCCAATTAGATCAGCAGCTAGTGTAGCCGAGTCGCTGCCCGTCGTCGCCCGGATCCGT
Organism: Erwinia artemisiae; assembly: GCF_051400835.1. NCBI lineage: Bacteria > Pseudomonadati > Pseudomonadota > Gammaproteobacteria > Enterobacterales > Erwiniaceae > Erwinia > Erwinia artemisiae. The sequence continues at coordinate 219,479 of NZ_JBLFFM010000001.1, read as the reverse complement.
TGAGTACGCAAAGATAGCGCTGCGCAGAGACCAGGCATTCGGGCGGTTTACTGTTGCGGTCAATGGATTAGCGGCGTTACCCTGTTTCCCTTCCGCACTAAGCATCGCCAGAGGCGCATCAATGAATTATCAACCTGCCAGTCAATTGCTCAACGATCGTATTATTCTTGTTACCGGCGCCAGCGACGGCATTGGCCGCGAGGCTGCTGTCACCTACGCTCGCTATGGCGCGCAGGTTATTTTGCTGGGACGCAACGCGCAGAAGCTGCAAAATGTGGCGGATGAAATCGCCGCTGTCGGCAAGCCTTCGCCGCTTTTCTTTACGCTGGATTTGGACAGCGCCACGCCCGAAGCGTGCCGTCAGCTGGCCGATGAAATTTCCCGTCATGTCTCCAGGCTGGACGGCGTGCTGCATAACGCGGGCCTGCTGGGCGACGTGGTGCCCATGACCGAGCAGGATCCCGCCGTCTGGCAGCAGGTGATGCGCGTAAACGTTGACGCCACTTTCTTCCTGACTCAGGCGCTGCTGCCGCTGCTGCTGAAGTCACAGGCCGGCTCGCTGGTGTTTACCTCTTCCAGCGTGGGCCGCCAGGGACGCGCGGGCTGGGGCGTCTACTCCGTCTCTAAATTCGCCACCGAAGGCATGATGCAGGTGCTGGCTGAAGAGTATCGCGGCCAGCTGCGCGTCAACTGCATTAACCCCGGCGGCACACGCACCAAAATGCGCGCCAGCGCCTTCCCGCAGGAGAACGCAGGCAAGCTGAAAACCCCGGCGGATATTATGCCCACTTACCTTTACGTGATGGGCGATGACTGCACGGAAAGCGGCGTCAGCTTCGATGCGCAGCCAGGACGCAAACCGGGAGCAGCGGAATAATGGCCGACGATCGCCACCAGCAGCGTCAACAAAAGCTGAAGGAAAAAGTTGACGCGCGCATTGCCGCCGCGACCGAAACGCGCGGCATTCTGATGGTGTTTACCGGTAACGGCAAAGGCAAGACCACGGCCGCTTTCGGCACTGCCGCCCGTGCGGTGGGCCATCAAAAGCGCGTGGGCGTCATTCAGTTTATTAAGGGCGAATGGCCAAACGGCGAACGCAATTTGCTGGAGCCGCACGGCGTGGAGTTTCAGGTGATGGCCACCGGCTTCACCTGGGATACGCAGAACCGCGAAACTGATACCGCCGCCTGCCTTGAAGTCTGGCAGCACGGCAAACGGATGTTGCAGGATGCGTCGCTGGATCTGGTGGTGATGGATGAGCTGACCTATATGGTGAGCTTTGACTATCTGCCGCTGGAAGAGGTCATGGCGGCGCTGCGCGCCCGTCCGCCTCAGCAGAGCGTTATCATTACCGGCCGGGGCTGTCATCGCGATTTGCTGGCGCTGGCGGATACCGTAACCGAAATGCGTCCGGTTAAACACGCTTTTGATGCGGGGATCCAGGCGCAGCAGGGTATCGACTGGTAACAGGCCAAAAAAAAGGGCGAATCGCTTCGCCCTTTTCTGTTAACGCTTGCTGGTCGTACGGCGGTTGCCGCTGACCTGAGTATGGCGCTTGACGGCGCGACGGATCTGATTGGCCTTGGTACGGCGACGATCTTTTTCCAACGCCACTTTGCTGGTGGTTTCCGGCGGCAGCCCAACCAGCTCGCGCAGATAGTTGGTCGGCGGCAGATCCAGCTCCGTCCAGCCGCCGCGCGGCAGCCCTTTCGGCAGCGTGATGTCGCCGTAGCGGGTACGGATCAGACGGCTGACCTGCACGCCTACCGATTCCCACAGGCGACGCACTTCGCGGTTGCGGCCTTCGGTCAGCGTAACGCTATACCACTGGTTGATGCCTTCGCCGCCGGTAAACTTCAGCGTTTTAAACGACGCCGGGCCATCTTCCAGCTGTACGCCACGGCTCAGCTGCTTCAGCTTATCGTCATCGACCTGCCCAAACACGCGTACGGCGTATTCCCTTTCCACTTCCCGGCTTGGGTGCATCAAACGGTTAGCCAGCTCGCCATCCGTTGTGAACAGCAGCAGGCCGCAGGTGTTAACGTCCAGACGCCCTACGGCGATCCAGCGTGCGCCACGCAGCTTGGGTAAACGGTCGAATACGGTAGGACGGCCTTCGGGATCGTTACGGGTGCAGAGTTCGCCTTCCGGTTTGTAATAGGCCAGCACGCGGCAAACTTCATTAGTGGATTCCGCTACCGAAACCAGATGGCCGTCGATACGGATTTTTAATGCTTTACTCGGCTCTACGCGGTCGCCCAGCGTGGCCATTTTGCCGTCCACGCTAACGCGCCCGGCAGAAATCATGGTTTCAATTTCGCGGCGGGAACCATGCCCGGCGCGCGCTAAGACTTTCTGTAATTTTTCGCTCATGGCGCTGCCTCTTTGTCGCCTTCCCAGGCGTCATAAAATGAATGGGCCGTTACTCAGGAGGCGGGGCTTTTTGCGGCTGAATGCACGCGACGCCCGCCCCATTTTCAGGGGAAGCGCATTCTACACTAAGTTATCGGCTATTGATAACGCTACCGGGCCGTTTGCCAGGGAAAAGATGCGCCATCCTGAAAAGCGGCGGCGTCGCCCGCTATCGACGGACGGCCACTCATTCCCGGCGCTTACCAAAGCGGCCGCCCTAAGCCAATTTAACGCCGGGCCGCGCCGCGTTATTTAAGGCAAATGTTATCGCCTTGTTGATATATATTTAGTTATTTTAAGTTAAATTAAAGTTAATGTATTTTCTGCCGATACTGCGCCGCGCCTGAATTTCACCTTGATTAAACCCAAATAGCCACCTCAGCAGAGGGTGAATCCATTAAGCAAAATGTTTCTCCGATGTTAAAACCACTTTTTTACGCCAGGTCAGTGATTAAAGCTGACTTAACACAAATGACCAACGCAAATACTAAAGCCATCTCCAAACAAATAGCTTATCGCCATTTTAGATTGAGTTAATTCATCGTAATTGCGGTTTTAATTATTTTCGGCTGTTTATTTATTTGATCCACTAATTAGTTTGTGTAGAATTCACTCAGGCCAAAAAGAGCCTGCACAGTGAACTGTTAAACAGTCACAATAAAAATTTTAGTTAAGTCGTAAATTATTTTGCAGTAAACGTCAGTTAAAAAACAGAGGGGAGCACGACTCCCTGTATAACGCCGATTTCAATCGGCATCGGCCTTGCACGTCGTCAATCTTCACCAGGGATTTACTGACGTGTCCGACAAAGTGTAACTATTATGAAAAGAATAATGCCCCTCGCGGCGTTGGCTTTGCTGACGCTGACCGGCTGCTCTGTAGGTAAATATGAGTACAGCAGAGAAGCACTGAAACGTGTCGATATGAACTTTACCGGCATTCCTACCGTGCTGGGCGTCGGCTCGCTGGGTACCAGCATTCCGATTACGCCCGAGTACAGCCTGACTGCCGCTCACGTGGCTAAACTCTCCGTACAGCGCGTTAAGGCTTATCATCCTTACTGCGACCTGGCGATTATCTATCATAAAAACGACATGAAAACCCTGCCAAAATTCCGCCAGGGTGAAATTGGCGCGCCGGTAAAAATGTACGGCTACAGCTTTATTACCGCCATGCCGGTGGAATCTTCCGGCGTTAACCTGGCGCGGACCGGTATTCGCAACGAATGGAACAAGCGTCCCTGCGTAGCGATGGCTTCCAATGCGGGCGTGGTGAAAGGCATGTCGGGCGGCGCGGTCTATAACGGCGATGATACAATCGGCGGCGTGATAGTTGGTTTCACCAATCAGATTAAAAGGCATAAGGCCGGTAGCGCACCGTTGAAAGATGTGTCACTTTATATTCCTTATGCGGATTTTAAAGACTGGCTGCAAAAAACAACGTCGTGAGAATAATATGCTCGCGTATTAATATCTGAAAAGTAATTATCTATGTTTATTTATTAAGGCTCGCCTTTTTGACGAGCCTGATATTATTCAGAGAAAAGGTTTAATGTCGCCTGCGCCTTCGCGCACAACCTGCGGCGTACTTTCGGTTAAATCGATAACCGTAGTAGGTTGCTGCCCCAGATAGCCGCCGTGAATAATTAAATCAACCTGCTTGCCGATCGTCTCCTGAATCGCTTCCGGATCGGATTCGGTAAAATCGTTGCCCGGCAGCATCAGCGAAGTGGACATCAAGGGTTCGTTCAGCGCCTCCAGCAGCGCCAGCGCCACCGGATTGGAAGGCACACGCAGACCAATCGTCTTACGCTTATCGCTCATCAGACGGCGCGGCACCTCTTTGGTCGCCTTCAAAATAAACGTGTAGTTGCCTGGCGTATTATTTTTAATCAGGCGAAACGCGGTATTGTCCACGTACGCATAGGTAGACAGCTCTGAAAGATCGCGGCAGACCAGCGTAAAGTTATGGTCGCTGTCCAGCTGCCTGATGCGACAGATGCGCTCCATCGCGTTTTTATCTTCCAGCCTGCAGCCCAGCGCATAGCCCGAGTCCGTAGGATAAACGATGACCGACCCTTTATGCAGCAGCTCTACGGCCTGTTTGATCAGCCGGGGCTGGGGGTTTTCCGGGTGTATATAAAAGAACTGACTCATAATCGACCTCATGCCTGTCGCGCGACGGGCGAACAGGATCAAATTTCAGGAAAGCGCAGCCAGACGGCTTCCACACCGGCCGGAAGCCATAATTTTTTTCCCAGCTCTATCCACGGACAGGGCTGATGGAAATCAGATCCCTGCGACGCGGCCAGCTGGTAGTCCTGCGCGTAACGCGCCAGCTGCGTGCGCTCGTTGGGCGCCTGCTGGCACTGTGCGACCTCCATTGCATCCCCCCCTTCTTCTTTAAAGTGGGCGATTAAACGCTTCAACCATTTTGCGGAAAGGCCGTAGCGGCCCGGATGAGCCAACACGGCACGCCCGCCAGAATGATGAATAGCATCAATGGCTTGTTTAATTGTACACCACTGTGGCGGCACGTAGCCGGTTTTGCCGCGCGCCAGGTAATTTTTAAAGACCTGCGCCATATTATCGGCCTTGCCCTGCGCAATTAAGAAGCGGGCAAAATGGCCTCGGGTGATCGCGCCGCCGTCGGCCAGCGCCAGCGCGCCTTCCAGCGCACCGGGAATGCGCGCTTTCTCCAGCCGTTCAGCTATCAGCTGCGCGCGAACCATTCGACGATCGCTCTGTGCCTGCAGAAACTGCTTCAGCACGGGATGCTCTTCTTCCACGCCCAGTCCGACAATATGAATTTCGTGATTTTCCCATAGCGAAGAAACTTCGACGCCCGCTATCAGCCGCAGCGGCAGCTGGTGTCTGGCGATGGCTTCGCGGGCGGGCTGCACGCCGTCAACCGAATCGTGATCGGTGATAGCAAGGACACCGACGCGTTGCTCCACGGCTCTGAGCACCAGTTCTTCAGGCGTTAACAGGCCGTCAGAGGCGCGGGTGTGGCTGTGTAAATCGTAGATGGGCCAGGGATTAAGCGGGGTTGCAGACAAAACGACTCCGGAAAGCGCTAAAAAGGTCGCTGCATGATACCCGCAATTGCGGGCAAGAGAAAAAGAGTATTGACATTTCCGTCACGAACCAGTTAACTAGTACGCAAGTTCACACACAAGGTAGCGAAAAATGAAAAACACAATGACAACGAACGGCTGGTGGCGTACTTCTTCCTGAACGGGCGGAGAAGTCGTGCACGCAGCTGTCGCTGTAACGCTACCCAGGCCCGCCGCAAGCGGGCCTTTTTTTTAGCCAAATTTGAGAACTGACCTTATGCAAACGCAAACTACAGTGAAGTTGATTACCGGCGCCGCGCCCTACCGTGAGGATCCGGCCGCGCTCTTCCACCAGCTCTGCGGCGCGCGTCCCGCTACGCTGCTGCTGGAGTCGGCGGACATTGACAGCAAACGCAACCTGAAAAGCCTGCTGATTATCGACAGCGCGCTGCGCATTAAGGCGCTGGACGATACCGTTACCGTCCAGGCGCTGTCGGAGAATGGCCGCGCGCTGCTGCCGCTGCTGGATGCCGCGCTGCCGGAGTCGGTTATCAATACCGTACGTCCCGACGGCCGCGAGCTGCGTTTTCCGCAGGATAATGCGGTGCAGGATGAGGATTCCCGTCTGAAGACGCTGTCGGTGTTCGACGCGCTGCGCCTGATCCCGCATTTGCTGAAAAGCCCGGCGGACGAGCGCGAGGCGATGCTGCTTGGCGGCCTGTTCGCTTACGACCTGGTGGCAGGATTTGAAGATCTGCCCGGGCTGGACAACGACCAGCGCTGTCCCGATTACTGCTTTTATCTGGCCGAAACGTTACTGGTGATCGACCATCAGAGCCAGAGCGCGCGCTTACAGGCCAGCCTGTTTACGGCAGCGCCCGGCGAATTTTTACGCCTGCAGCGCCGTATCGAACAGCTGCACGGCCAGATGCTGCAGCCCGCGTCCGCTATTCCGGTGCAGCCGCTGGAGACAATGTCGCTTGCCGTCAGCCAGAACGACGAGGAGTATTGCGCCGTGGTGCGCAAGATGCAGGAAGCCATCCGCAGCGGCGAAATCTTCCAGGTGGTGCCGTCGCGCCGCTTCTCGCTGCCCTGCCCGTCGCCGCTGGCCGCCTACGACACGCTGAAGAACAGCAACCCCAGCCCCTATATGTTTTTTATGCAGGATCAGGATTTCAGCCTGTTCGGCGCCTCGCCGGAAAGCTCGCTGAAGTATTCGGCCGACAGCCGCCAGATCGAAATTTATCCGATTGCCGGAACCCGCCCGCGCGGTCGTCATGCCGACGGCTCGCTGGATCGCGATCTCGACAGCCGTATCGAGCTGGAGATGCGTACCGACCATAAAGAACTGGCCGAGCATCTGATGCTGGTAGATCTGGCGCGTAACGATCTGGCGCGCATCTGCGAGCCGGGCAGCCGCTACGTGGCCGATTTAACCAAGGTCGACCGCTACTCTTTTGTGATGCACCTGGTTTCCCGCGTGGTAGGCAAACTGCGTAAGGATCTGGATGTGCTGCATGCCTACCGCGCCTGTATGAATATGGGCACGCTGAGCGGCGCGCCGAAAGTTCGCGCCATGCGCCTGATCGCCGAGGCGGAAGGCACCCGGCGCGGCAGCTACGGCGGCGCGGTCGGCTACTTTACCGCCAGCGGCGATCTGGATACCTGCATCGTGATCCGCTCAGCCTACGTCGAGGATGGCATCGCTACCGTTCAGGCCGGCGCGGGCGTGGTGCTGGATTCCAACCCGCAGGCGGAAGCCGATGAGAGCCGCAATAAAGCCCGCGCGGTGCTGCGCGCCATCGCCACTGCCCATCACTGCAAGGAGATTTTCTGATGGCTGATATTCTGCTGCTCGACAATATCGACTCTTTTACCTGGAACCTCGTCGACCAGGTGCGCGCTTTCGGTCATAACGTAGTGATCTACCGCAATAACGTGCCTGCCGACACGCTGATAGCCCGTTTGCAGGAGATGGACAATCCTGTGCTGCTGCTGTCGCCAGGCCCTGGCGCGCCGTCCGATGCGGGCTGTATGCCGGAACTGCTGCGGCGCCTGCGCGGACAGCTGCCGATTATCGGGATCTGCCTGGGCCATCAGGCGATTGTGGAAGCCTACGGCGGCCACGTCGGCCAGGCGGGCGAGATCCTGCACGGTAAAGCATCAGCCATCACCCATGACGAGTCGGCCATGTTCGCCGGGCTGAGCAATCCGCTGCCCGTGGCACGCTACCACTCGCTGGTCGGCAGTAACGTACCGATTGAGCTAACAATTAACGCGACTTTTAACGGCATGGTGATGGCGGTGCGTCACGACGCCGACCGCGTCTGCGGTTTCCAGTTTCACCCGGAATCGATTCTGACCAGTCAGGGCGCACGCCTGCTGGAGCAGACCCTGGCCTGGGCGCTGGCGAAATAAGGAGAGCATGATGAACGCAATACTGGAAAAACTGTACCAGGCGCAGACCCTGACCCGCGACGAGAGCCACCAGCTGTTCTCCGCCATTGTCACCGGACAGCTGGAGCCAACCCAGCTGGCCGGCGCGCTGATCGCCATGAAGATCCGCGGCGAACGGCCTGAAGAGATCGCCGGGGCCGCCACGGCGCTGCTGGCGGACGCCAAACCCTTTCCGCGCCCGGAGTACGCCTTTGCCGATATCGTTGGCACCGGCGGCGACGGCAGCAACAGCATCAATATTTCTACCGCCAGCGCCTTTGTGGCGGCGGCCTGCGGGCTGAAGGTGGCAAAACATGGCAACCGCAGCGTCTCCAGCAAATCCGGATCTTCCGATCTGCTGGCAGCATTCGGCATCAATCTGGCTATGCCAGCCGAACAGGCGCGCCAGGCGCTGGACGATCTTAACGTCTGCTTCCTGTTTGCGCCGCAGTACCATACCGGGTTCCGCCACGCGATGCCGGTGCGCCAGCAGCTGAAGACCCGCACGCTGTTCAACGTGCTTGGCCCGCTAATCAACCCGGCGCGGCCGCCGCTGGCGGTGATCGGCGTTTACAGCCCGGAGCTGGTGCTGCCGATTGCCCAGACGCTGAAAGTGCTGGGCTATCAGCGCGCGGCGGTGGTGCACGGCGGCGGCATGGACGAAGTGGCGCTGCACAGCGCGACGCAGGTGGCGGAGCTGCGTGACGGCGAAATCACCAGCTATCAGCTGACGCCAGAAGATTTTGGCCTGAGCTATCATCCCCAGGAGGCGCTGGCGGGCGGCTCGCCGGAAGAAAACCGTGACATTCTGACGCGATTGCTCCAGGGTAAAGGCGAGCAGGCGCACGAAGAGGCCGTGGCCGTTAACGTCGCGCTGCTGCTGAAGATTTTCGGCCAGGAAGACTTACGGGAAAATGCGCAAAAGGCGCTGAAAGCGATCCGCAGCGGCCAGGCCTATGAGCGCGTGGTCGCGCTGGCAGCAAGAGGATAATATGGAAACCGTACTGAACAAAATTGTGCAGGATAAGGCGATTTGGCTGGCCGAGCGCCAGCAGCGCCAGCCGCTGGCCTCGTTTCAGAACGAGATCGAACCGGCGACCCGCAGCTTTTATCATGCGCTGTCAGGCGCCAGAACCGTTTTTATTCTGGAATGCAAAAAGGCCTCGCCCTCAAAAGGCGTGATCCGGGAAGATTTCGATCCGGCCGCCATTGCGGGCGTTTATAAAGATCACGCTTCGGCCGTTTCGGTACTGACCGACGAAAAATATTTCCAGGGCAGCTTCGATTTTCTGCCGGTGGTCAGCGCCGCCATTACCCAGCCCGTGCTGTGCAAAGATTTTATTATCGATCCGTATCAAATTTATCTGGCGCGCTACTACCAGGCAGACGCGATCCTGCTGATGCTTTCCGTAGTGAATGACGAGCAGTATCGCCAGCTGGCCGCCGTGGCGCACAGCCTGAATATGGGCGTACTGACTGAGGTGATTAGCGACGAAGAGCTGGCGCGCGCCACCGCGCTGGGCGCCAAAGTGGTTGGCATCAATAACCGCGACCTGCGCGATCTCTCTATCGATCTCGACCGCACGCGTCGTCTTGCGCCTAAAGTTGCCCATGGCGTAACGGTGATCAGCGAATCAGGCATCAATAACTATGCTCAGGTTCGCGAGCTGAGCCACTTCGCCAACGGCTTTTTAATCGGCTCCGCCCTGATGTCGGAGGCGGATCTTTCCGCCGCCGTGCGTCGGGTCATTATTGGCGATAACAAAGTGTGCGGCCTGACCCGCGCCGGGGATGCGCGGAGCGCGCTGGAAGCCGGGGCGGTCTACGGCGGCCTGATTTTCGCCGAAGGCTCGCCACGCAAAGTGACGCCGGAGCAGGCGAAAACGGTGATGGCGGGCGGCGCGCTGAAATACGTCGGCGTGTTCCGTAACAACTCCCTTAGTGACGTTGTCACTATCAGCCGCGAGCTGGGCCTTTCTGCCGTACAGCTGCATGGTGATGAAGATCGGGATTTTGTCGCCGAGCTACGCCGTCAGCTGCCGGATGAGGTAAAAATCTGGAAGGCGTTCAGCATTCGTTCCGCGCTGCCTGCCCGCGACTGGCCGCACGTCGATCGCTACGTCTTTGACAACGGCAGCGGCGGCACCGGCAACCGTTTCGACTGGGCACTGCTGGAAGGCGAAAAGCTGGATAACGTGCTGCTGGCGGGCGGCCTGGGCGCCGACAACTGCGTCAGCGCCGCCCGACTTGGCTGCGCCGGCCTGGATTTTAACTCCGGCGTCGAAAGTGCACCCGGCCTGAAGGATGCGGACAAAATCGCCTCGGTGTTTCAAACGCTGAGAGCCTACTGACCGTCTGGCGTCGCTACGGCGGCGCAACTGCGAATAAGGAAGCGAAATGACTTTATTAAATCCCTGGTTTGGCGAGTTCGGCGGTATGTACGTGCCGCAGATCCTGATGCCCGCGCTGCAACAGCTGGAAGAGGCCTTTGTCAGCGCCCAGCGCGATCCTGAGTTTCAGGCGGAATTCCTCGGCCTGCTGAAAAATTACGCCGGTCGCCCCACTGCGCTGACGCTGTGTAAGAACCTGACCAAAGGCACCAAAACCCGTCTTTACCTGAAGCGTGAAGATCTGCTGCACGGCGGCGCGCACAAAACCAATCAGGTGCTGGGCCAGGCGCTGCTGGCGAAGCGCATGGGCAAAACCGAAATTATCGCGGAAACCGGTGCGGGCCAGCACGGCGTCGCTTCGGCGCTCGCCAGCGCCCTGCTGGGTCTGAAGTGCCGCATCTATATGGGCGCCAAGGATATTGAGCGCCAGTCGCCCAACGTGTTCCGCATGAAGCTGATGGGCGCAGAGGTGATCCCAGTGCACAGCGGCTCCGCCACGCTGAAAGATGCCTGTAACGAGGCGCTGCGCGACTGGTCGGGCAGCTATGAAAACGCCCACTATATGTTAGGCACGGCGGCGGGCCCGCATCCTTTCCCGACTATAGTGCGCGAATTCCAGCGCATGATCGGTGAAGAAACTAAAGTGCAGATCCAGGAGCAGGAAGGCCGCCTGCCGGATGCGATTATCGCCTGCGTGGGCGGCGGCTCCAACGCTATCGGCATGTTCGCGGACTTTATCGACGAGGCTTCCGTCGGGCTGATTGGCGTGGAGCCTGCCGGTCACGGTATTGAAACCGGCGAGCACGGCGCGCCGCTGAAGCATGGCCGCGTCGGCATCTATTTCGGCATGAAAGCGCCGATGATGCAGACGGAAGAGGGTCAGATTGAGGAGTCCTATTCGATTTCCGCCGGTCTGGATTTCCCTTCCGTGGGGCCGCAGCACGCGCATCTGAACAGCATCGGCCGCGCCGACTACGTTTCCATTACCGATGACGAAGCGCTGGACGCGTTTAAAACCCTTTGCCGCAGCGAAGGCATTATTCCCGCGCTGGAGTCTTCCCACGCGCTGGCTCACGCCCTGAAAATGATGCGTGAAGCGCCGGAAAAAGAGCAGCTGCTGGTGGTGAACCTGTCCGGCCGCGGCGATAAAGATATTTTCACCGTGCACGAGATTCTGACAGCGAAGGGAGAGATCTGATGGAACGTTATGACCAGCTTTTTCAGCGGCTGAACGCGCGTAAGGAAGGCGCCTTTGTGCCTTTCGTCACCCTGGGCGATCCCACGCCCGAGCTGTCGCTGCAAATTATCGATGCGCTGATCGCGGGCGGCGCCGACGCGCTGGAGCTGGGGATCCCCTTCTCCGATCCGCTGGCCGACGGCCCGACCATCCAGAACGCCACGCTGCGCGCCTTTGCCGCCGGCGTGACGCCCAGCCACTGCTTTGAGCTGCTGGCCGCCGTCCGCCAGAAGCATCCGACCATCCCGATCGGGCTGCTGATGTACGCTAACCTGGTCTTCGCCAACGGCATCGACAACTTTTATGCGCGCTGCCAGCAGGCGGGCGTGGATTCCGTGCTGATTGCAGACGTGCCGGTCGAAGAGTCCGCGCCGTTCCGCCAGTCGGCAATGCGGCATAATGTTGCGCCGATCTTTATTTGCCCGCCGAACGCCAGCGACGATCTGCTGCGCGAGATCGCTTCACACGGGCGCGGCTATACCTATCTGCTTTCCCGCGCGGGCGTAACCGGCACGGAAAGCCGTGGCGTCAGCCAGTCGTTGCATCATCTGGTGGACAAGCTGACCGAATACCACGCCGCGCCGCCGCTACAGGGCTTCGGGATTTCTGAACCGTCTCAGGTGAAGGAAGCGCTTGCCGCTGGCGCAGCGGGTGCGATTTCCGGCTCCGCTATCGTCAAAATCATCGAGCGTCATCACAATGAACCGGCCACGATGCTGGCCGAGCTGGAAGCTTTCGTCGCGAAGCTGAAGGCCGCCACGCGCTAACCGTCCGCCCTGTCGCTCTGGCAGGGCTTTGCCCCTCCTGTACGTTTAGTATTCTTTGCGGCTCAGCAATAATTGCTGAGCCGTTACGCCAGCCCGATCGAGAGCAGGCCAGCCGCGTAGCCTCAGGCAGCCGCTTTACCGCCCCGTAAACAAGTAACACGCTCTTTTTGCGCTGTTTTGTGGAAAATTCGCCGCCCAGGTCTACGCTTCTTTTACAGAGCGAATCTGTAATCACGGCCCAGGCCATTCGGAAATAACAGGGAGATTTACCATGAAGCTGTTTAAAATGTTGACGGGTATGGTTATCGCAGCCGTTGTGGCTGTTTCAGTTAGCGCCTGCGCGCCAACGGCAAAGCAGGAAGGCACAGGCGGCTATATTGACGACACCGTCATCACCACCAAAGTTAAAACGCAGCTGCTGAACGATGAAGCGCTGAAGTCCCGTGAAATCAACGTGGAAACCTTTAAGGGTCGCGTACAGCTCAGCGGTTTCGTCAGCTCGGCCCAGATGGCCAGCCGTGCCGTGGAGGTGACCCGCAGCGTGAAAGGCGTGAAGTCCGTAGTAAATAATATGCAGATCAAATAACGCTTTTCGGGCGTAACAGGATCGACAAAAGGCGCAGCGTATGCGCCTTTTTGCTGTCTGACGGCGGCGATCAGAAGCGGTAACCCGCGCCAAAGAAGAACACGAACGGGTTGATATGGGTGTCGATACTCTGGCGGCCTGCGCCCGCCGCGTCAAAGCGCACTTTGGTATTAATATCCATGTACCACAGCGAGGCGTTCAGCATCCACTGCGGCGTTAGCTGATAGTCCAGGCCGACCTGGCCCGCCACGCCCCAGCTGTTTTTTACGCTCAGGTTGCTCAGGCCCGCATCGCGGCCGGTCTGGTTAAAATCGGTGTCATAAAACATGGTGTAGTTCACGCCGATACCGGCATAGGGCTGCAGCTTGCTGTTGTTATCCATGAAATACCACTGCGCCATCAGCGTTGGCGGCAGCTGATGCACGGTAGCCAGCGTGCCGGTAGAGGCCAGCCCGACCTTGTGACGGAACGGCGTGGCGCCCAGCAGCTCAACGCCGACGTGATCGGTCAGCATATAGGTAAACGTCAGGCCCAGCTGGGTATTGTTGTTGATGTCGAATTCGCCCAGTCCCAGGACGTTATCCGAGCCGCCGGTTGGACGCACGGTCGCGGAACCCGCACGCATAAAGAAATCGCCGGCCTGATGTGCCGAAGCGGCTACCGGCGCGCAGGCCGCGACCAGCAAGGCCAATACTGAAATTTTCATAATCACTCCTGTGTACATAGAAAAAAGCGCAAATTGTCACCCTTATTTTTAATGCGCTGATTTTATCTTTATTTTCAGAAAGATCACCCTCACAGAAACACAATAAACGGCAAATCCACTAAAAATTGATCTGGATCAAAACCACCTTTATTTCATAAAGAAAAATTAAGTTAAAAAGTGATCTGATGCGGGTTTATTGGCCAGATAGTGTTATATGAAGCGTGCAGGCGGTGTACGTCAGACGGCACGAGAAATCGCCAAAGCGAAAGTTGTGTAAGCCAGGGTGCCAGGTTGGCTTAAGACCATGTACAATCGCCGGATCGCTAAATTCGGCTCTCAAGGAGTGTACATGTTATTCACGGCGGCTTCGTTATACCGTGACACGGGAAATTTCTTTCGCCATCAGTTTGTTACCATCGTACTGATCGCGCTGTTAACCTCTTTTATTACGGTACTGATCGGCCATGCGCTGACGCCTGATATTTCCGGGCTGGCGGATGGCAACAGCGGCTCAATGAGCCTGATGGAGTGGATCCGTACCATGACGCCAGAACAGCAGCAGCTGCTGCTGCACGCTTCCGCTGCGGGTACGCTTGCCTCGCTGGTCGGCAATACGCTGCTGCTGGGCGCGATGCTCTGCCTGATCCCTATGGTTACCGCCGGCGAGCGCGTCAGCGCCCTGCGCGCCATGGGCGCTTCCGCGCCGATGCTGCTGCGACTGCTGCCGCTGGTGTTTTTTATGACGCTGATTATTCAGCTCGGCTTTATGGCGTTGATGGTGCCCGGCATTATTTTCGCTATCATCCTGTCGCTGTCGCCGATGATCATGACGGCGGAAAAAGTCGGCATTTTCGCCGCGATGCGCGCCAGCACTCGGCTGGTGTGGGGACATGTTAAGGTGGTGGCGCCCGCTATCCTGGGCTGGCTGCTGGCGAAGGTGCTGGTGCTGCTGATGGCCTCGTCGCTGACCGTGCTGCCGGCCAACGTCACCTCGGTGCTGCTGAACGCGCTAAGCAATCTCGTTTCGGCGCTGCTGATCATTTACCTCAGCCGCCTGTATATGCTGTTACGTTAATCAGTCGCTGCGCGCTTCACCGGCGCGCAGCCGATATGTTGATCTGATAACCGGAAGCCCTTATGAAGCAGTTACTCGATTTTCTTCCTCTCGTGGTCTTTTTCGTTTTTTATAAGCTCTACGATATTTTCGTCGCCTCGGGCGCGCTGATCGTCGCCACCGCGCTGGCGCTGGTGGCCAGCTGGCTGCTTTATCGCAGGCTGGAGAAGATGACCATCGTCACTTTTGTGCTGGTCGCCGTTTTCGGCACGCTGACGCTGGTTTTTCATAATGACGAATTTATTAAATGGAAAGTCACGGTTATCTACACGCTGTTCTCTGCCGCGCTGCTCTACAGCCAGTTCTGGATGAAACAGACGCTGATCCAGAGCATGTTGGGTAAAGAGCTGACGTTACCGCAGGCCGCGTGGCGCAGGCTGAACGTGGCCTGGGCGATATTCTTTCTGGCCTGTGGCCTGGCCAATATCTACGTCGCCTTTTGGCTACCGCAGGATTTCTGGGTTAACTTTAAAGTGTTTGGCCTGACCGGCCTGACTCTGCTCTTCACCCTGCTCAGCGGCGTCTGTATCTATCGCCTGATGCCGCAGGAAGAAAAATAATTCAGCGCCGGATACGGCGTTTTTATGCGGAAGCAAGATAATGAGCGACGAACAACGACAGCCTGAGGGCGAAATGGTGCTGCGCACGCTGGCTATGCCTGCGGATACTAACGCCAACGGCGATATCTTCGGCGGCTGGCTGATGTCGCAAATGGATATGGGCGGCGCCATTCTGGCAAAAGAGATCGCGGGCGGCCGCGTGGTGACGGTGCGGGCTGACGGCATGACCTTTCTGAAGCCGGTTGCGGTAGGTGACGTGGTCAGCTGTTATGCGCGCTGCATTCGTACCGGCAGCAGCTCGATTACGATTAACGTAGAAGTCTGGATTAAGAAGGTGTCTTCAGAACCGATTGGCCAGCGCTACTGTACCACCGAAGCGGTATTTATCTACGTTGCCGTTGACAGCGAAGGCAAATCGCGACCGCTGCCACCGGAAAAAAGCCATTTTAGCGAAGCGTAACGGCATAAAAAACGGGAGCAAAATTTGCTCCCGTTTTTTTATGATGGGCAACATCACCCGTTACTCAATGCTGCTGCCGCCGTTGATTTTAAAGACAACGTTCATTTTCAAATCCTTGCCCGGCTTGCCCGCCTCATAGCGCCACTTACGCATGGCGTTTTTCACTTCACGCTCGAACATATTGCGCGGCTCGGCCTCGAGAATGCGGATATTTCCCACCTGCCCCGAGCTGTCCACGTCAAATTGCACGCGAACATGCCCTTCCAGACGCAGCGCAAAGGCGCGTGACGGATAGGCCGGTTTGCCAATGCTCATCGCTTTCGGGCCGGAAGAGACGGCCGTTGAAGGCGCTGCCGATGTTTTCGGCGCGGTAGAAGGTTTGGTCGCGGTAGCCGTACGATCGTTATTCAACGGCGCGGCCTGGCGAGGCTCCTCGCGCGGCTTCACCTCTTTCTTCGGCTTCACCACTTCCTTTTTAGGCTTAGGTTTGGGTTTAGGCCTGGGAACGGGTTTCGGGATCGGCACCGGTTCCGCTTTAGGCGGCTCCGGCTCCGGCACGGGTTCAGGTTCGGGTTCAGGCTCCGCTACCGGCTGCGGCGCAGGCTGGGGCGCTGGCTGTGGCTCCGGCTGCACTTCCGGCGCGACCAGAGAGACGCTGATAGGCTGAGACGCTTTTGGCACTTCCACGGTCTGGTGAAAAGAAGCATAAAGTATTCCGCCAATCACCACGGCGTGCAGACCCACGGAAAGCAGGGTCGGTAGCGAAAGTCGGCGAGGAAATGAAGTTTCTGTCAGCGTCGTCATAATCTTTCTGCTGTAAAAGTTGAGGCGTAAGTTTAAATGCAAATAGCAATCAGTTTCAACAACTCGCCTCTTTTCAGGCGTGAATTTGTCAGAAAATCGGTTAGCCTTACGCGCCGCGCCTGCAAGAGCATCTTTCATTTGCAGAATAGCGAACGATGCCTTAACGTGATCGCCAATCATTAGCGATGGACAGGAGTTAACGTGCTCTACGTAATTTATGCAGAAGATAATGCGGATTCACTGACAAAGCGGCAGGCGGTTCGCCCCGCG
Organism: Erwinia artemisiae; assembly: GCF_051400835.1. Taxonomy (NCBI): domain Bacteria; kingdom Pseudomonadati; phylum Pseudomonadota; class Gammaproteobacteria; order Enterobacterales; family Erwiniaceae; genus Erwinia; species Erwinia artemisiae. Next base: position 202,682 of record NZ_JBLFFM010000001.1, on the reverse strand, counting down.
CATGTGGCACGTTTGCAGCTGTTACAGGATGAGGGACGCCTGATTATCGCCGGGCCGATGCCGGCGGTGGACAGCAACGAACCTGGCGTGGCGGGCTTTACCGGCTCTACCGTGATCGCCGAGTTCTCGTCGCTGGAAGAGGCGCAATCCTGGGCGCAGGACGATCCTTATATCGCCGCGGGCGTGTATAAGCAGGTTGCCGTTAAACCATTTAAGCGCACGTTTTAACGCCTTCCGCCTGGAACCCTGATGAAAATTGGCTATCTTTTCCCGGCCGCGGTCGGTATAGCAGGCGCGGCGCTGCTGATATGGTTTATCGCCAGCGGCGCCTGGATGCCGGGCGCCTGAGGCGCAGGCAGTAAAAGAAACCCGGCGCAAGGCCGGGTATTTACGCTCAGACCAGCTGGGTAATAAACAGAATAGAACGACGCTGCTGTTGGCTTAGCTGATGGCGAATGGCGTGCATCCGTCCGTAGCGTCTCGACTGCCCTTCCAGCCAGCGCGCCCGTCGGCGCTGAATTTGACGCGACATGCGCCAGCGTGCGACTTCATTTCTACTCCGTCTCATATTACCCTCTTCGCTTGCAAAAACTCGCGCCGCATTATAAAGACTTCTGTCTCTACGCCAAGTCCGATGACTTGAGGAAAAGGTTTCGTCCGCTCCGATCTGCACGTAAACTCCTGTAATCAGAGGTGAACAGGACTTCCGCTTTTATGACGACTTTTTATACTTTAATGAGCTGGCTGCTGCTGTTTGGTTACTGGCTGCTGATTGCCGGGGTCACGCTGCGCATTCTGATGAAGCGCCGCGCGGTGCCTTCGGCGATGGCCTGGCTGCTGATTATTTATATTCTCCCTCTGGTAGGCATCGTCGCCTATCTTTCCTTTGGCGAGCTGCATCTGGGGAAGCGTCGTGCCGAACGCGCCCGCACCATGTGGCCTTCCACCGCCAAATGGCTGAACGATCTGAAATCCTGTCACCATATTTTTGCCCGTGATAACAGCGACGTGGCGCGCTCGCTGTTTCAGCTTTGTGAAAACCGTCAGGGTATCGCCGGGGTAAAAGGTAACCAGCTACAGCTGCTCACCTCTACGGACGATACGATGCAGGCGCTGATCCGCGATATCCAGCTGGCTCGCCATAATATCGAGATGGTGTTTTATATCTGGCAGCCCGGCGGCATGGCGGATGAAGTGGCGGAAGTGCTGATGGCGGCGGCGCGGCGCGGCGTTCACTGTCGGCTGATGCTGGACTCCGCCGGCAGCGTGCAGTTTTTCCGCAGCGACTGGCCCGCGATGATGCGCAACGCGGGCATTGATGTCGTGGAGTCGTTGAAAGTCAGCCTGCTGCGCGTCTTTTTACGCCGCATGGATCTGCGCCAGCATCGCAAAGTGGTGCTGATCGATAACTATATTGCCTATACCGGCAGCATGAACCTGGTCGATCCGCGCTTTTTTAAACAGGATGCGGGCGTGGGCCAGTGGATTGACCTGATGGCGCGCATGGAAGGCCCGGTGGCAACCACCATGGGCATCATTTACTCCTGCGACTGGGAGATTGAAACCGGCAAGCGCATTCTGCCGCCGCCGCCGGACGGCACTATTATGCCTTTCGAGCAGGAAAGCGGCCACACCATTCAGGTTATCGCCTCCGGGCCGGGCTTTCCTGAAGATCTGATTCACCAGGCGCTGCTGACCGCCGTCTATTCGGCGCGCGAGCAGCTGATTATGACCACGCCCTATTTCGTGCCCAGCGACGATTTGCTGCACGCTATCTGTACCGCCGCGCAGCGCGGCGTCGAGGTGAGCATTATCGTGCCAAGACATAATGATTCACTGCTGGTAGGCTGGGCGAGCCGCGCTTTTTTTGCGGAACTGCTGGAAGCGGGCGTCAGAATTTATCAGTTTGAAGAAGGCCTGCTGCATACCAAAAGCGTGCTGGTTGACGGGCAGCTGAGCCTCATCGGCACGGTTAACCTGGATATGCGCAGCCTGTGGCTCAATTTCGAGATTACGCTGGTGATTGATGATGACGGTTTCGGCGGCGATCTGGCGCGCGTACAGGATGATTATATCGCCCGTTCGCGGCTGCTGGATGCAAAACAGTGGACGCGGCGCGCCTGGTGGCAGAGGATTGTCGAACGACTGTTTTATTTCTTCAGCCCGCTGTTGTAAAACGAGCGGCATTGCACAGCCCTGACGGGCATTATGGGAAATTTTATGGATTTAAATAACCGCCTTACCGAAGATGAAACCCTGGAACAGGCCTACGATATTTTTCTGGAGCTGGCGGGCGATAATCTCGATCCGGCCGATATCCTGCTCTTTAATCTTCAGTTTGAAGAGCGCGGCGGCGCAGAGCTGCACGATCCCGCCGAGGACTGGGCCGAGCATGTGGATTTCGATCTGAACCCGGACTTTTTTGCCGAGGTGGTGATTGGCCTGGGAGAAAACGACGGCGACCCGGTGACCGATATCTTCGCTCGCGTCCTGCTGTGCCGCGAAAAAGACCACAAGCTCTGCCATATTCTGTGGCGTGAATAAACCGCAGCCGCATCCCGTCGCCGGGATGCGGTCTGGTTTTTATAACGGATCGACCTTCAGGCAGGAGACCGCATGACGGAAGCTGCCTTCCAGCAGCGGACGCGTTTTGGCACACTCCGGCCCGGCTATCGGACAGCGGGTACGAAATACGCAGCCCGACGGCGGATCGATCGGCGAAGGCAGTTCCCCTTCCAGCAGCTGGATAACCTTGTTTTTCTCCAGGTCGGGATCGGGGATCGGCACGGCGGACATTAAAGCCCTGGTGTAAGGATGCTGCGGGTTCTGATAAACCTCATCATAGGTGCCCAGCTCTACCGCATGACCCAGATACATCACCAGCACGCGATCGGAGATATGTTTTACCACCGCCAGATCGTGGGCGATAAAGATCAGCGACAGCCCCATCTCGCGCTGTAGCTGCTGGAGCAGGTTGACCACCTGCGCCTGGATAGAAACATCCAGCGCGGAAACCGGCTCGTCGCAGATAATCAGTTTGGGCTCCAGAATTAACGCCCGGGCAATGCCGATGCGCTGGCACTGGCCGCCTGAAAATTCGTGCGGGTAGCGGTTAATCAGGTTCGGCAGCAGCCCCACCTTCATCATCATTGTTTTGACCCGCTCTTTGACTTCCTGACGCGCCATTTTAGGATGATAGGTACGCAGCGGTTCAGCAATAATATCGCCGATGGTCATACGCGGATTCAGCGAGGCCAGCGGATCCTGAAATATCATCTGGATATCGCTACGCGCCCTGCGCCACTCCTCTTCGCTTTGCCCCAGCAGGTCGCGGCCCAGCCAGGCGACGCGCCCTTCCGTGGCCTTGACCAGCCCGATGATGGCGCGGGCCAGCGTTGATTTCCCGCAGCCGGACTCGCCCACCACGCCCAGGGTTTCGCCTTCGTACAGGCGCAGGCTGACGCCGTCCACGGCCTTCAGCGTTTTCGGCGGCTGCCAGAACCACTGCCCGCTGTCTTTGATCGCGAAATGCACTTTCAGATCGGCGATTTCCAGCAGAACGTTCTTTTCTGTCGTGCTCATACCAGCTCCTCCGCAGGTTTAAAGCAGGCGCGCAGCCGCTCCTGTCCAAACGGCTCCAGCGGCGGCATCGTGGCGCAAATTTCCATCGCGTGCGGACAGCGAGGCTGAAACGGACAGCCTTTTGGCAGCCGCAGCAGGTTGGGCGGATTGCCGGGAATGGTGGTCAGGGATTCGCCCTCCGCGTCGAGGCGCGGCACGGCGTTGAGCAAACCAATCGAATAAGGGTGCGTTGGCTGATAGAAGATATCGCGCGCTTTGCCGTACTCCATCGTACGTCCGGCATACATCACCAGCACGCGATCGCAGATGCCCGCCACCACGCCCAAATCATGGGTGATCATAATAATCGCGGTGTTGAACTCTCTTTTCAGATCGTTGAGCAGCGTCATAATTTGCGCCTGCACGGTGACGTCCAGCGCCGTGGTCGGTTCGTCGGCAATCAGCAGCTTAGGCCGACACAGCAGCGCCATCGCGATCATCACGCGCTGCCGCATCCCGCCGGAGAACTCGTGCGGATACATCTTCATGCGCTTGCGCGCCTCGGGCATTTTCACCGCATCCAGCATCCGCACCGATTCTTCAAAAGCCTGCGCGCTGCTCAAGCCTTTATGCAGCTGCAACACTTCCATCAGCTGCTCGCCCACCCGCATATAGGGATTTAACGAGGTCATGGGATCCTGAAAAATCATCGCGATCTGTTCCGCCCGCAGCCGGTTAAGCTGCTTTTCCGGCAGGTTGAGGATCTCATTGCCGCGAAAACGCGCCGAGCCGCCGATGCGCCCGTTGCCCGCCAGCAGCCCCATCAGTGCAAAAGCCGTCTGCGACTTGCCGGAGCCGGACTCGCCGACGATGCCCAGCGTTTCGCCCGCCCGCAGGTCAAAATTAAGGTCGTTAACGGCGGTCACATCGCCGTCCGGCGTGGTGAAAGTCACGCGCAAATCTTTTACCGACAGCAGCAGTTCGCTTCCCGCCTGCGTGGCCATCGCTGGCTGTAGTTGTGTAACGTTCATCGGGAAACTCCTTAGCGATCTTTCGGGTCGAGGGCATCACGCAGACCATCGCCGATAAAGTTGAAACAGAACAGCGTCACCACCAGAAAACCGGCCGGGAACAGCAGCAGCCACGGCGAGACTTCCATCGAGTTGGCGCCGTCGCTGAGCAGCGCGCCCCAGCTGCTCAGTGGCTCCTGCGTGCCCAGGCCTAAGAAGCTGAGGAAGGATTCAAACAGGATCATGCTCGGCACCAGCAGCGAGGCATAAACCACCACCACGCCCAGCACGTTAGGCACGATATGGCGCAGCACGATGCTGGCGGTAGAGACGCCGCCGACATGCGCCGCCTCGATAAACTCTTTGCGCTTCAGGCTCAGCGTCTGGCCGCGCACGATACGCGCCATATCCAGCCAGGAAACCAGCCCGATCGCCACGAAAATCAGCAGGATATTACGGCCAAAAAAGGTCACCAGCAGGATCACGAAGAACATAAACGGAAAGGAGTTAAGGATTTCCAGCAGGCGCATCATCACCGAATCGACTTTGCCGCCCAGGTAACCGGCCAGCGAGCCGTAAAGCGTGCCCACCAGCACCGCCACCAGCGCGGAAGCGATGCCGACCATCAGCGAGATCCGTCCGCCGATCGCCACGCGCACCAGCAGATCGCGTCCCGACGAGTCCGTGCCGAAGTAGTGCTTAGACACCATATCCGGCGCGCTGGACATCATGCCCCAGTCGGTATCATCGTAGGTGAACGAGGAGAGCATGGGCGCGAAGATCACAAAGAGCGCAATCAGCACCAGCACGCTCAGGCTGGCCAGCGCCGCCCGGTTATGAATAAAGCGACGGCGGGCGTCCTGCCACAGGCTGCGGCCTTCGATCTCCAGCTTTTCGCTAAAGGCGTCGAGAGCTTCGCTGTTTTTCTTACTCAGTATCATGGCGAACTCCGCGATTAATAACGAATTTTTGGATCGATAACCGCATAAAGCACGTCAACGATCGCGTTAAAAAGAATGGTCAACACGCCGACCAGAATGGTCAGGCTGAGCACCAGCGAGTAGTCGCGGTTCAGCGCGCCATTCACGAACAGCTGCCCAATACCCGGCAGGCCGTAAATGGTTTCGATAACCATTGAACCGGTAATAATGCCGACAAACGCCGGGCCAAGGTAGGAAAGCACCGGCAGCATCGCAGGCTTCAACGCGTGGCGCAGAATAATGCGGCGCATCGGCAACCCTTTAGCGCGCGCCGTGCGGATAAAGTTGGCGTGAAGCACCTCGATCATCGATCCGCGCGTGATGCGGGCGATACTGGCGATATAGGCCAGCGACAGCGCCACCATCGGCAAAATCATGTACTGGATAGCCCCGCCGTTCCAGCCGCCGCCCGGCAGCCATTTCAGCACGATGGCGAACACCAGCACCAGCAGCGGCGCCACCACAAAGCTGGGGATCACCACGCCGGTCATCGCCACGCCCATCACCAGGAAATCCCATTTGCTGTTCTGCTTCAGCGCGGCTATTACGCCCGCCGTCACGCCCAGCACAATCGCCAGGATAAAAGCAGCAAAACCCAGTTTGGCCGATACCGGAAAGGCGTGTCCGACCAGGTAGTTGACCGAATAGTCTTTGTATTTAAACGACGGCCCGAAATCGCCGCGCGCCAGCTGGATCAAATAGTCCAGATACTGTTTCCAGATGGGATCGTTTAAATGATATTTGGCTTCGATGTTCGCCATCACTTCGGGCGACAGCGTACGCTCGCCGGTAAAAGGGCTGCCGGGTGCGAGGCGCATCATAAAGAAAGAGATAGTAATCAGGATCAGTAACGTCGGAATCGCTTCCAGAAAACGACGAAAAATAAATTTTAACATTGCCCGTACCTGCTGGCCTGTGCTTCAGCACTGCTCAAAAGAATTACGTGGGGGAAGCGTCCCTCCCCCGATTTTTTTTAGTGTTTGATGATGTAGAGATTTTTGTCGTAGAGATAGTTCAGCGGATCTTTGCCGGTATAGCCGCCGACGTAAGGCTTAACCAGGCGCGTATTGGCGTAGTAGAACACCGGCGCGATGGTTGAGTCTTTATCCAGCTGCTGCTCCGCCTGGGTATAGGCCTTGCTGCGGGCCGCCTCGTCGCTGGCCGCCGTGGCCGACGCCATAATTTTATCGAAGGCTGGCGATTTATAGTGCGAGGTATTGTTGCTGCTGTCGGAGAGCATGGTGTTCAGGAACGAGGTCGGCTCGTTATAGTCCGCACACCAGGCGGCGCGCGCCACGTCAAAATTGCCCTGATGACGAGTATCCAGGAAGGTTTTCCACTCCTGGTTATTCAGCTTGATATTGACGCCCAGGTTTTTCTTCCAGATCGACGAGACGGCGATAGCCAACTTCTTATGCAGATCGGAAGTGTTATAAAGCAGCTCGAAGGTCAGCGGCTTATCGGCAGTGTAGCCCGCTTCCGCCAGCAGTTTTTTCGCCTCTTCGTTACGCTTCTCCTGCGTCCAGCTCATCCATTCCGGCTTGACTAAATCGGCGCCGTCAATGGCCGGCGGTGTATAGCTCCAGGCGGGCTGCTGACCCTGCGCCAGCACTTTATTGACCATGATATCGCGGTCCAGCCCCAGCTTCAGCGCGGTGCGGACCCGAGGATCGTTAAAAGGCGCTTTCTGATTGTTGAGTTCGTAATAATAGGTGCAGAGATAAGGATCGACGCGCAATTCCTTCGGATTCTCTTTTTGCAACTTTTTAAACAGCTCGATCGGCAGGTTGGTGTAGGTCATATCGCTGCCGTTGCTGCTGAAGTAGCGGTTAACGTCGTTAACTTCAGAAGGGATCGGCAGGAAGGTAACCTTATCGAGCACGGTATGCGCGTTGTCCCAATACTGCGGGTTGCGCACCACGACGATGCGCTCGTTAATAATGTGTTCCTGTAGCTTATAGGCGCCGTTGCCGACCCAGTTTTCCGGCTGCGTCCACTTTTCGCCAGCCTTGTCGATAGCGGGTTTATAAACCGGCGACATGGATGGATGGATCAGCAGCTTATAAAAATAAGGCACCGATTCGGTCAAAGTGACCTGAAGCGTGTGCGCATCAAGCGCCTTTACGCCCAGCTGGTCGGGCTTCTGCTTGCCCGCGATAATATCGTCGATATTGGCCAGATGCCCGTATTGCAGGTAGCTGGCGTAAGGCGATGCCGTTTTAGGATCGGCCAGGCGCTGCCAGCTGTAGACGAAATCCTGTGCGGTGACCGGCTCGCCGTTAGACCATTTAGCGTTGTTGCGCAGATGGAAAGTCCAGACCTTGCCGTCCTTGTTTTCCCAGCTTTCCGCCACGCCCGGAATGGGATGGCCGTTGGTGTCGTTGATCAGCAGCCCTTCCAGCAGGTCGTAGCTGACGTTAGATTCCGGCACGCCTTCAATTTTATGGGGATCCAGCGACTGCACTTCGTCGCCGTTGCCTTTAATCAGCTCCTGCTTAGCGGCAAGCTGCACGCCTGCGGGCACCGTGGCGGCCGATGCCATGCCGGTCAGCGCGCTCAGAATACCCAGCGCCAGCAGGCGCTTTTTCGTGATGTTGGTCATTTTGCTACTCCAGTTTTTATTATTACCGGGACGCTTTAGCTATCCCTCTTTGCCGGGCCACGGCTCATGACGGGGAACGAATACGTCACGGCCGTTTTTTATTTGCCCTGGCTGCTGTCATCACTAGCTATTACCTTCCTTACAAATCAATGGTTTATAATATATAAATATTTTATATCCGGCTGATCCTGCGGATCTTTACCGGTAAAACCGCCAACCCAGGGCTTGATCAACCTTGCGCTGACGCGGTAATAGACGGGAACGATAGCGGAATCGCGATCGAGCTGCTGCTCGGCCTGCTGATAAAGCGAGGCGCGCTGCGCGGCATCGTCAGCCGACAGCGTTTTTGCCAACAGCTCGTCGAATTTATCGCTTTTATAGAACGCCGTGTTGTTGGAAGACTGGCTCTGCATGGCGTTAAGAAAGGTGGAAGGTTCGTTGTAGTCGGCGCACCAGGTAGCGCGAGCCACCTCAAAATCGCCCTGATGCCGGGTATCCAGCATGGTTTTCCACTCCTGATTATCCAGCGTGACCTGCGCGCCCAGGTTTTTCTGCCACATTGAAGCCGCAGCGATAGCCTGCTTTTTATTTAAATCGGACGTGTTATAAAGCAGCCGGAAACGCAGCGGTTTTTCCGCGCTGTAGCCTGCCTCGCTCAGCAAGGCCTTCGCCTGTTCGTTGCGCTGTTGCTGCGTCAGCTTCATCCAGGCCGGTGGAGGTAAGTCCGCGCCGTCAATAAAAGGCGGCGTAAACCCGCCCGCCGGGATCTGCCCCTGCCCCATAATCTTGTTGGCGATAATATCGCGATCCAGAGTCAGCTTGACCGCTGTACGCACGCGCGGATCGTTAAACGGCGGTCGCTTATTATTCAGTTCATAATAGAAGGTGCACAGCAGCGGGCTGACGCGCACCTGAGTGCCCAGCGTTTCCTTCAGCATGGGGAAAAGCTCGGGCGGCAGCACGCTGTTGGTCATATCGATTTCGCCGCTGCGATAGCGGTTAACATCGGTCGCTTCAGACGTTATGGGCAGAAAGGTGGCCGTTTCGATAGTGGTCTGCGCATTGTTCCAGTAGTGAGGATTGCGCTTCAGCACGATTTTTTCGTTGATTACCCAGTCGCTGAGGGTATAAGCGCCGTTGCCGACGTAGTGCGCAGGCTGCGTCCACTTCTCGCCCCACTGTTCGACGGCTTTACGGTTTACCGGCTTCAGTGCCGCGTAGGCCGCCAGCGCGATAAAATAAGGTACCGGCTCGCTCAGCACTATCTGTAGATGAGTGTCGTCAACCGCGCGGATGCCAAGACTTGTCGGTGGTTTTTTTCCGGCCAGGATCTCGTCAATGTTTTCAATATGCGCGTATTGCAGATAGCTGGCATAGGGTGAAGCCGTATGCGGATCGGCCAGGCGCTGCCAGCTGTAAACGAAATCCTGTGCGGTTACCGGCTCGCCGTTGCTCCACGTGGCCTTACGCAGCGTAAAATTCCAGACCTTGCCCGCCTCGCTGTGCCAGCTCTCGGCCATACCCGGCACGATATGGCCATTGTTGTCGGTCGCCACCAGCCCTTCCAGCAGGTTGATCACCACGTTGCTTTCCGGCACGCCCTCAATTTTTTGCGGGTCGAGCGTGGAGACTTCGCCGCCGTTATTAATCGTGATGCTTTGCTGCGGGGCCAGTGCAATGCCTGCGGGCGCAGCGCTCAGGGAGGAAGCGGTCAACGCGCTACAGACAGCGACGGCCAGCTTCAGAGGCTTCAGCAATAATCTCATTAAACGATTTCTACCTCTGTACGAAAATTTCTGACGTAAACGTTGCCTGACAGGCTTTGCACATCTGATGCCAGTTTTGTCCGCTGCAGCAAAACCTATCAGATGCCGACTTTTCGCGCCAAGGTAAAATAACGAAAATGTTAACCAATTCGCTTTTATTACGCAGAAGTTAACGAATACATAACTTATTTTGAACAAAAAACAAAAGGCAACCCTTTGATTTGGAAATAATTCCTTTAAAAATCCGCTATTTCTTGCCGTTATTTGTATGTTGCAGCAGAGATGAGGCTTTAACCCCTATTTCTCAGCATAAAATAATAGATGAAACCTTTATCATGACATTTACTGTGTGATGCACGCATCATAACAGCGATAAAATTTGTTATTGAAATAACATTTTCTGATGAGCTTCTGAAAAAAGGTTATTTTTCAGTAATTACATTAATAATCTGCGCAGCTGGTTAAGCCAGAAGAATACTCGCACCAAAAAAGGGCAGCGCAGCACTCTTTTGCACAATTTTGGGGCGCCATTTTATTGCATCGGTGAATTAAGCGCAGATTATGCCTCTACAGGCCCGTTTTATAGTGAGGAGTTTTATCCCACCAGCCCCGGAAACAGCGCCCTGACGCCGGTGACGATAAATTCGATACCCAACGCCATCAGCAACAGCCCCATAATACGGGTGATAACGTTGATTCCTGTCTGCCCCAGCGCCCTGACCATCAGCGGTGCCGCGCGAAACAGCAGCCAGCAGCAGACGGCGAAAAGCGCAATCGCCACGCTAAAGCCAAGCAGGTTTACCCAGCTGTGATAGCGGGTGCTCCAGACAATGGTCGAGCTGATGGCGCCAGGCCCCGCCATTAAAGGCAGCGCCAGCGGCACTACGCCCACGCTTTCGCGCACGGCGGTTTCTGTTTTTTCCTGCTTGTTCTGTTTATCCTCGCCCAGCTTGCCGCTGATCATCGACATCGCGATAGTCACCACCAGTATTCCGCCCGCAATGCGGAAAGAATCAATCGAGATACCGAACAGATGCAGAATGGCGTCGCCTAAAAACAGCGAGGTCCAGAGAATAATGGCGACGGAAAGGCTGGCCGTCAGGTTGGTTTTGTTACGGGCTGCCGGCAGCTGATAGCTGGTCATACTGATAAAGACGGGAATAATGCCGACCGGGTTTACCAGCGCAAAAAGCCCGACGAAAAATTTTATATAGCCTGAAAGATCGAGGATGGTCGGGTTCACGCTTTACTCCAGTAAGGGGGATGTCGCTTAACGCGTCGGTCAAGCCCGGGCTGCCGTAGATTTGCTCCCTCCGACAGCTGTTTAAGCAGTTAATTACTCTAATAATTCATATATTAGCAAACTATAGCGCTAATAATTTAGCCTGTTCGGCAAATGTAGCCTATTGAAAATTCAGGTAACAGGCCGCAAGGCTGATGCTGAAAGGTGTCAGCATGAATGCTTCTTGATCTACATCAAAATCATCGGCCAGACCTGTGCGTACTATTGTACTCAGTAAACGGAATTACCCGCAGATTCACCGCCTGTAACGGTAATGATGCGTAGACTCTTTTAGTAAACCTGTAGAACCTGGAAACCAAAAAGCCAGCACGTTTCGGTAACAACCAGGCGCCCTTGTCTATAATTGACAGTTCTGACTTGTTTACTAACAGAGTTTAACTTTCATCAGGAGAGCATTATGACCGTTACTAACGTTGCTGAGCTTAACGCACTGGTCGAACGTGTAAAGAAAGCCCAGCGAGAGTACGCGAATTTCACTCAGGAACAGGTCGACAAGATTTTCCGAGCTGCCGCTCTGGCTGCTGCCGACGCCCGCATTCCTCTGGCTAAAATGGCCGTAGCGGAATCCGGAATGGGGATTGTTGAAGATAAAGTCATCAAAAACCATTTTGCCTCTGAATATATCTATAACGCTTATAAAGATGAGAAAACCTGCGGTATTCTCGACACTGATGACACCTTCGGCACCATCACTATCGCCGAACCTACCGGCCTGATCTGCGGCATTGTACCCACCACTAACCCAACGTCCACCGCTATTTTTAAAGCGCTGATTAGCCTTAAAACCCGCAACGGTATTATCTTTTCTCCGCACCCGCGCGCTAAAGACGCCACCAACAAAGCGGCGGACATCGTGCTGCAGGCAGCTATTGCCGCCGGTGCACCAAAAGATATTATCGGCTGGATTGACGCGCCTTCCGTGGAGCTTTCCAATCAGCTGATGCACCATCCGGATATTAACCTGATCCTTGCGACCGGCGGGCCAGGCATGGTGAAAGCGGCCTATAGCTCCGGTAAACCGGCTATCGGCGTCGGTGCCGGTAATACTCCGGTCGTGATTGACGAGACGGCGGATATCAAACGCGCCGTAGCTTCCATCCTGATGTCTAAAACCTTCGATAACGGCGTAATCTGCGCCTCTGAACAATCTGTTATCGTGGTGGATTCCGCCTACGACGCCGTACGCGAACGCTTCGCCAGCCACGGCGGCTATCTGCTGCAGGGCAAAGAGCTGAAAGCGGTACAGGATATCATCCTGAAAAACGGCGGTCTGAACGCGGCGATTGTGGGCCAGCCAGCGGTGAAAATTGCCGAAATGGCAGGTATCAGCGTACCGTCCAGCACTAAGATCCTGATTGGCGAAGTGAAGCTGGTCGATGAGTCCGAACCTTTCGCGCATGAAAAACTTTCCCCTACGCTTGCCATGTACCGTGCAAAAGATTTTGAAGACGCGGTCAGCAAAGCGGAGAAACTGGTGGCGATGGGCGGTATCGGTCACACCTCCTGCCTGTACACCGATCAGGATAACGAGCGTGAGCGCGTTAACTACTTCGGCGACAGAATGAAAACCGCGCGTATTCTGATTAATACCCCGGCTTCGCAGGGCGGCATCGGCGACCTGTATAACTTTAAACTTGCTCCGTCACTGACGCTCGGCTGCGGCTCCTGGGGCGGCAACTCTATCTCCGAGAACGTAGGACCTAAACATCTGATCAACAAGAAAACCGTGGCCAAGCGAGCAGAAAATATGTTGTGGCATAAACTTCCTAAGTCTATCTACTTCCGCCGCGGTTCCCTGCCTATCGCCATGGAAGAAGTGGCGACCGACGGTGCCAAACGCGCCTTTATCGTTACCGACCGTTACCTGTTTAACAACGGCTATGCGGATCAGGTGGTATCGGTATTGAAATCTCACGGCCTTGAAACCGAAGTGTTCTTTGAAGTCGAAGCGGATCCGACGCTGAGCATCGTGCGTAAGGGCGCGGAGCAGATGAACTCCTTCAAACCGGACGTGATTATTGCTCTCGGCGGCGGTTCGCCAATGGATGCGGCAAAAATTATGTGGGTGATGTACGAGCATCCTGAAACCCATTTCGAAGAGCTGGCGCTGCGCTTTATGGATATCCGTAAACGTATCTATAAGTTCCCGAAAATGGGCGTGAAGGCGAAGATGATTGCCATTACCACTACGTCCGGCACCGGTTCAGAAGTTACGCCTTTTGCGGTGGTGACCGATGACGCGACCGGCCAGAAATATCCGCTGGCTGACTATGCGCTGACGCCGGATATGGCTATCGTTGACGCCAACCTGGTGATGAACATGCCGAAGTCGCTGTGTGCTTTTGGCGGTCTGGATGCCGTGACCCACGCGCTGGAAGCCTATGTTTCCGTGCTTGCTAACGAATATTCCGACGGCCAGGCGCTCCAGGCGCTGAAGCTGCTGCAGGAAAATTTACCGGCGAGCTATCGTGACGGCGCGAAAAACCCTGTTGCTCGTGAGCGCGTCCATAACGCCGCGACCATCGCCGGTATCGCTTTTGCCAACGCCTTCCTGGGCGTCTGCCACTCCATGGCGCACAAGTTAGGCTCTGAGTTCCATATTCCACACGGTCTGGCTAACGCCCTGCTGATCAGCAACGTTATCCGCTACAACGCTAACGATAACCCAACCAAGCAGACGGCGTTCAGCCAGTACGATCGTCCGCAGGCTCGCCGCCGCTATGCTGAAATAGCCGACCATTTGCGTCTTAGCGCGCCTGGCGACCGCACCGCGCAGAAAATTGAAAAACTGCTTGCATGGCTCGAAGGAATGAAAGCGGAACTGGGTATTCCTAAATCGATTCGCGAGGCTGGCGTACAGGAAGCGGACTTCCTGGCAAAAGTGGATAAGCTGGCGGAAGATGCCTTTGACGATCAGTGTACCGGTGCTAACCCGCGCTATCCGCTGATCGCCGAGCTGAAGCAAATTATGATGGATACCTTCTACGGTCGTGAATACGTAGAGCCTTTCGATTCCGTAGCCGAAGCCCTGGTGGCGCAGCCGGTCGAAATGCGCAAGAAAGTGAAAAAATAATCTAACCTGACTGAAACCCGCCGCAAGGCGGGTTTTTTTTATCCTTAAGCCGGGCTAATCATCCTGCGCACATCAGGCGTTAAGAACCGCTCTGGTTTTGTCGCATCGCCTTTCCCCTTTTCAGGCTGGCTTGCGGCCTTTTTCCCCGTAAACCGCCTCCAGCGAGTGCTGCTCAAGCGCCGCCTTATAATGCTTACGGCAGACCGAGACGTAGCGCTCGTTGCCGCCGATCACTACCTGCTCGCCCTCATCGTAAGGCTCGCCGTTTTCATCGACTCTTAATACCATTCCCGCTTTTCTTCCGCAGTGGCAAACTGTTTTCAGCTCGACAAGCTTGTCGGCCCAGGCAAGAAGATAGTGGCTGCCGCTAAATAACTCCCCGCGAAAATCGGTTCGCAAACCATAACAGAGAACCGGGATATCCAGATTATCCACCACGTCAGATAACGCTTTTACCTGCTCTCTGGTCAGAAATTGCGATTCATCTATCAGCACGCAGTGAACCGGTTCCATTTGCTGCTCTGCTTTTATCTCATCAAAAAGTGCCGTGTCGTTATTATACAATTTTGCTGGAGAAGAAAGGCCAATACGCGAACTCACTTTGCCCGATCCAAAACGATTATCAATTTCTGCTGTATAGACCAGCGTGCGCATCCCGCGCTCATGATAGTTATATGAGGACTGCAATAGCGCAGTCGATTTACCTGCATTCATTACGGAATAATAAAAATAAAGCTGAGCCATCTGGCCTTGCTCCGAATTAAAGTTTAACGGGTTAAGATTATTGTATCACACTCATCAAAGACCAGGATGACCCTGCGGCGCGCCTTTTTCGTGCAGTATTGCGTAGCCGCTGGCGTAAAGACTATACTAATGGACAGGCGAAATCGCCGGCCCCTTTTCGCAACGGGTTTTACCGCGGCTATTTTTATCGCATTTAACGATTAAAAAAAGGATTGTGATCTTGCTATTATTCACTGCGTTTTCTGTGGGTTAGCTTTGAACACCATTTAGCAAAACAAGCCTACAACTTTGATTATAATTCCAGGCGTTGGGGTAAGCTGAAGTGGTTATCTGTTGCAACAATCAATCTTTTATTCATCTTAAGCCTATTTGTCCAGGGCTTAATAAGGGATTGTCAGCGTCGAAAGATAAACACATTTCTTTCCCTTACAAAATTAGCTATTGCAGTTCATTATGACGCACTCTATTATTATCAGGCAGAACATTCCCCCATTATAATTTTTGAGATTAGAACAATGAGCGAAGCACTTAAAATTTTGAACAACATCCGTACTCTGCGTGCACAGGCCAGAGAATGCTCGCTGGAAACTTTAGAAGAGATGCTGGAGAAGCTGGAAGTTGTTGTGCACGAACGCCGTGATGAAGAGAGCCACGCTCAGGCTGAAATCGAAGAGCGTACCCGTAAACTGCAGCAATATCGTGAAATGCTGATTGCCGACGGCATCGATCCTAATGAACTGCTTGCTACGCAGAACGCTGCAAAAAGCGTGGGTAAAGCCAAGCGCGCTGCCCGTCCTGCCAAGTATAAATATGTGGATGAAAATGGCGAAACGAAAACCTGGACCGGCCAGGGTCGTACGCCAGCCGTAATCAAAAAAGCTATCGAAGAACAGGGTAAAAAACTCGAAGATTTCATGCTGTAAATTTCTTCAGCGGATGAATTTTCATCCGGGCTACATAAAAAAAGGAAGCCGAAGCTTCCTTTTTTTATTACCGTTATACCTGATAGAAAGTGCGATACCAGTTAACAAATCGACTTACGCCTTCCTCTACACCAGTCTGTGGCTTAAATCCAATCGCCTTATAAAGCGCCGTGGTATCCGCGCTGGTCTCCAGCACGTCGCCTGGCTGCATAGGCAGCATGTTTTTCTCGGCGGTCATGCCTAACGCTTTCTCCAGCGCCTCGATATAAGCCATTAACGTCACCGGGCTGCTGTTGCCGATATTATAGACGCGATACGGCGCCGAACTGGTCGCCGGGCTGCCGCTTTCTACTGTCCAGCTGGCGTCTGGCTGAGGAATAACGTCCTGCAGACGTACGATGGCCTCGGCAATATCGTCGATATAGGTGAAGTCGCGGCGCATCTGGCCATTGTTATATACGTCAATCTTTTCACCCGCAATCATGGCGCGGGTAAACTTAAACAAGGCCATATCAGGGCGTCCCCACGGGCCGTAGACGGTGAAAAACCGCAGACCGGTAGTTGGGATGCCATAAAGATGAGAATAGGTATGAGACATCAGCTCATTGGCTTTTTTAGTCGCCGCATACAGGGAAACCGGATGGTCTACCGTATCGTCGGTTGAGAACGGCATTTTGCGGTTCAGGCCATATACGGAGCTGGAAGAAGCATAAAGCAGATGACCGACTTTATTATGGCGGCATCCTTCCAGAATATTTAAATGTCCGATGAGATTGGCATCGGCATAGGCCAGCGGGTTTTCCAGCGAATAACGAACGCCTGCCTGCGCGGCCAGGTGAATAACGCGGTCAAAACCTTCGGCGGCAAAAAGCGCGGCCATCCCTTCCCTGTCGGCAAGGTCAAGCTCAATAAAAGTGAAGTTTGAAAAAGGTTTGAGTAAATCCAGGCGGGCGAGTTTGAGTTTTACATCATAATAGTCATTCAGGTTGTCGAGACCGACAACCTGGTGACCGGCGCCTGACAGGCGTTGTGCGACATGAAAACCGATAAAGCCTGCTGCGCCGGTAACCAGATATTTCATACTTCCCTCGTTAATTATGCAATTTGGATAGAAGCTCCGCGGCCGATTGCATAATAAACGAAACCGCGTTTGCTGACTCTTTCTGGATCATACAGGTTACGACCATCAAAAATCACGGGTTCTTTCAGCGCATTTTTAATGACATCAAAATCCGGCGCGCGGAAGTTTTGCCATTCGGTGCAGATAACCAGGCCATCTGCGCCCTGCAATGCCGCTTCTTTGGTGCCCATCAGCTTAAGATCGCTGCGGTGACCATAGATGCGCTGCGCTTCGTCCATCGCTTCCGGATCGAAAGCCTGAACGGAAGCCCCGGCCTGCCACAGTGCTTCCATCAGCACGCGGCTTGACGCTTCACGCATATCGTCGGTGTTTGGCTTAAAGGAGAGTCCCCACAGCGCAAAGGTTTTGCCCTGAAGGTTGTCGCCAAAGTGACGCTTGATAAAGTCCGGCAGCTTGTGCTTCTGCGAGTCGTTAACGTCTTCCACAGCCTGCAGCAGACGCGGCTTATAGCCAATCTGCTCGGCGGTGCGGATCAGCGCCTGCACGTCTTTCGGGAAGCAGGAGCCGCCGTAGCCGCAGCCAGGGTAAATAAAGGAGTAGCCGATACGGGAATCGGAACCAATACCCTGACGCACTTTCTCGACGTCCGCACCCAGGCGTTCAGCCAGGTTGGAGATCTCGTTCATAAAGCTGATTTTTGTTGCCAGCATGCAGTTAGCCGCATACTTGGTCAGCTCGGCGCTGCGGATATCCATCAGGATCATACGATCGTGATTGCGGTTGAATGGCTCATACAGCTCGCGCAGCAGGTCTACTACCGCTTCGTTGTCGGTACCTACCACAATACGCTCAGGACGCATACAGTCGTTGACCGCCGCACCTTCCTTCAGGAATTCCGGGTTAGATACCACATCGAAAGCGATCTCTTTGCCACGCGCCTTCAGCGTTTCTTCCATCACGCCGCGCACGCGGTCAGCCGTTCCTACCGGTACGGTTGACTTGTCGATAACCACTTTATGATCGTTCATATGTTGGGCAATCGTACGCGCTACCGCGGTGACATATTTCAGATCCGCAGAGCCATCCTCATCCGGAGGCGTGCCCACAGCGATAAACTGCATAATGCCGTGGTTAACACCCTCTTCCGCATTGGTGGAGAACTTAAGGCGACCGGCCTCATAGTTCTGCATCACCAGCGGCGTCAGGCCTGGTTCAAAAATTGGAATGATCCCTTTCTTCAGATTCTCGACTTTATTTGCGTCGACATCGATACAAAGAACGTCATGTCCGACTTCGGCCAAAACCGCAGCCTGAACCAGACCCACATAGCCGATACCAAATACGGTGACTTTCATTGAATTGTCCCGGTTAAAAAATTAATCTTATTTCTCGTTGCCAACGGTGCTTTCAAGCCATGCTTTGAAATCTGCACCCAGCGTATTATGACGCACGCCGTATTCGACGAATGCCTGCATGTAGCCCAGTTTGTTACCGCAGTCGTGGCTGATGCCTTTCAGGTGGTAAGCTTCAACGGTTTCTTTGTCCATCAGCATAGCGATAGAGTCAGTCAGCTGGATTTCATCACCTGCGCCTGGAGGCGTTTTCGCCAGCAGAGGCCAGATATCCGCAGACAGCACGTAACGACCCACAACCGCCAGGTTAGATGGCGCTTTATCTGCTTTAGGCTTCTCTACCACACCGACCATCGGCGCGCTTTCGCCCGCTTTCAGCTCTGCGCCCTGGCAGTCAACCACGCCGTATGCGGTCACGTCTTCTACAGGCTCTACCATGATCTGGCTGTGGCCGGTTTCATCGAAGCGACGCATCATGTCGGCCAGGTTGTCCTGAGCCAGGTTAGATTCGTACTCGTCGATGATAACGTCAGGCAGGATAACCGCTACCGGCTCGTTACCGACAACCGGATAAGCGCACATTACCGCGTGGCCCAGGCCTTTCGCCAGACCCTGACGTACCTGCATGATGGTCACGTGAGGCGGGCAGATAGACTGGATTTCTTCCAGCAGCTGACGCTTAACGCGTTTTTCCAGCATCGCTTCCAGCTCAAAGCTGGTATCAAAATGGTTTTCGATAGAGTTTTTAGATGAGTGCGTTACCAGCACGATCTCGGTGATACCAGCAGCGATACACTCGTTAACGACATACTGAATTAACGGCTTATCAACCAGCGGCAGCATCTCTTTAGGAATTGCTTTGGTGGCAGGTAACATACGGGTTCCCAGACCAGCAACAGGGATAACCGCTTTTTTTACTTTGGACTTATAGGCAGACATCTAAGTACCTCTCTTTAGGCCGTTCAAGTTATTACTTGATATGTCGAGTTAAAAAACGAAGTGAGTATATCAGCTGAACCCGGATGGATTTATCCTGGTTCATTCATTTCCACGCAATTTAAGACTATTACCTAAGTGTAAAGCTTATCGCTGGTCCTGTCCCTGGCACGCAGCGATAAAAAGGAAAGGGACGTTTAATCGGTGGACAACATCAGGCGCAGCCTGCCGCCGGCGCCCCACACCTGACACTGCCAGGCATCGCAGCGCTGGCTGATTTGATTAAGATGCGTACTGCCCAGCGTGCCAAGCGGAACGCCATTACTCAGCTGTATTTGATGAGAATGAATATTCAGAGTGGCGTTTAAACCAGCAGAAACCAGGATAAGGTTTTTTAATCCCTGGTGATAATAGCCGACCAGCAATGGAAATTGCCCCTGAAGGTTGGCCTGGCGTAAAAGTAAATTAACCTGTTTCAGCAAACTATTTAGCTCGGGCAGACGTTGCGCCTGACCCGAAAGCTGATCCTGAAGCAGGCCGTTAAATAATGCCCTTAATAATAACGCGGCCAACACGCCGTTATCGCCCGCGCGCGTAACGTCCAGACAATAAAAAGCCAGGTCTTTATCAGAAAGCGCCGCGACGTCGAGCACCAGGCCCGGCTGTTCCGCCATCGTCAGCTGACGATAGTTAATGCGGCAGTTAGCGATTTCCTGCTGTACCGGCGGCTGCAGCTGCTTTAACAACTTTGCCGCCGCCTGGGGATCGCGCACCAGGGCGTCCCAGTCCTGAAAGAGCTGCTCGTCCTCTTCGACTTTGGAAGTAAACATAGAGGGATAGAGGCATTCGTAAACCGCCTCGCGCAGCCTTTCCAGATCTTTTAACGGCTTCAGCAGCACATCCTGCACGCCAAGGCGCAGTACGTGTGCGATATCAGACATGTTTTCAGTGGCGGAAATCACCAGGATCGGCACGGGGTTGCCCCGGGTCCGCAGATGTTCAACCAGCTTGATACCGTTCATGCGCGGCATAGCCAGGTCGCATATCATCAGGTCAAAGACCTGGTGCTGCATACTTTCCAGAGCCTGAACGCCATCATCGGCAAGCGAGGTAGTGGCGCCCAGCGCGCTCAGAAAATTATCCAGCAGAGAACGGAAAACCACTTCGTCTTCAACTATCAGGATCTGTTTTCCGCTTAATGGCTTCTCCATTGTCCCCCCTTGTGCGCCAGATAAGTCAATAGTGGCTCAAAAACCACAATTGCGCCTCTCAGATTTGCCCGAAGTCTGTTCATTTCTCTTCCGGCATTGCGTACTGACGGACCAGCGGAAGCAATTCATCCATCTTTTTCTCTACGGCAAGCCTGCCTGCCTCAATGGCCTCTTCCGCCCGATGAAAATCCAGGGTGGAAATCTGCGGGCAGAAAGGCTGTATCAGCACATCCGGCGGATCGCCGGCCATCCGGTTGCGCTTGACTCTGTTTTCGAGCACCTGAATCGAGGTAGTCATAATTTCCATCGCTCCCGGCGTTTGATTAACTTTTTTCTGGGCTATCTCGCTCAGTTTTTGTCGCAGCTTGCCGCGCCAGCCATCGGCAGCAGCGGGCAGCTTCACGGTTTGTGGCGTAACGGAGAGTAAGTTTTGCTGCATCAGATGCGCGTCGTGCTGTAAATCGACGGCGATAACGATATCGGCGCCCAGCGCACGGGTTAAAGAAATGGGCACGGGATTGACGACGGCACCGTCCACCAGCCAGTAGCCGTTCCAGGCGACCGGCGAAAGCAGACCCGGCATACTGCATGAGGCGCGAATGGCCTGATGAAGATCCCCTTCCGTCAGCCAGAGTTCGCGTCCGGTACTGAGATTGGTGGTGACGGCGCCAAACGGCAGGCTGCAAGCCTCAATATGCGTATGCGGCAGCAGGCGACGTACATGGCTGAACACGCGCTCGCCGCGCAGCAGGCCGCCTCGCCGCCAGGAGAAGTCCATCAGGCGAAGCACTTCCCAATAGCTGAAACCCTGCACCCAACCGGCGAGAAGAGGAAGACGTTGACTGGCATAAGCGGCGCCGACAAGCGCTCCCACGGAGCAACCTGCCACCACATCAATCCTGATGCCGGCTCGTTCCAGCGCCTCAATCACGCCGATATGAGCCCACCCTTTGGCTGCACCCGATCCCAGTGCCAGCCCAATCTTAACCTGTCTCATTCCACCTCTGGTGTTTGCTTAACGAACCAATGGCGCCACTCACACAGCTCGGTTACCATGACGCCCAAAACTCACTCTGCTTTTTATTATCCTCTGGAGACAACGTGTCTGAATCCTGCCCATGCTGTAGCGGATTGGAGTATAGCTTATGTTGCCAGCCCTGGCTCAATGGTGACGGCATTCCCCCTACGCCGCAAGCATTGATGCGCTCGCGCTATACCGCTTACGCCAAAGGCGATGCCGATTACCTGATTGCCACCTGGCATCCTGACTGCGATGCCGCGCGCTTCCGCGAGAGCCTGGAAGAGAGCTTTGCCGTGACCAGATGGCTTAGTTTACATATAGTTGAGGCACAAGTACCAGGAGATAATGCAGAAGGCTACGTCACCTTCTTCGCCCGTTTCTCTGAAAATCAGCGCAACAGCTTTATTCATGAACGTTCGCGCTTTCTTCGTCTGGCGCAACGCTGGTATTATGTTGACGGAACCTTCCCCGAAACAGGGCGAAATGACCGATGCCCGTGCGGCTCCGGAAAAAAATTTAAAAAATGTTGTGGCCAGTAATGGTCCCCCGCATTCCCTCAGAATTGCTTTGACAGGATTACCATCGCAATGCAAGCGCAAACACTACAACGAAAAGTTTTACGAACCATTTGCCCTGATGCCAAAGGCCTGATCGCCAAAATTACCAGCATTTGTTACCAGCACGAGCTGAACATCGTGCAGAACAATGAGTTTGTTGATCATCGCACCGGCCGCTTTTTTATGCGCACCGAGCTGGAAGGCGTTTTTAACGATGCCACACTGCTGGCCGAGCTGGACAACGCCCTGCCTGCCGGATCGTTCAGAGAGCTGAACGCTGCGGGCCGTCGCCGCGTGGTGATCCTGGTGACGAAAGAAGCGCATTGCCTGGGCGATCTGTTAATGAAGAGCACCTATGGCGGTCTGGATGTTGAAATCGCGGCGGTTATCGGCAACCACGAAACGCTGCGGACGCTGGTCGAACGCTTTGATATTCCGTTTATTCTGGTGAGCCATGAAGGCCTGACGCGGGAAGATCACGACAATAACATGGCGGCGGAGATTGACCGTTTCCAGCCTGATTATGTGGTGCTGGCCAAGTATATGCGCGTGCTGACGCCTGCTTTTGTGCAGCGCTATCCTAATCAGATTATCAATATCCACCACTCGTTCCTGCCTGCCTTTATCGGCGCGCGGCCTTATCACCAGGCCTACGAGCGTGGTGTGAAGATTATCGGGGCTACCGCGCACTACGTTAATGACAATCTGGACGAAGGCCCGATTATCATGCAGGACGTCATCCATGTGGATCACACCTACACGGCGGAAGATATGATGCGTGCGGGACGTGACGTAGAGAAAAATGTGCTGAGCCGCGCGCTTTATCAAGTGCTGGCGCAGCGCGTATTTGTCTACGGCAATCGCACTATCATTCTGTAAAGGTTAAAGACTGCTGTTTTGTCGGACAAAGCAGCAGTCAGAATAAAAAAGCGGCAAACGCGTTATAATCGCTGAATCCGGGCTTTACAGCGGGCCAGCATTTGATATGATGCGCCCCGCTTCAGCAAGCAGGAAGCAAGGCCAGTGGTGGGGTTCCCGAGCGGCCAAAGGGAGCAGACTGTAAATCTGCCGTCATCGACTTCGAAGGTTCGAATCCTTCCCCCACCACCATTTCCAACTTATGTTGGTTCGGCGTTTAAGCACGCTCTGTCATATTCCCCATGGGGAAGGATGAGAAGCTTCGACCTCGAAGGTTTGACCCGAAGGGCACGGAACGCAGTGACGTGAATCCTTCCTGCACAGCAGCACAAGTTAGTTTGCACCATTTCCAACTTATGTTGGTTCGGCGTTTAAGCACGCTCTGTCATATTCCCCGCGGGGAAGGATGAGAAGCTTCGACCTCGAAGGTTTGACCCGAAGGGCACGGAACGCAGTGACGTGAATCCTTCCTGCA
>NZ_JBLFFM010000001.1:178631-179159 GCF_051400835.1 Erwinia artemisiae | reverse complement strand
GGGGAAGGATGAGAAGCTTCGACCTCGAAGGTTTGACCCGAAGGGCACGGAACGCAGTGACGTGAATCCTTCCTGCACAGCAGCACAAGTTAGTTTGCACCATTTCCAACTTATGTTGGTTCGGCGTTTAAAGCCAACAAGTAGTACGCTTCCCCTGGTGGGGTTCCCGAGCGGCCAAAGGGAGCAGACTGTAAATCTGCCGTCATCGACTTCGAAGGTTCGAATCCTTCCCCCACCACCATTTCAGACCTCTTTGAATCCCAATGTTTAAGCACATTCTTCCAGATCCCCCACGGGAAAGGATGAGAAGCTTCGACCTCGAAGGTTTGACCCGAAGGGCACGGAACGCAGTGACGTGAATCCTTCCCGCACGATGCCATCCTCAGCACCACCATTTCAGACCTCTTTGAATCCCAATGTTTAAGCACATTCTTCCAGATCCCCCACGGGGAAGGATGAGAAGCTTCGACCTCGAAGGTTTGACCCGAAGGGCACGGAACGCAGTGACGTGAATCCTTCCCGCACGAT
>NZ_JBLFFM010000001.1:117246-178621 GCF_051400835.1 Erwinia artemisiae | reverse complement strand
AAGGATGAGAAGCTTCGACCTCGAAGGTTTGACCCGAAGGGCACGGAACGCAGTGACGTGAATCCTTCCCGCACGATGCCATCCTCAGCACCACCATTTCAAACCTCTTTGAATCCCAATGTTTAAGCACAATCTTCCAGATCCCCCACGGGGAAGGATGAGAAGCTTCGACCTCGAAGGTTTGACCCGCAGGGCACGGAACGCAGTGACGTGAATCCTTCCCGCACGATGCCAACCTCAGCACCACCATTTCAGACCTCTTTGAATCCCAATGTTTAAGCACAATCTTCCAGATCCCCCACGGGGAAGGATGAGAAGCTTCGGCCTAATCCTGTAAAGATGTATCAATAAAGTCACGGCGCGCGTTTTTTAAATGCCTTTGGCAAGCGGGATTGATGAAGAATGCCGACCACGGTCACCCCTTCAGGGTTCGGCACGAAAAAGATATAGTGTCTCTCATAAGGCCAGCTACGCACTCCCGGCCAGGTATTATCACTGGCGTCTTCGCCAATGCCGGGATTATCCGCAAGCCTTTGTATAGCAAGACGCATCCCTGTCAAATACGCCTTTGCAGTTTCACGGTTCCAGGTCTCCATTGAATAAGCTTTAATCTCTTCCACGTCCTGCTTTGCATCATCCGTAAGCGTATACTTTCCCATTACAAATCCTTCATGAGCTCATCAAATACGGCTTCGCCATCCTGAACCTGGCCGGCTTCCATCTGCGCAATCGAATGGGCCAACCTTGTGCGTAAGGCTTCCAGTTTCAGCTGTTCGATGACCTCATAATCTGCGGCAGAAACAACAACAACGGCAGGACGACCGTTACGGGTTATGCTGACTGGCTCGCGCTGTGCTTTGGTCATCAAATCACCAAACTGCGTTTTAGCCTGATTGGCGGTAAAACTTAACATAGACGTTCCTCATGGGATAAATGGTGCGGATCGAACGATTCGAGTGAAGATAGAATAACCGAAAACACGACGCCACTCTTTTTTTTGACAAACTCGCCTCTGCTCTGAAGATAAGCCTGTCTGTCGATAGAGTAAAAGCGCGTTAATGACAGCCCGCGCCCGATTCTGCTACCATCCGCACATCTTTTTTCCCGCCACCGGGTGCAGTTATGAAATTCGTCTCTTTTAATATCAATGGGCTGCGCGCCCGCCCTCATCAGCTTGCCGCCCTCGTCGAGCAGCACCAGCCGGACGTCATCGGGCTACAGGAAACCAAAGTCCACGATGACATGTTTCCGCTCGAAGAAGTCGCCAGCCTGGGCTACAACGTGTTTTACCACGGACAGAAAGGCCACTACGGCGTCGCGCTGCTGACTAAAAGCGAGCCGGTAGCGGTACGTCGCGGTTTTCCCGGTGACGATGAGGATGCGCAGCGCCGCCTGATTATGGCGGATATCGCCAGCCCAATCGGCAATATTACCGTGATCAACGGCTACTTCCCTCAGGGCGAGAGCCGCGATCATGCGACAAAATTCCCGGCAAAAGAGAAGTTTTACCGCGATCTGCAAAGCTATCTGGAGCAGGAGCACCAGCCCGGTAATCCTGTACTGATTATGGGCGATATGAATATCAGCACGACCGATCTGGATATTGGTATCGGCGAAGAGAGCCGCAAGCGCTGGCTGCGCACCGGCAAATGTTCCTTCCTGCCGGAAGAGCGGGAATGGATGGATCGCCTGCTGAACTGGGGCCTGGTCGATACCTGGCGCGCGCAGAATTCTGACATCAACGATCGCTTCTCGTGGTTCGATTACCGTTCTAAGGGCTTCGATGACAACCGGGGCCTGCGTATCGATCTGCTGCTGGCAAGCCAGCCGCTGGCCGAGCGCTGCGTAGCAACCGGCATTGATTACGATATCCGCAGCATGGAAAAGCCTTCCGACCACGCGCCCGTCTGGTCCGAATTCCGCTTCTGATGGCGGCTGAACGGCTTGACGTAGTGGCCGCGCTGATTGTACGTCAGGGGAAAATTTTGCTGGCGCAGCGCGGCCCGCATGGCGATCAGGCCGGCCTGTGGGAGTTTCCGGGCGGCAAAGTGGAGGCAGGCGAAAGCCAGCCTCAGGCGCTGCAAAGGGAACTGAAAGAGGAGCTGGGCATTGAGGCCGCTATCGGTGGCTATATCGCCAGCGAAAGCCGGGAAGTCAGCGGGCGGCAGATCCATCTGCACGCCTGGCTGGTAGAAGCCTTTACCGGTGAACCCGGGCTTAACTGTCATCAGGCGCTCGCCTGGTGTTTGCCGCAGGAAGCAATGCGTTACGAGCTGGCGCCAGCGGATATTCCCTTGCTGGCCGCCTGGCTCGCACAGATTACTTAATGGTCTGCCAAATCAGATTATTGGTGCCGTAAGATTTTTCATCGCGGCTGCACTGCAACAGCACGCCTTCCATCTTCACTACCGAGCCTTCCGTATAGCTGCGATTTTGATAGGTACAGCAGCGCAGGCACGGCGGCTGATTGTTCTGCCCCTGCGTCCACGCTTCCGGCGGCATATCCACCATCACATCGGCATTGACGCCGCCGCCCTGCGGCGGTTCCTGCTCATAATCGCCGTGGCCGGTGCTGAGATGCATGCCGCCTGCCGCATACAGCGGAGCACAAAACAGCAGCGCGACCGTGACTAAAATGCTTTTCATCGCTTAATTCCCCTTCGCTTTCGCCGCCTTACGCTGCGGCTTTTTACGGTTACCCGCCGGTGATGGAAGGCCACGGAACGCGTGCGCAGCGGGCTGCTGTCGCGCCTGATCGATCAGAGTATAGAGCGTCCCCACCAGCGGCTGCATAAAATCCTGGTAGCGACACTGCTTCTCACTGATTTTGGTCAGCGTGGATTCCCACTGGGCGGTCATATCCGGACGCGCCGCCATTTCCGGCAGCGAGTGGATCAGCGCGCGCCCGGCGGGAGTCGCATTGATGTAACGCCCTTTCTTAATCAGGAAAGCGCGTTTAAACAGCAGTTCGATAATCCCGGCGCGCGTCGCCTCTGTTCCTAAACCATCGGTCGCACGCAGCACTTTCTTTAGATCTTTATCCTGAACAAATCGCGCAATGCCGGTCATGGCCGATAACAGCGTGGCATCGGTAAAGGCACGAGGCGGCTGAGTCTGCTTGCTGACCACCTCTCCGCTTTCGCACAATAGCTCATCGCCTTTCGCCACTACGGGCAGCGGCGTGCCGTCGTTTTCCTCGTCCCGCTCTTTGCTGCCCAGCAGCGCGCGCCAGCCCGCTTCGGCAAGAAAGCGCGCTTTAGCGATAAATTTCCCGCCCGCGATGTCCAGCTCGATCACGCATTTACGGTAAATGGCATCGGGACAGAACTGCATCAGATACTGCGTGGCGATCAGGCGATAAATATTCGCTTCGTTTTCCGTCAGCCTCACCTGCCCGCTGCGCGCCGTAGGAATAATAGCGTGGTGCGCATCCACCTTCTTATCATCCCAGCAGCGGTTGCGGCGATCGCTGTCAAAATCGGCTGGCGGCGTGAGTTCTGGCTGATGCGCATTGATGGCGTTGAGCACAGCATGCCTGCCGGCAAAATGCTCATCGGGCAGATAGCGGCTGTCCGAACGCGGATAGGTGATGAGCTTATGCGTTTCATAAAGTTTCTGACAGGTATCCAGCACCGTTTGCGCGCTCAGGCCAAAGCGCCTGGCCGCTTCTATCTGTAAAGAAGAAAGCGAGAAAGGCAGCGGCGCGGTGTCGTTCTCGCGCTTGTCGTTATAGCTGGTCACGTGCGCTGGCTGGCCGCCGATACGCGCGACTACGTGCTCGGCGAGCTGGCGATTAAGCAACCGTCCTTCTTCATCCTGATGCGGCTCGCAGGCTTCGCTCGGCTGCCAGGTAGCGACAAAGCGCTCATCCTTCGGCGTGACGATATGCGCCTTTACCTCAAAGAAATCTTTCGGCACGAAATTCTCGATCTCTTCATCGCGCCGTACCACCAGCCCAAGCACCGGCGTCTGCACGCGCCCGACCGACAGCACGCCATCGTAACCGGCATTACGGCCCAGCAGCGTATAGGCGCGGGTCATATTGATGCCGTAAAGCCAGTCCGCCCGCGCCCGCGCCAGCGCCGATACGCACAGAGGGATAAATTCGCGGTTCTCCCGCAGACGATCTATCGCCCTTGAAACGGCCTGTGGGTTCAGATCGTTGATCAGGCAGCGCTGTACCCGCTCGCGCTTCTGCGGCGGCAGCGCCAGATAGTCCAGTACTTCGTCCACCAGCAGCTGCCCTTCTCTGTCCGGGTCGCCCGCGTGTACCACGTCGCTGGCTTTCTCCAACAGCGTTTTAATGACGTTAAGCTGCTTTGCTACGGAAGGACGCGGCTGGAGGCGCCATTTTTCCGGCACGATAGGCAGGTCGGCCAGCGACCAGCGCGCATAGCGGCTATCGTAGCTGTCGGGCTGCGCCTGCTCCAGCAGGTGACCGACGCACCAGGTCACTACATCATCGCTGCCGCAGGCGATATAGCCGTCGCCCCGACGATGCGGCTTGGGTAGAACGTCCGCAATCGCGCGAGCGAGGCTGGGTTTTTCGGCAATAAACAAACGCATCCGGCGATGGCTTCCTTCAGGGGATAACAGTGGGTAGATGGTAGCGTTTTCAACAGACGGTGATAAGCGTTTCACCGTCCGTTCGCTTATTATCCCGGCAAAATGACGGTCAGGCGACTATTCTGCCTTTTTTGAAGGTGACAATCTGTCAGAAATAGCTGACAAAAGGCGTTGTATCGGGCGGAACAAGCGTGGTGGAGGATTTCAACTGCGGCGTGCCTAAATAAAGAAAGCCGACGATGGCGTCCTGCTCGCGGCAGTTAAACGCCTCGCGCACGGCCTGATGCTCGGTCCAGGCGCCGCTGCGCCAGATGCCGTTAAAACCTTGCGCCACGGCCGCCATCTGCATCGCCATCACCGCGCAGCCGGCGGACACCACCTGTTCCCAACGCGGCACCTTATGGTGCTCTTCACAATGGGCCACCACGGTGATAATCATCGGCGCGCGAAACGGCGACTGCTTAGCCTTCTCAATCGCTTTCGGCTCCATATTGTCGTCACGCGCGGCTTTTTCCAGCAGCTGGCTGAAGCGGTCGCGTCCTTCGTTCTCTACAACAATAAAACGCCACGGTTGCAGCGTGCCGTGATCGGGCGCGCGCATCCCGGCGCGGATGATATTTTCCAGCGCTTCTCCGGCGGGCGCAGGTTCGCTTAAACGTGAGGCGGAACGACGGTTGACTACCAGATCCAGTGCGTCCATAACTTACTCCTGATAAGAATGCTGAGCAGCTGAAGCTAGCACAGGATGATGATTTGTTACAGCATTCCGCTTTTTCCTGCTGACAAGTTTGCCCCTGCTCTTTAGGATGTCACCATCCCGACCCGGCACGGGCTGGTTTCCGTCGATTTTCCGGGTTTATTATCGCGATTATGGAGAGACTATGCGCACTTTGTGGCGAGCGATCGCTGGCGTTTTTAAATGGGCCTGGCACCTGCTGAATTTTATTCGGGAATTTATTCTTAATCTTTTCCTGGTGCTGCTGATTTTGATCTGCGCCGTGGTCTATTTTCAGTTCACCAAATCTTCCGCGCCTGTGGAAACGCAGAAAGGCGCGCTGGTGGTCGACCTTGCCGGTGTGATTGTCGACAAGCCTTCGGTCAGCAATAAGCTCAGCAAGATTGGCCGCCAGCTGCTTGGCACCAGCAGCGATCGGCTGAAAGAGAATTCGCTGTTTGACGTCGTGGACGCGATTCGCCAGGCGAAAAGCGATGCCAATATTACCGGCATGGTGCTCGATCTGCGCGATTTCGCCGGGGCCGATCAGCCCTCGCTGAGCTATATGGGCAAAGCGCTGCGCGAATTCCGCGACAGCGGCAAACAGATTTACGCCACGGGCGACAGCTATAGCCAGGCGCAATACTACCTCGCCAGCTTCGCCAATAAGATCTATCTGTCGCCGCAGGGCACGGTCGATTTACACGGTTTCGCCACCAACGGGCTTTACTACAAAACGCTGCTGGACAAGCTGAAGGTCAGCTCGCATGTTTTCCGCGTCGGCACCTATAAGTCGGCGGTAGAGCCTTTCCTGCGCGATGATATGTCGCCTGCCGCGCGTGATGCGGACAGCCGCTGGATTGGCGAGCTGTGGCAAAACTATCTTAATACTGTCGCTGCCAATCGCCAGGTAACGCCGCAGCAGCTGTTCCCGGGCGCACAGGGCGTGCTTGATGGCCTGCAGAAAGTAGGCGGCGATACCGCGCGCTATGCAAAAGATAACAAACTGGTGGATGAACTGGCTTCTCGTTCAGTCGTGGATGCGCAGCTGGGCAAAGTTTTCGGCTGGGACAAGCAGGCGCAGGACTTTAACGGCACCAGCATCTACGATTACCCGCTGAAGGACAAACCGGTGGCCAACGGCAATATTGCCGTCATCATGGCTAACGGCGCGATCATGGACGGCGAGGAAACGCCGGGCAACGTCGGCGGCGATACCACCGCGCTGGCTATTCGCAAGGCGCGCCTGGATGACAAGGTCAAGGCGATTATTCTGCGCGTCAACAGCCCTGGCGGCAGCGTCAGCGCGTCTGAAACCATTCGTGAGGAGCTGGCGGCGGCCAAAGCGGCAGGCAAGCCGGTCGTGGTGTCGATGGGCGGTATGGCGGCTTCCGGCGGCTACTGGATCTCTACGCCGGCGAATTACATTATTGCCAGCCCGAGCACGCTGACTGGCTCTATCGGTATCTTCGGGGTGATCAATACGGTTGAAAACTCGCTGGATGCGATTGGCGTCCATACCGACGGCGTGGCGACTTCGCCGCTGGCGGACGTGACGACGACCAAAGCACTGCCGTCGGAAGTGCAGCAGCTGATGCAGCTGAGCATTGAAAACGGCTATAAAAACTTCCTGGGTCTGGTAGCCAGCTCGCGGGGCAAAACGCCGGAGCAGATCGATCAAATCGCTCAGGGCCACGTCTGGACAGGCAGCGACGCCAAAAGCAATGGCCTGGTCGACGCGCTGGGCGACTTCGACGACGCGGTGGCGAAGGCGGCGGAGCTGGCGCATCTCAAGCAATACCAGCTGA
The DNA here is from genome assembly GCF_051400835.1 of Erwinia artemisiae. Taxonomy (NCBI): domain Bacteria; kingdom Pseudomonadati; phylum Pseudomonadota; class Gammaproteobacteria; order Enterobacterales; family Erwiniaceae; genus Erwinia; species Erwinia artemisiae. The sequence continues at coordinate 171,532 of NZ_JBLFFM010000001.1, read as the reverse complement.
ACTGGTATCAGGATGAGCCTGGCTTTATGGATCTGCTGTTCAGCCAGATGGACGCATCCGCACGTGCGGCGCTGCCCGAGGCGCTGCAAGCGTATCTGCCTGCGCCAATGTATGACGTAATGGCCGCGATGAAAAATCAGCCGGGCCTGCTCGACAACCTGAACGACCCGCAGAACCGCTATGCGTTCTGCCTGACCTGTAGCCAGGTCAAATAAGCCGAAAGCAGCCCGCTGGTCGGGCTGCTTTTCCCGGTTTTTCCCCTTATACTGCCCTCTTTTTCAAGCCTGAGTAATCACATGCAAAAAAAATCCATCTATGTAGCCTATACCGGCGGCACCATCGGGATGCAGCGTTCCGAGCATGGCTATGTGCCCGTTTCTGGTCATCTGCAAAATCAGCTGGCGAAGATGCCGGAATTCCATCGTGCCGAAATGCCGGATTTTACCATTCACGAGTACCAGCCGCTGATCGACTCTTCCGATATGACGCCGCAGGACTGGCAAACGATTGCGGATGATATTCAGGCTAATTATGATAATTACGACGGTTTCGTGATCCTGCACGGCACCGATACCATGGCGTTTACCGCCTCCGCGCTCTCTTTTATGCTGGAAAACCTGGCCAAGCCGGTAATTGTGACAGGGTCACAGATCCCACTGGCGGAGCTGCGTTCCGACGGTCAGCAAAACCTGCTTAATTCGCTGTTTGTCGCGGCTAACTATCCCATTAATGAAGTCGCCCTTTTCTTCAATAATCAGCTTTATCGCGGTAACCGCACCACTAAAGCCCATGCCGACGGCTTTAACGCTTTCGCCTCGCCTAACCTGGCGCCGCTACTGGAAGCGGGTATCCATATTCGTCGTCTGAACACGCCTCCGGCTCCTGGGGGCCAGGGACCGCTCATTGTGCGCTCAATTACGCCTCAGCCTGTCGGCGTCGTCACGATCTATCCGGGAATTTCTGCCGACGTGGTGAGCAACTTCCTGCGCCAGCCGGTAAAAGCGCTGATCCTGCGCTCCTACGGGGTTGGCAACGCGCCGCAGAATCCGGCTTTCCTGAAAGAGCTGCAAGAAGCTTCCGATCGCGGCATTGTCGTGGTGAACCTGACGCAATGTATGTCCGGCAAGGTAAACATGGGCGGCTATGCGACGGGGAACGCGCTGGCGCTGGCGGGCGTGGTAAGCGGCTACGATATGACCGTGGAGGCAACGCTGACCAAGCTGCACTTCCTGCTCAGCCAGAACCTTTCCAGCGATGAAGTTCGCCAGCAAATGCAGGTGAATTTGCGCGGTGAGCTGACTCCTGACGAAAAGTGAGATAAGCATGAACCAGGCCCTGATCCTGATCGATCTGCAAAATGATTTTTGCCCCGGCGGCGCGCTGGCCGTGAAGGACGGCGACAGCACACTCGCCGTCGCTAACCAATATGCGGCAGAATTTCATCGGCTTCAGCGGCCGGTGGTGGCAACGCTGGACTGGCATCCGGCTAACCACGGCAGCTTTGCGTCAGTGTCGGGGCAATCGGTGGGCACGCTGGGCGAACTGGACGGCCTGCCGCAAATAGGGTGGCCGGATCATTGCGTGCAGCATAGCGCAGGCGCAGAGCTGCACCCTGAGCTGGATCGGCGCTATCTGACCACACAGATTTATAAAGGCGAGCAGCCGCTTATCGACAGCTATAGCGCATTTTTCGATAACGGCCACCGCAACAAAACAAGGCTGGATAGCTGGCTGAAAAGTCGGGGCGTCACCAGCCTGACGATGATGGGCCTGGCGACGGACTACTGTGTAAAATACAGCGTGCTGGACGCGCTGGCGCTGGGTTATCAGGTTCAGGTCGTCGCCGCAGGCTGTCGGGGCGTAAACCTGTCACCGCAGGACAGTGAAATCGCGCTGGCAGAAATGGCGGCTAAAGGCGCAGTCATTATTTAAACCGCGCCGCAGACGCTGCCTCGTTCGGCGTCGCATCCATGCAGCTTTTAGTCACCAGGCTAAGAGGGCCTGCTCGCCCGGTTATCAATACGTAGCCGAGCTTTATCACGATATCAAACGATGTTAGTGCAGCCTGATAGGCGTGATGTCGTCATCGATGCCAAATTCCTCTTTCAGCTGTTTCTTGCTTTTGGTCACCATCTCGCCGCCCTTGCCCACGCTCATATGCTGCGGCTCGTCGTTGTGACGCGCCTGCCATAGCATCACCAGCTGCAGGCTATTCTCTTTCTGCTCCGGTGTCAGGGCCACGCCGTCGGCCCATTTACCGGTTTCTACCGCCGTAGCCAGGCGCTGATAAACCTCGGGCGTCATGGCAGCAATGATCTCATCCAGCTCCATAACGTCTATCCTTTAATCTGAGTGCCATCTTCATCGGTGAAACTTAATGAAGCGGAATTGACGCAGTAGCGCTCGCCTGTCGGCTGAGGGCCGTCGGGAAAAACGTGCCCCAGATGGGCATCGCAGGTACCGCAACGGATCTCGATTCGCTGCATCCCGTGCGAGTCATCTTCCAGATAGCGGATGGCGTCATCGCTGTAGGGCTGATAAAAACTCGGCCAGCCGCAGCCGGAATCATACTTGGTGCCGGACAGAAACAGCGGCGAGTTGCAAACGAGGCAGTGATAAATCCCTTCGTGCTTGTTATGCAGCAGCTTGCCGGAGTACGGCGGCTCTGTCCCGCGCTGCTGAGTGACGTAGCGCTGCATTTCGTTTAGATCGGTTTCAGGTTTCAGTGGGCGTTCGGCCATATCAGGTATCTCTGGCAAAGTGGTCTGAAGATTTCTACATTCTAACAAATGCATAACAACGTCAGGGGATTTTTCATGCTCAGGCGGAGTCTGAAAGTAAGCAGGCAATGAAATTGTGACCTGGATCACCCTTTAAAATCCCGACCCCTTTATATTCGGGCCGAATGCCCCAAACTAAAGGTAAGACGCTCGTCGCGGAAGGCGTCTTCAGGCGATTATTCCTGCTCCAGGGTTTGATTTGTCGCAACTATTGAAGCGATTCCGCTTGACGCCTGATAAGGTTTTTGTAATTTTACAGCCAACCTTTTATTCACTAACAACAGCTGGTGGAATATATGACTATCAAAGTAGGTATCAACGGTTTTGGCCGCATCGGTCGCATCGTTTTCCGTGCTGCTCAGCAGCGTTCTGACGTAGAAATCGTTGCAATCAACGATCTGCTGGACGCCGAGTACATGGCTTACATGCTGAAGTATGACTCTACTCACGGTCGTTTCGACGGCACCGTAGAAGTTAAAGATGGCCATCTGGTTGTTAACGGCAAAACCATCCGTGTTACCGCTGAAAGAGATCCAGCTAACCTGAAGTGGGACGAAGTCGGTGTTGACGTGGTTGCCGAAGCAACAGGTATCTTCCTGACCGACGAAACCGCTCGTAAACACATCCAGGCTGGCGCGAAGAAAGTTGTTCTGACCGGTCCTTCCAAAGATGACACCCCAATGTTCGTTATGGGTGTTAACCACAAGGCGTATGCTGGCCAGGAAATCGTGTCTAACGCATCCTGCACCACCAACTGCCTGGCACCGCTGGCAAAAGTTATCAACGACAAGTTCGGCATCGTTGAAGCGCTGATGACCACCGTTCACGCTACCACCGCTACCCAGAAAACCGTTGACGGCCCGTCTCACAAAGACTGGCGCGGCGGCCGTGGCGCATCTCAGAACATCATCCCATCTTCTACCGGCGCAGCTAAAGCGGTAGGTAAAGTGATCCCTGAGCTGAACGGCAAACTGACCGGTATGGCTTTCCGCGTACCTACTCCTAACGTTTCCGTGGTTGACCTGACCGCGCGTCTGGCTAAGCCTGCTTCTTACAAAGAAATTTGTGAAGCTATCAAGGCAGCGGCTGAAGGCGAGCTGAAAGGCATCCTGGGCTATACCGAAGACGAAGTGGTTTCTACCGATTTCAACGGCGAAACCCTGACTTCCGTATTCGATGCTAAAGCCGGTATCGCACTGAGCGACACCTTTGTTAAGCTGGTTTCCTGGTACGATAACGAAACCGGTTACTCTAACAAGGTTCTGGATCTGATCGCACATATCGCAAAATAATCGCGATTAGCTGATTCTGAGGGCGACTGCGGTCGCCCTTTTTTTTCGTTGAATAACAGGAGCTCCGATGAACGAAAAACTTTTTTCGCTGCCCGTAGCCGACCAAATCACGCCCTATATTTCACTGCGCTTAATGGGCGAGCTGCCCGTAGTCGTTATCGCGCATCCGAAGGTGCGCGCGGCGGTGACGCTTCAGGGCGCGCAGCTGGTTGCCTGGCAGCCCAGCGGCGAGAAACCGGTTATCTGGCTGAGTGAGAAAACGGCGTGGACGTCTGGCAAAGCCATTCGCGGCGGCGTGCCCGTCTGCTGGCCATGGTTTGGCCCGGCCGGCGAACCGGCGCACGGCTTTGCCCGCTCGCTGCCCTGGACGCTGTCGGCGCACGACGAGAACGAAGAAAGCGTGATGCTGACGCTGACGCTGGAAAGCAGCGAGCAGACGAAAAAATTCTGGCCGCACGATTTTACGCTGTTTGCCCGTTTCCGCTTCAGCGATCGCTGTGAAATTGAGCTGGAAGCGCACGGCGACTTTCAGGCCACCGGTGCCCTGCACACTTACTTTGCCGTTGAGGATATCGCGGGCGTAGAGGTGAGCGGACTGGGTCAGCCTTATATCGATAAGGTAAAAGAGAATGCTGAAGGCCGTGCCGAAAACGGCAGGCAAACCTATCCTGACCGCGTCGATCGCATATTTACCCAGCCGGAAGATTGCAGCACTATCCACGATACGGCGGGTAACAGGATCATAGAGGTTTATCATCACTATCATAGTGACGTTGTCACCTGGAATCCCGGCCCGGCGCTTTCGTGCAGCATGAGCGATATGGCAAACGAAGGCTATAAAAGCATGGTATGCGTGGAAACGGCTCACGTGACGCAGCCCATGGTCAGCGCGGGCGAGTCTCCGGCCCGGCTGGCAACCACGATTAAAGTGCGTAAACGCGCTTAGTGAAGACGGCGGGCCCAATGCCCGCCTGCGGTTCTACACCACGTCCAGCGGCATTTTGCGATTGGGCGGCGGGAAAGCTTCGTTGATTAACGCCAGCTCCTCATTGCTTAACACAACTTCCAGCGCGGCGGCGTTTTCAGCCACGTGCTGCAGCGAACTGGCTTTAGGGATCGCCATCACGCCTTCTTTGCGAATAACCCAGGCCAGCAGCAGCTGCGCCGTCGTAATGCCCTTTTGTTGTGCAATATTGTTCAGAACAGGATGGGTCAGCAAATCGTGCCGCAGTCGGCCAGCCTGCGCCAAAGGGCAATAGGCCATTACCGGGATCGCATGCTGCTGGCAGTCCGGCAATAAATCATACTCAATGCCGCGCGAAGCCAGATGGTAAAGCACCTGATTAGCCGCGCAGGCGTTGCCCCCCTCTTCGGCCAGCAGTTCTTTTAAGTCGCTACTGTCAAAATTTGACACGCCCCAGCGTCGAATTTTGCCTGCCTGCTGTAGCTTTTCCATCGCCGTGATGGTTTCTTCCAGCGGAACAGTGCCGCGCCAGTGGAGAAGATAAAGATCGAGATAGTCAGTTTGCAGACGACGTAAGCTGCGTTCGCAGGCTTCTACGGCATCCACTACGCCCGCGTTCCACGGATAAACTTTTGAAACCAGCCAGGCGCTGTCGCGACGGCCGCGCAGCGCTTCGCCTACCACCTCTTCCGCGCCGCCGTCCGCATACATTTCAGCGGTATCAATCAGCTTCAGCCCGTGCTCAAGGCCGGCCTGCAATGCCGCGACTTCCTGGCCTCGCTTGCTGCTTTCCTCGCCCATATACCAGGTTCCCTGGCCGATAGCCGGTACGCTCTGGTCGGAGAAAGTTACGGTTTTGTTCATCATGCCCTCCTGCACTGTTTCAGATCGCCATCATGATGCAAAAGGGCGCTGAGCGCCCTTTTATGATGCAGCCTTAATTAAAAGGTGTAGCTGATGCCGGTCCAGACGCTGACCTGAGAATCTTTGTCCACCATCGGGCTGTCTTTGACCTCGTCGCTCAGGCGCGTATAGCGACCGGCAACCGTGGCGTTCCAGCTCTGATTAATCGACCAGGCAGCCGTCAGCTCCAGGTAAGGGTTCCAGCTGTCGTCGGCCTCGTAGCTGCGCAATCCGCTACGGCGCGATTCATTCTTAGAAACGCCATAATAGTAATCGTTCTGGTTTTCGCTGCTGTAGAGCGCGCCAATGCCCGGCGTCAGGCTGAAATCGCCGAAGTGGAAGCTGTATAAATAGGTCAGATCCCAGATATAGCCATCGCTGTTATCCAGCATATCGCCAGCCAGCACCGTCCTGATCGTACCCCAGTCAGCCGTATGGCGATAAGCCAGGCCGCCCATCAGCGTCATATGACGCTTATCCAGCGCTTTCAGCTGTTTATTGTCGGTATCATCGGGATCGAAGTTCTGCGGCGAGCCCAACACCGTCAGCGACAGCTGATCCTGTGAATCTTTCCAGAGGTAGTAGCCCGCCGTCAGGCTGCGCACGTAAAAGCTGTCGCCTTCATAGTTAATGACCGGTACCGGGTAATAACGATCGTCTCCGCCTTTATAAGGGCTTTGGCTGTAAATCACCGAGGCGCCAAGCGTTAACGGGTTGGCATGAGCTACGCCAGCGGTAAAACAAACGGGTAAAAGCACGGCAAGCGCGCTAACTTTGAAATAGTTCACAATTAATTCATTCCATAAATATAACAATCAGCAGAGTGAGTTTATCAGTGTTACATCATTTGTTTAAAATTTTAAAGATTCTGCCGCACGCAGAATCAACTTTAACGCTGCCAGCGCCTGAAGATACCAGGCGTGCTTATTTACAAAATCCCGCCAGCCCGCATCAGGCAAGGGGCAGCGCTAAGATCAATTCTGACTTTGTTATTGAAATTGCATCAGAAATGCGAGGAGGTTCAGGAAATTTCCTGAATGCCAACTAAGCTTTAATCAAAGACGCTAAGTTTGAAGAGCAGAGTAACCATCTTTGTTGTGTATCCCGATTAGAAGTCAGGTTGGCATAAGGGTTGCTGTACTCATTATAAGTTCCTTCAGGGGCTTTCCCTCATTAGGCTCCTGGTACCTGTGCTAAAAACGAAAGGACGGGCATCGCTATGAATATATTCGATCACTATCGTCAGCGTTATGAAGCTGCCAAGGACGAAGAGTTCACACTGCAGGAATTTCTTACCGTTTGCCGGCAAGATCGTAGTGCATACGCCAACGCGGCAGAAAGGCTATTAATGGCTATTGGTGAGCCAATAATGGTCGATACTGCTCAGGAGCCACGCCTTTCCCGACTGTTTTCCAATCGCGTCATTGCACGCTATCCCGCCTTTGAGGAGTTTTACGGCATGGAGGAAGCGATTGAGCAAATCGTTTCTTATCTGAAGCATGCCGCGCAGGGGCTGGAAGAGAAGAAACAGATCCTCTATCTGCTGGGCCCGGTGGGCGGCGGTAAATCTTCGCTTGCCGAGCGTCTGAAATCTTTGATGCAGCGCGTACCCATTTACGTGCTCAGCGCCGACGGCGAACGTAGCCCGGTCAACGATCATCCGCTGTGCCTGTTTAACCCGCAGGAAGACGCCAATATCCTTGAAAAAGAGTACGGCGTGCCGCGGCGTTACCTCGGCACCATTATGTCGCCCTGGGCGGCCAAACGGCTGCATGAGTTTGGCGGCGATATCTCCCGCTTTAAAGTTGTAAAAGTCTGGCCGTCGATTCTGGAACAGCTCGCCATTGCCAAAACCGAACCGGGCGATGAAAACAATCAGGATATTTCCGCGCTGGTGGGTAAAGTGGATATCCGCAAACTGGAGAACCACGCACAGAACGATCCGGACGCCTATGGTTACTCTGGCGCGCTGTGCCGGGCTAACCAGGGGATTATGGAATTCGTAGAGATGTTTAAAGCGCCAATCAAGGTGCTGCATCCTTTACTGACGGCGACCCAGGAAGGTAACTATAACGGTACCGAAGGGATTTCCGCCCTGCCTTTCAACGGCATCATTCTGGCGCACTCCAACGAATCAGAATGGGTGACCTTCCGTAATAACAAAAACAACGAGGCGTTTCTTGACCGTGTTTATATCGTCAAGGTGCCTTACTGCCTGCGCGTGTCGGAAGAGATCAAGATCTACGACAAGCTGCTTGACCACAGTGAGCTGACGCACGCGCCATGCGCGCCCGGCACGCTGGAAACGCTGGCGCGCTTCTCCATTCTTTCTCGCCTGAAAGAGCCGGAAAACTCCAGCACCTACTCGAAAATGCGCGTCTATGACGGCGAAAGCCTGAAAGATACCGATCCAAAAGCTAAATCCTACCAGGAATACCGTGATTACGCCGGGGTCGATGAAGGGATGAACGGTTTATCCACCCGCTTCGCCTTTAAAATCCTGTCCCGCGTGTTTAACTTCGATCATACCGAAGTTGCCGCCAACCCGGTGCATCTGTTCTACGTGCTGGAGCAGCAGATTGAACGCGAACAGTTCCCGCAGGATTTAGCCGAAAAATACCTTGAGCACCTGAAAGGCTATCTGATCCCGAAATATGCCGAGTTTATTGGCAAAGAGATCCAGACTGCCTACCTGGAATCTTATTCAGAGTACGGTCAGAATATCTTTGACCGCTACGTAACCTATGCCGATTTCTGGATCCAGGATCAGGAATACCGCGACCCGGATACCGGCCAGCTGTTCGACCGTGAATCGCTGAATGCGGAGCTGGAAAAAATCGAGAAGCCTGCCGGGATCAGCAATCCGAAAGACTTCCGTAACGAAATCGTCAACTTTGTGCTGCGTGCCCGTGCCCACAACAGCGGGCGTAATCCAAACTGGACCAGCTATGAAAAACTGCGCACGGTAATCGAGAAGAAAATGTTCTCGAATACCGAGGAACTGCTGCCGGTTATTTCGTTCAATGCCAAAACGTCCACGGATGAACAGAAAAAACATGATGATTTCGTCGACCGTATGATGGAAAAAGGCTATACCCGCAAGCAGGTTCGTCTGCTGTGCGAATGGTATCTGCGCGTGAGAAAATCATCCTAAACCCGACTTCATAAATGCATTCCCGTGGGTCAGCAAACCTGGCCCAACGGCAACGTTGTTTGGGGGAATTATGGCCTATTTTATCGATCGGCGTCTTAACGGTAAAAACAAAAGCGCGGTGAACCGTCAGCGCTTTTTACGCCGCTATAAGTCGCAAATCAAACAGTCGATCTCCGAGGCCATTAATAAGCGTTCGGTAACCGACGTTGAGAGCGGCGAGTCAGTTTCTATTCCCGTTGATGATATCAACGAACCGGTGTTTCATCAGGGCCGTGGCGGCCAGCGCCATCGTGTGCATCCCGGCAATGACCATTTTGTGCAAAACGATCGTGTTGAACGCCCTCAGGGAGGCGGCGGCGGCGGCGGTAGCGGACAGGGCAATGCCAGTCAGGATGGCGAGGGCAAAGATGAATTCGTCTTTAATATCTCTAAGGATGAGTATCTGGATCTGTTGTTTGAAGATCTGGCCCTGCCGAACCTGAAAAAGAATCAGCATCGTCAGCTGAACGAGTACAAGGTGCATCGCGCCGGCTTCACCTCTAACGGCGTGCCGGCAAATATCAGCGTGGTGCGTTCGCTTCAGAACTCGCTGGCGCGGCGTACGGCTATGACCGCCGGGAAGCGGCGAATGCTGGGCGAGCTGGAGGCCGCGCTGGAAGCCGTGCAGAAAGCCGAACCGGCTCAGCTGCTGGAAGAAGAGCGCCTGCGTCAGGAGATTGCCGACCTGCGCGCCCGTATTAAACGCGTGCCCTTTATCGATACCTTTGACCTGCGCTATAAAAACTTTGAGAAGCGTCCCGAACCGTCCAGCCAGGCCGTGATGTTCTGCCTGATGGACGTTTCCGGCTCCATGGATCAGGCCACCAAAGATATGGCTAAGCGTTTTTATATTCTGCTCTATCTGTTCCTGAGCAGAACCTATAAAAACGTCGAGGTGGTCTATATTCGCCACCATACGCAGGCGAAAGAAGTGGACGAGCAGGAGTTCTTCTACTCGCAGGAAACGGGCGGTACCATTGTTTCCAGCGCCCTGAAGCTGATGGATGAAGTGGTGAAAGAACGTTACGATCCGGCGCAGTGGAATATCTATGCTGCTCAGGCTTCCGATGGCGATAACTGGGCGGACGATTCACCGCTCTGTCATGAAATCCTGGCCAAGCATATTTTGCCGGTAGTGCGTTATTACAGCTACATCGAAATTACCCGCCGCGCCCATCAGACGCTGTGGCGCGAGTATGAGCATTTACAGGCGATGTTCGACAACTTTGCTATCCAACATATTCGTGAGCCGGAAGATATTTATCCGGTATTCCGTGAGCTTTTCCACAAGCAGGCGGAAAACGCCTGAAAGTAGTGATAAATCAGTCAGCATTTCGGGCTGGCTGATTTTCTTACCCGCTTAGCAACATTCAGCGCTGCCTGAAGCCGCCTTTCAACCCCGGGCTATTTACAGCTTTGGCAAAATGACGTGCTGGGCCGGGCAACGTACTTATGCCTGGGTCAGGCAGCAGCCTTCTGAAAAAACCTTGCTCCTGAAGAGTGCATTGCGTTTCGCTTTCGATGCTTAAGCGTTTATACCCTTCCCTTAGCCTTCGCCGCCGTCAGGCCAGGCTTACGCTAAAAACGACGTCCGATGCAACGCTTACCGCTGCTGATTATGCAGTAAATACCTCTTCTTTCTCCCGTTTCGCTCCCATCCTTCCCGCTAGTCCCTCTCAAGCTAACGACATTAATCGTATTCTGATGTCAAAAGCACAGGCTATTTGTTACTATTATTCCCGCGATCGTTCCAGAATTTCTAAATTATCATACACTTGTTAGCTGCAGCAGCAGAAAATACGCCAAAACAGCCGTGGCGAAACAAAATTGCCCCTATTCCCATATTCAGGGTATGCTTACGCCTCGCCATCGACGCAGTTTTTTTATCAGATACAGGAGATTGCCCCATTGGAAGCCAGTGCTATCTATAGTCTGTTTATCATCGGTTCAGTGCTGGTGGCGGCAAGCATCTTGCTCAGTTCCTTCTCTTCAAAGCTCGGCATCCCTATTCTGGTTATTTTCCTCGCGCTGGGCATGTTGGCCGGCGTGGACGGCATTGGCGGCATCGCTTTTGATAATTATCCTGCCGCTTACCTTATCAGTAACCTGGCGCTGGCGGTGATCCTGCTGGATGGCGGAATGCGCACCCAGGCCAGCTCGTTCAAAGTTGCGCTGGGCCCGGCGCTCTCGCTGTCGACCATCGGCGTGCTGATTACGGCCGGGCTGACCGGCATGGCGGCCGCCTGGCTGTTTAACCTGAGCATGATTGAGGGCTTCCTGGTCGGGGCGATTATCGGTTCGACCGACGCGGCGGCCGTATTTTCGCTGCTCGGCGGTAAAGGGCTGAATGAACGCGTCAGCGCCACGCTGGAAATGGAATCCGGCAGCAACGATCCTATGGCGGTGTTCCTGACCATCACGCTGATCGAAATGTTGGAACAGGGTCAGACCGGCCTGAGCTGGATGTTTATCGTGCATCTTATTCAGCAGTTTGGTTTGGGTATCGTGCTGGGCCTGGGCGGCGGCTGGGGGCTGTTGCAGCTGATTAATCGCGTCTCGCTGCCCAGCGGGCTTTATCCGCTGCTGGCCGTCAGCGGGGGCATTCTGGTGTTTGCGCTGACCACCGTGCTGGAAGGCAGCGGCATTCTGGCGGTCTATCTTTGCGGCTTCTGGCTGGGCAATAACCCAATCCGCAACCGGCACGGCATTCTGCAAACCTTTGACGGCATGGCCTGGCTGAGCCAGATCGGTATGTTCCTGGTGTTGGGGCTGCTGGTGAATCCTACCGATCTCTGGAATATCGCCTTACCGGCCATGCTGCTGTCGCTGTGGCTGATCCTGTTTGCCCGTCCGCTCTCCGTTTTTGTCGGCCTGCTGCCGTTTCGTGGATTTACCACGCGTGAGCGCTTCTTTATCAGCTGGGTTGGTCTGCGCGGCGCGGTGCCTATTATCCTGGCGGTTTTCCCGATGATGGCCGGACTGCCGCATGCCTCGCTGTTCTTTAACATCGCATTCTTTGTGGTGCTGGTTTCGCTGATGGTACAGGGAACCTCTCTCAGCTATGCTGCCCGTAAAGCCAGGGTGATCGTGCCGCCTACCGCCTCGCCTGTTTCCCGCGTGGGCCTGGATATCCACCCTGAGAATCCCTGGGAGCAGTTTGTCTACCAGCTGGGCGCTGATAAATGGTGTATCGGCGCCGCGCTACGCGAGCTGAAAATGCCGCGCGAGACGCGTATCGCCGCGCTTTTCCGCGATAATCTGCTGCTGCATCCAACCGGCAATACCCGCCTGCGCGAAGGCGACGTGCTATGCGTGATTGGCCGCGAAAAGGATCTGCCGGAACTGGGTAAACTGTTCAGCCAGTCGCCGCCCGTTTCGCTCGATCAGCGCTTCTTTGGCGACTTTATTCTTCAGGCCGATGCTCGCCTGCACGACGTTTCAGAAATTTACGGTATCGAGCTGGATGAAGAGATGAATATGCAGCAGACGCTCGGGCATCTGGTCGCCAGCATGATCGGCGGCGCGCCGGTGGTCGGCGATCAGGTGGAATGGAAAAACATGATTTGGACCGTGGCGGAAAAGCAGGATAACGAAATAGTGAAAATCGGCGTGCGGATGGCGGAAGAGCGAGAATAATCCTGGGGCCGACTGGCAAATAACGACTACGCTTAAAGTTCGTGTCTAATCCGGAAGGGAGAAAATCATGGGTCATGTCGTAAAGATTGGTCGCTATGAAATTATCGACGCAGAGCTGGATGCGCAAAATGTCGATACGGTCATTATTCCCTGCAAGACCAACCCGGCGCTGAGCTATCAGCTCGACGGGTGGGATAATGAGACCAGCGTGCCCGCCTGGATTGATGGCGAACCTGTCGATCTGGCTATCGGTCACTACGATACCGAGCAGGATCAGTGGGTACTGAAAAAGCCAGCCTGAATCTGAACCAAAGCCGCTTATCTTGCCGCCGCGTTATTTCGCGGCGGTGAGCTATAATAATGTCTTATATTTGTTATACGCCTGTCATAAATTATCTTTTGCAATTTAATTTCCCGCTTCGTTTACTTTCCATTTCCTTTCAAAAAGCATTTTTCCCATTTTAGGAATTACCCGTATTAACTAACTCTCTGCTCTCCTGCATACTCTGTCACTGCTTCATGATGAAACAACGCCGACGTGTTTCATTTATTTAATCTCCTGAAACATACGGCCGTTAACTATTTAATACGCTGAAATTAAAACACTTAATTTCAGTATGATAACCCCTGAACGCGTGCTTGATCCTCGTCAGGTCAGCAATCCCTTATGAAAAGAGAGCAGGCATTATGGCAAGTACTCTGGTACTGAATGACCGTCGCCGCGCATTTAGCGGCACCCGGAAAAACATTATCGCCAAGCTGGCATTAAGTCTTAGCGACTTAATCTCCATTAACCTGGCGCTGTTTTTATCCACGGCAACCGTACGAGGTATTTGGGGGAACCTGGATATATTTCTTCCCCCGCAGGAAGTGCAAATACGCTTTACCGCCCAGTTTGTGATGTCCGTGGTCTGTACGGCCTGGTTCTGGATGCGGCTTCGTCACTATACCTACCGCAAGCCTTTCTGGTTTGAGCTGAAAGAGATCATTAAAACCCTGGTGATTTTCTCCCTGCTCGACCTGGCGCTGATTGCGTTTTCAAAATGGGATTTCTCCCGTCTGCTGTGGAGCTTCACCTGGATCTATGCGCTGGTCCTGGTGCCGCTGCTGCGCTCCAGCGTCAAGCACGCCATTCTGAAAGCGGGACAGTGGCAGAAGCAAACTATCATCATCGGCTCCGGTAAAAACGCCCGCGAAGCCTATGCGGCGCTGCAAAGCGAAGAGATCCTGGGCTATGAGGTAAAAGCTTTTGTCGCCTCTAACGGCCATACCGGCGCGGAAAGCCTGAACGGCGTGCCGGTTATTACCGCGAAGGACATCGTCTGGGACACGGTCGATCTGGAAAACACCCAGTTTATCGTTGCCATGGAGTACGAGCAGCAGGCGATGCGCGATAAGTGGCTCAAGCTGCTGTCGAAAAAGAAATGCCGCAGCGTTTCGGTCGTCCCGACGCTGCGCGGCGTGCCGCTCTACGGCACCGATATGTCTTTTATCTTCAGTCATGAAGTGATGATCCTGCGCGTCAGCAATAACCTGGCCAAACGCTCTTCACGCTTCCTGAAGCGCGTGTTCGACGTGGTGGTCGCCTCGCTGCTGCTGCTGTTCCTGGCCCCGGCTTTCGGCCTGATCTGCTGGCTGGTGGGCCGGGACGGCGGTAACAAAATTTACGGTCACGAACGCGTCGGTCAGGACGGCAAGAAGTTTAAATGCCTGAAGTTCCGCTCAATGGTCACCAACTCGAAAGAGGTGCTGGAAGAGCTGCTGGCAACCAGCGCCGAAGCGCGCGCCGAATGGGATAAAGACTTCAAGCTGAAAAACGATCCGCGCGTAACCAAAATCGGTGCTTTCCTGCGTAAAACCAGCCTGGACGAGCTGCCGCAGCTGTGGAACGTGATCCGTGGCGAGATGAGCCTGGTCGGGCCGCGTCCGGTGATTGAAGCGGAGCTGGAGCGCTACGCGGGCGACGTTGACTATTATCTGATGGCGAAACCGGGGATGACCGGCCTGTGGCAGGTTAGCGGCCGTAACGATATCGACTACGATACCCGCGTCTATTTCGACTCCTGGTATGTGAAAAACTGGGCGCTGTGGACGGATATCGCCATCCTGTTTAAAACGGCTGGCGTGGTGCTGCGTCGCGACGGCGCTTACTGAGTTCCGGGGCGGCTGCTGCGGCACCGCCCCATAAGTTTTCCTTTTCTTTTCTCCCCGTTATCACTACTCTGTGCGGCTTGCTTTTTTTACTGGACGCCGCCGCCTCGATGCAAAAATTCACCTTACTTCTTCTCAGCCTGGTTCTGTTAGCACCGCTTGGCATCGATCTTTATTTGCCTACGCTGCCCGATATCGCGCTTGGGCTGAATACGCCGGTCAGCACCGTGCAAACGACTATTCCTCTGTTTCTGCTGGTGATGGGCCTGGGGCAGATTGTCGCCGGCCCGCTGGTGGATAACCTGGGCAGAAAGCCCGTGGCGCTGGCCGGGCTGCTGCTGTATATCGTTGGCAGCGTGCTGGCCGCCACCGCTTCCGGCTGGCCGCAGTTCCTCTGCGCGCGCGTGGTGCAGGGCTGCGCCGTTTGCTGTACCGCCGTGGTCGCCTTCAGCGGCGTGCGCGACAGGCTTGACGGCGACGATGCCGCCCGCGCCTATGGCTTTCTGAACGGCGCGCTGAATATCGTGCCCGCGCTGGCACCAATGCTGGGCGGCTTTCTTGCCGAGGCCTTTGGCTGGCGCGCGCCCTTCTGGTTTTTAACCGCCTATGCGGTCGTCATTGGTCTGCTGGTGATTTTCTTTTTACCGGAGACCCGCCCGGCAGGCACGCTGGCCGTAAAAGGCATTCCGCTGCGTCAGTACTGGCAGATCCTGCGTCAGCCTCGCTTCCTGGCTTTCGCCTTTGCCAACGCGGGCGCGCTGGGGATGGTATTAACTTACGTCTCGCTGGCGCCGCAGGTGCTGATGACCGAGGGCCAGCTCTCTGCGCTGCAGTTCTCCATCGCCTTTGGCGCCAACGGCTTCTGGATCATGCTGGTCAGCGTGCTGGTGAATAAGATGATCCGCAAGGTGGGTCGCCCGATTTGTCTGGCGACGGGCAGCGTGGCGATGACGCTGGGCGCGGTGATGCTGTTGGGCGGCGTGCTGCTGTTACCGCTGGCATGGCAGCATCACTGGGCGCTCTATATGCTGCCGGTGGCGGTATCCGTCGCCGGGCTGGCTTTTACCGTCGGCCCGGCCACCAGCTACGCGCTGGAGCCCTATCAGAAACAGGCGGGCGTCGCTTCCGCGCTGGCGGGCTTTATCCAGATGGCCGGCGGCGCGTCGGGTGGGCTGTTGGCGATGGCGCTGCCGCTGGCGGAAAAATCCGCGCTGGCGCTGATGATGGTGGTGGGCGCGATACTGACGGGAACGGCCTGGTACTACAGTAAAAAAGTGCGCGGCACGCTGACCGCGCTTTAACTTTAAACGACGTTTACCGGTACACGAGGCGCGAGCGCGCACATCAGCTCATAGCCTACCGTACCGGCCGCTTTTGCCACCTCGTCGATTTTGATGTTGTTACCCCACAGCTCCACCTGAGTACCGATGCCCGCCTGCTGGCAGGGCGTCAAATCCACCGTGATCATATCCATGGAAACCGCGCCGACAATCTGCGTTCTGACGCCATCAACCCAAACCGGCGTGCCGGTTGGCGCATGGCGCGGATAGCCGTCGGCATAGCCGCAGGCAACGATGCCGATACGCTGCTCGTCGCTGGCGCGGTAGCGTGCGCCATACCCTACGCCATCGCCGCGCCTGAGCGACTGGACGCCGATGATTTCACCGTTCAGCGTCATGGCCGGCCGTAGCCCGCTGCTGGCGACATCCTGCCAGTCGCCGCTTGGCGAAGCGCCATAGAGGATAATGCCCGGACGCACCCAGTCGTAATGGGTGTGGCTGTGCCACAGCGTCGCCGCCGAATTCGCCAGCGAGCGCGGGCAGTTCAGCCCTTCCGCCGCCTGATTGATGCGCGCCATCGGCGCCGTCACGCCTTCATTGCTTTCCGCTTCGGCAAAATGCGCCATCAGCGTGATCTCGCCAACGTTCGGCAGCGTTTTAAGCTTGTGCCACACCTGCTGTACCAGCGCGGGCTGAAAGCCAAGACGGTTCATGCCGCTGTTCATTTTCAGGTAAATATCCAGCGGCGCGGAAAGCTTCGCCTTCGCCAGCGCCTGGATCTGCCAGTTGCTGTGCACGCTGGTGGTCAGCCGGTAGCGATCCAGAATGGGCAGCTCATCCGCATGGAAAAAGCCTTCCAGCAGCAGGATGGGCTTATTCCAGCCGCTTTCGCGCAGCAGAATAGCCTCTTCAAGATTCAGCAGCGCAAAACCGTCGGTCTCTGACAGGCTTTGCCAGACGCGAGCGATACCGTGTCCGTAGGCGTTGGCTTTTACCACCGACCAGACGCGGGAGCGAGGAGCAGCCTGGCGGGCGACGGCCAGGTTATGCCGCAACGCGCTGGTGTCGATAGTTGCGACAATAGGACGAGACATAACTTCTCCTGTTATAAGCGGAAACTAGCGCGCGCCGTGCAGTATTGGGCCTGTAGTGGGCAGAAATCCCGGCAGATAGCGCATAACCGATAAATCGTCAGCGGCAATCGCCGGAGCGCGTCCTGAGATAATATCAGAAAGCAGCTGTCCGGAGCCGCAGGCCATGGTCCAACCGAGCGTTCCGTGACCGGTATTCAGATAAAGATTTTTAAACGGCGTGCGGCCGACAATCGGCGTGCCGTCCGGGGTCATCGGACGCAGCCCGGTCCAGAACGTCGCCTGGGCGAGATCGCCGCCCTGCGGATAGAGATCCCGCACCACCATCTCCAGCGTTTCGCGTCTGGCGGGCAGCAGTTTGGTATTGAAGCCGACGATCTCCGCCATGCCGCCCACGCGGATCCGGTTATCAAAACGCGTAATCGCCACTTTATAGGTTTCGTCCAGCACCGTGGAAACGGGCGCTGCCTCCGGATTGGTAATCGGGATAGTCAGCGAATAGCCTTTCAGCGGATAAACAGGGATAGCGATAATGTCGCGGAGCAGCGAAGTGGAATAAGAGCCGAACGCTACTACGTACGCGTCCGCCGTCACGATCTCAGCGCCGCATTTCACGCCGACAATCTGGTTATGCTCCTGCAGCAGCGCGTCGACGGGCGTATTAAAGCGGAAAGTCACGCCTGCCGCCTTCGCCATCTCCGCCAGCCGACGAGTAAACAGCTGACAGTCGCCGGTTTCGTCGTTAGGCAGGCGCAGACCGCCGGTCAGCAGATGCCTGGTCGTCGCCAGCGCGGGTTCCGCTTCGGCCAGCTGGCTGGCTTCCAGCAGTTCATAGGGCACGCCCGCCTCTTTTAATACCGCAATATCCTTGGTGGCGCTTTCAAACTGCTGCGCGGTGCGGAAAAGCTGCAGCGTTCCCCCCTGGCGTCCCTCATAGGCAATACCCGTCTCATGGCGCAGCGCCTTCATGCAGTCGCGGCTGTATTCGGCGATGCGCACCATGCGGCTTTTATTTTCCTGATAGTGGCGCATATCGCAGTTACGCAGCATTTGCCACATCCAGGCCAGCTGGAAACGGCTGCCGTCCGGGCGGATAGCCAGCGGCGCATGACGCTGAAACATCCATTTTATCGCCTTCAGCGGCACGCCGGGCGCCGCCCACGGTGCCGCATAGCCGGGCGAAATTTGTCCCGCGTTGCCCGCGCTGGTTTCCAGCGCCACGTCGGGCTGACGGTCGATAACCGTCACCTCATGCCCGCTTTGGGCCAGATACCAGGCGCTGGCCACGCCCACCACGCCACTTCCCAGAATGACAACTCGCATCGCTACTCCACCGCCGGTTTCTTAAAGATGAATACACTGGATACAGGCGGCCGCTGCGGTGAAAAAAGCTGCGGGATGACAGCGGACGCCCTGTAAAAATATTGCCCTTCTTTTTTACCCTGGGCGGGAATAAAAACAAGATGCCGATGATAAATCGGAGTTTAATATTGCAATAGTTGCGACGGCAGCAGCAAATAATCATGAAGGCGCTATTTATTCCTTTCCGCAGCAGAATATGATTACGCCATATTTTCCGCTTATATACAGGATATTATCCTGTCCGGATTATTATTTTTTGCGCTTTGCCTGACGTTAAAATGATTTTCCGGCTTCCGCTCTATTTTCTGCCGAAGATTTCCATTGTATTCCCCTGAGCGATCGGAGAGAGTGAACTATCATTGAGTTACTGGCTTCAATTCCAGGCCTGTTCCGACGGCGGCAGCGTCATGGCAGGTCGTAATGAAAACGGATGTTTGTCGCTACTGATGTAACGTCGAAAACCGGTTTTAAAAAAGGGGTGCGCTATGACGACTATCTTTGATGAGTCCATTACGAACAGCCAACGACTCAGCGACGGTCCCGACTGGACGTTCGATCTACTTGACGTCTACCTTGCAGAAATTGACCGCGTCGCCAAACTCTATCGCCTTGATACCTATCCGCATCAAATCGAAGTCATCACTTCTGAACAGATGATGGACGCTTATTCCAGCGTCGGGATGCCCATCAACTACGCGCACTGGTCATTCGGTAAAAAATTTATCGAAACCGAACAGCGCTATAAGCACGGTCAGCAGGGCCTGGCTTATGAAATCGTCATTAACTCCAATCCGTGTATCGCCTATCTGATGGAGGAAAATACCATCACTATGCAGGCGCTGGTGATGGCGCACGCCTGCTATGGCCATAACTCCTTTTTTAAAAATAACTACCTGTTCCGCAGCTGGACGGATGCCAGCTCTATCGTTGACTACCTGATTTTCGCCCGTAACTATATCAGCGAGTGTGAAGAGCGCTACGGCGTGGAGGAAGTCGAACGGCTGCTGGATTCCTGCCATGCGCTGATGAACTATGGCGTCGATCGCTACAAGCGCCCGCAAAAGATCTCCTTGCAGGAGGAGAAGGCCCGTCAGCGCAGCCGCGAAGAGTATCTGCAAAGCCAGGTGAACATGCTGTGGCGCACGCTGCCGCGTCGCGAAGCGGAGGCGACCCATACCGAAGCAGCACGCTATCCCAACGAGCCGCAGGAAAACCTGCTCTATTTTATGGAAAAAAACGCGCCTCTGCTGGAGTCGTGGCAGCGAGAAATCCTGCGTATCGTGCGTAAAGTCAGCCAGTATTTTTATCCGCAGAAGCAGACGCAGGTGATGAACGAGGGCTGGGCGACCTTCTGGCACTACACCATCCTTAATCATCTGTATGACGAGGGCAAAGTCAGCGAGCGCTTTATGCTGGAGTTTCTGCACAGCCATACCAACGTGGTTTATCAGCCGCCCTATAACAGCCAGTGGTATAACGGTATTAACCCTTACGCGCTGGGCTTCGCCATGTTTCAGGATATCAAGCGCATCTGTCAGGAGCCGACGGAAGAAGATCGTTACTGGTTCCCGGATATTGCCGGTTCAGACTGGCTGGAAACGCTGCACTTCGCGATGCGCGAGTTCAAGGACGAGAGCTTTATCAGCCAGTTCCTGTCGCCCAAAATCATGCGGGATTTCCGCCTGTTTACGGTGATGGATGACGATCGCAATAACTTCCTGGAAATTGCCGCTATCCATGACGAGGCGGGCTATCGGGCGATCCGTCAGCAGCTTTCCGCGCAGTATAATTTAAGCAACCTGGAGCCTAATATTCAGGTTTATGATGTCGATCTGCGCGGCGATCGCTCATTAACGCTGCGCTACGTGCCGCATAGCCGCGCGCCGCTGGATAAGAGCCGCCGCGAAGTGTTGAAGCACGTGCATCGCCTGTGGGGCTTTGATGTCCATCTGGAGCAGCAAAACGACGACGGCAGCACGGAAATCCTCGACCGCTGTCCGCCCCGACCTTCTTCCCTGTAATAACCTGAAAAGCCGGTGCTGAAGACCGGCTTTTTTACGGCTTATCCAGAGATTTTACAGGAATACTAACGACGTATGCCGGATTCAGCGGGCATGGTGTTTTGCATGCCGTGCCAGATTTCACCGCTGCGATGGCCGTAATCGCGCACCGTTTCCACAATCTTGTCCAGCTGCTGGGCCTGACAAATCGTCAGCAGCTGCTGATAGAATTCACGCGCCACGCGACGCGCTTCCGGATTTGAAAAATAGTGACGGCCTACGCGGGTGTACAGCCCTTTCAGCCCGTTAAGGATCAGGCCGTAGATAGGATTACCGGAGGCAAAAGCCAGCCCGCGAAAGATATTGTAATCCAGCTCGGTATAGGCTTCCGCCTTGTCTTCTACCTGCTGCGCGGTGACCAGAACCGCCTCAGCTTTATCCGGATGAATACGGATAGCGCGGCGAATAAATACGGAGGAAATATCGGTGCGAACCGAAAGCAGGCTGTCGATAAGCTGCGGCACGCTGTCATGATCGAGACGCGCCAGCGTTTCAAGGATGCTTAAGCCCGAGGTTTCCCAGAAATTATTTACCCGGGTCGGCTTGCCGTGTTGAATGGTCAGCCAGCCGTCGCGCGCCAGGCGCTGCAGCACCTCACGCAGCGTGGTGCGGGTCACGCCGATCAGCTCTGACAGCTCGCGCTCAGCAGGCAGAATTGACCCCGGCGGGAAGCGGCTGTTCCAGATACTTTCGATAATATATTCTTCAGCGAAGCCCGCAGGGCTCTGGGCCTTAATAACCATAGCGTATTGTTTCCGTTGCGTTCAGGGCTGCAAAAATTCGGCTCATCATACCAGATGGCTTAGCCGTCACCTAGACTGACGAAAGCGTAAAACGCTGCCGAAATCGCATTTCTCCTGAAATTAAGCCCTTGATTTACGTTATTAAGCCGTGGCCGCTTTCAGCGCGCCGTCGAAGCGATACATTTTTTTACACAGCGGCTAAGCCGCGCCGTATTCAGCAGCGTAAATTTACCGCATAGTGGCTGGCACGGCAGCCCTTTTGGTTTACACTGCCGGTTCAACGCTTATTACAGGGATTGATTATGTTGCACTATTTTAATAGCCGTTCTCGTGGTCGCGGCGCCTGGTTGCTGATGGCGCTGACGGCTTTTGCTCTGGAGATGGTTGCGCTCTATTTCCAGCACGTGATGCTGCTAAAGCCCTGCGTGATGTGTATTTACGAACGCTGCGCCCTGTTCGGTATTCTTGGCGCTGCGCTGGTGGGCGCTATTGCCCCCAAAACGCCGTTGCGCTGGGTGGCGATCCTGATTTGGATCTATAGCGCCGTGGAAGGCGTGCGTCTGGCATGGGAGCATACGATGATCCAGCTGCATCCGAATCCTTTTACCACCTGTGATTTCGCCGCCCGCTTCCCGCAGTGGCTGCCTCTTGATAAGTGGCTGCCGTCGGTATTCGTTGCGACGGGCGACTGTGCGGAAAATCAGTGGTCGCTGTTTTCGCTGGGTATGCCGCAGTGGATGACGATTATCTTTGCCGCCTACCTCGTTGTCGCCCTGCTGGTGCTGCTTGCGCAGTTTTTCACGCCGAAAAAACGCGATCTTTTTTCCCGCTAAACGCACTCCTCCTCCCGGTCGTGCCCGTTGTCTGCGGGCGGCCGGGCTTTGCCTTTTCCCGCAGGCCGCGTTGTCAGCCCTTAACAAGGCGGCTACGCTTTAGGCATACTTCGATGCGAAAAGGGAAACTATGAAAAACATTGCGTTAGCCCTCTCCTTTGCTTTTTCCGTTACGCTACTCTCCGGCTGCGCCCACTGGGGCGCCAATGATACGCACAGCCCGCCGCCGGCGCCGCCGAGTGGACAGCAGCCTCCGGGCGCACCGGGCGGCAGCGGCCCTGTCGGTCAGCCTCAGTCCTGAACCCGCCTCCCCTGAAGTCACGCGCTCAGGGGATTTTTTTGTCTTTCTCCCTCCGGCACCTTAAAGCCAGGCCGGGTTCAGAACGTCATTTCACCGTTTACCTCCCCTTTTTTAACCTGCTTAAAACATAAGAAATATTGTTAAGTTAATATCACGCCGCTTATTAAATCGTAACGAGCTAATCGCGTAAATATATGAAATAAATAATAAAAAACACCATTGCCAATTCTTCACCAAAGGAATACAGTGCAGTTACTGTATAAACATACAGTTAAAAACTCACTAACAAAGGATGGAAACATTATGGCTGATACACTGATTTTTAATGAAGTTGCTTCATTCGCCGCGCTGCGTGCTCGCAAACCTGCCGCTGAAGGCGAACGCGTTTTCCTGAGCTCCTGGAATGCCCGCGCTGCCGGCGACCGCTCTGTCACCTTCGGCGAAGGTTGGTTTACCGGTTATCTGGTCGCGGCGGCGGACGACGGCGGCTTTATCGCCAGCAACGGCGGCGCGTACCACTGGCGTCGCGACAGCGATATTGAAGCGTTAACCGTTCATGACTTCGGCGCCGTACCGGGCGGCAAGGTTGACTGCGCGCCTGCCGTTAAGGCGATGTATGAATTTATGACCGGCAGCTTCGCCCGCGGCTTTACCGACGGCCTTTCCAGCAAAGTCGGTATCCGTTTCGGCACGGGCACCTACCTGGTTAAGCCGCTCGACCTGCGCACCTATGGCGACAAAATCCCGGCCAACCATTCGGAACTGCCTTATAACCCAAGCGGCTACTTCGCCGCCGGCGATTTCGTGATGCGCGGCGTGACCACCAGCTTCGGCAAGCAGATCGGCACGCGTATTATCTCTGACAAATCCGCTTCGGCCGTGCTGGCGCTGAACCACCGCTACTTTTCCATCTACGGCATTGAGTGGGAAGGCCAGCAAACGGTGAAGCAGGACGAAAAAACCAATATGCTGATTGGCGCAACGGTGGGCGTTTTCAACGATACCGCCTCCAATAAACAGCCGTTTATCACTAACGAATGCGTGGGCGGCACCTTTGCCAACGTCTCCTACTTTAAAGCCAGCAATACCGGCGAAGCGGCGATTTACTACCTCGACAGTCTTGACAGTAAATTCACCCAGATTTACTGCAGCCGCGTGGCGGGCCCGGTGATTAAGGTAGGCTGGAGCAACCGTCCGTCCGGCGCCTGGGATCACTCCACGGCGATTGAGCTTACGGAATTTAACTTCCAGTACTGCTATGCGCCGGCTATCTGGATCCCTCGTCATGGTCAGGGCCTGATCCGTAACGGCTGGATCGAACACAGCGCCGTTCCGATGGATATCAACAACGGCCAGTGGCTGATTGAAGCGCTGAGCATTGAGTCCTCTACCTACGATGCCGTGTTCTTTAATTCACGCGTTATTATGTCGCAATGGTCAAATCCGACCGGCGTGGAGTACGACCGCACTTCTGCGCCAGGCAGCGCAACCTGGTTCAGCTATCCGAAAAACCCGGACGGCAGCGATATTGTCGCCAGACTCTCCGGGTATGAAATGGGCATGTCGCTGTTTCAAAACAGCGGCACCTATCTGGACCATCCGCTGCGCGCGCAGTGGCTGAGCGGCGTGCTGCGCGGCACCATTGACAGCAGCCAGCGCTGGTTGAATATCGGTACGTTTCGGATGCCGAAAACCGGCAGCCACTGGAAAATTGAGGTGGACTGCCGCAGTACCTACGGCGGCATCGGTGGCGACACCGCCATGCCGATCCAGAACGACCGTGCAGCCGGTACGCTGCATATCCACGTAGCGCGTGGCGCGGGCTCGGTTCCGGCAGTAAGCTACTGGATGGAAGGCACGCCGGGTATTAGCGAAGTGCAGTATATCCCTCAGGATTTTAACGATATCCTGCCGGGCCTGTGGGTCAAGCTGCCTGATACTATTGCAGAATATGGCGTGCACGTTCGCGGCACAGGTGAAATGCGCGAGGATAACGGCAGCTGGGCAAGGTTTACGCCGAGCGGCGTGACGCAAAACGCAGCGCCGGAAGGTGGCGTGGCAGCGCAGGCGCGGATGTCAATGAACAACGGCCAGGCCGGTTTTGGCGCGCAGGATGATGTCGCCGGGATCAGCACCCGCTCCCAGGCTTCGACTACCGTGCCGGTAGAGCAATCTAAACCACGGCAGTGGATGCGCATTAACGTCAACGGGATTGAATACGCGATGCCTTATTACGCCTTTACGCCGCAGATTGATACCCAGCCGGCAGCCACGGTTTCCGTTGCGGCGGGCGGCACGTTAAACCTGACCGTTGCGGCTAAGGATGCGGCAACCTGGCAGTGGCAGAAATCGACCAACGGCACCACCTGGACAAATATCGCCAATGCCAAAAGCGCTACCTGGAGCAAGGCAGCCGTCACCAGCGCCGATGCCGGTCAGTATCGCTGCGTGATCAAGGGACAGGTCGGCGCCGTTGACACTTCCGTCACCACCAACCAGGTGACCACGAACGTCTCAGTGGTCACCGTCACGGCTTAATGTAATACGGGGTGGCGACGCCTTTCGTCACCCCGACCCCGGCCACAGGCCGCATTGAAAACGTTCCGGCCAGAACGTCAGGATGCGCGACTGTGGCTGCTTTATGCCCCCATGCCTTTATGTACCACCTCCAGCACTTTTCCCAGATCCTGTACGTCAACCTGCCCCGACGCCGAAGCATCGCCAAACATGGCGAAAGTCAGCGCCGAACCGGACAGTTCTCCGCTCATGCGTGACAGCACGCCCGTTTCACCCATCGACATCGTTAACAGCGGGCGCTGCGCATAATGCTGATGCATATCCAGCGTAGCGTTAAGCAGGGTCAGCACGTCTTCCGGGCCTTTCGGCATCGCCGCCAGCTTCAACACATCCGCGCCGCGCCGCTGCTGCTCGCTCAGGCGGGCGATAATTTCCTGAGCAGCAGGCGTAGCGTGCAGTTCATGGCTGGAGAGAATGACGTATTTCCCCTGCTGATGTGCCAGCCCGATCAGCGGATCGGTCAGGGCGCTGTCGCGATACATTTCAATATCCAGCAGATCGAACTGGCCATCCTTCAGCAAGGCGTGATACAGCGCGGCATACTTTTTATCGCTGATAGCCTTCTTGCCGCCTTCAGCTTTGGTACGAAACGTCAGCAGCAATAGCTTGTCGCCAAGACGCGAGAACACCTGCCGCGTTAAAGCCGCCATCGCGTCGGTATCGTCCACGTTGTCCAGCGGATCGAGCCTTAGCTCCAGCATATGAAAATCGCTTCTGTCCGCAATCTTATCAACGAAAGCCAAAACCGCCTTTTCGCTGCTGTCAGTGGTGGGAATAATCACTTTGGGCTGCCCTTCGCCAATAGCGATCCCTTTCAGTTTCAAAACGGGTTTATCAAGCTGAGGCGGTGTCGAAGCTTCGGAGACTGTGGCGGCGGGTGTGGAAGACATAAGCGAAAGGGCGACCAGTGTGCCCCCGCAACCGATAAACTCTCTGCGATGCATAACGCTTTACCTCCTGGTTAAGGGTAAAGATTTTAAGCATAGCAAAGGAAATCAGGGCGGTAGCGCACTGCCCTTGACGGATGCCAGACGCTAATCGATCTTGCGACAGTCGTACGAGCCGGAAATTTTTATCTGGCTGCGGCTACTACGCAATACCTCAACATCCAGCGTGGCGCTACCCGCCTTATTCAGGTACGTCATCCCGTAATCGCCCTGAAATTTGGTAGCGGCCACGGTCCAGTGCATTTTCACATTGTCGACATCGCCTTTCTGCTGCAGCCAGCTAACCTGCTGCCTGCGGGTTTTTACGCCGTCCACGGTCGCCCAGCTGCCGTTCGCCGTCTGCCCGGCCAGACGAAAAGGCCCGCATTTAACATCCGCTAAAGCAAGCTGTGGCAAAGCAAGTGCCACGGCAAGCATGGCAAGAGGAATCGGTTTCATTTTTACCTTGCTAATATCACTATCCACTGTTGAAGCGAGCATCTGGTGTTCCTTATTGAGTACACTGGGAGCAATACCCTGTAGTGGCATTCACATCTATTGAATAATAGCTTACTTAGCGTTTAGCGATGGGCGCCTTGCGTTTAATAAGCCGCTTTTTCTGCCTTGCTCCAGGAATTATGCAACTTTATTATTACCCAGGAAACACTGCTTTATTCTGGCATCTTTATTCTGCATGACTATGCTTTATGCATTCTTAGACTGATGAGCCTTTGCTATGCAAAACTTTGATCCGCAGATGCTGTTGCTGCTTTATTTTGTGCTGCCTGTCTGGCTTATTGCCGGTTTTGCCGACTATTTGTGTCACAGAGCCACAAACATAGAGACTACCGCCGGGCTGAAAGAAACCTTTATTCATCTTCTGATGTTTCTGGAAATGGGCACCCCGCTCCTCGCTGCGCTTTTTCTGGATATCAATGCGCTGGTGATTGGCTTTATGATCGTGATGTTCTTCTGCCACGAAGCAACAGCATTATGGGATGTCAGCTATGCCGTAACCGCCCGGCGAGTATCACCTGTTGAGCAGCATATCCACAGCTTTCTGGAGATGGTGCCGTTAATGGCGCTGTTGCTGGTGATTTCGCGACACTGGTCGCAGTTTCTGGCGCTGTTCGGTCTGGGCGTAGAGCCTGCCCGCTTCGATCTTCATCAGCGAGCCGATCCTTTACCTGACGCATATATTGCCTGTGTTCTGGCCGGGATCTTGTTTTTTGAACTTATACCTTATCTGGAAGAATACTGGAGGGGTAAGAAAGCAAAAAAGAAAGGCGCTATTAAGGGTGCTTAATCCGGACTGCAAAAAGTACGCGACAAAATATTTACCGACTCTGAATAAACTATTCGCTTACCCTGAATAAAGTTAACCCCGGCACAAAATGCCGGGGTTGGCGTATCAAGCGATATATTTCCGTTCGCTTTTATTCAGACTTACGTCCGCCGCCGTGGCTATGTTCGCCACCTTTTTTGCCTGCTTCTGATGCTTTCTCACGGTCGTTAGCGAAATTACCGCCGCTGTTTTGACCACCTTTTTTACCTGCCTCAGAGGCTTTTTCACGATCTTCTGCAAAGTTTCCAGAACCGCCACGATGTTCGGCCATAATTTCCTCCTGAATATAAACTTCATTAGTTAATTGGCAACCGGCTTTTACGCCGGGAATTTCGTGTTGCGTTATTAAGTCTAGATAAAAGGTTTATATTCGCAAATATGTTAACCGCTTCGCTTAATAAAAAATTATACAAGCACACCGACGTGTACAAATTTAAATATAATGTGCGCATCATTTTCCTTTCAGGAATAATAATTTATCTAATGGAATAAGAATAACCCTAAAGGCGAAAGAAACAAAAAATTACATTTTGATATTTAATAAAACATCAATGAAACAGATGCATTGCCCTACCTCGCTGTTTACCTTGTAGTTCTGTGCGCATATCTGTGGGCAGACTGCTCACTAACAGACTGCTTTTGTTTAGCTCTCTTGGGTGAAACTATGCGAACGGCCGAAGGCCAAATGACGAAGCGCAACGCTAGTGCGTTTGAGCTTGTTTTAAGCGTGCTAAAGCTCATCTCTCGGAATGGGGATAACAGCCGGGCCTGCAAACAGAGCGGGACGACTGTCCCGCAGTTAGTCTGCGCTTTTATCGTTAACGTGCGCAACAGAACAGCTATTGCTGCATGTCAGCAAGCGTTTTTTCCTCAGTCGTATCCTCGACGACCATGACCAAAGGGCATTTTTTAACCTTACAGGCCTGGGAGTAGGCGAGTTCACAAACCTCACACAGATCGCGTACCTCTGATTCGTATTCATATTCCATAAAATAACGAAACGTAGCGCTGCGCGATGCTGTTCTCCAGAACCTCTGCTGTTCCAATATTTCATCAAGCTGCCTGAAAGTCAGGGCTGAAGGGTTATGGAAACCCACTCTCACACGGTATGTAGTCATACCCTGATTATTTGCAGAGTGACGTAACTTATCCAGGCGGTGCTGATTCTCATTGAGATAGGCAAAACCTAAACTGCGTAGTCAGATAGCAGCCGGGACTGAAGATATTTGTCAGCCCGTTAATGCATTTTGGCAAATCAATCTACTTGCCGTACCAGCGCGGCTTATTGATGATGTGATCTTCCCAGTCCTGCACTTCGCTTTCACGTACGGCAATATGGCGAACAGAAATACGTGCCGCGTGCATCGCCGCCTTGCTGCCGCTGCGCAACGGATGCCAGACGGGCAGATTCTTGCCTTCTGCCAGCACCCGGTAAGCACAGCTCGGCGGCAGCCAGGAAAACGTCGGCAGGTTATCGCGCGTCAGCTTGATACAGTCTTCTTCCAGCTCAAAGCGGCGTTCGTAGTTACGGCACTGGCAGGTTTTAATATTCAGCTGATTGCAGGCGACGTTAGTGAAGTAGATTTCATCCGTATCGGCATCCTGCAGCTTGTTCAGACAGCACTGGCCACAGCCGTCGCACAGGGATTCCCATTCCTCATCGCTCATTTGCTCCAGCGTCTTTTGCTGCCAGAAAGGGGTATCACTCATTTTGCTGTCCTGTTTAGTTAAAAGCCCGCACCTTATAAACAGTTCGGGCCTGAGTTGCAAGTCTTACAGCACGCGCGTCGCCACGCCGCGTCCGCCCAGCGACACTTCCAGCGTATCGCCAGAGGACATCGGGCCAACGCCTTCAGGCGTGCCGGTCAGGATAATATCGCCCGCGCGCAGCGTGAAGAACTTACTCATATAGGCAATCAGCGGCAGGATTTTATGGATCATATCCGCAGTGGAACCCTGCTGACGCACTTCGCCATTGACGTTCAGCTTTAGCTCGATATCCTGCGGATCGGCGCCCAGCTCGCTGGCGGCAATAAAACCGGAAACCGGGCAGGAATTGTCGAAGCCTTTCGCTTTTTCCCACGGCTGTCCCGCTTTTTTACAGCCGGCCTGCACGTCACGCAGCGTTAAATCCAGCGCCACGCCGTAGCCTGCAATAGCTTTCGCCACGTGCTCTT
This sequence comes from Erwinia artemisiae, assembly GCF_051400835.1. NCBI lineage: Bacteria > Pseudomonadati > Pseudomonadota > Gammaproteobacteria > Enterobacterales > Erwiniaceae > Erwinia > Erwinia artemisiae. The sequence goes on along the minus strand of NZ_JBLFFM010000001.1, from coordinate 141,918 downwards.
CCGTTGCCTGTTTCAGCGTGGCGCCAATCAACACTGCCAGCTCAACTTCATGATGCACCGCGCCCAGATCTTTCGGGATCGACAGCGGCTGACGAAGATCGCACAGCGCGGTTTCCGGCTTGATAAACAGGACAGGCTCAGCAGGCGTCGCGCTGCCCATCTCTTTAATATGTTTTGCATAGTTGCTGCCTACGCAGACCACTTTGCTCACCGGGTAATCTAATAAAGCGCCCTGCCAGTTATGATGCTGATACATACTGTTCCCCTGCCTGTTTGCGTGAGTGGTCAGTGGACCACATCCTGTTGAGAAATGGCGTCGGCCATCATGCCGATACTGATGGCGAAATAATATGATCGGTTCCAGTGCATAATGACGCGGAAGTTGTCGTAAACCATAAAGGCCCGGCCCGGCGCGTCGTCGGGCAAAATAATCCAGCTGCGCTGCGCATTATCCGGCAGCGGCGCATCATCGCTGAAGCGTACGCCCAGTTTTTGCCAGTCGCCAACCGATTTCGCCTGGTCGGTTTTCAGCCCTGCCTGCGCTTTAGCAAAATCGACCGGCAGGATCACCTCCTGGCCCCAGCGCCCGCCGGGCTTCCAGCCTTCCGTTGCCAGATAGTTGGCCGTAGAAGCAAACACATCCTCCACGTTATTCCAGATATCGATTTGCCCGTCGCCGTCGCCGTCCGCGCCGTAGCGCAGGAAAGAAGAAGGCATAAACTGATTCTGCCCCATCGCGCCAGCCCAGGAGCCCTTCATCTGCGCCGCGCTGATATGCTGCTGCTGAATAATCCGCAGCGCCGCCATCAGCTCTTTAGTGAAGAAGGCTTCGCGGCGTCCTTCAAAAGCCAGCGTAGAGAGCGCAGAGACGATCTCTTCTTTTCCCTGGATTTTGCCGAAGCTGCTTTCCATCGCCCAAAGCGCCACTATATATTCCGGCTGCACGCCATAACGCTGGCTGGCCGTTTGCAGCTGCGGCAAATACTGCTGGAAGTTTTCGCGCGCACGCTGCTTTTTCCATTCCGGCAGCACGCGCGTCAGATAGTCGTCCAGCGTGACTTTCTTTTCTAACTGGTTACGGTCGGCAGAAATAGCGCGGTCGACGAAATGAATATTGCTGAAGGCAGTGTCGATAGTGGCGGCATCTATGCCCTGCTCCCGCGCCTGGCGCTTAAGCTCCTCGACATAGGCGGGAAACTCCGCCGGATCGCGCCCGGTTGCGGCCAGCGTGGTTTTCTGCTGCGCCGGCGCGGCGTTTTTTTTCTCAAGGGCTTTACTGTTCTTGCTGGCACAGCCGGCCAGCAGCAGGGAAAAAATAAGCGTGGTGAAGAGAGGTTGCTTCATAAAAGGCCCTTTTTACGTGCTTCCCGCCGTCAATAATATCCGGCGGGAAGAAAAGCGGTGGGGAAATAGCTTGCAGATGATTCCTAATTAATCTTTTTTACCTTTTTCCAGATGCATCTTAAGCAGACTTTCCATCGGCGGCGGCACTTGTAAATAATAACCTTGCTCCAGCAGCGCCGTTTTCACTTTTGCCTGGTCCGCATTGGCCAGGCGTTTACTGCCGTCCAGCGGCAGGACCATCGCCAGCTGGGGTTTACCAAATCCCTGAAGCAGTTCAGCAGGCACGCGCGAGAAATCGTCTTTTTTTTCAACATAAAGATAAGTCTGGTCACGTTTAGGACTTCTGTAGATCACACAAAACATATTTTTTACTCGAATTAACCTGGTCGGTGGCTTGCCTGAATATAGCAGTAACTATAACATGCTTGCTGAACTTCGGAATATCGTCCGGGCGCGATTAACCGTCACTCTGACGGAGATTTCGCCGGGATTTGAAATAACAGGACTGAGCGGGACAGATGTCACAAACGCCAATCGAGTTAAAGGGCAGCAGTTTTACTCTGTCTGTAGTTCACTTACATCACCACGATGCGGATGTGGTGCGCCAGGCGCTTCAGGATAAAGTCAGCCAGGCTCCCGCTTTCCTGAAAAACGCGCCGGTTGTGCTGAATGTTTCCACCTTAAACAGCGAGGTTAACTGGCGGCAAATGCAGCAGGCTATCGCGTCGACCGGCCTGCATATTGTCGGCGTCAGCGGCTGCAAAGACGAGGCGCTCAAGCGCATGATTGTTCGTGCCGGCCTGCCGCTGCTGTCTGAAGGCAAAGAACAAAAGCCCGCGCCTGAAGCGCCGGAACCGGCTAAGCCCGTTGAGATCCCGGCGGCCAGAACGCGCGTCATCAACGCGCCCGTTCGCTCTGGCCAGCAAATATACGCGAAAAACAGCGACCTGATCGTCACCAGCAGCGTCAGCGCGGGTGCCGAACTGATAGCCGACGGCAATATCCATATCTATGGCATGATGCGCGGCCGGGCCTTAGCCGGGGCCGGCGGCGATCGCGACTGCCAGATTTTTTGCACGAATTTATCCGCAGAGTTAGTGTCCATTGCCGGTGAGTACTGGATTATGGACCAAATCCCTGCTGAATTTTTTGGAAAAGCGTCACGTCTTTGCTTAAAAGATGGCGCCCTGACTATACAGACACTGAACTGAGCCAGGCTCACGAGCCCTTTCTTTTCTTAAGGAAAATTATTATATGGCACGCATTATTGTTGTTACATCGGGTAAAGGAGGCGTGGGCAAAACCACGTCCAGCGCGGCCATCGCTACCGGTTTAGCCCAGAAAGGTAAAAAAACCGTCGTAATCGATTTCGATATCGGTCTGCGAAATCTCGACCTGATCATGGGCTGTGAGCGCCGGGTAGTCTACGATTTCGTTAACGTCATCCAGGGTGACGCCACGCTTAATCAGGCGCTGATTAAAGATAAGCGTACTGAAAATCTGTTTATCCTGCCTGCTTCACAGACGCGTGACAAAGATGCCCTGACCCGCGAAGGCGTGGAAAAAGTGCTTAACGATTTAGCCACGATGGCGTTTGATTTCATCGTATGCGATTCACCGGCGGGTATTGAAACCGGCGCGCTGATGGCGCTCTATTTCGCTGACGAAGCGATTATCACCACCAACCCGGAAGTCTCCTCTGTCCGCGACTCCGACCGTATTCTCGGCATTCTCTCTTCCAAGTCTCGCCGCGCGGAAAACGGTCAGGATCCGATTAAAGAACATCTGCTGCTCACCCGTTACAATCCGGGGCGCGTTAGCCGCGGCGATATGCTGAGCATGGAAGACGTGCTGGAGATCCTGCGCATTCCGCTGGCGGGCGTGATCCCTGAAGATCAGTCCGTGCTGCGCGCATCTAACCAGGGCGAACCGGTCATTCTGGATATCGATTCCGACGCGGGCAAAGCCTATGCCGATACCGTCGATCGTCTTCTGGGTGAAGAACGTCCCTTCCGCTTCATTGAAGAAGAGAAGAAGGGTTTCCTGAAACGCCTGTTTGGGGGATAAAACATGGCCTTACTTGATTTCTTTTTATCCCGTAAAAAAAGCACAGCCAATATAGCCAAGGAACGGCTGCAGATTATCGTGGCGGAGCGCAGGAGGGGCGACGCCGAGCCTCACTATCTGCCGCAGCTGAAAAGAGACATTCTGGAAGTTATCTGCAAATACGTGAAGATCGATCCGGAAATGCTGAGCGTTAAACTGGATCAGAAAGATGACGATATCTCCATTCTGGAGCTTAACGTGACGCTGCCTGAGGCAGAAGAAACCCCGAAATGAGCCTTTGCCACGCCTGACTTTCCCCTGCCTGTTTGCAGGGGAAAAGGGCTGCGGGCAGCCCGCGTCGTTAGTAGTCTGCCAGCAACGCCAGAATGTCGTCGCGCAGCAGATCGCCCCGCCAGCCGTCGAGCAGCTCCGGCGTCCCCATCGGTTTCAGCTTCCAGTGCCAGTTCAGCAGCTGATTAATCTGCCGCCGCGAGGCCAGCAGTTCCTGACTGACGCCGTTTTTCTCCGCCGCTTCCGCCATTAGTGCCTTCAGCGCTTTAAAGACTTTTTTATAGGCGGGATTGTCGATCAGGTTAGCGACCGGCTCTGGCAGTTCGCTTTCCGGCAACGCATTGGCCTGCGCCACCATCGCCACCAGCGCCTTGCCGTGGAATCGTATTTCCTGGCCGCCCAGGCCAAGGTGATCCAGTTCGCCCAGCGAACCCGGCATATACCGCGCCACCTTCCAGAGGTTCTCTTCCCGCACCACAAAATTCACGGCCATGTCTTTTTCACGCGCCAGCTCCAGACGCCATGCGGCCATCAGGCGCAGCGCGGCAAGCTGGCGAGGACGCAGCTGCCAGGCATTGGCGATGTCGCGCCAGGCCTCTTCCGGCACCACAACGGTACGGCGACGCTGACACAGCAGGCCACACTCGTTCAGCGCGGCGTCGAGCCGACCGGCAGCTTCGGCTTCCGCCATCAGTTTCTGCGCAATCGGCAGCAGATACCAGACGTCCGCGGCGGCATAGTGACACTGCTTTTCCGTCAGCGGACGCGCCAGCCAGTCGGTGCGCGATTCGCTCTTATCCAGCGCGATGCCGGTAAAAGATTCCACAATGGTGGCAAAACCGCAGGAGAGCGGCCGGCCGGTGAAAGCAGCCAGGATTTGCGTATCAATCATCGGTTCCGGCAGCACGCCATACTCATGCAGGAAAACTTCCAAATCCTCGCTGCCCGCGTGCAGATATTTAATGACGTTTTGATCGAGGAGCAGCTCACGAAACGGCGTCCATTCGCTGATGGGAAGCGGATCGATCAGTGAAACCCGCTCGCCGTCAAACAGCTGAATCAGTCCAAGGCCGGGATAATAGGTGCGGGTGCGAACAAACTCGGTGTCCAGCGCCACGGCGGGAACCTGACGGGCGGCCTGGCACACTTCGGCCAGCGCCTCGTTGGTGGTTATCATGGTGTAATTCAAGGTGATCCTCTCGCTGCGGCTTCTTGTGCCTCAGTGTGGTTCAATAAAAACGCCGGCTTAACCGGCGTAGAAGTTACTGGCGTGCGCCTGACTACGGCTACGGCGTCGTTTTTGCCGACGCGTCGCGCAGCTCGCGGCGCAAAATTTTGCCGACGTTGGTTTTCGGCAGCTCGTCGCGGAATTCGACAATCTTAGGAATTTTATATCCGGTCAGATGCTTCTTACAGTGGGCGATTAACTCTTCTTTGGTCAGCGAGGCGTCTTTTTTTACCACGCAGATCTTCACCGTCTCGCCTGCTACCGCATCAGGAACGCCTACCGCCGCCGCCTCGCGCACTTTGGGATGCAGCATAGCCACATCTTCGATCTCATTAGGATAAACGTTAAAACCGGAAACCAGAATCATATCTTTTTTCCGATCGACGATGCGAATAAATCCTTCCGCATCGACGGTAACAATGTCGCCGCTGTGCAGCCAGCCGTTTTTCAGCACCTCGCCGGTGGCCTGCGGATGATTCCAGTAGCCCGGCATAACCTGCGGCCCTTTAATGCAAAGCTCGCCCGGTTCGCCCGGCGCTACCTCGTTACCCTCGCCGTCCACGATGCGGATATCGGTCGACGGCACCGGCAGGCCGATGCTGCCGCTGTGGTAACGGATATCGTAAGGATTCACCGAAACCAGCGGCGAACACTCCGTCAGGCCGTAACCTTCCAGCAGATAATGACCGGTAAGCTTCTCCCAGCGTTCGGCAACGGCTTTCTGCACGGCCATGCCGCCGCCCGCCGATAGCGACAGGCTGGAAAAATCCAGCTGCTGGAAGTCTTTGTCGTTCAACAGCGCGTTAAAAAGCGTGTTGACGCCGGTAATGGCGGTAAAGCGGTTTTTCGCCAGCTCTTTCACCAGCCCCGGAATATCGCGCGGATTGGTGATCAGCAGGTTCGCCCCGCCCAGATCGATAAACAGCAGGCAGTTCACCGTCAGCGCGAAAATATGATAAAGCGGTAAGGCGGTCACTACCGTTTCTTCGCCCGCTTTCAGCAGCGAGCCATAGGTCGCCTTGGTCTGCTCCAGGTTGGCCTGCATATTGCGATGGGTCAGCATCGCCCCTTTCGCCACGCCTGTCGTCCCGCCCGTATACTGCAAAAAAGCCAGATCGTCGTTCACGATCGCAGGCCGGACATACTGCATCCGGTAGCCTTCTTGCAGCACGCGACGGAAGGAGATAGCGCCCGGCAGATGGTATTTCGGCACCATCCGCTTGATATAGCGCACCACAAAATTAACCAGCGTGCCCTTAGCCGGGGAAAGCTGGTCGCCCAACCGGGTCAGGATCACGTGCTTAAGCTGCGTTTTCGCTACCACTTTTTCCAGCGTATGGGCGAAGTTTGACACGATGACGATGGCGCTGGCGCCGCTGTCGTTAAGCTGGTGCTCCAGCTCGCGCGGCGTATAGAGTGGATTGACGTTAACAACAATCATGCCTGCACGCAGAACGCCAAACAGCGCAATCGGATACTGCAACAGGTTGGGCATCATCAGCGCGACGCGATCGCCCTTTTTCAGTCCCAGTCCCTGCTGGAGATAGGCGGCGAAAGCCCGGCTGCGCTCTTCCAGTTTACGATAGGTCATCGCCTGGCCCATGTTCATAAAGGCGGGCCTGTCGGCATAGCGGTTAGCGGCGTGTTCGAAAAGATCGATCAGGGAAGGATAACGATCGGCATCGATTTCTGCGGGAACATCTGCAGGGTAGCGGTTCAGCCAAACCTTATTCAAGGAAACACCTCGGAAACTCAACGTTGTCGTCATCACAACCTCTTAACTGCTCCATCTGTTAACATTATATTAACTCAGCGTACCAGTTTGCTGGCCCGTTCCGTTTTGAGGTTGCGAAGCATATCACTAATTTCTTCTCGTTTTGAGAAGCCAAAAAATAACCCGACGGCCGGAAACCAGCCGTCGGGTCTGTAACGCTCGGTCTGAGCGCTATTCGGTCAGGATAGTTTGCACTTCCGCTGGCCCTGGATTATAGAACATCATTCCCGGCGGCGGGCCCCAGTAGCCGCCACGATGGCGACCGCGCGGCGGGCCATACCAGATCCAGGGATCCATCGGCGGCTGCGGTGAAACAACCTGCTGCGTCAGGCGCCAGCGCTGATAGCCCGTCACGGCGACCGTGACAAACTGGTAGCTCGCCTGGCCGATTTCGCCCTTTTCCGTGCCTTTGATCGTACCGACAACCGTCACCATCTGATTATTGAGGTCGACAGGATCGACAAAGCCGTTGATATCCGCATAAATACGGCCAATCGACGGACTGCCCAGCAGCGGACGCGCAAAATCGTCCAGCCGCATGGCGGCAATCTCCAGCCGGGTCGAGCCGTTCTGATTGGTGACCTTCACCACCTTGCCGCCAAAGCGCGACTCCTGGCCGACATACAGCTGCGGCGCATTCAGCACCCGCGCCAAATCCTGCTGCGGCGTAGGCGAATGCCCTTTGACGGAATCCGGCACGCTGGCGCAGCCCGCCAGCAGCAGGGAAATTAACAGCAAACTACCTGACCGCAATAACCGTTTATTACGCATAAAAACTCTCCAGGGATACTACTCACTTTGACTCCTTTCGGGCCAATTAGTTGCTGAGTTTTTCTCTGCCCGGCTCGTTTCACGCAGCTTAAGGCGCGGCGCGGCCAGACTTATTCCCTGCCCGGCAGCTTTTTCCAGGTGACTTCGTTGCGCAGGTAGGTCGGTTCCGCCTCTTCCGGCAGCACCGTATTGCCTGCCGCCAGCTCAAGCGCCGCCAACGGGATCATATCTTCCGCACAGGGCAGCGTTACCTCGGTCGCCTGTAAGGTCAGCGTACTCTCCGCGCTCAGCTGCGGATACGCCTGCCAGCCGGTTCCCACCATCGCCCAGCTACCGTTCAGCTGCGTCATACGCGCCAGCGCGTCCTCTGGTTTGAGCACCGCTTCGGTCTCTTCTCCCTGCCAGACGCCCTGCTCGTCGCGCTGATACTGTGCCCAGTACACTTCGCCCATACGCGCATCTATCGCGGCCAGCACGCGATCGGCGCCCTGTAAACGCCAGGCGCTCTGCGCCATGGTCTTCAGCGTCGACACGCCGATTAACGGCAGCGCCGCGCCCAAAGCCAGCCCCTGCGCGATGCCGGTTCCGATACGGACGCCGGTAAAGCTGCCCGGCCCTTTACCGAAGGCCAGTCCGTCCAGTTCGTTCAGGGTCAGCGCTTCTTGTTGCAGCTGCGCCTGCACCAGCGGCAGGATACGTTGCGTATGTTCGCGGGCGCACAGCTCAAAATGCGCCGTGACCTTGCCATTATTCAGCAACGCGACCGAACAGGCCTCGGTGGCCGTATCAATAGCTAAAATTCGCATGGATTTTTACCTCAGGCGGGACAAAATTTTCGGCGCGCAGCATAGCATACTGCGCGGGTAATTACTGCGGCCGCAGGAAATCCACCGCCTGTTGAATATCCCGCGTACGCGGCGTGGGCGGCAGGCTGTTCAGAAACACCGCGCCGTAGGGACGCATCACCAGGCGGTTATCGCAGATCACCAGCACGCCGCGATCGTCAACGTCGCGGATCAGGCGGCCGACGCCTTGTTTAAGCGTGATAACCGCGTCCGGCAGCTGCACCTCGTCAAACGGATCGCCGCCGCGCAGCTTACAGTCTTCCATGCGCGCTTTCAGCAAGGGATCGTCAGGCGAGGTAAACGGCAGCTTGTCGATAATGACCAGCGACAGCGCATCGCCGCGCACGTCCACCCCTTCCCAGAAGCTACTGGTCGCCACCAGCACCGCGTTGCCTGCCGCGATAAACTGTTTTAACAGCTCGCCTTTGCTGGTTTCTCCCTGTAGTAATACGGGCAGCGTCAGCATGGCGCGGAACTGCTCGGCCAGCTCGCGCATCATCTGATGCGAGGTACAAAGGAAGAAGCAGCGGCCGTTGTTAGCCTCGATCAGCGGCAGCAACATGCGCGCCAGCTGTCTGGCGCCACCGGGCTGATTGGGCGAAGGCAGATTGCGCGGCACGCACAGCAGCGCCTGGCTGGCGAAATCGAACGGGCTATTAAGGATCAGCGTTTCTGCGCCAGCGACGCCCAGCCTTTCAACAAAGTGGGTCATCTGCTCATTTACCGCCAGCGTGGCGGAGGTGAAAATCCAGCTGGCTGGGCGCTCGTCCATTACTTCCCGGAAGCGATCCGATACCGACAGCGGCGTCAGCGCCAGCACAAAATGGCGGCTGTTGCACTCATACCAGTAGCTGAAACCGGGCTGCGAGACATCTTTCAGCCGCTTCAGCCTGCCGCGATAGAGCGCCGCCCGTTCAAAGGCCGCATCCAGCAGCGCCGAACGGCCCAGCGACAGCTTCGCGACGTCATAACAAAGCTCCAGCGCATCGTCCAGCAGCAACAGCGCGCGCTGAATATTGGCGTTATTAAGGACTTCCCGCAGATTGCCGCGAAAGCCGGGATCGCCCAGCGCCAGGCGGAAATCCTGCGCGCTTTGCGCCAGCCGATCTGCAGATTTTTGCAGCTGCTGGGCGTCACGCACCTCGGTGCGATAGGCGATGGTGATGTCTTTGGCGAGATCCAGCAGCTGCTTGCTGGAAAGCTGCTGGCCGAAGTACTGGCTGGCGATATCCGGCACCTGATGCGCTTCATCAAAGATCATCACGTCCGCCTCCGGGATCAGCTCCGCAAAACCGCTCTCTTTTACCACCATATCGGCCAGAAAGAGATGATGGTTCACCACCACCACATCCGCGTCCATCGCTTTGCGGCGCGCTTTCACCACGAAACAGTCCTGATAGAGAGGACAGTCGCTGCCCAGGCAGTTGTCATTGGTGCTGGTGACCAGCGGCCAGACCGGGCTGTCTTCCGCCACGCCGCCGCAGGTGCTGATATCACCGTCCACCGTTTCGCTCGACCAGCCGCGCAGGTGCACCAGATCGCTCATCGCCTGCGCCGCCAGCTCGCCGCCCGCCATCGACTGCTGCTCCAGCCGCTCCAGGCAGAGGTAGTTCGAGCGCCCTTTCAGCAGCGCCAGTTTCCCTTTAAATGCTAATGCACGGGCGACCGTAGGCAAATCGCGGCTGTAAAGCTGATCCTGAAGCGCTTTAGATCCGGTAGAAATAATGACTTTTTTACCCGAGCGCAGCGCCGGTGCCAGGTAGGCATAGGTTTTGCCGGTTCCGGTGCCCGCTTCTACTACCAGCTCGCGCTTGTTATCGATGGCCGTTGTGACCGCCTCCGCCATCAGGCGCTGAGGTTCGCGTGGCTTAAAGCCTGGAATGGCCTGCGCCAGCGCGCCGTCTGCTGCAAAATCGTTTACCACGTATCCTCACCGCCCGTTAAAAAAAGCAGGCTATTATGGCAGTATTACCGTAAGGATACAAACCAATACAAATCAAAAGGTTATAGCTGAATCAGGCATGTTATGCCGCGAACGGACACAAAGAAAGGGGGGGCAGAAAAGGAGGAGGCTGCGCCACTGTAGCGAGGCGCTTATAGTATTAACACTGCTTTATTTTCCCTGGTGAAAGAATCATCTTTAGCGGTGTGGGTAAGGCCAGCTATGATCCCAGCCCGACGCCGAAAGCAAGCCGGTCGCGATAAAATAGACCAGCAAAACCGCAAAAACGGCTATGGCTATTTTTTCAATTAAAACAATAATCTTAGAAGATTGCATACGAATACCCCTTATTTTACCAGTGGATTTGCCTGCCAGAGCAAAATTAGAATGTTACCGGTAAAATCGCAAGCCTTTCCCTTTATCAATTCAATTAACTTTGTTAATGCATATTTCGTTTTTATAGCCACATCCCGCCACGGGCCTTACAGCAGCCTGAGCTGTTTATCCTTTGTCGGGTCTTTTTTGCGGCGCGGCGCGGGAGGCTGCGGCCGCTGCATCTCCAGCCGCAGCCAGTGCAGGATCGCCTGCACAACCCACGCCTGCTGCGCTGCCGTTAGCGGCTGGTGCGCAGGTATCTGGTGCCATTTGCTCAGGCAGTCGCGACAGCAGGTGGCCGTGGCATGCTGGGCAATAAATACCGGATGACCGCGCATCGGCGTTTGCTTGCCGTCATTAACCGGCTCTGCGGGAGCAAGGCGCTCACGAATAAAGTCAGCAGCATGCGCGACGATCTCCTCTTCGCCCTTGTCCAGGCAATAGCGGTATTCGCGGTGGCCTAAATGGAATTTTTGCCGAAACGGCGAGCGCGACAGGCGCAGAAAAAGATCGTCAATGGCGGGCATAATCAATCCAGGCAGAAAAAGTAAGGCAGAGCGCCAGCATAGCATTCTCCCGCCGCCGACAGGAATGCTGAGGGATGACAACCACGCAGGCATTATGCCAGGCTATCGGCCACTAAAGTGATAACAAGAGAGAACCTGATGCCTATTGATCGTCTTGACCCGGAACACCGCATGTCGGAAGCGGTTGTGCATAACGATACGATTTATTACACCAGCGTGCCGGAAAACCTGGAGGAGGACGCCGAAGCGCAGACGGCTAACGCGCTGGCGGTAATCGACCGCATCCTGACCCGCCTGGGCTCGGATAAAAGCCGTATTCTGGACGCCACGATTTTTCTGGTACACAAAGAGGATTTTCCGGCGATGAACCGCGCCTGGGACGCCTGGGTGTCGCCAGGCAACGCGCCGGTGCGCTGCACCGTGCAGGCCGGCCTGATGAACCCGAAATATCTGGTTGAGATCAAGATCGTCGCCGCCAGATAAACTTATGGCGCACCGGGCGGTGCGCCATTTACTTACTCTTCTTCTTCGTCGTCAGCGTGGTGAGCGTCGTGGTAGTTAGCCCGCTCGCGCGCCTCGTCTTCATCCTCTTCATCTTCATCGTCAAAACGAACGGCAATCATCTCGCCCGTGTGCGTTTCGCGAATTTCAGCCGCCACCAGCTGGATAGCCTGTCCGCTGCTCATGCCGTCGGCCATCAGCTCCTGGATACGCTCCACTGCCTGCTGTTGCTGCTCAAGCGACAGCGCCGGTAAACCACTAATCATAATTGCTCCTGTTTCAGTCGCGGGAATTATTCCACGCGTAACAAACAGATGCCAGCAGCAGAAAAATATGTCAGGCTTGCTGCCTGTTTTAGTTCTAATCTGCCTTAATCATGCCACCTGTTTATTATCCTCTGGAGTATACGCCCGAATCGCTCGGGGATCTGTTTACTGTTGTCGCCCATCAGCCCTGGGCGATGCTGCTGGACTCCGGCTTTGCGGAACACAGCGACAATCGCTTCGATATTATGGTCGCCGACCCCGTCGCCACGCTGACCACCTGCGGCGGTCTGACCTGCGTAGTACGTGACGGCCTGGTGACGGAAAGCGAACAGGATCCGCTCGTTCTGCTGCATCAGACGTTGCAGGAGAGCAATTTGCAGGCGGCTGAAAGCAGCGACTACCCTTTTCAGGGCGGCGCGCTGGGGCTGTTCGGCTACGATCTGGGGCGGCGGTTCGAGAAGCTGCCGCAGCGGGCGAAGCCGGATTTAACCACGCCGGATATGGCCGTGGGCATTTACGACTGGGCGGTGATTGCCGATCACCATCGCCAGACCCTGACGCTGATCACGCATGGCGACGCCGCGCAACGGCTGCGCTGGCTCGATGAACAAACGCCGCAGGTGCCCGAGCCTTTTCGCCTGACCAGCGCCTGGGCTTCCAATATGAGTCGTGAAGCCTACGGCGAGAAGTTCCGTCAGGTGCAGGCGTGGCTGCGCAGCGGCGACTGCTATCAAATCAATCTGGCCCAGCGCTTTCAGGCCAGCTACAGCGGCGATGAATGGCAGGCATACAGATCGCTGACCCGCCAGAACCGCGCGCCCTTCAGCGCCTTTCTTCGCCTGCCGGACAGCGCCATCTTAAGCCTTTCGCCCGAACGCTTTCTGCATATGGCGGCGGGCGAAATCGAAACCCGCCCAATTAAGGGCACGCTGCCGCGCCTGAGCGATCCCCAGGCCGATCGCCGTCAGGCGGAGAAGCTGGCGCAGTCGCCTAAGGATCGGGCGGAAAACCTGATGATTGTCGACCTGCTGCGCAACGATATTGGCCGCGTAGCCGTACCCGGCACGGTAAAAGTGCCGGAGCTGTTTGTCGTAGAGCCTTTCCCGGCGGTGCATCATCTGGTCAGTACCATTACCGGCACGCTGAAACCCGGGCTTACGGCCTGCGATCTGCTGCGCGCCTGTTTCCCTGGCGGATCTATCACCGGTGCGCCTAAAGTACGGGCAATGGCTATTATCGATGAGCTTGAACCGCACCGCCGCAACGCCTGGTGCGGCAGCATCGGTTATCTCAGCGTCTGCGGCCGCATGGATACCAGCATCACCATCCGCACCCTGACGGCGGAAAAGGGCCAGCTTTACTGTACCGCTGGCGGCGGTATCGTGGCCGACAGCGACGAGCAGTCGGAATATCAGGAAACGTTCGATAAGGTAAACCGCATTCTTCCCTGTCTGGAGCACTATCATGCCTGACGCGTCACCGGCGCTGGAGCGTTTTATCACCCGTTTTCAGCTACAGCGGCCCGAGCCTGCCGTGCCTCAGCTGCCCACGCGCCAGGCGGCGGTGCTGGTGCCGATTATTAACCGTCCGCGTCCTGCGCTGCTGCTGACCCGACGCGCCGCCACGCTACGCAAGCATGCCGGGCAGGTCGCCTTCCCCGGCGGGATGCGGGATAATGAAGATCGGTCACTGATTTACACCGCGCTGCGCGAAGCGCAGGAAGAGGTCGCTATTCCGCCTGAAAGCGTAAAGGTGATCGGCGTGCTGCCACCCGTGACCAGCAGCACCGGTTTTCAGGTTACGCCGGTAGTAGGCATTCTGCCTGATAATCTTGCCTGGCACGCCAATGAAGCGGAGGTGGAATCGGTTTTTGAGATGCCGCTTCAGGAAGCACTCCGGCTGGGGCGCTATGCACCGCTGGATATCCAGCGCCACGGCATAACACACCGGATCTGGCTTTCCTGGTTTGACGACTATTTTATCTGGGGCATGACTGCGGGCATTATCCGCCAGCTCAGCCTGCAGGTAACAGAGTAGCGGTTTCGCACAAAATAGCGTCGCTTGCCCGCTTTGCCAGAGCTTTACAGCAAAACGGCAAAGAAATTCCCTCTTTTAGTTTGCCTTACCCCTTCACAATTAGCGTAAATCCTTTATATTGCAGCGCAAAAGACCGGCCCCGAATCATAGCGGGCCGGTTTTTGTTTGCCTTAGTTCAGGTCAGGCAGAAAAAAGCAGCGGACGCCAGTGTGATGCAGCCCGCAATAACTTTTCTGTCTGCAGAAGATTAGTTTATTTCATGCGACTATCGTTCACATGATGATTACCATTAAATATTATCCAGCGATTAACTGCGGACCCGGGAGCAGAATGTGATTAGCGTTTTCGACATGTTTAAGATCGGCATAGGCCCATCCAGTTCCCATACGGTGGGGCCGATGAAAGCCGGCAAACAGTTTGTTGACGATCTGGTCAGCCTGGGCAAATTAACCGATGTGACGCGCATCGCCGTCGACGTTTACGGTTCGCTTTCTCTGACCGGTAAAGGGCACCACACCGATATCGCGATTATTATGGGCCTGTCGGGCGCCTCGCCGGAAAGTGTGGATATCGACGGCATTCCGGCCTTTATTCGTGATGTAGAGGCGCGACAGCGTCTGCTGCTGGCCGGCGGCGCGCACGAAGTCGATTTTCCACGCGAAGGCGGCATGGTGTTTCGCAGCGATAATCTCTCCCTGCATGAAAACGGTATGCGCATTCATGCCTTCTCGGGCGACGAGCTGATTTACAGCAAAACCTACTATTCCATCGGCGGCGGCTTTATCGTCGATGAAGAGCATTTCGGCCAGTCCACGCTGAACGAAGTGTCGGTGCCCTATCCGTTCAACTCAGCGAAAGAGATGCTGGCCCACTGTCATGAAACCGGCCTGTCGCTTTCCGGTATGGTGATGAAGAACGAACTGGCGCTGCACAGCCGGGCGGAGATCGAACACTATTTCGCGGACGTCTGGCAGAGCATGCGCGACTGTATCGATCGCGGCCTGAATACCGAAGGCGTTCTGCCTGGCCCGCTGCGCGTACCGCGCCGCGCCGCCGCGCTGCGCCGTTTGCTGGTTTCCTCCGACAAACTTTCCAGCGATCCTATGAACGTGATCGACTGGGTAAACATGTTTGCGCTGGCCGTTAACGAAGAGAACGCGGCGGGCGGCCGGGTGGTGACGGCCCCAACCAACGGCGCCTGCGGCATCGTGCCGGCCGTGCTGGCCTATTACGATCACTTTATCGCTTCGGTCAGTCCCGATATTTTTATCCGCTATTTTATGGCGGCGGGCGCTGTCGGCATCCTGTACAAGATGAACGCCTCGATTTCCGGCGCGGAAGTGGGCTGCCAGGGCGAGGTCGGCGTGGCCTGTTCAATGGCGGCGGCGGGTCTGGCCGAGCTGCTGGGCGCCAGCCCGGAGCAGGTTTGCGTGGCGGCGGAAATCGGCATGGAGCACAACCTGGGCCTGACCTGCGATCCGGTTGCGGGTCAGGTGCAGGTTCCCTGCATCGAACGTAACGCCATTGCTTCGGTAAAAGCGATTAACTCCGCGCGCATGGCGATGCGGCGTACCAGCGAGGCACGCGTTTCGCTGGATAAAGTGATCGAAACGATGTATGAAACCGGCAAGGATATGAACGCCAAATACCGTGAAACTTCCCGCGGCGGCCTGGCGATAAAAGTACAGTGTGACTGATTTTCCGCCAGCGCCTTCTGCGGCGCTGGCGCTTTCCTTTTCCCTCTATTTCTGCTGTTGGCAACCCGCTGTTTAACCCCGTTTTTCATTTCTCAGGACTAAACTTAATCTTACTTTTGCCGATAACAGGCTGGTTCGCGTTTCGCTTTAAGGATGGTCATTAATGCAAGTGTCACAGGAAGCCACTGGGGCGTTTCGCCGCAGACGCTTGTTAATTGCTGTGGTAGTCGCCGCGCTGGTGCTTATCCTTACCCTGGCTTTACGCTTTATCGTCGAAAAAAATCATATCGAAAAGCTGTCGCACACTTTTGCCAGCAAAGCGATCCAGCGTTTCGATCGCCTTTTTTCGCCGCTTGACGTGGCGGCTAATAATACGCAGGGGCTGGTGGGCCTGCCGTGCGATCAGGTTCGTTTTCCGCTGGTAGAAAAGCTGGCCTCGCTGCAAACCGTGCGATCAATTATCCTGGTCGATCGGGACAATATGTACTGTTCCAGCATTTATGGCAGTACCAATCTTGCCTTCAGCGCCACCTATCCCGAACTGGCCGTAAACAATCAGCGAATGTTGCTAAGCACCGACGATCATCTGCTTAAGGGATCACCGGTACTGCTGCTGTGGACGCCGCTGGAAGCAGGCAACAGGGCCGGGATCCTGCAACTCGTTAATATCGAGCTGATGAGCAACTACCTGCTTGAGCCTGAGTTGCCGTGGGTGGAACGCGTTATTTTCAACGTAGGCGAACACAGCCTGGAATACGGCAATCCCCTGATAGAAAAAGCGCTGCCGTCCGAGGATGAAGTCAGCTATCAGGACGCCTCGCTGCGCTATCCTTTTTCCGTCACGCTGTATGGGCCGGCGCCCGCCAGGCTGGCGCTGCTGGCGCTGCCTGAACAGCTGCCGCTGGCGCTGCTGCTGAGCCTGCTGTCCGGCTACATTGTCTGGCTGGCGACCGCGAACCGCATGAGCCTTGCCTGGCAGATCAGCTACGGCATTAACGCGCGTGAATTTATGGTGTACTGCCAGCCGCTGATTAACGCCCGCAGCGGCGAATGCGAAGGCATCGAGCTGCTGCTGCGCTGGCATAACGACCGCCAGGGCTGGGTATCGCCGGATCTTTTTATTCCGCTGGCCGAGCGGCATAATTTAATCGCGCCGCTGACGCGTTATGTGTTAACCGAGGTGGTCAGCCAGCTGCCGCTGCTGCCGGCCCGTTCCGATTTCCATATTGCCATCAACGTCGCTTCCAGCCATTTTCATGACCGGCAAATCGTGACGGATTTGAAGCAGCTCTGGTGGCCGGCGAACCCGGCTCCGCAGCTGATTGTGGAACTGACCGAGCGCGATGCGCTGCCGGAGGTTGACCAGCGCGTGGTGGCTCAGCTGCGCCAGAACGGCGTGAAGCTGGCGATTGACGATTTCGGCACCGGCCACAGTTCGCTCTCCTATCTGAAAACGCTTAGCCCGGACGTGCTGAAAATCGATAAGGTTTTTACCGCGGCGATAGGGACAGACGCGATTAACGCGACCGTTACGGATATGGTGATTTCCCTGGCGCAGCGGCTGAATATCAGCCTGGTTGCGGAAGGCGTGGAAACGGCGGCTCAGGCGGCCTACCTGCGTGAGAAAGGCGTGGATGTGTTGCAGGGATATCTGTTTGCCCGACCGATGCCGCTGGAAAGTTTCCCTCAGTGGCTTAGCGAACATCAGCCGCCCGGCGGCGGCTGATGTTTCGTCAGGTTTAGCCTTCTTCCACCGGGGCTTTTTCCCGCGTCACGCGGACCAGATCAATACGATAGTCGGTAGCAGAGACAATCTGGAAGGCGAACGGCGGCAGTGCTATTACCTCGCCCGCCTGGGGCAGCTGGCCTTTCTGGGCAATCAGCAGTCCCGCCAGCGAAGCATGATCGTCTGCCGGCTTTACCAGCATCTGGGTATCCAGCAGCTGCTGCAAAGAATGCAGATCGGTGCCGCCCTTCACCAGCCAGCCTTCGCCATCAGCGACGATATCAGGCGTTTCATCCTCATCCGGGAACTCGCCCGCAATCGCCTCCAGCACGTCCAGCGGCGTTATCAGACCCTGCACCACGCCGAACTCATTGCTTACCACCACAAAGCTGCCCCTGGCGCGACGCAGCACGCCCAGCAGATTGATCGGATCCAGCGTTTCCGGCACGATCACCGGCGGCATAGCGGCAGCGTAGGTGGCAACATCAATGCCCTGCTCCAGGGCCACCAGCAGCTCTTTTGCCCGCACGACGCCGACAATCTCATCCAGCTCTCCCCGGCAGACGGGGAACAGGCTGTGCGGCGTATCCAGCAGCTGCACGCGGATTTCATCCGCCGGACGCTCGGCGTTGACCCAGGAAATATCGCCGCGCGGCGTCATAATGCTGCGTACCGAGCGCGAGGCCAGCGTCAGCACGCCGTTAATCATATAGCGCTCTTCATCTTTAAAGGTTTCCTGCGGCATCAGCTTGAGGGTTTCGCTCTCCTGTTCGCCGTTATCCGTATGGCCGCCGCGTCGTCCCCCCATAAGCCGCTGAATAGCTTCGGCGGTACGCTCACGCATCGGTCTTTTGGACTGATGGCGAAGAAAATTCACCCGCGCGATCTGATTAAACAGCTCGATCAGAATAGAGAAGCCGATAGCCGCGTAGAGGTAGCCTTTTGGAATATGGAAGCCAAAGCCTTCCGCCACCAGGCTAAGCCCGATCATCAACAGGAAGCTGAGGCAGAGCACCACGACTGTAGGATGCGCGTTGACAAACCGGGTCAGCGGTTTTGAGGCCAGCAGCATCACGCCCATCGCGATCACCACCGCCGTCATCATAATCGCCAGGTTGTTGACCATGCCAACGGCAGTGATTACCGCATCCAGCGAGAAGACGGCATCCAGCACCACAATCTGGATAACCACGGACCAAAAGCTGGCATAGCCCTTAGCGCCTCCGCCGATGTGCTCACGGTTTTCCAGCCTTTCATGCAGCTCCATCGTCGCTTTGAACAGCAGAAAGAAACCGCCGACCAGCAGGATCAGATCGCGCCCCGAAAAGCTGAAATCCGCGACGCTGAACAACGGACGCGTCAGGGTCACCATCCAGGAGATCAGAGAAAGCAGACCCAGGCGCATAATCAGCGCCAGAGACAGGCCTATCAGACGGGCTTTATCACGCTGCTTTGGTGGCAGCTTATCGGCCAGGATGGCGATAAAAACCAGGTTATCTATTCCCAACACGATTTCAAGGACGACCAGCGTCAGCAGACCGGCCCAGATTGACGGGTCTAAGAGAAATTCCATGACAGGCTCCGAACAGAGATAGGGGAAAAAGAAACTGGCAACACCATCGCGCAGCTTATGGCTGGAGACAAGGAAAGATAAGCGCCATCAAAAGGCAAAGTCAGAGTGGCCGCGTAGGCCGGTGGCTTAGTTAAACAACTTCGGTGACGATCCATAGGGAGGGCGCAGGCCCGTGGCTCCTGTAAAAATTAAGGAGTTCTACTGTAAACAGCGCACGGGACAACGTCAAAATATTTGCTTACATTTACAGAAGACCGTTCTGTAACAAACGGCCCTGCTCCGCTATTCGCCAGAAGAAGGCGCCTCTGCCTGCTGCGCAGCCTCAGGCTTTTCCTTTTGCCACAGGCGCAGCGTAAAGTCCGTTTCAACCTCAAACGACGGCGTGGTAGCCAGCACGCCCCAGACTTCAGGACGGGCGCGCCATGCAAAAGGCGTCATCTGCAAGAGTGCGGCGGACGTCTCACTGTTAAGGCTCATTAAATAATTAAGCGAATGCTGCTCTACCAGCGTAAAGCCCGGCAACGCTTCGGGCGTTTCATCATGCAGGCGTGCTTCCTGATAGATTAGCTCTTTGAACTGCAGCAGGTGACGCGGCCCCGGCGTAACGGTCAGGACGTAGCCGTGGGGCTTTACTACCCGCGCCAGCTCCTCCGCCTTGCAGGGCGCATAGATACGCAGCACGGCATCAAACTGTTCGCTGGCAAACGGCAGCCGGTGGCTGGACGCCACGCAAAAACGAACGTTGCGATAGCGTTTAGCGCCAGCACGCACCGCGACTCTGGATACATCCAGCGCGTGGACTTCCGCCTCGCCGTTTTTTTGCAGCATATCGGCCACCGCGTGGGTGTAATAGCCTTCGCCACAGCCAATATCGAGCACGCTGGCGTTTTCGGGCGGCAGGATGCGCTGGAAAATATCGCAGACGCTGGACTGGAGAGGCTGATAGTGCCCGGCATCCAGAAATTCACGTCGCGCCTGCATCATCTCGGCGCTGTCGCCCGGCTGCTTAGATCGCTTGTGCTGCACCGGCAGCAGATTGACGTAGCCCTCTTTTGCCCGATCGAACTGATGCCGGTTTTCACATCGCCAGCCGGAAGCATCGGGCAGCAAGGGATGATGGCAAAGCGGGCAAAGATAAGACATAACAACTCTCCGGTAACGTTAAGAGCGGCAGTTTACCGGAAATATGCAGGCCAGGGCAGGTTTTCATGGCCGGAAAGGAAAAAGCCCCGCCGATACCGGCAGGGCTTTATTATTCTGATGCTTGCCTGAACCGTCGCGCGGGCAACGGCAAGATCGAAAATTAGATAGCGGTGACGTTCACAGCAGCAGGGCCTTTCTGGCCGTCCTGAATTTCGAACTCAACGTTCTGGCCTTCAGCCAGAGTTTTGAAGCCATTGCCCTGGATAGCAGAGAAGTGTACGAACACGTCTTTGCTGCCGTCTGCAGGGGTAATGAAGCCAAAACCTTTAGACTCGTTGAACCACTTAACCTGACCTTTAATCTTTGCCATTTTGCAAATTCCTTAGAGTGTTAATTCGCCCGGGGGCGTGACGTACAGAAAAATCAGAGACACAACTGCATGAGGCATAAATTAAGGCTCGGCAAGGAAGCGGTATTCAACGTAACGTCTTTACTCAGAACTTCTTTACTGAAGATGCCATACATAAACAGAACTGTACCCCGTTTTACCAAAAGCGTTATCACATATTCGATTATTAATGGCAAGTCATTTTTATAAGGTCGTCGGACTGTCGCACATATTTGAAACGTCTGCGGCACTTATTGCACATCAACAAAGGAATTATTGAACGTCGCCAGAGTAAAACCGAATGGCACAGGCCCGTCGGTCATGCAATTTTCTAAGCACATCTTAGCCTGCCGCTGCGGCCAAGTCTACGGCTTCTCGCTGCGCTCCGGGCGATTTTCCATCTGGCTTATTGCAGAAATATGACATTGCTTACTCAAAAATCTTCATTTAAAGATGGCTCCGCGCCACGCAAAATTAGAATGGCATTGGGGTATCAAAAGGAGCATATGGTTCATATTTAAATTTAAACTGCACCAAAATCAGGAAAATGTATTTCTCCCTGCCCCATTTAAATGCAGCCCCCTTCCCGCTTAATTGCCATTAGTACCATCAATCTATTTGGATTAACCGGCATTGATATCAGCGCGTACGCATTTTAAATTCTCTCACCAGGATTAATCTTAATTTATATTTTTAAGGGGCATCCTCGCGCCAATTTTCCACGCGCTGAAACGTCGCTCGTCCAGCTTTGCTGTCTGCATCTTTTCGCTCAGCACGCGCGGCGGCTCATCCAGCGATTCGTCCGCCAGTTCAAATACGCCCCAATGAATGGGGATGGTGACGGGCTGGCCCAGCGCCTGGTGAAGCGAAATGGCCTCATCCGGATCCATATGCTGTCCGCGCATAAACCACTGCGGCGCATAAGCGCCCGTTGGCAAAGCAGCCAGGTTGAAAGGCCCCAGCCTGCGCGGGATCTCCAGCAGGCTTTCGGAATAGCCGCTGTCGCCGCTGAACCAGAAATTTACGCCCTGACTCTTCACTACCCAACCGCACCATAAAGAGCGGTTGCGATCCCAGGGCGTACGCATACTCCAGTGACGCGCCGGAACGGCAAAGATCTGCATTTCGCGATCGGTGACGCTTTCCCACCAGTCCAGCTGCGTGACCTTTTTCGCCCCGCGTTTTTTAAACCAGGGCGCCAGCCCCAGCGGCACCACAAAATGCACGTCCGGAAAATGACGCAGGATCAGTTTGATGGTAGGCCAGTCAAGATGGTCGTAATGGCTGTGCGAAATCAGTACGCGATCCAACGCGGGCAGGTCTTCGACTTTCAGCGCGGCAGGCGTTTTGCGCTGCGGCCCGTAAAATTGGAGCGGCGACGCGCGCGACGCCAGCGCGGGATCGATCAGCGTGTATTTGCCCGAGGTGCGCAGCAGCAGGCAGGCATGGCCCAGCCACCAGACGGCATCCTCCTCGCCGCTTAAATCGGCAGGCTGCCACCACTGACGAATAAACGCATCGTAGCCCTGCGCCGGTGGAAAAGGCAGCCCCTGCGCCTTGCGCTCTTTGCGCCAGCGCTGTAAATCACCGGGCTGGCGGAGATCCTGTTCAGGGTTACGGAAGCCTTCCGGCGTGTGGTGCGCTTTTTGCGGATCGTACCAGGGGTTTTGCCAGGCCATGCGGTGCTCCTTGTGCCGGAGCGATTAGCGCTCCGGAATTAAACGAATAAAATCAGTCTCATTGTTATCTTCAGCCGGCACCTGCCGCGCGCCGACAAGCTTTATCAGCAGCTGGTTCTGCCGTTTCTGCTCGTCAAGCAGCGCCTCCAGCAGGCGGATCTGTTCATTAGCTCTGACGCTGGCGCGAGTGATAAAAAACCAGGCGACCAGCCCGACAAGCATAATGCCGATAAGCAAACCGGCTCCCGCCGCGCCGTTGGCGACCTCGTTTAACATACCTATACTCCTGATGTTACATATAATTATAATGAGCCGAATTTTACCTGCTCATCAACGAATTGATAGCGCGCTGATGGAAATTTAGGAACCTTCGCGCAGGCTTTATGGCGGCACTGCTGTATGCTGACAATGTTTTGCGTATCTGCTCACAATGTACTGGCGTCGGCGACTACGGGAAAGGCCGACGCATAAAGGAGAAAGCATGAAATTTTTTGTTCGTCTTGTTGGCCTGCTGGTCTTGATTTGGCTGGCTCTGCTGGTCACCGGCTATGGCGTACTGGCCGGAAGCCATAAGAATGTCGCAGGGATGGGGCTGCAATGCCAGTATCTTACCGCTCGCGGCATGACTACCGCCCAGTATCTGCACAGCGACAGCGGCATTGTCGGCGTCACCGACTGCCCTTTGCTGAAAAAAAGCAGTGAAGTGATCGATAACTGAAACCGCGACGGGCCGAGCGCTGTCGGCCCGTCGGTTCAGAACGGATAGTCCCGATAGCCCATCTGTTCCGATATCAGCCTGCCCGCACGGTGCAGCATCGCAACATAGTTGCCCTTCTCTTCTTCCGTAAAACGGATGGTCGGGAAGGAGATGCTCAGTCCGGCAATCACCACGCCAAAGCGATCGAATATCGGCACGGCAATGCAGCGCAATCCCTCTTCCTGTTCTTCGTTATCTTCGCCAAAGCCCTGTGCGCGTACCCGTTCCAGCTGGGTTATCAGCGCGTCCGTAGACGTAAGCGTGCGGGAGGTATTCTTCTGAAAGCTGACCTCTGCCAGGATGCTTTTCACCTCTTCCGGATCGCGCCAGGCCAGCAGCACTTTACCAATAGCGGTGCTGTAAAGCGGATTGCGTCGACCAATGCGCGAGTACATGCGCAGATTGTAAAGCGAGTCGATTTTGTGAATATAAACAATACTGTCTTCTTCCAGCGCGCCCAGGTGGATCGTCTCGCGGGTGAGGCGGGAAAGTTCGCGCATCTGGATATCGGCGCTGCGTATCAGATCGACATTCTGTAACGCCTTTGCGCCCAGCTCAAACAGCTTCAGGGTCAGGCTATATTTTTCCGTGTCGCCTTCCTGCGCAACGTAGCCCAGCGACTTCATGGTCTGTAAAAAACGATAAACGGTGCTTTTCGACATCATCACCCGCTGTGACAGCTCGGTAATGCCGTGCGCTCGCTCTTCGCCTAACGCCTGTAAAATGCCAAACACTTTCAGTACGGAAGAGACCGAATCGGGCTGTTTATCCACCTCATCCTTCGCCATAACGCTTTTGCCTTATTGTTTTATAAAAAATGGAACACTATTCCCAGTATACTTTTTGCCGCAGCGGCAGCGCAACGCTAACCTGTCGGCAGCACAGACACATTTGCTGATGGTTCAGCGCGCTGAATAAATGGCAAGGACTGATAAGTAAGAGAATTATCATAGTCACCATCACGACTATTTTCCTGTAAGCCGTAACCCCTTCCCTCGTATGGCCCGCCCGTTCCGCAGCGCTATGACGCAATGTTAGCTATCGCAACGGGTATTACGTCGCGGTGCTATCACCGACGTCAGGCTACCGACGATAGTCCCTTTTCTTTAGCCCAACCCGGCAGCGCCTGGCAAAACTGATGTTAAAGAAGATAGTCCGCATCGAAACAAAATTTTGATTGATGTCACACTTTGTTGTCATAGAGCAAAAAACCCAGTGTCAACTTGTGTCAACTTTGTTCGCATAGATAAAAAACTTTGCGTTCTGACTTTAACAGGAAACACCAGGATGAAACTTTCAACCATCGCTGTGCTGGTAATCGCTGCGACTACTTCTATCAATGCTGCACAGGCAGACCAATTTTCCGCAGCTAACTCAGCCTTAGGTGACGCGATAGCTGACAATGCCATGCATCAGGACGCAGGCACACAGCAGCGTGTTCATGACGCTTATTCACGGGCCAAACTTGCCGCCGCTGATGAATCTGGCGAGGCAATCAGCCATAGTCAGCCTGCAGCAATTACCGCTACTACCAGCGCGCTCAGCGAGGCTGATGGTAAGGCTCTGTCACAAATGAACATACAGCGCACCCGTCAGCAAGTTGTTGCAGGTGGTGTTGCAGAGGTTAATGCTCAGATGCAGGCTACTGCACAGCTTCAGGGAGAAGCCCTTACCAGAATGAACACACAGCGCACCCGTCAGCAAGTTGTTGCAGGTGGTGTTGCAGAGGTTAATGCTCAGATGCAGGCTACTGCACAGCTTC
>NZ_JBLFFM010000001.1:0-117236 GCF_051400835.1 Erwinia artemisiae | reverse complement strand
ACAGCGCACCCGTCAGCAAGTTGTTGCAGGTGGTGTTGCAGAGGTTAATGCTCAGATGCAGGCTACTGCACAGCTTCAGGGAGAAGCCCTTACCAGAATGAACACACAGCGCACCCGTCAGCAAGTTGTTGCAGGTGGTGTTGCAGAGGTTAATGCTCAGATGCAGGCTGCTCTGCAGGCTCAGCAGGTTGCAAACTATGGCGTTAAACAGTCTGGCGTTGCCCAGTACGCTGAACCACAGCAGGCAATCAGCTATAGCGGCCTTACTCAGCGCCCTGGCTATGCAGTCACTACCATGAACTTTAGCGCGGCTCAGGTTGCTGCTAAAAATCCTCAGATGGCTGTCAGGGTTCAGATTGACGGCGTACAGCAGACGGTCACCGCTGCTCAGCTTGCACAGGTAGCGCCACAGGTACAGATTGCCGTGCCTCAGACGGTTTCTTACTTCCAGAATATCCAACCGGTAAAAGGTGGCGCTGACCACGACAACAAGGGCGGTCACACATCTGGTCATGATGGACGCGGTTCAGACAATGCACACAGTCACGCTTTCGGGGGTCATGGCTACGGTCACGACAACTCACGCTCTGAGGGTTTTGGTGGTCATTCTCATTTCCACTGATTAAAACTTTTGGGGCTTAACCGCCCCATTGTAACGCTTTCGGGGAAAGGTAATGAAACCATCAAATGCAAGAAAATTAGCCCAGGCTGGCTGCGCTTCCTTCTGGCTGATAGTGGGTCTGGGTTGTCACTCTGCACGTGCTGCAATGCTTGAATCTCAGTTTGGTGATTCTAACGGTGATCGGATTTGTGTTTATAACAAACAATTTCACAGTGTCTATGTGAACAAAGGCTTTACCGGAATGTGTAGCTTCAATGTGCCGGATGAGGAACTTCCATGACCAGATTGAAAGTAATGATTATGTCTACACCCTGACCGGTCAACGCTGCATTATCGAATGAGCAGCAATAAAAAACCCGGTGAACCTTTCCCTTTACAGAGACTGAAACTGTAGTGGCACACTCAATTTGGCCTCAAATCACTCAATTAGACAGCCTGGCTGGGGAAGAAGACGGCAACCTGTGACACCGAGCGGGGCGCTACAGATGGGGGCGCGCAGAGGCTGATACCCAACCATACAGCCAAAGTAAGCCGCTGCAATCATAAGCAGTTAAAGAATAATCTTTGCCAGCTGTGGTTGCTGGGGGAAAATACATATTTTAAGACAGTTTTTTGTCACAAGACTCGCTGCTTTTTTGTGACAATTTCATTAGCATGTTGATATTCCCCCTCTTTAGTAATCACGTTATGCCAACCTCTACTCCGCAGGACGGCCTGCCCGTTCCGCAGCGCTATGGCGCGATTTTAGCTATCGCACTGGGTATTACCGTTGCCGTGCTGGACGGCGCTATCGCCAACGTGGCGCTGCCAACCATTGCCCGCGATCTTCAGGCCAGTCCGGCGGCCTCAATCTGGATCGTCAACGCCTATCAGCTGGCGATTATCGTCTCGCTGCTGTCGCTCTCTTTTCTGGGCGATATCCTGGGCTACCGCCGCGTCTATCAGTGTGGACTGGTGGTGTTTACCTGTACCTCGCTGTTCTGCGCGCTTTCCGACTCGCTGGGCATGTTGACCTTCGCCAGGGTGCTGCAGGGTTTTGGCGGCGCGGCACTGATGAGCGTGAACACCGCGCTGATCCGCATCATTTATCCGCAGCGCTACCTGGGGCGCGGAATGGGCATTAACTCCCTCATCGTCGCCGTCTCAACCGCCGCTGGCCCGACCGTGGCCGCTGCCGTGCTCTCTGTCGCCTCCTGGCAATGGCTGTTCCTGATTAACGTGCCGGTAGGCCTCGGCGCGCTATTTCTCGCCTTCCGCTTTCTACCCGATAATCCGCAAAAAGCCAGCGAACAGCGCTTTGATATTCCCAGCGCCATCATGAACGCGCTGACGTTTGGCCTGTTAATCTCTGCGCTGAGCGGTTTCGCCCAGGGTCAGAGCGGCAAACTGGTTGCGGCGGAACTGGTCGCGCTGGTAGTTATTGGCGTGGTGTTTATTCGTCGGCAGCTGCGGCTGCCGGTGCCGCTGCTGCCGGTCGACCTGCTGCGTATCCCGGTATTCTCGCTGTCGCTCGGCACCTCGGTATGCTCCTTTTGCGCGCAGATGCTGGCGATGGTGTCGCTGCCGTTTTTTCTGCAAACCGTGCTGCATCGCGACGAGGTAGCGACAGGCCTGCTGCTGACGCCGTGGCCGCTGGCAACGATGGTGATGGCACCAATAGCGGGCAGACTCATCGAGCGCTACCATGCCGGGCTGTTGGGCGCTATAGGGCTGGGATGCTTTGCGATCGGCCTGTTTTCGCTGGCGCTGCTGCCAGCTTCGCCGGATAACTGGAGCATTATCTGGCGCATGATGATCTGCGGCGCGGGCTTTGGCCTGTTTCAGTCGCCCAACAACCACACTATTATCAGTTCGGCGCCACGTCATCGCAGCGGTGGCGCGAGCGGCATGTTGGGCACGGCGCGCCTGCTGGGTCAAACCAGCGGCGCGGCGCTGGTCGCGTTAATGTTTAATCTGTTCAGCGATCAGGGCACGCACGCCTCGCTGCTGCTGGCAGGAGTATTTTCTACGCTGGCCGCCATCGTCAGCGCGCTTCGGCTGACGCAGCCGGGGCCGCAACAGAAAGCGAGCTGATCGACAGGCAAAAAAATGCCGGTCAGCGACCGGCATTTATCATCTTAACGACTATTTCAGGTACTGGCCGCTGCGCAGCGCCTCGATACGCTTATCCAGTGGTGGATGCGACATAAACAGCTCGCTCAGCGACTTCGATTTGCCGTTAATGCAGAACGCCATCATGGTGCTTGCTTCCTGCGGCTCATAGCTGGTTTTCAGACGTTGCAGCGCGGCGATCATTTTCTCGCGGCCAACCAGACGCGCCGAACCGGCATCGGCATGGTACTCACGATGGCGCGAGAACCACATGGTGATAATGCTGGCCAGAATACCGAACACCAGCTCCAGCACCATCGACACCGCAAAATAGACCAGCGGGTTGCCGTTGCTGCTTTCGCCCTCTTCGCGATCGCCCGACATAAAGCCTGCGGCTATCTGCGCGATAATACGCGAGATAAAGATCACAAAGGTGTTTACCACGCCCTGGATCAGCGTCATCGTCACCATATCGCCGTTGGCGATATGGCTGATCTCATGCGCCAGCACCGCCTCGGCCTCATCGCGGTTCATGTTTTGCAGCAGCCCGGTAGAAACCGCAACCAGTGAAGCATCGCGGCGCGCGCCGGTAGCAAAGGCATTAATGTCCGGCGCATGATAAATAGCGACCTGCGGCATAGCAATGCCCGCCTGCTGCGCCTGTCCGGCAATGGTCTGCATCAGCCAGCGCTCGGTTTCGTTACGTGGCTGCTCAATGACCTCACCGCCTACGGAGCGCAGCGCCATCCATTTAGACATCAGCAGTGAGACAAACGCACCGCCAAAGCCAAACAGACCCGCCATGATCATCAGGCCCTGAACACTGCTTGACTGAATTCCCGTCAGACTGAGGATCAGTCCAAAAACCAACATTACGCCCAGGTTGGTTAACAGGAAAAGCGCAATACGCATCATAAAATTTCTTCTTCCTCAGTTAAAAAATCGCTTATAGCGGATAACTATCCTATGGGCGCGGCAAAACATTTCAAGCGGCAAAGGGCATTAAGTGTCTAAAAAGACATAACTTTACATTTTGTCTTAACTTTTAACGTTCAGGAAAAGATTGACTGTCAGGAAAGGCAAAGTTACCGCGTGGATTGGGAAAGTTCAGGTAAAAATAAGGCACAGCTTGCGCTGTGCCCTGGGGGTTATTTGGTGCTCTGGCTTTTTTCCAGCTGCGCCATATCATTGGCGATATTGACCGTTTCGTCCAGGTAAGGATCCGGCTCTTTGTAATCCTTCGGCAGATCCTCAAGCTTCGCCAGCGGCTTTTTGCCTTCCAGCTTGAGACGGGCGTTAATCCGCTCCAGCCGCAGCGCATCATCCTCGTGGTTTTCTTTCTCGCGCTCGGCAAGATTCAGCGAGATGATATTGCGCTTATCCTTCATCGCGTTGAAGCGGGCAATATCTTTCAGGATGTACTGGAACTCCATATCCTTCGCGATACGATCCTGATGCGTCTTGAGCAGCTGCGGGATCAGCGGTTTAACATCGCCGGTTTTGGTGTAGGCCGCCGCATCAATGCTGTCCCACGGCAGCGCGTTATCCTCGAATTTCTCACCGGTTTCCACCGCTTCCACGCCGGTCGGCATCAGCAGATCCGGCGTAACGCCTTTACGCTGGGTACTGCCGCCGTTAACGCGGTAGAACTTCTGGATGGTGTAGGTGATGGATCCCAACGCGGGCCATTCGGGACGCAGCATCTGATCGTAGATACGGTTCAGCGAGCGATACTGCTGCACGGTGCCTTTACCAAAGGTCGGTTCACCGACGATCAGCGCGCGACCATAATCCTGCATGGCGGCGGCAAAGATCTCGGAAGCCGAGGCGCTGAAACGGTCTACCAGCACCACCAGCGGGCCTTTATAGTAAACCATGCTGTCGGTATCGCTGTCCTGACGCACCTTGCCGTTGTTATCGCGCACCTGCACCACCGGGCCGCCCGGAATAAACAGGCCGGAAAGCGATACCGCCTCCGTCAGCGCCCCGCCGCCGTTGGTACGCAGGTCGATCACTACGCTGTCGACATTCTGCTTCTGCAGCTTTTGCAGCTGCACTTTAACATCGTCGGTCAGACCCACGTAGAAGCCCGGAATATCCAGTACGCCGACTTTCTCTTTGCCGACGTTATGCACGCTCATTTTCACCGCGCGATCTTCCAGACGGATTTTTTCACGGGTCAGCGTAATAATACGGGTTTTGGTGCCCTTGCCGGCCGGCAGGATCTCCAGACGCACTTTGCTGCCTTTCGGGCCTTTAATCTGCGCCACGACGTCATCCAGACGCCAGCCGATCACGTCCTGAACCGGTTTGCCGGGCTGGCCGACGCCGACGATACGATCGCCCACGGTAATCGCTTTGCTTTTGGCTGCCGGGCCGCCTGCAACCATGGAGTTGATCACGGTGTAATCATCATCCATTTGCAGTACGGCGCCGATGCCTTCCAGCGACAGGCTCATTTCAGTATTGAACTGATCGGTATTGCGCGGAGACAGGTAGCTGGTATGCGGATCGATTTCACGCGCGAAAGCGGTCATCGCCAGCTGGAAAACGTCCTCGCTATTGCTCTGCGCCAGACGGCGGATAGCAAACTGATAGCGCTTGGTGAGAACCTCGCGGATCTCCTTTTCCTCTTTGCCCGTCAGCTTCAGGCTCAGCTCGTCATATTTGACTTTGGCATCCCAAAGCTGGTTCAGCTCCGCAGTGGTTTGCGGCCAGGGTGCCTTGCTGCGGTCGATATCAATAGTATCGTGACCGCTAAAATTCATCGGCTTGTTCAGCACCGTCAGCGCGTATTGATAGCGCTCAAAACGGCGTTTCTGCGCCAGGTTATATAAATCGTAAAAAACATCCAGCTGACCCGATTTCAGTTCATCGCCCAGCGTGGTTTTTTTGGTGTTGTACTGCGCCACGTCAGAAGCCAGCAGCACATTGTGGTTGTAGTCCAACAGATTCAGATAGCGGGCGAAAATTTTCGCGGAGAAATCTTTATCCAGGTCGAACTGACGATAGTGGGAACGCGTAAAGCGCGACGTCACGCGCTCGCTGACGGTCGCGTGCTGCGGTTCCTGATGAAGCTGCGGAATTTGCTCGGCGCGCGTAATAGCATCGGCGGCGAAAACATGTCCGGTAAACAACAGTGCAGCAATAACGGTGGTTTTAAAAAAGTTGTTCATGCCCTGATTGGCCTCCGTATCAGAACTGCAAGTGTTCTGCGCGCACTATCATTGCCAGGCCGGAAGCCAGCTGTACCCGGACGCCATCTTTTGTAATCTCAAGAATGGTTGCATCCATCGCACTTTTGCCTGCCGTGACTTTGATGTTTTGACCCACCTGCAATGCTGCGGTATCCGTAACGGGTGTCGTGCGTTGCGGTTGGCGTTCTGCGGAAGGCGCGCGGCCAGGATTACGCTGCGGCTTGCTGCGTGCGGCCCGAGGCTGCTCGCCTTCAGCAGAAGGTTTACGAACCGGCTTGCGTGGACGACGAGGGGCAGTTTCTTCACCCGCTTCGCGTTTTTTCGCTTGCTGCTGCTCGCGCTGCGCCTGAACGCGCGCCTTGGCCTCTTCGAGCTGCTTACGGGCGTGTTCCACGTGCTGCTCGTCCAGAACGCCGCAGGCGTTGCCGTCCAGGTCAACGCGGGTGGCACCAGCTTTGATGCCGTATAAATAGCGCCAGCTTGAAGTATAAAGGCGCAGCGCGGAACGAAGCTGAGTTTTACTCAGGCCCATTTCGCCCTGCACGCGGTCGACTAAATCCTGAAAGATGCCGATTTTTAGCGGTCGCGCTTCGCCTTCGGCACTGAAGCACTGTGGGAACCGCTCCGCCAGAAAGGCGATTACTTCTTTACTGCTATTCAACTTAGGTTGATTTTCCATGAAATTTCCTGATTACAACGGGTTTGCCAACCAGCGCAGGCATGAACAGGCGTCATTATAATGACACCATCAGCAAATGCTACGTGATCCAGCACTTTAGCTGCGTTTCATGTGAATAAATTTTTCCACGTCCGTGCCGGCAAGCACTTCACACAGCCCGTCAACCAGCGTAATCAGCCCGTTTTCGTCTTCCTGGTCGAAGCGATTATATTCCACGCTGTCGATATCCAGTACGCCGATCGTCTCGCCGTTTACCACCAGCGGCAGCACGATTTCGGCATTGCTGGCCGCGTCGCAGGCAATATGCCCGGGGAAGGCATGGACGTCGTCCACGCGCTGTACGGCGCTCTCCGCCACCGCCGTTCCGCAGACGCCGCGGCCTACCGGAATGCGTACGCAGGCGATTTTGCCCTGAAACGGTCCCAGCACCAGGGTCTTCTCTTCCGTCAGCAGATAAAACCCGGCCCAGTTAACGCCTTCAAGGCGCTCAAACAGCAGCGCGCTGCAGTTGCCCATCGCGGCCAGAAAACTGGTTTCGCCGGCGATAAGCGCGCGTAAATCACGATTGAGATCCGAGTAAAATTCTTTTTTAGTCATTTTTTAACCATTATTAAAACTGTTACGAAGCCCGGAATGGCTTCGCCTGATAAAATAAGCATTAAATGTCCAGACGGACAAGGTGAATGATTCCGTTAGTTAATATACCCTTGTTGGTCTGAAGCTTTAAAAACAAACGTAAGAGTGGTTCGCCGGGGCGATTTTGCCTGACCGTACCCTGCAAATCCGGATAATTCGTGAAAATATACGCTATCAGCCAAATTCTGCCTCAGGAACGTTATCAGCGTTGTCCGCAATGCGATACCCTTTTTTCCTTACCAGATGTTAAATCGAACCAGTCGGCGCACTGCCCGCGCTGCAACGCCCGTATCCTTAACGGACGCGACTGGTCGATGACGCGGCTGGCGGCAATGGCCGTCACTATGCTGCTGCTGATGCCGTTTGCCTTTAGCGAACCGCTGCTGACTATCCGGCTGCTGGGCACCACTATCCGCGCCAGCCTGCTGGAAGGCATTATCCAGATGGCGCAGCAGGGCAACGTGATTACCGCCTCTATGGTGGCCTTTTGCACCATCGGCGCGCCCGCCACGCTGGTGGCGTCAATCGGCTGGCTTTTTTTTGGTGACCGGCTGGGTTTAAATTTGCGGCCGGTGCTGCTGATGCTCGATCGGCTCAAAGAGTGGGTCATGCTGGATATCTATCTGGTCGGTATCGCCGTCGCTTCTATCAAGGTGCAGGACTATGCGGATATCAATCCCGGCACCGGCCTGCTCGCCTTCCTGTCGCTGGCCGCGCTGAGCCTGGTGACGCTTATTCATATCAACGTTGAACAGCTGTGGCATCGCTTTTATCCGCAGCCGCAGCCGCATATCGCCCCCGAGCAGCTGCGCGTTTGCCTGAACTGCCATCATACCTGCCTGCCTGACGAACGGGGCCGCTGCCCGCGCTGCCATACGCCGCTACGCCTGCGTCGTCGCCACAGCCTGCAAAAATCCTGGGCGGCGCTGATCTCTGCGGTGGTATTGCTGATCCCGGCCAATCTGCTGCCGATTTCCGTTATTTATCTCAACGGCGCGCGCCAGGAAGATACTATTCTTTCCGGTATTCTTTCCCTCGCTTCCGGCAATATTCCGGTAGCGATCGTGGTCTTTATCGCCAGTATCCTGGTGCCTTTCACCAAGGTTATCGTGCTGCTGACGCTGCTGCTCAGCATCCATTTTAAATGTGAACAGGGTCTGAAAACGCGCGTTCGTCTGCTGCGGGTAGTTACCTGGGTCGGACGCTGGTCTATGCTGGACCTGTTTGTTATTGCCTTAACCATGTCGCTGGTGAATCGCGACCAGCTTCTGGCTTTTACTATGGGACCGGCTGCCTTCTATTTTGGCTCAGCGGTTATTCTTACTATCCTTGCCGTCGAGTGGCTGGATAGCCGTTTACTTTGGGATGCACATGCAACAGGAAACGCCGACTACACCGACTAGCGCACGCGTGAAAAGCCGCCGCAAAATTTCGCCGTTCTGGCTGCTGCCTTTGATTGCGCTGTTGATAGCGGGCTGGCTCGTCTGGAACAATTACCAGGAGCGCGGCACCACGGTTACCATCGATTTCGCCACCGCTGACGGCATTGTGCCTGGCCGAACGCCGGTGCGCTATCAGGGCGTCGAGGTGGGTCTGGTGCAGGGCATCAGCATGACTGACGATCTGCGCACCATTAAGATCAAGGCCAGCATCAAGAGCGATATGAAAGACGCGCTGCGCGATAAAACGCAGTTCTGGCTGGTGACGCCGAAAGCGTCACTGGCGGGCGTGTCGGGCCTCGATGCGCTGGTGGGCGGCAACTATATCGGCATGATGCCGGGCAAAGGCAAGCCGCAGGAGCATTTTGTGGCGCTGGATACGCAGCCGAAATATCGCATGAACACGGGCGAGATGATGATCCATCTGCACGCCGCCGATTTAAGCTCGCTGAATACCGGCTCGCTGGTCTATTTCCGTAAAATCCCGGTTGGCCGCGTCTATGACTACAGCATCAACCCTGGCAATCAGGGCGTAACCGTCGACGTGCTGATCGAGCGCCGCTTCACCAACCTCGTGAAAAAAGAGAGCCGCTTCTGGAACGTCTCCGGGGTGAAGGCCGATGTGGGCCTGAGCGGTGCCAAAGTGCAGCTGGAGAGCCTGGCGGCGCTGGTCAACGGTGCGATTGCGTTTGACTCGCCAGCCGACTCCGCGCAGGCAAAAAGCGATGACAGCTATCAGCTCTACCCGAATTTGGCGCACAGCCATCGCGGCGTGATTATCACGCTTGACCTGCCCGGCGGCAAAAACCTGAAGGCGGGCAGCACGCCGCTGATGTATCAGGGACTGGAGGTCGGCACGCTAACCGCGCTGAACTTACAGCCCGACGGCAAGGTAAAAGGCGAACTGACCATCGATCCGTCGGTAACCGGCCTGATGCGTACCGGCACCCGCATTGAGATGCGCAGCCCCAAAATCACCCTCGCCGATACCAGCCTCAGCAGTCTGTTGACCGGCAGCACGCTCGAACTGGTGCCTGGCGAAGGCGAACCGCAGGATCGCTTTACCGTGCTGCAAAGCAACGAGTCGCTGCTGCAACGGCCTGACACGCTGGAAGTGAAGCTGACCGCGCCGGAAAGCTACGGTATCGATGCGGGCCAGCCCGTGATGCTGCACGGGATGCAGATTGGCCAGGTGGTCAGCCGCAAGCTCAATGAAAAAGGCGTGAATTTTATTATCGCTGTTACGCCTGAGTATCGCGAACTGGTGCACGGCGACAGCAAGTTTATTATCAACAGTCGGCTGGACGTTAAGCTGGGGCTGGACGGTATGGAAGTGCTGGGCGCCAGCGCACGCGAATGGATCGACGGCGGCATTCGCCTGGATCCCGGCAGCAATGGTGCGCCAAAAGAGAGCTATCCGCTGTTTGCTAATGCGGAAAAAGCCGCCGAAGGCATTACCACCAACCAGTTGCCTACCACCCTGACGCTGACCGCCAACAGCCTGCCGGATATTCAGGCCGGTTCAGTGGTGCTCTATCGTAAGTTTCAGGTCGGCGAGATCGTGGAGGTCACGCCAAGAGCTAACGAGTTCGACGTGCGCGTGCACATCAAGCCGGAATACCGCAAGCTGCTGACGCCGAACAGCGTGTTCTGGTCGGAAGGCGGCGCGCGCGTGCAGCTTAACGGCAGCGGCCTGACCGTGCAGGCTTCGCCGCTTAACCGCGCGCTGAAGGGCGCTATCAGCTTTGATAACCTCAGCGGCGCCGGTGCGGGCCTGACGAGTAAAGACAAGCGCACGCTGTTTGAATCAGAAACGGCGGCCAGAGCGGTCGGCAGTCAGATTACGCTGCATACCTACGACGCCAGCAAGCTCTCCTCAGGGATGCCTATCCGCTATCTCGGCATCACCATCGGCCAGCTGGAATCTCTGGCGCTCAATAACGACAAAAATCAGGTGATTGCCAAAGCCGTGCTTTATCCGGAATACGTACAGGATTTCGCGCGGCTGGGCAGCCGGTTCTCGGTAGTGTCGCCGGAGATTTCCGCAGCGGGCGTTAATCATCTGGATACCCTGCTCCAGCCTTATATCAATGTCGATCCCGGCAAAGGCCGCGCGCAGCGCACCTTTGAACTACAGGAATCAACCATTACCGACGCACGCTATCTGGATGGCCTGAACGTGGTGCTGGACGCGCCTGAAGGCGGCTCGCTGTCTGTCGGTACGCCGGTACTGTTCCGGGGAATCGAGGTCGGTACGGTAACGGGCACCTCGCTGGGATCGATGGCCGATCGCGTGCAGATTACGCTACGCATCAGCAAAAAATACCAGCATCTGGTGCGCAATAACTCGGTGTTCTGGCTGGCCTCCGGCTACAACTTCAAGTTTGGCCTGATTGGCGGCGTGGTGAAAACCGGCACCTTCCAACAGTTTATTCAGGGCGGCATTCAGTTTGCCACCCCGCCGACCGTGCCGCTGGCACCGCAGGCCACCAGCGGCAAGCATTATCTGCTGGAGGACGAGGAGCCGAAAGACTGGCGTAAATGGGGCACGGCGCTGCCGGCAAAATAATCGAAACGGGCAGCCTGGCTGCCCGTTTTTTTTGCCGCCGCAGAGTGTGATAAACTCGCCCCACTTTATTGCCAGCGGAATCTTTCAGTGTCTTCTTCTTCACGCGTGTACTTCCCGGATCTTTTCTTAAATCAGATGCGCGAGCTGCTGCCCGACAGCGCCGGGTTCGAGCAGTTTATTGCCTTCAGCCAGCAGCCGCTGCGCCGCAGCCTGCGCGTCAATACCTTGAAAATCAGCGTTGAGGCGTTTCTGGCGCTGGTCGAGCCTTATCAATGGGCGCTGACGCCCGTCCCCTGGTGTAAGGAAGGGTTCTGGATCAGCCGTGACGATGCCGACACGCTGCCTTTAGGCAGTACGGCGGAACATCTGGCGGGGCTGTTTTATATTCAGGAAGCCAGTTCCATGCTGCCGGTAACCGCGCTGTTTGCCGGTTCGCCCGCGCCGGAACGCGTAATGGACATGGCCGCCGCGCCGGGATCTAAAACCACCCAGATTGCCGCCTCGATGAGCAACAAGGGCGTGCTTCTCGCCAACGAATACTCCGCCAGCCGGGTCAAGGTGCTGCACGCCAACATCAGCCGCTGCGGCGTCAGCAATACGGCGATCGCCCATTTCGACGGCCGCGTCTTCGGGCCGGCGCTGCCGGAAACCTTCGACGCCATTTTGCTGGATGCGCCCTGCTCTGGCGAAGGCGTAATCCGTAAGGACGCCGATGCGCTGCGCAACTGGTCGCCGGAAAGCACCGAGGCGA
Source organism: Erwinia artemisiae (assembly GCF_051400835.1). Classification (NCBI taxonomy): domain Bacteria; kingdom Pseudomonadati; phylum Pseudomonadota; class Gammaproteobacteria; order Enterobacterales; family Erwiniaceae; genus Erwinia; species Erwinia artemisiae. The sequence continues at coordinate 105,252 of NZ_JBLFFM010000001.1, read as the reverse complement.
TTGCCGCCACTCAGCACGATTTAATCGATAGCGCCTTTCATGCCCTTAAACCCGGCGGGACGCTGGTCTATTCCACCTGCACCCTGAACCGCAGCGAAAATCAGCAGGTCATCGCCTGGCTGCTGGCGCGCTATCCGGACGCCGTTGTCATCGAACCTTTAGACGACCTGTTTGCCGGCGCCGAACGGGCCAGCACCCCGGAAGGCTTTTTGCACGTTTTCCCACATATTTTTGACAGTGAAGGCTTCTTTGTCGCGCGACTGCGCAAAACAGCGGGCGTGCCGCCCATGCCCGCGCCAAATTATAAACTGGGTAAGCTGCCTTTTACGCCGGTAAAACGTAAAGATGAGCAGGAAATTACGGCCGCTGCCGCTAAATCAGGGCTGGCGTGGGACAGCGCTGCCCATGCGCTTTGGCAGCGTGATAAGGAGCTCTGGCTGTTTCCGCGCGCCGTGGAGCCGCTGCTGGGCCGGGTTCGCTTTTCGCGTATCGGCCTGAAGCTGGCTGAAACCTTTGCCAAAGGCTATCGCTGGCAGCACGAAGCGGTTATCGCTCTGACGCAGCCGCAGGCGTCAAATCGTTTTGAGCTGACGCTGGCGGAAGCCGAAGAGTGGTATCGCGGACGGGACATTTATCCTGAGCGTGCGCTGCCCGCCGACGAAGTGATTGTCACCTGTCAACAGCAGCCGATTGGCCTGGCAAAGAAAGTATCGAGCCGGATTAAAAACAGCTACCCGCGGGAGCTGGTGCGGGACGGCAAGCTGTTCTCCTGAGCATTACTGTACCTGCACCATTGTGAGCCGGTTGCCGAATACGGCGCCGGTATCGATAAAGTGCAAATTCGCCGCACTCAGCGGCTTGCTTAGCGGCGTGTGGCCAAAATAGAAAGCGTCCGCGCCGCTGATGGCCTTGCCCTTTCCTTGCTGTACCTGTTCAACGCGGCTGCGGCTCCAGACGACCTTAAAAGGATCGACTGCTGCCTCCCACGCATAGCGTTCGGCCGGATAGTCGGCATGAGCGACCACCACCACGCTATTTTCCAGTTCCAGATGAATAATTAAGGGCATCAGGCGACAACGGCTGAGCGCATGTTTCGCCTCAATCATTTTCATGCCTTCCAGCTTATAGAACCAGTCGCCGCCGTTGCCGATCCACTGCTGATGATCGCCCCGCGTCAGCGCCCCGATAGCCATCTCTTCATGATTGCCGCGCACGCTGCGAAACCAGGGCTTATTCAACAGCGCCACGCAGCCAGGGCTGTCCGGGCCACGATCGATCAAATCGCCTACGGCTATCAGCAGATCCTGCCCGGCATCGAATCGCTGAGCCTCTAACTCTTCGTGCAGCATGGCGAGACAGCCATGAATATCACCCACAATATAGATATGCCGCCACGCCGTGCCGTTAAGGTATTGATACACCATAGTTGCATCCTGAAGGAAAAATGACTGGAATGTTTACGAAATGTTCAGTTAACAGGCTCTAAAGTATAGTCTGTTAACTTATCAGGGAGCGGCAATAACATGGAAACAGATCAACAGTTCAGTCTGATGCTGGCACTGGTTATCATCGGCGGCGCCTTGCTGCTGGAAGTCTTATTCAGGGCGCTGCATTTAGTGTTTATCGGCTAGCTGCCTTTTAGCGCCCGTGGATTTTTGCGCAGGGAGGCAGACCAGTTAAACTCTTTGACTTCGCTTTCTTTGGCAGCGGCGGGCTTGCGTGGTTTTTTAGCCACGACGGCTTTGCTGGTCTCTTTGATGACGCGATCCTTCATTACCAGCCGTTTGGCCTCTTTCAGGATCTCTTTTTCTTCTTTTTGCGAAGGAACATGGCCTTTTTTCAGCGTGAGGGCTTTCACTTTAGCGTCAATCAGCTCTTTTTCGCTGTCGGTAAACTGATCGATCGAAATCTCTTTGCTACTTTTCATCAGGCTTGCTCCTGCCAGTACGCCAGACGCGTAAATCGCGTGGCGTGGAAACGGCAGCGTAGAGCTTTCATCTCTGATAAACAAGCCTGAAAGGTAAAGTATCGTGTTGAAAAGCACTTTACCCGGCACCAGAAGAATAAACGTTCGGCGTTTATTCACCCTTATCCAGGGCTTTTTCATAATAACGCGCTAGCGGGCCCGGAGTCAGTACCGATCCTACTCCAGCCAGAATCGTTACCAGGCGGCAGATTTATTTGCTTAAGCGCGCGTCAGCCGTTAAACCACTGCCAAAAACGTACAGCATCCTGCCACAGCGCGACTATACCCCGAATAATAAAAATCCAGGTAAGCAGCAGAAAAGGATGGAAGATGAGATCGTGGGCCGGCAGGCAAGTATGCGACAGAAAAAAGAAAATGGTTATCAGGCTGCCGTAGTAACAGACCCGATATTTGCGGCTATGTTTCATTGCACTCTCCTTTGCAAGGCGCTTTTCCTTTTTTCAGAAGCTAAAGAATAGCGCTGTCCACAACCCTAAAGCAATCGTATAACCTGCGGGCATCAGGCCCGCAGCGGGCCTGAGTAAACCTTATTTTTCCTGATAAGGATCTTTTTTATCTGCCTGGCTATCATCGCGAGTCCGCGGCACTTCACCGTGTTCATCAGGCGCATCCTTGGCCGGATAATCGTCTTCCTCGTAAGCATTACCAGCCGAAGGCGCGGCTTCCGGCAGACCTTTATGCACGTCGCCTTCATCTTTACGTTCTTTATTCGTTTCATGTTTAAACATAACTGCCTCCTTTAGTTTGCAGTTAGTTAAGTGTAGTAGAGGATTTTTCTGTCACCGTCCGATAAAGAAGCAGGAAAATTTTTCCGCTCTGTTTTTGTCAGGCCGCTGCTGGCAATCAACAAACGCCAGGCTACGCTTAAGGCTCTGAATCTTTTTCAACCCACGGAAAATATTATGAAAAATTGCACTAAAGGTCTTATCGCTCTGCTGGCCGTTTTATCCCTGGCGGGTTGTATGAATCGCAGCAGCGCGGTAGGTAACGACGGCCGTCCTCATGCACCAAGCGCGCAGTCCGTGCCGGGCGGCACGCTGGGCGCAGGCCCGGTAGGTCAGCCGCAGTCGTAATTAAGGCCGGCACGCTTTTCGATACCGGCTTCCCGCCGGTATTATTTTGCAGCAGCGTCTCTCCTTTCCCTGTTTGATGAGTTAAAACAGGCCGATAATCCAGACCGCTTAATACGGGATGCGGCCCTTATTTCCGGAATAGTTCGACCCTGTTAAATTGATAGCTTACTTTGCGCCTGCCGCCGCAAAAATAAGCCCCGGCTCGGTGGCCAGGGCGTTCACGCTATTTTAAGCCAGCCGGAAGCCGGGCTGTGTTTCAGGAATAGTCCGTGCGCACATTAATTAAATACGCAGCGACGACCTGAAGGCGTGCCGATAACGCGTGACATGCGCTGACAAACCACCTCAACCTGACTGCCCTTCTTGAGCGTTAAAGCCGTGTTTTTCTCAGAATCCTGCATTTCCATACTCGCGGCCATAAACTGATTCGGGGTTTTCAGTCTGATAATAATGGCATCGGTAAAATCTTTATCGATAGACTGTACCGTGCCCGTTACGGCAATAAGTTTCCCTTTCATCGCCTCATCTGTGGCAACTTCGTTTGCTTCATAATCTTTAAAAAGTTTAGTGGCGGAAACATGGTAAACCTCTTTTTGCGGTGAAGAGGATGCTGTCGCGCTACCCTGCTGCGCCTGGCCGGTATTTGCCGCGTTTTTACTCTGCTCGCTGGGGCCGGTAAGCGCGCGAATCACAATTAGCGCAACAATAACGAAGAACACCCATTTTACTACTTTTTTCATTTTTTATTCCTTGTTAAAAAACACCATGTGTTTAAAAAACAGACCAGCCGTCACTCATATTGGCAGGCTGAAACTACAATAGTCAGAGGCTCTTATCGGCAACAGAATTGAAAAAATTAGGTTAAGTAGCAAAAAAAATGCGTATGGCGATTGCACTAACGGATGGTGCCAGTACCGCAAACGATTAATTTGTACTCGTAGACGCTTTGTTTAAATTATCAGCATTACTATGGAAACTGGCATTATTAAAAGGAACTTAAAATGTTAATGAAATATATTGCGCTGGTGAGCCTTTCCCTTACCCTTGCGGCATGCTCAAACCCACAGCCTCAGGACAAGACGCCTTCCCTGAAAATTTGCAAAGGGTTTGGCTGTGATAGCCTTCCGGGTAAACCCCCCAGCAGGGCCGATACACATAAGCCAACAAAAGATGAAAAAATTCGGGCAAGACGAGGAGAATCACCTGATTTTGGTTCTGAGGAGTTAAACGTAGGGGGCCGTTTTCCCTGGTAATAATTGTACGGAAGACCCACTTTTCTGCTTAACGCAATGTCCTTTTTACCCGCTGGGTTATCCCGAAAGTACATCATAAATACTTTTTCAGGCAGCCGACGCATAAAGCAAGCCCGGCAGATAGCTGAGGCTTGCTTCTGCCAGGCAACTAACTGCATTTTTCCTGACGCTGCCGCGAGGGATGGATGAGCTGTCCGCTGCCATTACGCCATTACGCCATTACGCCATTACGCCATTACGCCATTACGCCAGTCGGCAAAAAAAGCTTTCTGGCATTATTCAATATGGTAGCCGAATATACAGCTACCACTATGCATTAAACATTGCAGCATTACAGTCTTCAGCCGATAAAAAACCCAGCGCTTCGGCTGGGTTAGACTGTACGTGCTGCGCGATTACTTCACGTCGTTCTCTTCCTGTAGCTCAAAAAAACGGCGCCTGAACGCCATAGGATCCTTTATATATTTTATAGGGGCACGGGATGCACCTACATCGCAAATAATTAAAGAACCATAGCCGAGAATACGGCCTGCGATACTTTGCTTTATTTGCAGACTGGAAACCTTATTCAACCCTATCTCGATTGTATCTCGCTTGATAATACCAGTTTTAGCAATTACGCGCCTGTCCGTTATCCCGGCTTCGTTAGAACGTATTACAAAATAGCCAAAAGGTATCAACAACAATCCTAAACCTGCTGTAATAGCGCCTACAATGACACCCCAAATCACCCAGGGCAGTAAGGCCCATAATGTTACCTCACCGCGATAAAGCAGCGTTTCGTTTTTGATAAGATTAGCATCGATGTAAGCCATGGCTTTATAAGTCCCTTATGAGTCATTGCAGAATAGCATCCTATCACCCCCGCTATAAACTGGATAATTTATTTCTTTTTTCCCTTTAAAAAAATAATTAAGTTATACATTTAAAAAACAGTCCGGCAACCTTAATTCAACGTAATTCTGGCACGCGAGAGTGGTCGGGCTGAATCACGTTGCCGGACTACGCTCAAATTAAGGCATTACTGACCGCGTGCATGAAGTACGTGCAGACCGTTGATACCGGCACGCCGGATATTGTCTGGCCGGGAAAGCCAGCATGATACCAATCCCCGCCCGGCGGGGATTATCTGATAAACATACCTGATGCCGGGATGTTTAATTCTGCCACGCAATCATTTCATCCAGCCGTTTCAGTATCTCAGGAAAATAACTTTCGTTGATACTGAAATCTCCTTTAACCCGGACGCTGTCAGCATGTGCTTCTGGTCTAAGAATATACTCAATAATCACACTATCAACATCATTCAGTTTCCTGAGCACCAGATCTAATTGATGGCGTTCACTACGGAATTCAAAAGGCTTTATATCACTTTGCGCGATTAATGCTTCGTAATAGTTACCAGAAGGCCAAATGAGCCACGGCGTGCGTCACGGCTTTGCCAGCCACTTTATGATGGCCGGAGGTAATATCGTGGTATTGCTACGCATCTCAGGCCATTCCGATATCGGCGTGACCATGCGTCATGCGCACCTGATCATCTGGAAGAGGCCGTGACCAACAATCTGCTGGCAAGAATGGCCCAAAAAAGTGACTACAAAGTGTCTACATAGGTTCTTACAGGGGGTAATAAGGTGCAACTGGGGGGATCTTAAATGATTGATTTAAATGTAAGTTTCTGTTTTAAAACCCCAACCAAAAAAAGACCAAAGACGATTCCTGTCTTTGGTCCAGGGGAATGGCTCTGGTAGGAGCCGTGCGCTAAAAGTTGGCATTTATGCAGGCTATGACGCCTTGCTCTTTATAAGGTAGTTCAGGCGCGGAGATTTTCCAGCTGTAGGGTTCAGGGCCAGCTAAAATATGACAGCTCTGTGATCGTAACGGCAGAAACAGTGACAAGATGGCAGGAGTGGACAATTACTGCTACCGCGCTGGCCGGGAAGCCAGCGCGGCAAAACGTTTAATCACACAGCTTTTGCGCACGCTCAATAATTGGCGTCAGGCTCTTTTTCTGGCCCGGCTGCGCAGGGTCATCAATCTGAATAACGTCGATCGGCTGGCCTTTCACCTGCCCGCTTTTCAGCTGCTGCTTTGCGATATCGTTCAGCGGATACTGCATCAGCGTGCTGGGATTAATTGCGTACAGCGCGCCGTCTTTGGTACAGGTCAGCATCACCTCTTCGCGGTTAAAGGCCCATTTGTCCTTGCCCACTTCAAAGCGGCTGACGGTAATCACCTCTGACGCCATCGCGCTGGAAGAAAAACTTAAAGCTAGCATCAGGCCGACTAATTTTTTCATGATGTTGCACTACCTCTTGTAGAAACGCCCAACAGCAGGCGGTAAAAATTCAGGCTGGCTCCAGAGTAGCAAAGACGCTCACCAGCGCTATTACCAGCGCGGCAAGCAGCAGCTCGGCCAGCGTGGTCAGGATAAAAAGGTGCCGGGCGCGCTCCCCGTCGGGCTGAAAGCGCGGCACCAGCCAGTAACGATTAAACAGCGCGACGCCGCACATCACCGCTACCAATAGCGCCTTCAGCATTAACAGCTGGCTGTAGCGTCCAAATGCCGGCGGCCAGCCAGGCAGCAGGATAAAAGCGTCAATCGTGCCGCTGATAATAACCAATGCCACAGCCAGATGACCGTAACGGGAAAAGCGCATCAGCGTACGGATAGCGTCATAGCCCGCCGGGAAACGCGCCATATCGCGCATCAAAATCACTACCGGGAGCAGGCCGCCCGCCCAGAAGGCAGCCGACAGCAGATGTACGCTATGATTCAGACGCTGTAGCCAACCGGCCGTGCCATCCAGCATGGTCGCATGGCCCACAAAGGCCAGCCCAACCAGCTGCCCCGCCCCACTCAGTAATAACAGCCACTGCCGCAGCTGTCCCCTGGCTGATAAGGCGACGACGCCCAACAGCGCGGCGAGCAGCTGCCATTGCCAGGCCTGCCCGAAACGCGTTTGCAGCACCGCCTGCCATATGGCGCTATCGCCAATATCGCGCCAGCCGTCGGCCATCAGACCGGTTTGCGCCACCAGCAGCATTATCGCCGTTGCCAGCGCAAGCAGCGAAGCCGCCACCAGCAGCCGGTGAAGACGCCGTGCCAGTTGCGGCCGGAAACGCGCGGGCGCCAACAGCGTGGTGTAGATTGCGCCGCCCGTCAGCGTCATCAACGCGGCAAAATGCAGCCAGCGAGAAAGCAGATAAAACAGGCTGAGGGACATATTACTGCACGCTAAAGGTGTAGGTTCCTTTAGTTTTATGACCATCAACCGACAGCACATGCCAGTTGACCTGATACTGTCCGCTGCTCAGCGGCTTCGCCAGCGGCACGATTAGCTGATTATGCTGCTTTGGCGCACGCTCGGCTTCGGAGAGCGGCATGGCCTGCTGCTGACCGTTCGTGACCTCAACGCCGCTGAAAGCCGGTTCGATATCTTCCGAAAACGTCAGCGTCAGCGCCTGCGGCGAAGCTTCCACATTGGCATTCGCTGCCGGGTACTGGCTTTTAAGGTGGGCGTGAGCAGAAACCTGCTGTGAAAAAGCGGCGGCACTCAGCGCCAGCGCGAAAATCATTGACCTACGCATTGAATCCATCCCGTTTGGTGCAGCCCGGGGCTGCGACAAGGCCGAAAGAATACTCCGCTACCAATAAAGTGTCGAGTCGTTAAGGGCTTTACCCCGCCGTCAGGCTTGCGAAACGCGGCCGTCTGCTTTATTTTTGCCGCGAGTCAATGGAGGCCATCATGAACTACAATCTGGCGGTGCTGCCGCAGGAAGAAAAAGACAAAATCAATGTTGATATAGCTGCCGCAGGCGTGGCGTTTAAAGAGCGCTACAATATGCCGGTCGTGGCGGAGATGGTGGAGCGCGAGCAGCCGGAGGCCCTGCGCGACTGGTTTCGTCAGCGGCTGACGCATTATCGACAGGCGTCGCTCAGCCTTTCCCGCCTGCCGTATGAGCCGAAGCAAAAATAGTTACGCGAATAACTTGTGTTTCCTGGTCGCTTCGGTTGAGATAACGTCTCAAAAACCGTATCGCGAGTATATTTATGTCCGTCTGGAGCATCGCCGCCGCGCAATCAGGGTCTCGTCCCGGAGAAATCGAGTGGAATATAGAACGCCATCTGGCTTTTGTTCGTCAGGCCGCTGAACATCAGGTTGATTTACTGCTGTTCCCGGAGCTTTCCATCACCGGCTATGAGCTTGCGCTTGCCAGCCAGCTGGCGATGTCGATAGACGATGTGCGCCTTAACGCTTTTGCCGAAGCGGCGACAGAATACCGTATGAGTATTGTTACCGGCGTTCCTTTGCAGGATGGCGATAAAATACGCCTTTGCGCGCTGGCTTTTTTGCCTGACGGCACGCGCCTGGCCTATTTTAAACGCAATCTGGTAGAGGCGGAAAAACCCTTCTTCCATCCCGGACAAAGCGTTCCCGTGTTTGGCTACCAACATCATCATGTGGCGATGGCGGTCTGCGCCGATATCAGCGTGGAAGACTACGCTCGCGATGCCGCGCATCGTGGCGCTAATCTTTATGCCACCAGCGTGCTCCTTTCTGAAAAAGGTTATCACAAGGATTGCGAATATCTGGCGCGCTGGTCGCGTAAGTTCAATATTGCCGTGCTGATGGCTAACCACGCTCTGCCCACGGGCGGTTTTGACAGCGCGGGGAAAAGCGCCGTCTGGGATGAAAATGGCCGGCAGATTATCGCTGGCGGTCGTGGCGAGCAGCTGGTTATTGCCCGGCGTCAGGACAGCAAATGGCAGGGCGAAGTGCACGATTTACGCTCGGCTACCGCCCTCTGAAAGAGAGAAATTATGTTACGCGTAATAGATACCGAAACCTGTGGCTTGCAGGGCGGCGTAGTGGAAGTCGCCTCCGTTGACGTTATCGACGGCAGGATCGTGAACCCTATGAGCGATCTGATCAGTCCGGATCGGCCCATCAGCCGTCAGGCTATGGCCATCCACCGCATCACTGAAACGATGGTGCTGGGCAAGCCCACCATTGAAGAAGCGATTGGCCGCTATCACGGCAGCCCTTACTACGTCGCTCACAATGCCAGCTTTGACCGTCGGATGCTGCCGGAAATGCCGGGCGAATGGATTTGTACTATGACGCTGGCGAGAGGCCTGTGGCCCGGAAAAAAATACGGCAACCAGGCGCTGCGTGAAGCTTTACAGCTGGACGTGACGCCGCCAGCGGATCTCCACGCTCACCGGGCACTGTACGACTGCTACATTACGGCGGCTTTGCTGATCCGTATTATGGAATTTTCCGGCTGGGATGCGCCAGAAATGGTGCGCCGGATGCAGGTTCGCGGCTCCAGCGCCACTTTCCCGTTCGGCAAATATCGCGGTAGCCGTATTGATGATGTGGTGAAGCGCGATCCGGGATACCTGAAGTGGATGCTAAAAAATATCCCGGATCTGAAGCCCGATCTCAAAAGCGCGATGGAACGGGCTCTGTCGGCGGATTAACGGGCGCTGGCGGCGCTTAGCGTCTCCTGCGCCAGGCCAATCAGGAAAGCGTATTCCAGCGCCACGCCCTCATAAGATTTAAAACGGCCTGATTTACCGCCGTGCCCCGCATCCATATCGGTACAAAGCAGCAGCAGATTATCGTCCGTTTTAAACTCACGCAGTTTCGCGACCCATTTCGCCGGTTCCCAATACTGAACCTGGGAATCATGCAGTCCGGTGGTCACCAACATATGCGGATAGTGCTGCGCGGTGACGCAGTCATAAGGGCTGTACTGACGCATATAGCGATAGTAACGCTCGTCCGCCGGATTGCCCCACTCATCATATTCTCCCGTGGTCAGCGGGATAGATTCGTCCAGCATCGTGGTGACCACATCCACAAACGGCACCTGCGCCACCACGCCGTGAAAGCGCGTCGGCGCCATATTGATAACTGCGCCCATCAGCAGGCCGCCAGCGCTGCCGCCCATGGCATAGAGCTTTTCCGGGTTACCATAGCCTTTTTCCACCAGCGTATTGGTCACGTCGATAAAATCATGAAAGGTATTGAGCTTGTTCAGCAATTTGCCATCTTCGTACCACTGCTGACCCAGCTCGCCGCCGCCGCGAATGTGCGCCAGCGCGAATACGAAGCCGCGATCCAACAGGCTCAGGCGGCTGGAGCTGAAGTCCGCATCCATACAGCTGCCGTAAGAGCCATAGCCGTAAACCAGCATCGGGCTTTTACCGGGTCGATAGTGCTGACGGTGATAGACCAGCGAAACGGGCACTTCGACACCGTCACGGGCCTTGATCCAGTGATGTTCGCTGCGGTAGTCGTTGGCGTCAAAGCCCTTAACTTCCGTCTGCTTGAGGATTTTCCGCTCGCCGCTGTCCATATCCAGCTCGAACAGCGTATCCGGCGTGGTCATTGAGGAGTAGCCATAGCGCAGCTTGCTGGTATTCGCCGTGGGATTGACGGAAAGCCAGGTGACATAGGCCGGATCGTCAAAAGCGATACCGTAATCTTCTCCGCTCTGCCAGTTAATCTGCCGCAGACTGGTCAGGCCGCGCTGACGCTCTTCCACCACCAGCCAGTCGCGAAACAGCGCAAAATCCTCCAGCATAACGTGATCGCGCGGCGCAATCAGCGTTTGCCATTTTTCCTCTTTCACATGATCGGTGAGATACAGGCCGAAATTTTTGCCTTCGCGGTTGGATCGCACGTAAAAATGGTGATCGTAATGATCCAGGCTGTATTCGTGATCCTTACGGCGCGGGCAGAAAATTTGCGGCTGTGCATCGGCAAATTCGGCGTCCAGCAGCCGGATTTCGCTGGTAGTGGTGCTATTGAGCACAATCAGAATAAAGTGCTCGGACATCGTTTTATGCAGGCTGACGTAAAAAGTCTCATCCTGCTCTTCATAGACCAGTTCGTCATCCCGCTGTGGGGTGCCCAGCCGGTGACGCCATACCTGCCAGGGCAGCAGCGTCTGTTTATCCTTCAGCACATAGTAAAAAGTGCGGCTGTCGCTGGCCCAGACGAAGCTGGAAGAGACGTGATCCAACACCTCCGGATACCAGTTGCCGGTTTTAAGGTTGCGGAAGCGGATGCCGTACTGACGGCGCGACAGAAAATCCTCCGCCAGCGCCATCACTTCATTGTTTGGGCTGATGCCGAGGCCGCCCAGCGTATAAAATTCGCTGTGGGCGGCGCGCTGGTTGCCGTCAACGAGCACCTCCCACTCTTCCGGCGTGGCGGTTTCTTCCGGCTGGCGGGTGTAGACGGCATATTCGTTGCCCTCATCATAGCGTCGCTGATAGCGATAGCCGTTTTTGACATAGGGAACGGAACTGTCGCGCTGCGGCACGCGATCGACCATCTCTTTCAGTAATTTTTCCTGCAGCGCCTGCTGCGTCTGCATTACGGCCTGCCCGTAGTCGTTTTCCGCATGCAGGTAGTCCAGCACGGCCGTATCTTCACGCTTGTCGTCACGCAGCCAATAGTAATTGTCTATGCGCGTCTCGCCGTGCGCGCTCATCTCGTAAGGTATTTTTTTAGCGACTGGTGGTTTTATCATTTGCTGCCCCGCTGAATCAGTTATACAGAGTAAGGGTGGCAGCTACGGCGGTGATTGCCAAGCGCAGCGCGTTGACAAGAGTTGATAAACAACGTTAAAAAAGCTTTCCGGGCCGGGTAAGGCGCCCGGAAAGAGTCAGGCGACCAGCTTTTGCTTCTCCTGCTGGATATCTTTCGCCATGCTCTCGCGGACGTCCTGTGGAATTTTCAGCTCGTCGCCCAGCGCCTGCAGATAGCTGCGCTCCATAAAGTGATCGACATCAATGACCAGATTACTGAGGAAGTAGAGTTCCAGCGCTTCCTCTTCGTTTTTCACATCCTGCGCCAGCATTTTAGGATCCAGCGGCATATCGATAGCGCGCTGCAACAGCTGCTCACCTTCCGCGCCCAGCCCCGCCTGATGAATATGCTCATTGATGGCCTTACGTTCTTCGCCGTCAATATGCCCGTCGCTTTTTGCCGCAAACACCAGCGCCTGCACCAGCCGCTCCGCGCGTCTGTCCACTGCGGTGGCCTGCTGACCAAACTGTGGCTCTTCACGATGCGTTTCGCTGACGCGCTGCTTGTACTTGTTCCAGAGCAGCGCGCCCGCCGCCGCGCTGCCGCCAATAATCAGCGCGTTTTTACCGTATTTGCTCAGCAGGTTACGGGAAGATTTATTGGCGATCAGCAGCCCGGCCAGGCCGCCTAAAGCGCCCGGTGCCAGCATTTTACTCAGGCCTTCGCCGCCGCCCTTGCCTTTCCCTAACACGGTTTGAATTTGTTGCAGCCAGTTAGTCATATGCTCTCCTTATTGTAAAAAAACCAGCATAAAGCGGCTAACGTCAGGAAGCGTCAAGTCAGGCAAAGCCTGGAAAACCTTTAGCGCGCTGATGAGGCTGGCGAATCGGCACAGGTCGCTATACTTGTCAGCAGGCGAGAGTCAAAAGGTCGGACCGTTTACCGGCTCTCTGTCCATTTTTTTGCTATTAGGCTTTAAGGGGAACAGGATGCGTTTTCAACATAATCCACTTTTTATTAATACGGTTTTACTGAGCGGCACAACGGAAGAGAAAATTATCGCCGCCGCTCAGGCTGGCTTCAGCCAGCTGGAATTGTGGCGGCAGGATGTGGACTCGGCTGAAGGTACGGCTCAGGCTGTAGCCAGCCTGCTTGAGGAACAGCGGCTTGCCCTGACGGATTACCAGGTGCTGCTGGATTTTGACGGCGCACCGGACGATCAGCGCGAGGAAAAACGCCGCGACGCGCTGAAAATGATGGAGACAGCGGCGGCGCTGGGCGCCACCACCCTGCTGACGCCAGCCTCTACGCAAAAAGAGTGTATCGCCGGGCGTGAAGAAGAGGATATTCGCTGGCTGGCGCAGGAAGCGGGAAAGCGTGGGCTGCGGGTCGCCTTTGAGGCGATGGCATGGAGCACCCATATCAATACTACGGCCGCCGCCTGGCAGCTGGTACAGCGTATTAACGAGCCTAATCTGGGCCTGGTCGTGGATGCCTTCCATATTTTTGTACGCAACCGAACCGTGGCCGACTTAAACGGCATCCCGATGGACAAAATTTTCCTGGTACAGCTTTCCGATTTAGCCACGCTGCCTTCCGGCAGCGAACTGGTGGAAACGGCAAGGCACCATCGGCTGTTGCCGGGCCAGGGCAACTTCCCGCTCTATACGCTGCTGGACTATCTGGAAGCGGAAGGCTACAGCGGGCCGGTTGGGCTGGAAGTCTTTAATGATGAGATTAAACAGCGCTCGCCTTCAGATGCGGCGAAAGAAGCCATGCACGCGCTGAAACGCTGCTGTGCGCAGGCGACAATCGCCTGAACCTGAAAAGCTGTGGTCTGTAAACGCTAAACAGAAAGATAAAAAGCCTGTCCGAGGACAGGCTGCTACTGATAACGCCCTCTTATCAGGGCATCTGGTAGCGACAGGGCTGGTAAACAAGCCACAACGTCACACACTACAGACGAGACCGCCTCACGCTGCTTTAATGCGCCCCGCTTTGGGCTTCTTCTCTTCCGCATCGGCATCGGCATCCTCAGCGGTTAACGCAGCGACTGACGCAACGGGACGGGAGGACTCCGCTTCCGGCATTTTGCTGGTACGCAGGATATGCTGCACGGCATCTTTGTTTTCCGACAGGAACATCCCCAACGCCTCGCGCTGATTTTCAACCATATCCAATGGCGCAGCGCTCAGCCAGTCGCAGAACACTTCGGCCATATCCAGCATTTTGTCATAAGCGTCGGCTTCTTTCTTACTGGCGAAAGTCATCTTTTCCTCACCTTTTCTGACGACAACATATTTGATTTCAACAGCCATAGTGCCCACCTCGTTTAACTGTATTTTTATACAGTATATCAGGCCGGGAATTTTTCTCAAGCCCGGAAATCGGATGAAGACGCAATCGTTTTCGTTTATACTGCGCCCGCATTTTTTCCTCTAATCAGGTAGAGATTTATGACAACTCTTGGTACTGCGCTGCGTCCTGCGGCAACGCGTGTAATGCTGCTTGGCTCTGGCGAGCTGGGTAAAGAAGTGGCGCTGGAATGTCAGCGTCTGGGCGTTGAAGTCATTGCGGTGGATCGCTATGCCGATGCACCGGCGATGCATGTCGCCCATCGCAGTCACGTAATCAATATGCTGGATGGCGAGGCGCTGAAAGCGCTGGTGGCGCAGGAGCGTCCGGACTATATCGTGCCGGAAATCGAAGCCATCGCTACCGATATGCTGATTGAGCTGGAAAAACAGGGGCAGCGCGTGGTGCCGACGGCTCGCGCCGCTCGTCTGACCATGAACCGCGAAGGTATCCGCCGCCTGGCTGCAGAAGAGCTGGCGCTGCCGACCTCTTCTTATCGCTTTGCCGACAACGTGGCGGACTTTAATCAGGCCGCGCAGGAAATTGGCTTTCCCTGCATCGTGAAGCCGGTCATGAGCTCTTCCGGCAAGGGGCAAAGTTTTATCCGCGAGGCCGCAGGGCTTGCTGCCGCATGGGAATATGCCCAACAGGGCGGACGCGCCGGTGCAGGCCGGGTGATAGTGGAAGGCGTAGTGAAGTTCGATTTTGAGATCACGCTGCTGACCGTCAGCGCTGCCGACGGGATCCACTTCTGTGCGCCGATTGGCCACCGCCAGGAAGATGGCGACTACCGCGAATCCTGGCAGCCGCAGCAGATGAGCGAGCTGGCTTTACAGCGCGCGCAGCAGATTGCCGAGAAAGTGGTTATCGCACTGGGCGGGCACGGGCTGTTTGGCGTGGAGCTGTTCGTTTGCGGGGATGAAGTGGTGTTTAGCGAGGTTTCCCCTCGCCCGCACGACACCGGCATGGTAACGCTGATTTCTCAGGATCTTTCGGAATTTGCGCTGCATGTCCGCGCTTTTCTTGGCCTGCCCGTTGGCGGCATCCGCCAGTATGGCCCGGCGGCCTCGGCGGTGATCCTGCCGGAACTGAGCAGCGATAACGTGCAGTTCGCCAATCTGGATACGGTACTTGGCGCGGGCTTGCAGCTTCGTCTGTTCGGCAAGCCGGAAGTTCAGGGCAAACGTCGCATGGGCGTTGCGCTGGCAACCGGTGACGATATTGATGAGGCCGTGCAGCGTGCTGTCGCCTGCGCCGCTGGCGTAAAAGTCAGCGGTTGACGCCGTGCGCGCTACTGCATAATTAGCGTAAAATCTGCGGCTGATGCTGCCCCGCTTCTGCGCTGCTGGCGTAAAAGTCAGCGGTTGACGCTGTGCGCGCTTCTGCATCGTTAGCGTAAAATCAGCGGCTGATGCGCTCCCGCCTCTGTAAAGCTGGCGGCCGGCGCTGTACCCGCCTCAGCAAAAAGGATGGCCGCCAGCCATCCTTTTTTAGTTTTACGCTCTGAACGGCATTAGCGCGCGCCTGCTACCGCCTCTTTAGCCAGCTGCGTAATGCGATCGTAATCCCCTGCTTCCAGCGCATCCGCCGGCACCAGCCACGAACCTCCGATGCACAGCACGCTTTTCAGCGCCAGATAGTCCCGGTAGTTGGCCGGAGAGATGCCGCCGGTCGGACAGAAGCGAACCTGTGGGAAAGGTCCGCTGATGGCCTGGAGCGCTTTCACGCCGCCGTTGGCTTCCGCCGGGAAAAATTTAAACTCGCGCAGGCCGTGATCCATGCCGGCCATCAGCTCAGATACGGTACTGATCCCCGGAATTAGCGGGATTGGCCCTTCCACGGCAGCCTGTAGCAGCGGCTCGGTGATGCCGGGACTGATAACAAATTTCGCGCCCGCCTGGGTCACTTCCCGCAGCTGCTGCACGTTCAGCACCGTGCCCGCGCCGACGATGGCTTCAGGCACTTCTGCGATCATCGCTTTTATCGCATCCATTGCGCAGGCCGTTCTCAAGGTTACCTCAAGCACTTTCACCCCGCCCGCGACCAGCGCTTTCGCCATCGGCACCGCATGTTCCAGCTTGTTGACTACGATGACCGGTACGACCGGCCCGGTGGTAAGAATTTTTTCAGCGCTTGTTTCCCAGTTACTCATCGTCCTGCTTCTCCTGTCAGGCCTGCCTGCTTCAATAAGGCGGGCAAAAACGACGCGCGCGGCGTCCGAAAAGTGATCGTCTGCTACCATACAGGATTATGAGCGGGTGCGTCCATGCGCCAAAGATATTTTTGAAACTGCGGTTCAATTTTTTACAGGCCGACGCCAGGCGTAAAAAAACCCGCCAAAGCGGGTTAGTCGAGCGTTTTATTCGAACTCGTTCCAGGAACGGCCGTCGCGGGTAATCATCGCGACTGAGGCAACCGGCCCCCAGGTGCCGGCCTGATACGGTTTAGGCGCTTCGTTATCGGCCGCCCAGGCTTCCATGATGGAATCCACCCACTTCCAGGCCTCTTCCACCTCGTCGCGACGTACAAACAGCGCCTGAATGCCGCGCATCGTCTCCAGCAGCAGACGCTCGTAGGCGTCGGCCAGATGCGACTGGTTAAAGGTTTCCGAGAAGCTCAGATCCAGTTTGGTGGTTTGCAGATTGTGCTTGTGATCCAGCCCCGGTACTTTATTCAGGATCTGGATATCCACCCCTTCATCCGGCTGCAGACGAATGGTCAGCTTGTTCTGCGGCAGTTCCTGCCAGGAATCTTTAAACAGATTCAGCGCCGGGTTTTTAAAATAAACCACAACTTCAGAACACTTGGTCGGCAGACGCTTGCCGGTACGCAGGTAGAACGGCACGCCAGCCCAGCGCCAGTCGTCAATATCGACACGAATAGAGACGAAGGTTTCGGTATTGCTGGATTTGTTGGCGTCTTCTTCCTCAAGATAGCCAGGGACTTTTTTGCCCTGCACAAAGCCGGAGGTGTACTGTCCGCGCACGGTTTTATCGCGCACGTTAGTGTGGTCGATACGGCGCAGCGAGCGCAGCACTTTGACTTTTTCATCGCGGATACGGTCAGCGGTCAGATCGGCCGGCGGCGACATCGCAATCATGGTCAGAACCTGTAACAGGTGGTTCTGGATCATATCGCGCATCTGGCCCGCTTTATCGAAGTAACCCCAGCGTCCTTCGATACCCACCTCTTCCGCCACGGTAATCTGCACGTGATCGATGGTGCGGTTATCCCAGTTAGAGGCAAACAGCGAGTTGGCGAAGCGCAGCGCCAGCAGGTTCAGTACCGTCTCTTTTCCCAAATAATGGTCGATACGGAAAACCTGGTTCTCTTCGAAGTATTCGCCCACCTGATCGTTGATCTCGCGCGAGGTTTCCAGCGAGGTGCCCAGCGGCTTCTCCATCACGACGCGTGCAGGCTGCGCGTTCAGTTTAGCGGTGCCCAGACCTTTACAGATAGCGCCGAACGTTCCCGGCGGCATAGCAAAGTAGTTGATGGTGACGCGCTTTTTCTGGTCAAGCATTTTGCCCAGTTTGGTAAAGTGGGCCGCGTCATTAACGTCCAGATTACAGAAGTCGAGTCGGCTGCTCAGCTTATCCCAAAGCGCCTCGTCGATGGTTTCCTTCATAAAGGTTTCCAGCGCTTCACGAACGACTTTGGTATAAGCCGCTTTATCCCATTCCGCGCGGCCCACGCCAATAATGCGTGACTCTTCATGGATTTGTCCGGCTTTTTCCAGCTGGTACAGGGAAGGCAACAGTTTCCGGCGTGCAAGGTCGCCTTTGGCACCAAAAATCACCAGATCGCATGCCTGGGCTGTTTGTGTAACCGCCATTCTATTCTCCTCGTTGCAGGATAAACCCGACCGGCGGATCCCAGCGCGGTCAGGCTTTTAATTTTCTTTCAATACAATGTACTGCTTTTGCCGGGTCGGCGTAAACCTGGCGACGCCCCGCCAGCACAGAGTAGCCAGTCTCAAAGCTTTTTGCCGCCCAATACACAGGCAGTTTGTGCTTAAAATTTCCGCTCGCTTACTAAGCGTTCCGACCAGAAGCACACGGAATATAACGAGGATAATGCGTTAAAATCAGCGAAAAGCAGCTCAACGACAGTTAACTAACGCTTTTTACCGCAGCAAAAAATCATCGATTTCGCCTTTAAAAGAAATCGACGAAATAGATAGTAAAAAAGCACTGTCACTGTTTAAAGTTACAACAGAAGTTGCGCCAGTCTTTTCATAATCCGCCATGCAGCAGTATCCAGAATGTCGCGAAGAGAGCTAAACCTTCCCCCTTGCAGAACGCGAGCATCAGCGATGGCAAAATATCAGCTCGCCTCTTTTGGCACCTGAGGGAAATATTTTTTATAGCCAAACTTTAGTCGACCAACAAAAAGCAGGACTATGGTCAGTACAAACGAGAGCGCAAAGGCCAGTAGAATGATGTTCTGCAGCGTGGTCTTTTCAGAGAGCAGGCTTACGGCGAGGCCGCCTACTGGAATAGAAAGCAAATTCAACATGCCGACCACGCCGATTACCCTGGACAAAATTGCAGCAGGAATAATCGTGCTACGCATAATTCTGATATAAACGCTGAAGCCTCCGTCAAAGGCGCTCAGAAGCGCATAAAGCGCCACGTAAGCATAATAATTACCTGCCAGTCCAAGAAACAGGCCGCTCGCTAATATGATTAACAGTGAAAGTTGCCCAATCAGCGTCACGCTGAAGCGAAGCGTCAACCGAGGAATAAGGTAAAAAAGCAGCACTGACGCTAAAGCCGCAACGCTTTGCATCAGGCCTAACGCTCCCGACTCCAGCTTAAAATGCTTAAGGATAACGGCCGGAGAGATAGCTAAAACCACGCCATAAATGATATTGACAATCCATGTCATAGTGCACAGATAAATAATTTTCTTGTCTTCGAAAAGATAAACAAAGGCTTCGCGATTAGAGCGCAGGATATCTTTGACCTTAGTCACTCCTGCGGATTCAGGCGAGGCAATAGATAATGTTAAAAGGTTCGCGGCCGACAGCAAAAACAGCGCGGCCGAGATCAAAAGAATGCCATTTACGTGTGCGTGGCTATAAATAACAATGGCGATGGCTGGCCCAAGGATCTGTGAAAATTGCTCTACCGTCTGTATCCTGGAATGCACTCTGGCATACTCTTCACGTGGAACATTGGCCGGTATAATGGACTCGATCGAGACAAAATTCAGGACGTAACACAGAGACATGATGGCCATCAGCGTGGTCAGCGTGGCAAATATGCCGGTGATGTTAACCAGTAAAAAAGCAGCCGCCAGGGCTGCGCATCTGAAGACATCTAACGACAAAAATATTTTTTTGAAGTTTTTCCCCTGCAGTAAACTTCCGGCAATCGGAAAAAACAGCACTCGGGGTATCCACTCGATAACAAATGATAAAGCAGACAGGCTGGTCGAACCGGTTGATTTAAGGATAGCCAAAGGAACGGCGAACATCAGAAACTGATCGCAAAGGGCGCCCAGTCCTCTGCTAATGATGAATTTATGAAAATTAAAAGCGCCCAAAACGACTCCTTTACTCTGTTACACAGATTCCGTTATAAAAGTTTGCGCTGAAAGCGTTTTTGCCATTTCAAGATGTCGGGTAAACAGCGTTTCACTTTGCGTTTCGCCCGGCCAGAAAAATTCGATAATACCTTCCCGGTTACGCCACGAGTCCAGCGGAAAAATCTGTTGGCCCTGTACGGCCATGACATTGAGATGCAGGATTTCTTCAGGCAACGAGGCAGGCACGTTTATCTGCGTAAGCCTCCCCGTTTCCGCTTTCATAAAAGCAATAGCGGCAATGCCTTTGGCGGAGTCGAGGCGGGAAGCGAAAACCATTTCAGGATTAATATAGGATGAGACATGCAGCTGATAAGGGTTATAGCCATAAACCTTTTCAACCAGACTCATGATGCTATCACCGCCCGTCCTGGCGGCTACTTCAATAATTTTAATCTCGCCCTTAGCGCTGACTTTGGCTTCGAAATGAGCAATACCGTATTTAATCCCTAACGTACGACAGGTTCTTTCAGCAAGTTCAATAAGATCGCGATGGGAGGTAAATCGGGAAGGTACTACATGCCCCAGTTCAACGAAATGCGGCGGCGCGCCAAGGTATTTATCCGTCACGCCAATAACACGGCTAAAATCAGGGGTATTCAGGACTTCCACACTGACTTCAAACTCATATGCGATAAATTCTTCGACAATAAATAAACTTTCGTCGGCATTGGCTTCGCCATTGATGCTTTTGACATCGGCAATGCTTTTTTCGAAAGCGCGCACCAGCTCTTCTTCCGAAGAAACTTTTATTACGCCCAGGCTGCCCGCCATCAGGCGTGGTTTAATAATGGCCGGATAACCTGTCTGCGCAACGGCGCTACGTAGCTCGTCAAGTTTGGCAACCTGATAATATTTTGGCACCGGCAGGCCCGCATTTTGCAAACATTCCCGCATGATAAATTTATCTCTGCATCTTTCGACAACGGAGAGATCGTTGTGGGGTAATCCGTAATGTTTAGCAACGAAGGCAGCAGTAACTACGGTAAAATCATTGGTAGGAATAACCGCCCTCGGCGTTCTTCCGGTTAATTCCTCGTACCGTATAACTTCCTGTAGAACTTTCTCATGATCCGAGATGGGTGCACAAATATAGCCATCAAAATATTTAAGCGTATGAGAAAAAATAGTATTACTGACGGTAAAAACATCCATTCCTTCAGAAGCGCGTAAAGCGCCGGCAAAGGCACGTTCGCGGAAAGGGACTTCTGCCCCTACCAGAAGGATATAATCGCCATGCTTATTCATAAACTTCCCTCTAAATAATCTTATGTTTTACTGTCTGCCGCTGCATTTTTTACATACGTAACCTGCCCCGTTCATTAACAGCAGGCACGATTAAGGGCGGCAAAAGCCGCGCTGCGATCGAGAACCATTAGCCGTAAAGCTAACGATCCTTATTGGACTATTTTATTTTTTTCAGCGCCCTGGAAATTCGTATCACTGCTTCCCGCGCCGTTTCTGCGGTAAGCATGGAATAAGAGAGCCGCAGTGAATTTTTTTGCGGATCCCGCGCAAAAAACACTTCTCCGGGTACGAACACGACATTTTCTTTAATACATTCCTGCAAAAGCTGCGAGGCGTCGATACCCTCCGCGAGGTGACACCACAGGAACATTCCCCCATCAGGCGTATTCCACGTGATATCGCCGCCTGAATATTCATGTAAGGATCCAATCAGGTAATCGCGTCGGTCTTTGTAGGTGGCCTTTAATATCTCCACTCTTTCATTGATTCTACCGGACTCAATATAATGTGCGGCTATGCTTTGATTTAAAGTAGAAGTATGCAAATCTAATGCCTGCTTGGCGACAACCGTTGCCATGTGGAAATGTTCGGGCACGGCCAGCCAGCCCAATCGTAATCCTGGTGAGAAGATTTTTGAGAAGCTGGACATATAGCAGACGTTATGATTTTTACCGAACAGACTTTGCGCGACAGAAAATATTGAGGGAACGGGGTCACCGCTGAAGCGCAGATGCCCATAAGGATCGTCTTCAATAATAACCACCTGGTATTGTTGCGACAGCTTAGCGATTTTCACGCGCTGTTCATAACTGATGGTATTACCGGTAGGGTTGGCGAAGTTTGGCGTAAGGTAAACCATTTTCACCCCGCCTGCCGCCATCTCTTTTTCCAGCAGGTTCAGTTCAATACCTTCAGAATCATATTCCAGCTCAACGACCGTGGCGTCGGTATAGCCAAAAATTTGCAGCGCCGCCAGATAAGTTGGCCGTTCAACAAATACTTTGTCACCCTTTTCAAGGAAAACGCGACTTAAAAGATCGATAGCCTGTTGCGACCCGTTAGTAATAATAATGCTTTCCGCATCCACATTCAGATTATGCCCGCTGTTCCAGCGAGAAAGCTGCTCACGCAGGTGTTCCTCGCCTTCGGTAACGCTATACTGGAATAAACCTCTGTGCTCACGAGATAAAATATCTTTGAGAACGGTATCGATACCTTCAACATCGATAAGATCGGTGGCAGGAATTCCTCCTGCAAGCGATATAACACCGGGAATTTTGCTGAATTTCAGCAATTCTCTGACAGCAGAGGATTTGATACCAGCGGATTTTTTAGAAAGCATTGCTCACTCCCAATGAAAATTATTTTTTTAATCGCCGTTTTATCTTACTGTTAAAATTCTGTAACTACAATAATGTGAGGAGCCTAATTGCGCGGTAATCATTACTTTTTTCCATGTAAAAAAGCCGCCCGCAGCAAAGCCAGGCAGCGTTTGTTAGCTTCTATTTTTTTGCAACATAAACCGGGGAAATGGCTACCTGAATCAGACCTTATTTATAAATACAAGGTTTTTTGAGGTTAAAAATTGCGTATAGATTTTTAACTTCTCTTGATCGAGGGCGGTATAGTTGAAAATTTTAGTTTCTTCCGAAATTCTGGTAAGAATCCCTGCTAATCCCAGTAATATGTTGTCCCACTTATCTTCCTCGAGTGAAATAACAATATTTTCACTGTCGGCTACAGCTTCATGTAGACTGGAGCCGATGGCAACAAAGGGAGAAGTATCCGCTTCTTCCGGATAGTAACCTTTCACTACGCAAGCGTTATCGGTCAGCGCCGCATCGATTTTACTCAGGTTGACGACTGAATCACTGATGATAAGATTTTTCATAATATTAATAAGTTAACCCAAGGTATCTTTTTGATTCATCTGCCGCGTGATGGCGGGCCATGTTTGCACTACCGTACAGGCGCACCATCCAGCGATCCAGCCCGTTATATCGGGCTACAAACTTCTGTCGGGAATGCAGGGTACGCTGATTTTTAAACAGCAACATATCGCCTGGTGGAAGCTGAAGGCGGTGATAATGCTTAACCTTCTTGGTGGCTTCCATAAAAATGTTTAAGCTGACCAGCGCAGGATAGTCAACAGGAATAACCGTATCCATATCTGTCCTGTTGTAGTACATCCCGTCTTTGATGCCAAGGATAGCTAGCGGCCCTTTCAACTCATCGCCATTAAATGACGATGGCATCCGAAAGTAGTATTTTTTCTCACATAGCTCGTCAATAACGCGTTGTTCAAGCTGTTGCAACACCTCATCCAGCTCCACGACTTCTGTGAAGACGTCCGGATCCGGGCGTATACCATAGAAAGATAAAATTTCCGGCGAACCTGATACATTATTGGTTTCCTCCGGGATTATCGGCAGGATCGGATTTGAAACATGCATATCCAACGTTAATGCGCTGCCGTGAGAGCTGACTCTTTTTGCCCTTTTTCGCGTCGGCACCACGTGACGGAACAGGAGCCCTTTGTTCTCACGCAGATAAGATATCGGGAAAATACCGCAGGCTGCGAAAACAGCAAACTGCATGACGCTGGCTATCGGCAGATCGGCGTTATCAACATAGCCGGTATAAGGTGTCTCTTTAACGTTATAGTCAAAAGGCAGACCGTTGACGCGCAGAATATTTCCTTCACCAGGCATAAAACCAATTAGAGCGGCGAACGTCTCCGGGCTAAGGATATTTTTAACTTGTTCTTTCAGACTTGAGAGCGAGGAAAAAAGCATCTCATCATCAAACTCTTTAAAACTTTCAGCCAGTCTTTTCAGGCCCTGCTGTTCTTCCCATGAAATCCATACGGTTTCGATCACTGATATTCTCCAGTAATTATTTAACGCAGCTGTTAACAGACCGCTATTACAAATCTTTGCCGCAGGTCCATCCGCCATCAATAACAAAATTCGCGCCGTTGATAAATTGCGAATTTCTGTCGGAGAGCAGATTAACCACGGCGGCAATATCCTGGGGTTCGCCTGTTCGGGTTGAATACATTCCACTGTATATTTTTTTCATGGTGGCTTCTTCATGAAAATAGTGTTCAGTCATTCCCGTACGGGTAATAGCCGGTGATACTGAGTTACACCTTATTCCTTGACGACCAAACTCCAGAGCGAACTGTTTTGTCAGGCCAATTAAAGCATGTTTCGACGAGACATAGGCGGTTCTGTCAGGTTCAGCCAGAATCCCGCTTACAGAAGCAATGTTAACAATACTTCCCTCTTTGTTTTGTGCGACCAGCTTTCTGCAAAAGTTTCTCGAAATTAGAAAAGGCGCGGTGGTATTGATTGCATATACAGCCGACCAGTTTTCAAGACTCAGGTCCAGCAAGGGTACGATCTCCCTGATACCGGCAGCGTTGATCAGAAGGTTGTATTCGCCGAACGGTAAGTCATTGAATGAATTTTCATTCAGAGCATTCAGGTCCATCAAATCCGTTCTGATAAATTTAAAGCCATCACGAACTATATCGTTTTCAAGATCCAGTCCGAATACCTGATAGTTCCTCTCGAGCAGGGAGTAAACGATTTCTTTGCCAATACCGCCATTACTTCCGGTAACAATTGCTATATTTTCATTCAATACCTTCACCCGTTTCCCTTTTTTGGAAAGTTACCAGGATGATATCCCTGTGCAAAAATGCATTATCGTCATATTCCTCTGGCACACTCATTGGCGTGACCGCATGAAAACAGCGATGATTAACCACTAACGTATCAAAGGTTTTTTTCATCCTTAATACACGGTCAATCCTCTTAGGATGCTTAGCTATTATGCTTTCTCCGCCGACAAGATCTTCCGAAACATCCACCAGATGCATAAAAACGACGTCCTCATCATCTTTGTGTAGCCATGCAGGAGAACTGTACGCCGGTTCTTTTCCCGCGTTATAGCGAAACAGATGTACACCAATCATTAACTCTTCAACGGGCGGCATGTCTTCGATATTTTTTACAATGTCGATATCTGTTTTCACTATCTTATTGAACAGCGCTGTTTTGAGGATTTCCGCACCGATATTTTGATAGTCTCTGACCACGCCACCTGTTACGGGATTATATCTTTTAGTTTGCTGATAAGGTTCAAACTTTCCATAAGTTACCTCGTTGTTCTGCCAGGCAACCTGAATATAATTTCTTAATCGATTTCCTTCAGAATAGGTATCCAAAGGCATATCGGCAAAATTAGCCTTTAAAATTTTAAGCTCATCTTCAGCAATGGTGAAATCTGTGAAGTTCTTAAGATTAAACTTAGCGTAACCCTGCCCTTGTAAATCCTGAACAATATTATCTATTTCCATTTTTCTACGTCCACCAAACCACTTTATTATCGATATAACCGATAAAGCGACCGGAGCTGATCCTCTCGTTCTCTACCGAACTGGTCACGCCATGGAGATAGGAAGCATTGAGAAAATAAAGATCGCCAGGTTTTAAACGCACTGTGAAACTTTCAAAGCTATCAGCGAACGCCAATGGATAAGGATAACCTGTGTCCAGAACATCAAATTCTTTACGGATATTGTCATCCGGCCTACAGTTCCACACCTTCAGTTCCCCGCCGTTAGCAGCATCGCAAACGCACAGATTGGAAGAAATAACGTTTTTAGCCGCTGCAATTTCATAACCGTCTTGCTCAGCAAATTTTAACTGGGCGCTGTCATCATGTGGCCATAACGACATATTACCGTTGTCCAGCCATCGTCTGGTGGTGGCAAAATTGGCATTATGGCTTTTAAACGCCGACGGTCGATAAGAAATTTTTTCCTGAGAAAAGAAATTTTCCAGCTGTTTATCCATATAAAGCGTTCTCACTACATCATCAGACATACCCTGATATAAATTCAGAACGTCCGCATCCGACTCCAGGGTGGCATTGATGTATTCCATTCCGGTTTTATGGAATTGTGAAGAACCTATCTGTTCTGTTTTCACAAAGCCGTCATCCGGGCGGTGATTGCCTTTTATCCGCATAATTTCATAAAAATTACTTTTTATTTTTTCACAGACCGCCGGGTCTACCGCATTACGAATGATATAAAGCACTCTGCCATCAGCATTTCCTTCCAGGATGATTTTTGATATTTTATATAAGTCCAGGTCTTCGATAACGTCTTCATAGTATTGGAACGGCATACACCCTCACAAAAGTTATTATTGTTATTCCCCTGATACAAAATAATAAATCAATTGTTATAATATGGTTATGTTTTAACACCTGGTTTTTTTAACGTCAACATTATTACTCATTGGGCATTGTCATCGGCGACCAAATTCCACTTTTGTTTTAAGCGTGAAAGTCCTCTCTGTGGATAATAAACTTAAGTGATAATTATTTCGCGAGCGTTGTGAATGATTACCGTTGATAAATTAGTCGCTACTATCCGTTGGTTTGCGGCTTCGCTCTGGCATTAAATGCTGCGCCCGTGAGAATAGCGGCGTACAGAGTGGCTACAGTCTGTCGGAAAACACGGCTAATTTAAGGCATTTTCTCGGCGGTTTTTTTCTTCAGAATCGGAATAATCGCTTAAGCTTTTTGCTCCCTTTTTGCTGCCGGGTCGCCTGGTGAGATTACGCTGCCTGTTAAAATTGCGGCGGCGGACGGAGACAAGGTGGTGACTTCAGCCACGCGTCCCAGTATTGTATCCATTGAGGGCTTTGCCGCCCGTCTGCAGAACCAATACTAAAAGAAACAGAACGGTTCCCGCTTTGTTTCATCAGTATAGATGTGCACAGATGCACCGCGGGTGACGGCCTGACCTTTCATCCGTGGTTTTTAAACACAAGGAACTCCCCATGACTCGACGTTTAAGAAGAACCAAGATCGTTACCACCCTGGGTCCGGCTACCGATCGCGACAATAATCTCGAAAAAATTATCGCTGCCGGGGCCAACGTGGTTCGACTTAACTTCTCACACGGGACGCCAGAAGATCATATGCAGCGCGCCAGCAACGTGCGCGCAATTGCGGCAAAGCTGGGCCGTCATGTGGCCATTCTGGGCGATCTTCAGGGCCCTAAAATTCGCGTATCCACCTTTAAAGAAGGCAAAGTCTTCCTTAACCAGGGCGACCGCTTTTTGCTGGATGCCAGCCTGAGTAAAGGCGAAGGCGATAAAGAAAAGGTAGGTATCGACTATAAAGGCCTGCCGGCCGACGTTGTGCCGGGCGATATCCTGCTGCTGGACGACGGCCGCGTACAGTTGAAAGTACTGGAAGTCCAGGGCATGAAAGTCTTTACCGAAGTCACCGTCGGCGGCCCGCTTTCCAATAATAAAGGCATCAATAAGCTGGGCGGCGGGCTGTCTGCCGACGCGCTGACGGAAAAAGATAAAGCGGACATTATCACCGCCGCTAAAATCGACGTGGATTATCTGGCCGTCTCCTTCCCACGCTGCGGCGAAGATCTGAATTACGCTCGCCGTCTGGCTCGCGAAGCAGGCTGCGAGGCGAAAATCGTTTCTAAAGTTGAACGTGCGGAAGCCGTAGCGTCGCAGGAAGCCATGGATGACATTATCCTGGCGTCGGACGTGGTGATGGTCGCCAGGGGCGATTTGGGCGTTGAAATTGGCGATCCGGAACTGGTCGGCATCCAGAAAGCGCTGATCCGCCGCGCTCGCCAGCTGAACCGTTCGGTTATCACCGCAACCCAAATGATGGAGTCGATGATCACCAATCCTATGCCGACGCGCGCAGAAGTTATGGACGTGGCGAATGCCGTGCTGGACGGAACCGATGCCGTTATGCTGTCGGCGGAAACCGCAGCGGGCCAGTATCCGGCGGAAACCGTCACAGCCATGGCTAAGGTCTGCCTTGGCGCGGAGAAAATCCCGAGTATCAACGTCTCCAAGCACCGTCTGGACGTGCAGTTCGACAATATCGAAGAGGCCATCGCCATGTCCGCGATGTACGCCGCCAACCATCTTCAGGGCGTTACCGCGATTATCACCATGACGGAGTCCGGCCGCACCGCGCTGATGACCTCACGCATCACTTCCGGCCTGCCGATTTTTGCGATGTCGCGCCATGAGCACACGTTAAACCTCACCGCGCTATATCGCGGCGTGACGCCGGTCTATTTCGACAGCAACAATGACGGCGTGGTTGCGGCGCATGATGCGATTAATCTGCTGCGTGATAAAGGCTTCCTGATGTCTGGCGATCTGGTCATCGTCACCCAGGGCGACGTTATGAGCACCACCGGCACCACCAATACCAGCCGCGTGCTGCGGGTAGAATAACGCTTACGGTTATCGGGCCTTCGCGCCCGATAACTTTTTCCACCCTGCTGTTCCCTTTTCCGCTATTTTTTCAGCAACTTTTTATCCGCCCGTCATACAACTCCCGTATGCTGTCGCGATTTAGATCCTGTTTACTCTGGAAGGAGCCTTAATGCCCGCTTTTGTTCCGGTGACGGCCATTACTCGTCGCCATTTGATTTTTCCCCTTTCGCTGGTGCTGTTTGAGTTCGCCAGCTATATCGCCCATGACATGATCCAGCCCGGAATGCTGCTGGTGACCAACGAGTTCGGCGTCGGCCCGGAATGGGTTTCCGCCTCGCTAACCGCCTATCTGGCCGGCGGCATCGTGCTGCAATGGCTGCTGGGGCCGCTTTCCGACAAGCTTGGCCGCAGGCCGGTGATGCTGGCAGGCGTGGCCTTTTTTACCCTGGCCTGCGTGGGGACGCATTGGGTCGGCTCCGTCGGGCAGTTTATTCTGATGCGCTTCCTGCAGGGCACCAGCCTCTGTTTTATTGGCGCGGTCGGCTATGCCGCCATCCAGGAAGCCTTTAACGAAGCCCTGAGCGTGAAAATGATGGCGCTGATGGCTAACGTAGCGCTACTGGCACCGTTGGCAGGCCCGCTGGCCGGTGCCGCCTTTCTCTCGGTGGGCGAATGGCGCACGATGTTCTGGCTGTTCGGCGCCGTCAGCGCGGTGGCGCTGGTCGGCCTGTGGCGAACGATGCCGGAAACCGCGGGCGACCGCAGCACCTCCGTTTCAGTTAAGTCGCTGGCCAAAGGCTATCTCGGCCTGGTGCGGGATCGCCAGGTGATGAGCGGTTCGCTGGCTATCGGCCTGGTCAGTATTCCCTGCCTGGGCTGGGTAGCGCTGTCGCCGGTGATCCTGATCCATGACGAGCATCTTTCCCGTATGACCTACGCGCTGCTCCAGCTGCCGGTGTTTGTGGCGATGATTATCGGCAATCTGACCCTGGGCCGCCTGTCCGGCCGCGTACCGATTGAGCAGCCGCTGAAGCTGGCCGCGTGGCCGATCCTGATTGGCCTGGCGGTAGCAACGCTTGCCAGCGCGCTGAACGCCCACAGCTACCTCTGGCTTACCGCAGGCCTGAGCCTGTACGGTTTTGGCACGGGGCTGGTTAACGCCGGCCTGTACCGCCTGACGCTGTTTTCCAGCTCGTCGGGCAAAGGCAGCGTCGCCGCGATGCTGGGCATGGTGAGTATTCTGGTCTTTACGTTAGGGATCGAAGCGGTGAAAAGCGCCTATTTCAGCGGCGGCAGCTTCTGGTTCAGCCTGGTCAATCTGGCCTGCGGACTGCTCTGGTTCTGGCTGGTGAAAGCCTTTCTGCGCGAGCGTAACCGACGGATAGCGCTGGCACAGTAAAAAAGCCCCGCCAGACGGCGGGGCTTTTTTTATTTTTTAGGGAAAAGATCTTTGCGGCGGTAAGGCTCAGTCTCACCCTCTTTGCGGGTCTTCAGCAGCTTCAAAATCCAGGCGTACTGCTCAGGATTAGGCCGCACCAGAAGCTCCACTTCCTCATTCATTCTGCGCGCCAGCGTTTTATCATCCGCTGCCAGCAGATCGTCCATTGGCGAGCGCAAATAGATATCCAGCCGATGCGTTTTGCTGTTGTAAACCGGGAACAGCGGCACCACGCGGGCACGGCAGACCTTCATCAGCCTGCCTAACGCAGGCAGCGTGGCCTTGTAGGTGGCGAAGAAATCCACGAATTCGCTGTGCTCTGCGCCATGATCCTCATCCGGCAAGTAATAGCCACAGTATCCCTGGCGCACCGAGCTGATAAACGGCTTGATGCCGTTATCCCGGGAGTGCATACGGCCGCCAAAACGGCGGCGCACCGCGTTCCAGATATAGTCCATTACCGGGTTCCGCTGGTGATGGAACATGGCCGCCATTTTATGCCCTTCCGAAGCCAGCGCCATTGCCGGGATATCCACTGCCCAGCCGTGCGGTACCAGAAAGATGATGTTCTGATTTTGCGCGCCAATCTGCTCAATAATTTCTTTATTATGCCAGGTGATACGCTGCACTGCATGGGCCGGACGCAGAGCCAGCTCGGCCATCATCACTATAGACTGCGGCGCCGTGGCGAACATTTCATCAATGATTTTTTCGCGATCGGCTTCTGCTACCTCAGGCATACAGTAAAACAAATTGATTTGCGCACGACGTCGCGCGCTCTTCGCGTATTTTCCGGCGAAGCGCCCCAGCGCGCCCAGTAACGGATCCCGCATTTTTGCCGGGAGCCAGGCCATGCCGGCGCAAAGCCCAATCGCCAGCCAGCTTCCCCAATAGCGCGGCAGCAGAAAGGATTTCCGAAAGGTGGGAATAAATTCATTATTGCTTTTCTTGTTTTCCATGCACTCGCCTCAAATTCTGAGCGGCTAATGATAGTGCCGACGCACAATTTTGCAATGCCCGCCTCATTTTACCCATAAAGAAAAGCCGACGGCTAAAGCGTCGGCTTTTTTCGCGGGAAAGTTAATGCTTACTTAAAGCGCAGCTGTGGCGTGACTTCGCGAACCTGCGCCAGATAATCGCTGCGGTCTTTACCGGTCAGCCCTTCCATACGCGGCAGCTTCGCCGTAAGCGGATTGACGGCCTGGTTGTTGATCCAGACTTCAAAGTGCAGATGCGGCCCCGTTGAGCGACCGGTATTGCCGCTCAAACCAACGCGCTCGCCGCGCTTCACTTTATCGCCTGGCTTCACCAGCAGCTTTTTCATATGCATATAGCGCGTCATATACTGACGGCCATGACGAATGGCAACATAGTTGCCCGCGCCGCCGCTGCGTTTCGCCACGATCACTTCACCGTCGCCTACCGCCAGCACCGGCGTGCCCAGCGGGATAGCGAAGTCCACGCCCTTATGCGGCGCGACACGACCGGTCACCGGATTCAGGCGATGCGGGTTGAAGTTGGACGACACGCGATACTGTCTGGCCGTCGGGAAGCGCATAAAGCCGTGCGCCAGTCCGGCGCCGCTGCGATCGTAGAATTTGCCGTCGGCAGCGCGAATCGCATAGTAGTCTTTGCCGCCGGTTTGCAGACGAACGCCGGCAAGGCGGCTCTGCTGGCTCTTGCCATCCATCATCTCGCGCGACATCAGCACGGAGAAACGGTCGCCGTTACGCAACTTACGGAAGTCCATCTGCCACTGCAACGCTTTGATCACGGCGCTGATTTCGCCGCTGCTCAGCCCGGCGTTTCGCGCGCTGGTCACGAAACTGCCCTCCACCGTGCCGGAGAGCACGTTGTTTTGCCACTCGCCCTGCTGAACCGCAGCGGAGGATTTAAAGGTGTTGCCGGAACGATCGTAGGTGCGGGTTTCGCGGCGCGACGCTTCCCAGGTCAGCCGCTGCAGCTGGCCGTCGTCGGTTAACGTCCAGGAAAGCTGCTGACCAATTTGCAGGTTACGCAGATCCTTATCCACCTTGACCAGCTGGTTGATATCTCCCATATCGATGCCATACTGATTAAGAACGCTGCTTAACGTATCTCCCGATGACACCACGTAATCATGCGTGCCGGTTTCGCTGGGCACATCCTGGTCTATCTCATCTTTCGGCACGTCGTCATCAGGCGAAGGCATATCCTGATCGATTGGCTCGCTGGCTTCCGGCAACAGCGTACGCAGCTGCTCTTTATCCAGCTCTATGCTTTTGACGATCGGATTTTCACCGCTGACGGTGGGATGGTAAACGAAAGGCCGCCATACGGAGACGGCCAGCGTAACAACGGTGAGCGAACCCAGCATAACGCGGTGGGTTCGCGGCAATGTATTAAACGCCATAGCGACAGCGCGGGCAATTTGCTGCACGTATTAGTTCCTCTAAGCTCCTTTCAGGCAGCTCGCGTACTGGCTGGACAGCTGTGAGAGGAATTTCACATAGCTGTCTCTTCCCGGAGTGATGTCCGTTCCCAGCGGATCCAGCGTTCCTGTACGCACTTTGGTTCCTCTGGCAACAGCATCGATCACGGCCGGCCTGAATTGTGGCTCAGCAAAGACGCAGACGGCCTTTTGCTCAACCAACTCTGTTCGAATTTGATGTAAACGCTGAGCGCCGGGCTGGATTTCAGGGTTGACGGTAAAATGACCCGCAGGAGTCAGACCGAAATGTTTTTCAAAGTAGGTGTAAGCATCGTGAAAAACGAAATAACCCTTCCCTTTTACCGGCTCAAGCTGAGCGGCTATTTGCGTATCAGCCGTGGCCAATTCTGCCTCAAAATGCTGCAGGTTCGCGTCTAGTTTGTCTCTGCTCTGCGGCATAAGTTCCAATAATTTTGCATGGATTGCAACCGCAGATTGCCTTGCGATTTCCGGGGACATCCACAAGTGCATATTATATTCGCCGTGGTGGTGCGCATGGGCATGTTCATCCGCTGCTTCAGCGCCCTCCTCATGCTCGTGCGCATCGTCATCCGCCCCACGAACCAGCAGGGGTTTAACCGCCGTTAACTCAGCCAGTTCGAGGTTTTTTTGCGCGGGCAGCGCGGCGACCGCCTTCGGCAAGAAAGCCTCCATTTCCGGCCCGATCCAGACCACAAGATCCGCGCTCTGCAGGCGTTTAATGTCCGAAGGACGCAGCGCGTAATCATGCTCTGAAGCCCCATCCGGCAGTAAAATTTCCACCGGCGTAACGCCATAGGCAATAGCGGCAGCGATAAAGCCCAACGGTTTAACAGAGGCCACTACCGCAGCCTGGGCGGTAGAGGTCAGCGAAGCGGCAAATCCCAGGGCAGAAAGCAGCGTTAACAAGGGCTTGGTTTTATGTAACATAATGATTCAGTCCATCGTGACAGGTCGAAGAATTGTGATATTATAACATTCGATAACTTCTGCAACCCGTAATCACTATGACCTCACTGATTAGCCTTGAAAAAATTTCCGTCAGCTTTGGTCAGCGCGCCGTGCTTTCTAACGTTTCGCTGACGCTGGAGCCGGGCAAAATATTAACGCTGCTCGGGCCTAACGGTGCCGGTAAGTCTACGCTGGTGCGCGTGGTACTGGGACTGATTTCGCCAACGCGAGGCAGCGTGGTGCGCCACGAACAGCTGCGTATTGGCTACGTGCCGCAAAAAATTCATCTGGACGCTACGCTGCCGCTGACCGTCGAGCGCTTTATGCTGCTGCGCGGCGGCGTCAAGCGCGGCGATATCCTGCCCGCGCTGAAAAGGGTGCAGGCCGCACAGCTGGTGGACGCGCCGCTGCAAAAGCTCTCCGGCGGGGAAATGCAGCGCGTGCTGCTGGCCCGCGCCCTGCTCAACCAGCCGCAGCTGCTGGTGCTGGACGAGCCGACGCAGGGCGTTGACGTGAACGGCCAGGTGGCGCTTTACGATCTGATCGATCAGCTACGGCGCGAGCTGAACTGTGGCGTGCTGATGGTTTCCCATGATTTGCATCTGGTAATGGCAAAGACCGACGAGGTGCTGTGCCTGAATCAGCATATCTGCTGTTCCGGTACGCCGGAGGCGGTCTCTCAGCATCCGGAATTTATCTCTATGTTTGGCCCGCGCGGCGCCGAGCAGCTGGCTATCTATCGCCATCAGCATAACCATCGTCACGACCTTCAGGGACGTATCGTTTTACGCAGAGGACAAACCAAGTGATTGAACTGTTGCTGCCCGGCTGGCTGGCGGGTTTCTTTCTGGCGCTGGCGGCTGGCCCGCTCGGCTCGTTTGTGGTCTGGCGCCGCATGTCCTATTTTGGCGATACGCTGGCGCACGCTTCACTGCTTGGCGTGGCTTTTGGACTGTTGCTGAACGTCAGCCCGTTTTATGCGGTGATCGCCGTTACGCTGCTGCTGGCGCTGCTGCTGGTCTGGCTGGAGCGTCGGCCGCATCTGGCTATCGATACGCTGCTGGGCATTATGGCGCACAGCGCGCTGTCGCTGGGCCTGGTGGTGGTCAGCCTGATGTCCGGCGTGCGGGTGGATCTGATGGCCTATCTGTTCGGCGATCTGCTGGCCGTAACGCCGACCGATCTTTATACCATCGCCGCTGGCGTGGTCGTGGTGCTGGCGGTGCTGGCGGCTAACTGGCGCTCGCTGCTTTCCATGACCATCAGCCCGGAGCTGGCCCAGGTAGACGGCGTCAATATCCAGCGGACTAAGATGGTGTTGATGCTGGTAACGGCGCTGACCATCGGCGTGGCGATGAAGTTCGTCGGCGCGTTGATTATCACCTCGCTGCTGATCATTCCTGCCGCAACGGCACGACGGTTTGCGCGCTCGCCGGAGCAGATGGCTGGGGTCGCGGTGCTGGTGGGGATTCTGGCGGTGACTGCCGGCCTGACCTTCTCCGCCTTTTACGATACGCCGGCCGGGCCGTCGGTGGTGCTGGGCGCGTCGCTGATGTTTATGCTCAGCATGGTAAAAAAACCGGCGGTCTGAAACGTCCGTCAGGGAAAGAAAAAACCGGTCGTCGCTGACCGGTTTTTTTATGGCTTACTCTTCCCGCGTGATGCCGAAGTGCTTATAGGCATGCTGCGTCGCCATCCGGCCGCGCGGCGTGCGCTGAATAAAGCCCTGCTGGATCAGATAAGGCTCCAGCACGTCCTCAATGGTTTCGCGCTCTTCGCCGATCGCCGCCGCCAGGTTGTCCAGCCCGACCGGGCCGCCGGTAAACTTATCGATGATCGCCAGCAGCAGCTTGCGGTCCATATAATCGAAGCCTTCCGTGTCCACGTTCAGCATATCCAGCGCTCTGGCGGCCACGTCGCCGCTCAGGCTGCCCTGCGCTTTGACCTCGGAGAAATCCCTGACGCGGCGCAGCAGACGGTTGGCGATACGCGGCGTGCCGCGCGAGCGGCGGGCGATTTCCAGCGCGCCCTCTTCGCTCAGCGGCAGGCCCAGACAGCTGGCGCTGCGGCCGACGATATGCTGAAGGTCTTTCACCTGATAAAACTCCAGACGCTGCACGATACCGAAACGGTCACGCAGCGGCGACGTTAGCGAGCCGGCCCGCGTCGTCGCGCCAATCAGGGTAAACGGCGGCAGATCCAGTTTGATGGAGCGCGCGGCCGGGCCTTCACCGATCATAATATCCAGCTGATAGTCTTCCATCGCCGGATAAAGCACCTCTTCCACCACCGGCGAAAGACGATGGATCTCATCGATAAAGAGCACGTCGTGCGGTTCAAGGTTGGTCAGCATGGCGGCCAGGTCGCCCGCTTTCTCCAGCACCGGCCCGGAGGTGGTGCGCAGGTTGACGCCCAGCTCGTTGGCGACGATCCCGGCCAGCGTGGTTTTCCCCAGCCCCGGCGGGCCGAAGACCAGCAGATGATCCAGCGCGTCGCCGCGCATTTTGGCGGCCTGGATAAAAATCTCCATCTGCTCGCGCACTACCGGCTGGCCGACATACTCTTCCAGCAGCTTCGGCCGGATGGCGCGATCAATGACTTCTTCTTCGCTGAAGGTTCCCGGCGATACCAGGCGATCGGCTTCAATCATGCTTTACCTCAAATAGCTGCGCGCAGGGCTTCACGGATCAGCGTTTCACAATCTGCATCCGGGCGGCCGACTTTGCCGATCATCCGGCTGGCTTCCTGAGGTTTATACCCCAGCGACACCAGTGCGGCAACGGCTTCCTCTTCCGCGCTGTTGCCTGCGGCAGGCGCCTGCACTTCGCTGGTCAGCGCGAAAGGCGCATCGGCGGCAAACAGGTCGCCATGCATCCCTTTAAAGCGGTCTTTCATTTCGACCACCAGACGCTCGGCGGTCTTTTTGCCCACGCCCGGCAGCTTCACCAGCGAGGCGATCTCTTCGCGCTCTACGGCCGTAACAAACTGCTGCGCCGACATGCCGGACAGGATCGCCAGCGCCAGCTTTGGCCCAACGCCGTTAACCTTGATCAGCTCGCGAAACAGCGCTCTCTCCTGACGGCTGTTGAAACCGAACAGCAGCTGCGCGTCCTCGCGCACCACAAAGTGGGTGAACAGCGTTGCTTCGTGATCCAGCTCGGGAAGCTCATAAAAACAGGTCATCGGCATATGCACTTCATAACCCACGCCGCCGACTTCCAACAGCACCAGCGGCGGCTGTTTTTCCAGAATCTTGCCTCTCAGACGACCTATCACCGTAAGCTTCCTTCAGAAATGTGTTAATGCGGGGATTTATATCATAAAAAAAGCTGGATAGATATCCAGCTTATCAGGAACGCAGGCGACCGCGCGCCAGGTTGAGTTTGCCTTCGCCCAGCCGGTTAATATTCTGGCTGAGATGGCAGTGGGTGATGGCGATAGCCAGCGCATCTGCCGCATCCGCCTGCGGGCTGGCGGAGAGCTTCAGCAGCGTTTTCACCATATGCTGCACCTGGCTTTTCTCTGCGCTGCCGATGCCGACCACGGTTTGCTTGACCTGACGCGCCGCGTATTCGAACACCGGCAGATCGTGATTGACCGCCGCCACGATGGCCGCGCCGCGAGCCTGGCCCAGCTTCAGCGCCGAATCGGCGTTTTTCGCCATAAAGACCTGCTCAATGGCGAAGTATTCCGGCTGAAACTGGGTAATGATCTCGCTGACGCCCGCATAAATCAGCTTCAGGCGGGACGGCAGATCGGTCGAATTGGTGCGGATGCAGCCGCTGCCCAGGTAGGTCAACTGGCGACCTACCTGACGGATAATACCGTAGCCGGTTATCCGCGAGCCGGGATCGATACCTAAAATGATCGCCATTACGCCTCTCCCGGCCGTTGCGTGAAGTGCGCCATTACAGCGTTGCCGCGACCTCGTCGGAGATCTCGCCGTTATGGTAAACTTCCTGCACGTCGTCGCAATCTTCCAGCATATCGATCAGGCGTAGCAGCTTCGGCGCCGTTTCCGCATCCATATCCGCTTTGGTGGAAGGGATCATGGTGACTTCGGCGCTGTCGGCAGTAAGGCCCTCTGCGGCCAGCGCGTCTTTCACTTCGCCCAGCGATTCCCACGCGGTAAAGACATCCATCGCGCCGTCGTCATAGGTCACCACGTCGTCCGCACCCGCTTCCAGCGCGGCATCCATCAGGGTGTCTTCTTCCAGACCCGGAGCGAAAGAGATCACGCCTTTGCGGGTAAACAGATAGGCCACGGAGCCGTCGGTGCCCAGGTTGCCACCGGTTTTGGTGAAGGCGTGACGCACTTCGGAAACGGTACGGTTGCGGTTGTCGCTCAGGCATTCCACCATCACCGCCGTGCCGCCAGGACCATAGCCTTCATAGATGATGGTTTCCATGTTGCTGTCGTCTTCGCCGCCCACGCCGCGCGCGATAGCACGGTTCATGGTATCGCGCGTCATGTTGTTGGACAGCGCCTTATCCATTGCCGCGCGCAGGCGCGGGTTAGAACCCGGATCGCCGCCGCCCAGCTTAGCTGCCGTAACCAGCTCGCGGATAATTTTGGTGAAAATTTTACCGCGTTTGGCATCCTGAGCCGCTTTACGGTGCTTGGTGTTAGCCCATTTACTGTGACCAGCCATTAACTCTTTCTCCAGATATAGATCGGACAGGCTATCCTGCGCGTGATGTTGTCCGCTGGCAGTGTCCGCAGTCCTCACGGACGCATGCCGGCAGCGAACAAACTCACCGCGCCGATAAAAGCCTGAACATTTAACTAATTCCATCCCTTTACCCGGCCATTAGCCAGAAGCCAGGGAGCTAAACTACAAATTCTTCAATGGCCTGGCGGTTGCTCCAGGACTTGCACAGCGCCGCGCCTTCTGCGGCCGCCATCCAGCGCCAGGCCAGATGCTCGCTTAGCGTGACCGGCTGTTCGGCAGGCAGCGCCAGATAAAACCAGTGTTCGCTGTTATGCGTGACCTCCGGCGCGTAGCGGTGGCGAAAATGCGCAAAGATTTCGAATTCTATCCGACGCCGGCAGTCCACTAATGTGAGCTGCCCGGCGTTGATATCAATCCCTGTTTCTTCCAGCACTTCCCGCCGCGCGGTTTCCGCCAGGCTTTCGCCCTCTTCCTGACTGCCGGTAACGGATTGCCAGAAATCCGGATCGTCGCGCCGTTGCAGCATCAGCACCCGCCCGGTATCGCGGGCGAAGATCACCACCAGAACCGATACGGGCCGCTTGAAAGCCATCTTAGTTGCTCTCAGGCTTATCCTTTTTTATCACCTGGATCCCCAGCTCCGTCAGCGAAGCCGGATTGGCGAAGCTTGGCGCTTCGGTCATCAGGCAGGCCGCCGCCGTGGTTTTCGGGAAGGCGATAACGTCGCGGATGTTGTCGGTGCCGGTTAACAGCATAACCAGGCGATCCAGACCAAAGGCTAAACCAGCGTGCGGCGGCGTACCGAACTTCAGCGCATCCAGCAGGAAGCCGAACTTCTCACGCTGCTCCTGCTCGGTGATGCCCAGAATGCCGAATACCGTCTGCTGCATGTCGCCACGGTGAATACGCACCGAGCCGCCGCCCACTTCGTAGCCGTTGATCACCATGTCATAGGCGTTGGCGATCGCCGTTTCCGGCGCGTTTTTCAGATCGATTGGTGTCATGTCGCGCGGCGCGGTGAACGGATGGTGCATCGCAGTCAGCCCGCCTTCGCCGTCGTCTTCAAACATTGGGAAGTCAACGACCCACAGCGGCGCCCAGGCGTTGCCGTTGGTAATATCCAGGTCGCGACCCAGCTTCAGGCGCAGCGCGCCCAGCGCGTCGGCCACGATTTTCTCGCTGTCCGCGCCAAAGAAGATCGCGTCGCCGTCAGCGGCCTCGGTACGGCTCAGGATCGCTTCCACGATGTCCGCGTTCAGGAACTTGGCGACCGGGCTGCTGACGCCTTCCAGACCTTTGGCGCGTTCGTTGACTTTCATCCACGCCAGGCCTTTCGCGCCGTAGATTTCGACAAACTTGCCGTATTCATCAATCTGCTTGCGGCTGAGCTGAGCACCGCCCGGCACGCGCAGCGCGGCGACGCGGCCTTTGGCATCGTTGGCCGGGCCGGAGAAGACCTTGAACTCTACATCTTTCAGCAGATCGGCCACGTCCACCAGCTCCATCGGGTTACGCAGATCCGGCTTGTCGGAACCGTAACGGCGCATTGCTTCGGCGAAGGTCATCATCGGGAAATCGCCCAGTTCGACGCCTTTCACGTCCTGCCACAGCTCGCGCACCATTTTCTCCATGATTTCCCGCACCTGTGGCGCGGTCATAAAGGAGGTTTCGACGTCGATCTGGGTAAATTCAGGCTGGCGGTCGGCGCGCAGATCTTCATCGCGGAAGCATTTGACGATCTGATAGTAGCGGTCGAAGCCGGACATCATCAGCAGCTGCTTGAACAGCTGAGGCGACTGCGGCAGCGCATAGAATTTGCCTTTGTGCACGCGGCTCGGCACCAGATAGTCGCGCGCGCCTTCCGGCGTGGCTTTGGTCAGCATCGGCGTTTCGATATCCAGAAAGCCGTTGTCGTCCATAAAGCGGCGCACGAAGCTGGTGATTTTCGCGCGGGCCTTCAGGCGCTGCGCCATATCCGGACGACGCAGATCCAGATAGCGATATTTCAGGCGCGCTTCTTCGCTGTTGGTCTGATTGGGATCCAGCGGCAGCGGCTCGGCGCGGTTGATAATGGTCAGATCGGTGGCGAACACTTCTACTTCGCCCGTCGCCATCTCGCTGTTTTTGTTTTTTTCGTCACGCGCACGCACGGTGCCGGTCAGCTGGATACAGAACTCGTTACGCAGTTCAGAGGCCAGCTGAAAGGCTTCCTGGCGATCGGGATCGAAAAAGACCTGCACGATGCCTTCACGGTCGCGCATATCGATGAAGATCAGGCTGCCCAGATCGCGGCGGCGGTTAACCCATCCGCAAAGTGTCACCTGTTGGCCTACGTGAGACAGGTTGATCTGTCCGCAATACTCGGTACGCATAACGCTATCCTTTTAACTTCGCCGCTCGCGGGCAGCATCTTTAGTTATCTGTTCGGGGCGATGCCGCCGCGAAAAAGGCGGCTATTATAATGGAAAAAGCCCGGCGCGATAAGAGTCGCTTCCTGCAAGCTATGCCGAAAGTCGCTACAATTAGCCTGCGCCTCACAAAAGCTAACAAATTTCCCGCGTCTCTGACATTGTTGTTATCGCGCATTAAGGCTGACTGCCTGTATTCTCAACGGTTTTCCCCAAACACCCGGAGCAAGTATGTTGGAATTAAACGCTGCAACCACCGCGCTGGTGCTGATCGATTTGCAGGAAGGCATTCTGCCTTTCGCTGGCGGCCCTTATAAGGCAGAAGACGTGGTGGCCCGTTCGGCAAAGCTGGCCGATAAATTCCGCGCCGTCAATGCGCCCGTCGTGCTGGTGCGCGTGGGCTGGGCGAAAGATTTCGGCGACGCGCCGAAGCAGGTAGTTGATAACAGCCACGGCGGCCCGCTGCCGGAAAACTGGTGGGACTGGCCGACAGCCCTGGGCAAACAGGACAGCGATATTGAAGTGATCAAACATCAGTGGGGCGCGTTTTACGGCACCGATCTGGAGCTGCAGCTGCGTCGTCGCGGTATTGATACTATTGTGCTGGGCGGCATCTCGACCAATATCGGCGTGGAATCTACCGCCCGTAACGCCTGGGAGCTGGGCTTTAACCTGATCGTCGCGGAAGATATCTGTAGCGCGGGCAGCAACGAAGAGCACAACGGCAGCTTTAAGCATATTTTCCCCCGTCTGGGTCGTGTACGCACCTCAGACGAGATTATGGCCGCGCTGTAATTTTCCCCGCGATCGCAGGGAAGCGATCGTTATCGTCGGCATGATAAGAGAGGAGCGATGAAACCTTTTTATCTGGGTCTGCCGCAGTGGCAGCATCCGCAATGGAAAAAGTTGGGCATGGAAACCCTTGCCGACTACGCGCGTTATTTTAACTGTGTTGAAGGCAATACAACGCTCTACGCGCTGCCGCGCCCTGAGATCGTCCAGCGCTGGTACGATATGACCCACGACGATTTCCGCTTCTGCTTTAAGTTTCCTGCCACCATCAGCCACAAGGCCGCGCTGCGCGACAGCGGCGATCTGACCGCCGAATTTTTCAGCCTGCTGACGCCGCTCGCCTCCCGCATTGGCCAGTACTGGCTACAGCTGCCCTCCGCGTTTTCGCCGGCGGATCTCCCGGCGCTTTGGGCCTTTCTTGACGGCCTGCCGAAAAGCTTCAGCTACGGCGTGGAAGTGCGTCATCCGGAATTTTTTGCCAAGGGCGAGGCTGAAAAAGCCCTGAACGCGGGGCTGCATCAGCGCGGCGTGAATCGGGTGATCCTGGATACGCGCGGCGTCCATTCCGCCATACCCAGCAATCCGGCCATTATTGACGCGCAGCGCAAAAAACCGCACCTGCCGGTGCATGCGGTGATGACAGCCGACCAGCCAATGATCCGTTTTATCGGCGGCGACGAGGTAAGCGCCAACCTGAAATGGTTTGCAGCCTGGCAAAACAAGCTGCCGCAGTGGTGCGAACAGGGCCAGCCGTGGCTGTTTATTCATACGCCTGACGTGGCCTTTGCGCCGGCGATGGTGCAGAGCCTGTGGGGGGCGTTGCGCCAGGCGGTGCCCGATATCGGCGAGCCGCCGGACTGGCCGCAGCAGGACAGTCTGTTCTGATCCCGGGCGACGCTGCACATATGCTGACAGCTGCTCTTTTCACCGCTATGATGGCGCCAGAAATTTTCGACCGGGTGGAGTAAGGATGGTCAGCGCGCTGTATGTAGTGCTGGGAGCACTGTTTATTATCAAGTTTTCTTTTGACGTAGTGCGGCTGCGTCGCCAGTATCACGTGGCGCACGGCGACGGCGGCTTTTATGAATTGCAGACCGCCATTCGTATTCACGGCAACGCCGTAGAGTATATTCCGCTCGCCCTGCTGCTGCTGGTGATTATGGAAATGAACGGCGCGGAAATGTGGATGCTGCACCTGACCGGCCTCTTCTTTTTCCTGGGCCGCGCGCTGCACAGCTACGGTATGCGCACCAGCACGCTGCTGTGGCGGAAAAACGGTATGATCCTGACGCTGGCATCGCTGCTGGGCATGATCGTGCTTAACCTTGTTTTTCTGCCCTGGGATTTGGTTTTCACGCTGGGCTGAGGCGGAAAAGGTGCAGCCCGCGCCGCTTTCTGCCAGAATACGCCCTTTCCGTTTTTGTTCCGGACTTACCACTATGTCTAACCGCGATACGCTGTTCTCCGCGCCGATTGCCAAACTGGGCGACTGGACGTTTGACGAGCGCGTGGCCGAAGTTTTTCCCGATATGATCCAGCGCTCCGTGCCTGGCTATTCCAATATTATTTCGATGATCGGGATGCTGGCCGAGCGTTTTGTACAGCCGCACAGCCAGGTTTACGATCTGGGCTGCTCGCTGGGCGCCGCCACCCTTTCGGTGCGCCGCAATATCAAAGCCGAAGGCTGCAAAATTATCTCCGTTGATAACTCGCCCGCGATGGTGGAGCGCTGCCGTCGCCATATTGACGCTTTCCGCGCCGACACGCCGGTCGAAGTGATTGAGGCCGATATTCGCGCCGTTCCGATTGAAAACGCCTCGCTGGTGGTGCTGAACTTTACGCTGCAGTTTTTAGAGCCTGCCGAGCGGCAGAGCCTGCTGAATACCATCTGGCAAGGCCTGCGTCCCGGCGGCGCACTGGTGCTTTCCGAAAAATTCAGCTTCGCCGACGCCAGCGTGGGCGAACTGCTGTTCAATATGCATCATGACTTCAAGCGGGCTAACGGCTACAGCGAACTGGAGATCAGCCAGAAGCGCAGTATGCTGGAAAACGTTATGCTGACCGACAGCGTGGAAACGCACAAAGAGCGCCTGCGCCTGGCCGGTTTTGAGCATGCCGAACTCTGGTTCCAGTGCTTTAATTTTGGCTCGTTAATTGCGCTTAAGGCTGGGACGGACTGATGGATTTCGGTAATTTTTATCAGCTGATCGCCAAAAGTCCGCTGTCGCACTGGCTGGAAACGCTGCCTGCACAGATTGCCGCCTGGCAGCGCGAACAGCTGCACGGGCATTTTAAAAACTGGGATCGCTCGGTTGAGCATCTGCCGACCATCGTGCCAGAAACGTTGGATCTGCTGCACGGTGTCACCGCCGACAGCAGCCAGCTCAGCGAGCGCCAGCGCGGCGGTATCGAAAGCCTGCTGCGTAATCTGATGCCGTGGCGCAAAGGCCCCTACTCGCTGTATGGCGTGCATATTAATACCGAATGGCGCTCCGACTGGAAATGGGACCGCGTGCTGCCGCATATTTCCCCGCTGGCGGGCCGAACCGTGCTGGACGTCGGCTGCGGCAGCGGCTATCACATGTGGCGCATGGTTGGTGCGGGCGCAAATCTGGTGGTGGGCATCGATCCGATGCAGCTGTTTATCTGCCAGTTCGAGGCCGTGCGCAAGCTGCTGGGCAACGATCAGCGCGCGCACGTGCTGCCGCTCGGCATCGAGCAGCTGCCGGAGCTGAAAGCGTTTGATACGGTTTTTTCGATGGGCGTGCTCTATCATCGCCGCTCGCCGCTGGATCACCTTTATCAGCTGAAGAACCAGCTGGTCAGCGGCGGCGAGCTGGTGCTGGAAACCCTGGTGGTCGAAGGCGACGAGCACGCGGTGCTGGTGCCGGGCGAACGCTATGCGCAGATGCGCAACGTCTATTTTATTCCCTCTACCGGCGCGCTGAAAAACTGGCTGGAGAAATGCGGCTTTGTTGATGTGAAGATCGCGGACTATTCCGTGACTTCGACGGAAGAGCAGCGCCGCACCGACTGGATGACCAGCGAATCGCTGGCGGAGTTTTTGGATCCCAACGACAGCAGCAAAACCGTCGAAGGCT
This sequence comes from Erwinia artemisiae, assembly GCF_051400835.1. Lineage (NCBI taxonomy): Bacteria > Pseudomonadati > Pseudomonadota > Gammaproteobacteria > Enterobacterales > Erwiniaceae > Erwinia > Erwinia artemisiae. The sequence goes on along the minus strand of NZ_JBLFFM010000001.1, from coordinate 61,099 downwards.
ATCCGGCGCCGCTGCGTGCCGTACTGGTGGCGCGCAAGCCTTAGCACGACCGGCGTCGCCGTGGGCGTAAAGCCTTGGCTTTACTCGTGGCTCATAACTGCCAGCTTTAGCTACCCGTGCGGCTGACTCGGTGCGCAAGCTTCGGGCATAAGCGGCCTGACTGATAGCCAGCCTTAGTTCGTCCGGCGCGGGTGGCTGCTGGTTTCAGCCTCGCTGTAGTAAATAAAGCCGGACGACCATTTTCGCGCAGGGACGCGCGAAAAGTGCGTTCATTATCCGTGCTTTCCCCCTTCCCCGGCAGGTCTTAACGCTTCGCCAGCGCCAGCTTTGCGGCAAAGCCGATAAAGACGCAGCCGGTCAGGCGATCCATGATTTTTATCACCGCCGGCTTACGCAGCTTTTCCGCAAAGTAATGCGTGCAGGCGATCAGCATCCCGTTCCACAACGTACCGACGACCACGTGGGTAAAGGCCATGCCGATACTCCAGAGCGCCACCGAGCCACCAGCAGGAATAAATTGCGGCAAAAACGAGACGTAGAAGATGCCGACCTTAGGGTTAAGCAAATTGCCTAAAAAACCACGCATAAATACGCGGCGATAGCCGTCCTGCTTAGCCTGCGGCAGAGCGTCCTGGAAGGCGCTGCGCGGTTTTAACAGTAGCCCCACGCCGAGCCATAGCAGATACGCCGCGCCCGCCAGCCTTAAAATGTTATAGGCCACTTCCGATGCCAGAAGCAGTGCGCCAAGCCCCACGCCCACCGCAGTGCCCCACGCCATACAGCCGGCATTGACGCCCATGCTGGTCGCCAGCGCTTTTTTCCAGCCGCTGGCGGCGGACGTACGCAGGATCAATGCCGTATCGAAACCCGGCGTCATGGTCAGCAGCGTAATGGCGAACAGAAAGGTTAATAACGAGGTCATACTGATTTCCCTGGAAAGGAAAAAAAGTTTAGCGATTACGCGGCTGATTGCCTACTACCAATTTTCGTTATGTCACATTTCCATCCCCCTTTTTGCGTTAAAAGGTCTACGGTTGAACCTGTACGACTTTTATTTCACCAAAAGGAGTTCCCATGAGTAAGTTCGTATTCTCTTCACCGCGCAAGTACGTTCAGGGCGCTGGCGTCATGGCTCAGCTGGGCGACTACGTAGCGGAACTGGGCAATAAAGCTTTTGTGGTGGCGGATGAAATCGTCTGGAAACTGACGGGCAAGACGGTGCAGGATGCTTTGCAGCAGCGCAACGTCGAGTTTCATTATCAGCAGTTCAACGGCGAGGCTTCCGGCAATGAGATCGCTCGCCTTACGGCGCTGGCGAAAGAGGCCGATGCGCAGCTGGTGATCGGCGTAGGCGGCGGCAAAACGTTGGATACGGTTAAAGCAGTGGCCGACGAGCTGAAGCGGCCGGTGGTGATTGTACCGACTATCGCCTCGACGGATGCGCCGTGCAGCGCGCTTTCCGTGATCTACTCCGACAGCGGCGTATTCGAAAGCTACCGCTTCTATAACAAAAACCCGGATCTGGTGCTGGTGGATACGCAGGTCTGCGCCCAGGCGCCGGTCAGGCTGTTCGCTTCCGGCATCGCTGATGGTCTGGCGACCTTTGTCGAAGCGCAGGCGGTCAAACGTTCGCACAGCAAATCGATGGTGGATGGCGATCCGACGATTGCAGGTATGGCGATTGCCGAAGCCTGCGAAAAAACGCTGCTGACCTGGGGATACAGCGCTTATCAGGCGGTAGAGAAAAAAGTGGTTACGCCAGCCGTAGAGGCGGTAGTGGAAGCCAATACGCTGCTTTCCGGCCTGGGCTTTGAAAACGCAGGTTTAGCGGGCGCGCACGCTATCCATAACGGCTTTACCGCTATCGACGGCGACATCCACCATCTGACGCACGGTGAAAAGGTCGCCTACGGCACGCTGACGCAAATGGTGCTGGAGCAGCGGCCCGATGAAGAGATTGCACGCTATGTCCGCTTTTATCGCGCGATAAAAATGCCGACCACGCTAAAAGAGATGCATCTGGAAAACGAAAGCTGGGAGAACCTGCTGAAAGTGGGCGAACTGGCTAACAGCGAAGGCGATACGCTGAAGAACCTTAACCCTAACCTTAGCGCGCAGGATATCGCCAGCGCTATCCTGGCAGTAGACGCTTTCAGCCAGACCGTGAAATAACAGCGTTTGGCGCGGGCCGCTTATTTGTCCGCGCCTTCCGCTTTATCCCAGTATTCAAAGCGATAGGCCGCGCTGATATTGCGCAGCACTTCACCGTGCGCAAAGACTTCTCTCTCATGCGAGTAGCTTAGCGTGCAGTTGCCCCGCTCGTCCCACAGCTGGCATTCATCCTGCGTGGTCAGCTCGCTATCGGGGTTATGCGTTTGCATCAGTAGCCCCTTTTCCCGCTTTTTATCGTCATAGCTCCACTGCATTTCGCTGTTGCCCGAACGGCTGGCGATCAGCAGATTTTCCGCATTCCAGCTATAGTGAAACTCGCCGTTGGCCTGCGCGTCCGATCCTCTCGCCACGCTTTTTATCAGCCGCTGACGGCTGTCGTAGCTGTTAGTGGTTTCCGTAAAGCCCTTTTTGCCCTGCAACAGAAACGCCTCGGACGAGCTGGTAATGGTGCCCGTTTTACCGGTCAGATAGTTGACGGTTCCCTGTTTATTGCTGACTTCCACCAGCTTGCCCTTTTGCAGCACGAAGACCGACAGAACGTAGTCGGCCTGCCAGCCGGTGGCGACGCGCGTGACGCTTTGCACCATTCTGAGCGCGACGTTACCTTCGTTCTTGTCAAAGCTGATATCCGCCCGCAGCAGCGCGCCACAGCGATCGAACTCACCGAGAATGCGTTTTTGCTGGTCGACATCCTTACCAAACTCGCCCATTACAACCTGTTTTATCGGCCCTTTCGCGGTACCGCCCAGCAGCAGCAGGCTGTTGCTGTCGTTAACCCGTGCGGCGTTGGCGGGACAGGTATCTGCGCCCTGTGCCGCGCCCGCCAGTAGCATGAGCGGCAGCAGAAAAACGTTGGCGGTCATTATGACTTTCATCAGTGAACTCGCAGCAGCCAGAGATGTGTTCAGTGTAAGAGGAATTTCGGTTCTGCGGCAGAAAAAAAGCCTCACCAAAATGATGAGGCCTGGTACTTGCAAACATCACGTCGTTAACCTGGCGTGCTGTGCGGCAAAATCGGGGTCAGGCTACGCTTGCCGACGAGCCAAACGAGAGCGAGAGCGAGGCTTTCATGGCTTCCACCATATCGCCGTCAACGCAGGCGCGGCTGAACTCATCCGTTTCCGCGACGGAAGTCATGGAAACACCGGCTTTACGGTAGCGCATTGCAGAGGCGATTCGCTGGCTGGCGGAGCTGTGTAGCTCACGCAATCCGGCTTCCACAAACTTATGCAGGTTGCTCATGCGGACGCCAGCGCCGGCCATAATGATTGGACCCTGGGTAAGCTGATTAAGTTCCCTTAATAAAGGTAAACCGCTTTCGGCGCTTTGTTGCTGGCCGGAAGTCAGGATGCGCGCCACGCCCAGGTCGGTAAGCTGCCGCAGCGCCGTCAGCGGGTTGTGACAGAGATCGAAAGCGCGGTGAAAGGTCACCTCCATGCCTGCGCAAAGCGCCATGACCTGCTTCATCCTGGCGATATCAATATGCCCGTCCACATCCAGTATGCCGACCACCACGCCCGGAAAACCAAGCTCGCGGATCCAGGCGACATCGTCTTTAATCTGACGAAACTCGTTGTCACTGAAGCAGAAATCACCGCCGCGCGGACGCACCAGGGGATGAACGGGTATGGACACGGTTTCGCGAGCCTGCAACAGGCTGCCAGCCGAAGGCGTTAATCCGCCTTCCGAAGGCGCAGCGCAAAGCTCCACCCGATCGGCGCCAGCGGTTTGCGCGGCCAGCGCGCAATCAATCCCATAGCAGCATACTTCCAGTTTTAACATTTCATTCTCCTGTTAATGACTGCCGGCTGGTTGTGTAAATCTGTTTCGCTGTTTAGTCTGCTTTCGAACATTAAAAATAATAGTAACGGGAATCACCAACATGACATGCACTTTCGACCAGCGTATCGATCGCCGTCACAGCGATAGTCTGAAATGGCAGAAATATGGCGGTCAGGATATTTTGCCGCTCTGGGTAGCAGATACCGATTTCCGCTCGCCGCAATGTGTGATTGACGCGCTTCAGCAGCGCGTGGCCCATGGTATTTTCGGCTATGGCACCACGCCGGATGAGCTGATTGCCGTCACCACGGCGCGAATGCTGGCGCGCTATCAGTGGAAAATCGATCCGGAATGGCTGGTTTTACTGCCGGGCGTGGTCAGCGGGCTGAATTTAGCGGTACGCGCTTTTACCGAGCCGCATCAGGGCACCATCGCGCCCACGCCGATTTATCCGCCGTTCCGCTCTGCGGCAAAGCTGGCCGACCGCGCGCAGCTTAACGTGCCGTTAAAACTGCATGAGGGACGCTGGCTGGCGGATTTTGACGAGCTGTCACCCGCCATGACCGGCAACGAAAAACTGTTAATGCTGTGCAATCCGCAAAATCCCGGCGGCACGGTTTATCGTCGCGAGGAGCTGGAGGCACAGCTGCGCTTTGCGCAACGTCACGATCTGATCGTCTGCTCTGATGAAATTCACTGCGACCTGCTGCTGGAAGACGGCGTGCAGCATATTCCTTTTGGCAGTCTTAACGAAGACGCGCAGCGACGCTCCGTGACGCTGATTTCGCCCTCAAAGACGTTCAATATTGCCGGGCTGGGCGCTTCGCTGGCCATTATTCCCGATAAAGCGTTGCGCGCGCGTTTCAACAAAGCACGCCTGGGCATTGTGCCGCAACCGGATATCCTGGCGCTGGTCGCCGCGACGGCCGCCTGGCGAGACGGGCAGCCGTGGCTGGACGAGCAGCTGGCCTATCTTAAAACCTCAAGGGACTGGCTGACCGAGCGTATCAACGCTATTGAGGGGCTTTCGCTGGCCCGCCCGGAGGCGACCTATCTGGCGTGGATTGACGCCAGCCAGCTTAACGTTGCCAGCCCGGCGCTGTTTTTTGAACGGCACGGGCTGGGCTTTTCCGCCGGGCGCGATTTTGGCGACGATAGCTTTGTACGCTTTAACTTTGGCTGCCCGCGCGATCTGATTGTGGAAGCGGTGCGACGGATGGAAAAAGCCGTGCGGACGTTACGACGCTAGCTCGCTCTCTACAATCTCTTTCAGGCTCCAGGGATGGAACTTGATCGTCACCTGGCCGTCGCTGACCGCGAGCGTCGGATTAGGCAGCCTTTCGCCCTCTCCTTTCGGCGCGCTATTTTTAATGGCTATCCCTGGTTTAGAGAGGCTCTCATCCGACAACAGCGCCAGCGCACGCACGCTCAGCTGCGCTTCATCGCCCGGCAGCACGATCTCAACGTGCTCCCAGCCTTCATGCCGATAGACTTTTTCACCGGGCCAGGGCAGCTCCACCATGCTGATTTGCCATGGCCCGACCCGTAATGGTTCATGCAGCTCAAACAGCGCGACCGGCCGTCCGCCTATCATCTTTTCTGAAAACAGCACGCCGTGCTGCAAAAAACCTTTTTTCCAGCGTTCCGCCGTCGCGACCTGATGGCAGCGTACGGCGATGTGATCGGCATGATGCGCAGCCAGATCCAGCCCGAGCCGCGTCGCCAGATGGTTAATTTTGTATAGAAACTCTCCAGAATCCTTAACTAAATCGTTTAATTCTTCCGCTACTTTACCTGAAAACATGCCTTCCTCGTTAAATTACTTTAAAAATATTAATCATTTTTATGCCATCACACCCCGTTTTCGGGCCAGCTTTCCTGATGAAGAAAAACGTAACAGCCCAGGATAGCTCGATAATTGCGGATTATTATCCTTTTCTTTAGTTAAATTTGGTTTAGTCCCAGCATATTATTTAGAAAATTTGGCTTAACTTAATGTTTTAATTTAGTTAAATTTATACAATGCGACTATTCTTAAATCCCGTTCGTCGACTCCAGGGTATTCTTATTTCTTATAGATTCGTTTCGCTTCTCACACAAGGAATAGCAAATGCTGATGTTAATACTTATTGCAGCGCTTATCGTTATGACGGGCTTTGCTCTGGTGAGGCACTGGAAGCTTCGTAACGAAAAGACGACTATCGCCAGCCCGCATCGCCCTCACCGTCGTCGCACCTGACCAGACAACCAGGAAGCAGCGCCCGCTGTTTCCTGTGCCCTCTCCTGTTTACACGCCTGGATAACTACAGCCTAAATGCAGTATACTTTTTCCCTTCTTTTTTAGCGGTAGCGAACAGCCACTCTGCTGTCCGACTCCGTTTAGTATGACGGCCTGGCCTCAGCGCGCAGGCGTTTTTGCATATAAAGGTAATCCGGTGAATATTCAGGCTCTTCTCTCAGATAAAGTCAGTCAGGCGATGATCGCGGCAGGGGCTCCGGCCGACTGCGAGCCGCAGGTGCGTCAGTCCGCTAAGGCACAGTTCGGCGATTACCAGGCAAACGGTATTATGGCCGTTGCGAAAAAACTGGGCAAGGCGCCGCGCCAGCTTGCTGAAGAGGTGCTGACCCATCTCGATCTACAGGGGATCGCCAGCAAGGTTGAAATCGCCGGACCAGGTTTTATCAATCTGTTTCTTGACGCCGGCTGGCTTGCCGCCCAGGTAGACCGCGTTGTCGACGCGCCGCGCCTGGGCGTGTCGCCGGTCGAACCGCAGACTATCGTTATCGACTACTCTGCGCCTAACGTCGCCAAAGAGATGCACGTTGGTCACGTTCGCTCCACCATCATTGGTGATGCGGCGGTGCGCACGCTCTCCTTCCTGGGCCACAACGTGATCCGCGCCAACCATGTGGGCGACTGGGGCACGCAGTTCGGGATGCTGATCGCTTACCTGGAAAAACAGCAGAACGAAGCCCATGAAGAGATCGCTTTATCCGATCTGGAAGCCTTCTACCGCGAAGCCAAGCGTACCTATGACGAAGATCCGGCTTTTGCCGAACGCGCGCGCGGCTACGTGGTAAAACTTCAGGGCGGCGATGAATACTGCCGTAAAATGTGGAAGCGTCTGGTGGACATCACCATGTCGCAGAACCAGAAAGTCTACGACCGCATGAACGTGACGCTGAGCCGCAAAGACGTCATGGGCGAAAGCCTGTACAACGATATGCTGCCGGGCATCGTTGCCGATCTGAAAGCCAAAGGCCTGGCGGTAGAAAGCGAAGGCGCTACCGTGGTTTTCCTGGACGAGTACAAAAATAAAGATGGCGAGCCGATGGGCGTTATCATCCAGAAAAAGGATGGCGGCTATCTTTATACCACCACCGATATCGCCTGCGCGAAATACCGTTATGAAACGCTTCATGCCGATCGCGTGCTCTACTATATCGATTCACGTCAGCACCAGCATCTACAGCAGGCGTGGACCATCGTGCGTAAAGCCGGTTATGTGCCGACGTCCGTGCCTTTAGAACACCATGCGTTTGGCATGATGCTGGGCAAGGACGGCAAGCCATTTAAAACCCGCGCGGGCGGCACCATCAAGCTTTCCGATCTGCTGGACGAAGCGGTCGAGCGCGCCACGAAGCTGGTTAGCGAGAAAAACCCGGATATGCCAGCCGACGAACTGGCGAAGCTTTCCAACACGGTGGGTATCGGCGCGGTCAAATATGCGGATCTTTCTAAAAGCCGCACCACGGATTATGTGTTTGACTGGGACAACATGCTGGCCTTTGAAGGCAACACCGCGCCGTATATGCAGTATGCCTATACGCGTGTGCTTTCCGTGTTCCGCAAGGCGGGCATTGAAGAATCCGCCGTCACGGGCAAAACCGTGATTGCTGAAGATCGCGAAGCGGCGCTGGCCGTACGCCTGCTGCAATTTGAAGAAACCATCACCCAGGTCGCGCGCGACGGCACGCCGCACGTGATGTGTGCTTACCTCTACGATCTGGCCGGTCTGTTCTCTGGTTTCTACGAGCACTGCCCGATCCTGTCTGCCGAAGACGAAGCGACGAAGCAGAGCCGCCTGAAGCTGGCGCTGCTGACCGCGAGAACCCTGAAGCAGGGTCTGGATACGCTGGGTATCGAAACCGTCGAAAGAATGTAACAGGCGATCCGCAAAGGGACGAGCTTTCGTCCCTTTTTATCGCTAAAGATTTAGTCTGTTTTATTCTGCCTGGAAAATTTACCCGGAAGCCCGTACCGGATTAAAGCTTTTATTTCCCCATTTCATCTCGCCTCGCTCATCCTCCTGCTGAATTTCCGCCATAGCTGCCTGCATAATATTCAGGCACTCTGCGGCTGGTTTACCTGCTTTTTTAAGCGCTTCCGTTGCCAGAGCGTAATATTTCAGCACAGAAGATTTCGTGTAAGACAGGATGGCAGGTACAGAGCAAATGCTGCCGGAATCAAATCGCTGAACAAGCGTATCAGCGGATGTCCCTATTTCTTCCGTTGCCTGAAGCGTTGCCAACGGCTTATTGATCAATGCAAAACTTATTGCCTCAACGAGCTCAATAGCCTGTGGGTCGGTAATTGAATGACTTATCGCTTTTATTTTTCCAGGTAATACAGCAATCGTCTGGCTATTCCCTTTTGCAATATTGCTAATAAATTGCCCCCAGTTTTCTTCGACCATCACTGAGCTACAGGCTGCGGAAGTGGAAAACAGACATAACGTCATCAACAAGAAAGATAGATTTTTCATCTTATTACCTCCAGCTCTCTGTCATGGGAAGACCAGATACGATCCCGGGTCGCAGACCTCAGGATAATACATCCCCTGGGAAGCAAAGCCTGCTGGTTTGCCTATACGTTCGCCATGAATACGAAACTCCGTGCGCCCAAAGGTTTCACCAGTGATTTGCCTGAGCACGATCGTCATTGGCCCTTTTGTGTGGGTACGCTGCGTGATACGCCATTTACCACGCGGGATCGGCCCCATTCCTCTTACCTGCTGTCGGTCGGGATTATTCTTATTAGTCAGCACACCTGAATAACCACGGTCGATATACTCGCTATCGTGATAAAGATTTCCCGTAGATTGCTGATAAATCCATGCCATGTGCATTATCCTTATACAAATCTGTGCGGTTCCAGGTGGCCTGATTAGGTGATTTAGCCACCAGGATATGCCAAAATTATTCTGATTTAGCTGAAGCGGACTGCCCCTTATACGCTCTATCCTTTTCGAAAATAAGTAGCATAATGAGTGGGATACCCGCCGTTATTTCCCCCTCTTCCTGAAAAGCGGGCAACGTATTTTCATCACACATTGCGCCGCAAAAAAATGATTAAGTTCACCTTATTGCACTATTTACGGTTTGTCTGTTATGACAAACCGCTCCCTGATGCCGTCGCCTGCCCTACAATGACTTCTGTAACCTGCCGCCCATGCCGCAACGACCTTTTCCGCAGACTTGCGTAACCCATCGCCAATCCCGCACCATCCTTACCGCCACGCCGCTGCCTGACCGCAGTAAGAGGCCATGCGGATAAGCGGACTGATTCAGCCTGTTTATCAGGTACTGCACAAAATATTTGAAAATAACACCGTTATATAATAATACTGCCGAGCTACTTTCGTTTCCCACCTTCTGACCGCATTGTTATTTAATTATCGGAAGTTAAACAGGATTAATGCTGAGTTCTTTGCAGACAATAAATAGCCGTGCGATCTCACGCCCCTTGCTTGCGGCCTGCCTCACAAAAAATAAGCAACACCTGTTTATTTTCATCTTATTTTACGAGCAGCTTTCCATAACTAAATAAAGGCATAATCCTTTGAAAGAAAACGATCCATGGAGTATTGACGGCGTAAAGAAAAAGCATAGAGTTGATGGGCGGCGCCTGAAGCGAAGCAGAAATAGCGAGACCCGCCAGTGGTGGAACACTGACGAGCCTCTGACCACAATGTTAAAAGGAGTAACATGATGGCTGTAAAACAGTGTACCCAAACTCGCCCTGATTTTACAAATTTTTCCTCGCTACCTGCGGGAATGGACTTTATCGATTTGGCGGAATATAACGAGCGTCTGGTTGCCGCCTTAATGGAAACGGATAATGATATGGAGCGTCTTTCTCTTTATAAAAAAATGGCCGCCAGCCTTGAACAGCTGGCGACGACTTATGAAGAACCGGTGCCTGACGAGCGCCTTCCACAGCTAACGGCGTCGAATATTACAGCTTTTCATCCTGTCACTTTTATTGCGGAACCGGAAAGAGTCACCCAATATTGCCAGGCTTTAACCCGGCTATTAATTCACAACCTGATTGATGCGGAAGCCAGACTGACGCTCAACGATCTGCTGTTTGATCTGGTCAATTATCAGGTGGACGATCTGAAAGCCCCGCGCTATATGGAAACCTGGAACGGTTTAGTCCAGGTTCGCTAAATTCGCCGGGAAAGACAGGCCGCATTCAGTCCGCAGCGGTCTGTTCTTTTGCTTTTCTTTAGTGCCGCAGCGACCTTTGCAACCCATCGCCAATCCCGCCTGCTCCACAGCGACCTTTGTAACCCGCCCCTTACTGCCTGCCATTCACCCCGCAGCGACTTCTGTAACCTGCCTCTAATCGCAACGACCTTTTCCCGCAGACTTACGTAACCTATCGCCAATCCCGCCTTTGCAACCTATTGCCGATCTCACCGCCGTTCTTACCGCCACACCGCTGCCAGACCGCAGTAAGGGGCAGTGCGGATAAGCGGACCGTTTGGCGCAGGGAAGCGCCAACCGAGCCTCCACGGATGGATTTACGGCGCGTCCGTGTTCCGCACCGACCCTTGCTGCCTGCTACCCATGCCGCAGCGACCTTTTACCACAGCCAACTTTTACCAAAGCGACTTCTGTAACCTGCCTCCATGCCGCAGCGATTTTCTTCCGCAGACTTGCGTAACCCGTCGCCAAACCCACACCATTCTTACCGCCACGCCGCTGCCTGACCGCAGTAAGGGACAGTGCGGATAAGCGGACCGTTTGGCGCAGGGACGCGCCAACCGAGCCTCCACGGACGGATTTACGGCGCGTCCGTGTTCCGCACCGACCCTTGCTGCCTGCTACCCATGCCGCAGCGACCTTTTACCACAGCCAACTTTTACCAAAGCGACTTCTGTAACCTGCCTCCATGCCGCAGCGATTTTCTTCCGCAGACTTGCGTAACCCGTCGCCAAACCCACACCATTCTTACCGCCACGCCGCTGCCTGACCGCAGTAAGGGACAGTGCGGATAAGCGGACCGTTTGGCGCAGGGACGCGCCAACCGAGCCTCCACGGATGGATTTACGGCGTGTCCGTGTTCCGCACCGTCCCTTGCTGCCCGCCACTCATGCCGCAGCGACCTTTACAACCCATAAACCCCACAACTATGCTCAGTGCAACACAGCTTTCGTACCGTCCCTTGCTGCCTGCCACTTGCCCCGCAGCGACTTCTGTAACCTGTCCCAAGTCACAGCGGCTTTTCTCCGGCTTCAGAACGCAAAAAAGGGGCGAATCGCTTCGCCCCTTTCTGCACTGCCTGCTTTTGCCCTGCACTGCCTGGCTTTGCCCGCCAGGCTACCGGTAATTCACCATCACTTCATTACTCAGCACGCGCAGCGTCTGCGGCAGCCGACCTTGTCCCTGCACGCCATAGACAAAGTGCAGCGTTTCTCCGGCATGAATATTGGTTAACCCTCGCGTCGCGCCGCTCGCGCCGTCAAGCGGCACGCAACGCCTTTCGGCACAAAGCCAGGCGGCAAAACCGGAAGGCATTGGGCCGGTCAGCTCATAGCGCCAGCTGATCTCCGTTATCGCGCCGGTCACCGTCTCCGACGCCTTCAGCGCGGGCGACGTTAACTGCATCCCGCGGTTCAGCAATCCCGGCCCCGGCGCGGAGGCGTGCCAGGCGCCGCCGGCAGCCAACGCCAGCTGTGGCAGACAGCACAAAAACAGCAGCGCCTTTTTCATCAATGACCACCAATAGTCGACGTCATACGGATCTGACGATTATCGGTCAGCTCCAGGTTAGAAATCACCATCAGCTGCGGCAGGTTGCGACGCAGGAAGCGGGCCAGCAGCGCGCGCAACGGATGGTTAACCAACAGCACCGGCGGCGCGCCCAGCGACTCCTGATGCGCCAGCGCGCCCTGCGCCTGCGCCAGCAAACGATCTGCCAGGCCCGGCTCCAGACCGCCGCCGCCCTGCAACGCCTGCAGCAGCAGACGTTCCAGCGTGGTATCCAGTCCGATAACCTGCACTTCGCCGTTGCCCGGATACCACTGCTGGGTAATCGCCCGGCCCAGCGCCACGCGCACTACGGAAGTCAGCTCGTGCGGATCGGTCTGCACGGTCGCGTGCTCCGCCAGCGTTTCAATAATGGTGCGCATATCGCGGATGGAAACGCGCTCCGACAGCAAATTCTGCAACACCTTATGCAGCGTGGTCAGCGTAATCACGCCAGGGATTAAATCTTCCGTCAGCTTCGGCATATCCTGAGTAACGCGATCCAGCAGCTGCTGCGCTTCCTGACGGCCAAACAGCTCGCTGGCGTACTGGCCAATCAAATGGTTCAGGTGCGTAGCGACTACGGTACTCGCTTCCACTACGGTATAACCCTGGATCTGCGCCTGCTCTTTCAGCGCGCTGTCGATCCAGATAGCGGCCAGACCAAAGGCTGGATCCACCGTCACTTCGCCCGGCAGCGTGCCTGCGGCGGTGCCGGGGTTGATCGCCATCCAGCGGCCCGGATAGGCGTCGCCGCTGCCGATTTCTACACCCTTCATCAGAATACGGTAGCGCGCTGGCGGCAGCTCCATATTGTCGCGGATATGCACCACCGGCGGCAGAAAGCCCATCTCCTGCGCGAATTTCTTACGAATGCTGCGGATACGACCCAGCAACTCGCCATCCTGCGTATTGTCCACCATGGGGATCAGTCGATAGCCGACTTCCATGCCCAGCGTGTCTTCCAGCTGCACATCGGTCCAGGACGCTTCTACATTCACCGGCGTTTCCGCGCTTTTCACCATGCTGCTCTGCGGCATGGCTTTCGGTTTGGTCTCCTGACCGCGCATATACCACGCAAGGCCCAGCAGCGCGGCGGTAAACAGCAGGAACACCAGGTTCGGCATTCCCGGGATCAGACCCAGTAAACCCAGCACGCCTGCGCTCAGCATCATCACGCGTGGATTTTTGAACAGCTGGGTAACCATCTGTTCGCCAACGTCCTGATCGGTCGCCACGCGGGTCACGATAACGCCGGCTGCGGTTGAGATAACCAGTGCCGGGATCTGAGCAACCAGACCGTCACCGATGGTCAGCAGCGTATAGGTTTCGCCTGCGTGCCCCATATCCATACCATGCTGCACCACGCCCACCAGCAGACCGCCGATAACGTTGATGACCATGATCATAATGCCTGCGACGGCGTCGCCGCGAACGAACTTACTCGCACCGTCCATTGACCCGTAGAAGTCCGCTTCCTGGGTGACTTCCGCACGGCGTTTTTTCGCTTCGTCTTCACCAATCAGGCCGGCGTTCAGGTCGGCGTCGATCGCCATCTGCTTACCGGGCATCCCGTCCAGCACAAAGCGCGCGCCCACTTCGGCGATACGGCCAGCACCCTTGGTGATAACCATAAAGTTGATGATAACGAGGATGATAAAGACCACGATACCGATGGCGAAGTTGCCGCCCACCAGAAAGTGCCCGAAGGCCTCAACCACCTGTCCGGCCGCCGCCGCGCCCGTATGCCCTTCCATCAGGATGATACGGGTTGAGGCGACGTTCAGCGCCAGGCGCAACAGGGTGGAGAAAAGCAGAATGGTCGGAAACGCAGCGAACTCCAGCGTTTTCTGGGTAAACATCGCTACCAGCAGCACCATTATCGACAGCGCGATATTAAAGGTGAACAGCAGATCGAGGATGAACGGCGGCAACGGCAGCACCATCATCGCCAGGATCATCATAATCAATACCGGCCCGGCCATAATCTGCCATTGGGTATCTTTCATATTCGGTAAGCGCAACAATGTGGCCAGATTCACCATCAGTCTTTCTCTCCAGAGCCAAAGTCCAGCGCTTCCGGCACCGGTAAATTAGCAGGTTTTTTCGGGGCCAGGCCGCCTTCCAGCTTCCAGCGACGGAGCTGCCAGACCCAGGCCAACACTTCTGCAACAGCCGCATATAACGTACCGGGAATATGCTGACCAATTTCACTATGTCGATAGAGCGCGCGCGCCAGCGGCGGCGCCTCCAGGACAGGAATACGGTGTTCTTTACCTAATTCGCGAATACGCAGCGCCACTTCGCCTGCGCCTTTCGCCACCACTTTCGGCGCGCTCATTTTTCGTTCGTCATACTGTAAGGCGACGGAATAGTGCGTCGGGTTGGTCACGATAACGTCCGCTTTCGGTACATCCGCCATCATGCGTCGACGGGCCGCTGCGCGCATCTGCTGACGAATACGCCCCTTAACGTGCGGATCGCCTTCCTGCTGTTTATATTCGTCACGGATTTCCTGGCGGGTCATGCGCAGCCCTTTGTAGTAGCTGTACAGCTGCCAGAAAACGTCAAATCCCACCATCGGCGACAGGCCCAGCACCACCAGCACGCAGCACATGGCAATCATGTTCAGCGAGCTGGCCAGCGCGGTATAGGGCGATTCGCTGATCAGGCGCATCATTTCCGGCCAGTTATGGCTGACATACAGCCAGGTCACGCAGCCGACCAGCACCGCTTTCAGAATCGATTTCACCAGTTCCGTCGCGGTCTGCGCGGAGACCAGCTTGGCTAAGCCTTTAATTGGATTCATCTTGCCAACGTCGAACTTAATCGCTTTGCCGCTGATCAGCACGCCGCCCAGCAGCATCGGCGCGGCAATCGCTACCAGCACCAGCCCCGCCATCATCGGCAGCAGCGTATACACCGCCTGCACAAAAAGTCTGCCGATCAGGTGCAGCATCTGGCTGGTATCGCTGACCACCGAGTGGTTGAACACTAATCCCTGAGCCAGCAGCTGACCGATTTTGCGGGCCATGCTTTCGCCGCCCATCCACAAAATACCCAACCCCGCCACCAGCATCAGCACCGAGGTCAGCTCGCGCGAGCGCGGAACCTGCCCTTCTTCTCGTGCTTTTTCAAGTCGGTGGGGGGTTGCGGATTCGGTCTTTTCCTCTTCGCTGTCACCAGACACAGGCTATCCTCAGGGAATTTCTGGAGTACGGAATGAATGCGGTTAGGATGCCAAAAAGGCGCAGGGATGATGCCGCGAGTAAACGCGTAAAAAGGGGGTTATTCAGGTAATAGCAAAAAAGGGCCGATAAGGATCGGCCCTGAGCGGAAGGACAAGCTTAAAACCCGAGGCTGTCGAGCAGGTCGTCGACCTGATCCTGGTTAGCCACCACGCCGGGCGCTTCACCGTTAATCTGCGGGCCGTTTTTCAGGCTGTCCGCATCTTTCTTCGGACGGGCAGGCTGTTCCGGCATGTTTTCCAACAGCACCATCAACAGCTGACGCTCGATTTCCTGGATCACATCCATCATGCGCTTGATGACCTGACCGGTCAGATCCTGGAAATCCTGCGCCATCATGATTTCCATCAGCTGCGCGTTGGTGAAGCTCGTATGCTGCGGCACCGATTCCAGATAACCACGGGTATCCGAAACCAGCGAGCGGGCATCTGCCAGTTCGATAGGATTCTCAAACCACTCATCCCAACGGCCTTTCAGCGCTTTAGCTCCATTCTCCATCTCTGTCTGACGTGGCTGCGCGGCTTCCACACAGTTCAGCGCGCGTTCAGCCGCCTGAGCGGTCATTTGCACTACGTAGTCCAGGCGATCGCGGGCGTCGGGAATGGCTTCCGCCGCTTCAGCAATGGCCTGATCCAGTCCCAGCTCACGCAGGCTGTCGCGCAGCATCCGCGTCAACGAACCAATTCGGGAGATAATGTCGTTCGCGGAAGCCGCGTCGACACTTGGTTTCGGAAGTTCGCTCATCTCGGCTCCTTACATACCCAGCTTTTCGAAGATCTTGCCTAACTTCTCTTCAAGGGTCGCTGCGGTAAAAGGTTTAACGACATAGCCGCTGGCACCCGCCTGAGCAGCCGCAATAATGTTCTCTTTTTTGGCTTCGGCCGTGACCATCAGCACCGGCAGCTTGCCGAGCGTGCCGTCTGCACGAATGGTTTGCAGCAGCTGCAGACCGTCCATGTTTGGCATGTTCCAGTCAGAAATCACGAAGTCAAAGCCGCCGGCACGCAGCTTAGCCAGCGCGTCAACGCCGTCTTCTGCTTCTTCAACGTTATTGAAGCCGAGCTCTTTCAGCAGGTTACGGACGATACGACGCATCGTGTTGAAATCGTCGACCACCAGAAACCGCATATTTTTGTCAGCCATAATTACTCCTGTTTGTGTAGCCCCGCGGGACGGGCGCTGCGTTAGATACGTAATGCCTGTCCGGCGCTAATTTTTGCCAGCATGTGCTGGCTGATTTGGTGGAGATCCACCACTTCACTGGCGCCCCCGAGCGCAATTGCTTCGCGGGGCATACCAAATACGACACAGCTCGCTTCGTTCTGGGCGATGGTCCACGCGCCTGCTTTGTTCATGGTCAGCAGGCCTGCGGCGCCGTCGTTGCCCATACCGGTCAGGATCACGCCAACGGCGTTGCGACCGGCATACTGCGCGACTGATTTAAATAACACGTCTACCGAAGGCTTATGCCGATTGACCGGCGGGCCGTCGTGCAGTTTTACCTGATAGTTTGCGCCGCTGCGTGCCAGCTCCATGTGCATCGCGCCCGGCGCGATATAGGCATGGCCCGGCAGCACGCGCTCGCCGTCTTCTGCCTCTTTTACCGTGATCTGACACAGCTTGTTCAGCCGTTCGGCAAAAGAGCGGGTAAAGCCTGGCGGCATATGCTGCGTAATCATCAGCGCCGGACTGGTGGCCGGCAGCGGCTGCAGCACATGCCTGATCGCTTCCGTACCGCCCGTAGAGGCGCCGATTGCGATCAGCTTTTCACTGCTCAGCATTGGCCCGGCTTTCAGCATCACCGGCGCTGGCTGCGACCGACGCACGTGCAGCTTCGCCCTTGAAGCGGCGCGCACCTTATCGGCAATCATCTGACTGTAGGCCAGCATGCCTTCGCGGATACCCAACGACGGCTTGGTGACAAAATCCACCGCGCCCAGCTCCAGCGCGCGCAGCGTCACTTCGGAACCCTGGCCGGTCAGCGAAGAGACCATCACCACCGGCATCGGCCGCAGGCGCATCAGCTTTTCCAGAAAATCCAGTCCGTCCATGCGCGGCATTTCCACGTCCAGCGTCAGCACGTCGGGATTGAATTCTTTAATTAAATCGCGAGCCACCAACGGATCGGGCGCCGTCGCCACCATCTCCATGTCCGAATGACTGTTAATAATCTCCGTCATCAACTGACGCATCAGCGAAGAGTCATCAACACATAACACTTTGATTTTGCCCATTATTTTTCCTTAGTCAGCCCGTAAACCGTCTGGCCTCGCAGGTAAAACTCTTTGCTGATCTGGCTGAAGTTTTCAGAGTGTCCGGCAAAAAGAATGCCGCCAGGTTTCAGCATCGGGACAAAACGCCGCAGGATCTTTTCCTGCGTCTCTTTGTCGAAATAGATCATTACGTTGCGGCAAAAAATCGCGTCGAACGGGCCGGGAACGGCCCACTCGTTGCCCAGCAGGTTGAGCTGGGAAAACGTAATGGTGTTAGCCAGTTCAGGCCGAACGCGCACCATGCCAGCGTGCGGGCCGGTACCGCGAAAGAAGAAGCGTTGCAGCTGCTGAGGCGACAGCGTGCGCAGCTCTTCCTGGCGATAGACGCCCGACAGCGCTTTTTCCAGCACCTGGGTATCGATATCGCTGGCGTGAACCTGGAACTTGCCTGCGCCTAACGTTTCCGCCAGCGTCATAGCGATGGAGTAAGGCTCCTCGCCCGTCGACGCCGCCGCGCACCAGACGTTGAAACTGCCGCCGCGCCGCCTGGCGTGATCGGCCAGAATCGGAAAGTGATGCGCCTCGCGAAAGAACGCCGTCAGGTTAGTGGTCAGCGAGTTGATAAAGGCCTGCCACTCTGCACTGCCGGAATCACTCTCCAGCAGCGCCAGGTAACGACCAAAATCGTCGATGCCTAACGTCCGTAACCGGCGCACCAGGCGGTTATAAACCATCTCGCGCTTATGGTCGGCGAGAACAATGCCGGCCCGCTGATAAATAAGCTGGCTGATGCGCTTAAAGTGCGCATCGGATAACGGCAGGCGCTGTACCATCTGTGACAACAGCGTTGCGTTCTCCGGCGGTGCTACCAACGTCGATTTTTTCATCCAGATCCACCCTGCAAAGTACAGATTAAGGGGTTAAAACAGTGTGTTCCCTGTGGGTCAGTATCCGAGGCGGTTTGCCTTCTCCTGAACCAACCCGAGCGTGCCTGGGCTGCTGCCGCTTCCACTACCAGCGCGGCGTTCTGTTGCTCTGCTTTGCATCGTCCGGTGGCTATGACACTGGCTAACTACAAATTCAGATTGCTTAACTGTTTATCGGCAGCAATTCGATCTTCCTGAGGCCAAATTGCGTTAAAGCCTTATTTTTTACTGCCTGCCGTCTTAATAACCAGCCTCGCGCCGCCCTCCACAGACGGCGGCGCGGGGTTCAGGGATTAGAACGTTTCCCAGTTATCGTTGGAAACCGGGGCGGCCTGCGCTTTCTTCGGCGCGGCGGCAACGGCCATCGGCTTGCTGGTAGCCTGCACGACGCTGTCCTTACGAATGCGGAACACGGCGACGGCCTGGGTCAGACGGCTGGCCTGCACTTCCAGCGCGGCGGCGGCGGCGGCAGATTCCTCAACCAGCGAGGCGTTCTGCTGCGTCACGCGATCCATCTCGGTTACGGCGATGCCGACCTGATCGATACCGCGACTCTGCTCGCCCGATGCGGAAGCGATTTCGCCCATGATGTCGGTTACGCGGGTAACGGCGTTCACAATATCCGCCATCGTTTCACCCGCGCTTTCCACCAGCTGCGATCCGGTATCGACACGCGCCACGGAATCTTCAATCAGACCTTTGATTTCTTTGGCGGCCTGCGCGCTGCGCTGCGCCAGGTTACGGACTTCACCGGCCACGACCGCAAAGCCACGGCCCTGCTCACCGGCACGCGCTGCCTCTACCGCGGCGTTCAGCGCCAGGATATTGGTCTGGAAAGCGATGCCGTCGATCACGCTGGTAATATCGGCGATTTTCTTCGAGCTGCCCGCGATGTCACTCATGGTTTTCACCACGCCGTCCACCACCTTGCCGCCCTTCTGCGCCGTTTCCGACGCGCTCAGCGCCAGCTGCGAAGCCTGACGGGCGTTCTCGGCGTTCTGCTTCACGGTAGCGGTCAGCTGCTCCATGCTCGCGGCGGTTTCTTCCAGCGAGGCGGCCTGCTGCTCGGTACGCGAAGAGAGATCGTTGTTGCCCGCAGAAATTTCGCTTGCGCCGGTATAGATAGCGTCGGAGCCGTCGCGCACGTCGCTGACGGTACGCACCAGCGACTGCTGCATATCGCGCAGGCTTTCCGCCAGCAGCGTCATTTCGCTACGGCCTTCCACTTCGATGGTCTGCGTCAGGTCGCCGCTGGCGATGTGACGAATGTGCTCGATATTGCTGTTCAGCGGCAGCAGCAGCAGTTTACGGATGCCGCTCCACGCCAGCGCGATGACCGCAGCGGAAACCAGCAGCACGCCCAGCAGCAGCCAGATAGTCTGGTGGTAAGCGTCTTCATTGGTTTTAATACCCTGCGCCGTCAGCTGATTAACCACTTCCAGCCAGTGGTTATAAGCCTGCTGGAACTGTTCCTGATAGCTTTGGGTCGGCTGCGCGACGAAGTCGTCAAAACGGCCGGTTTCCATCATCACAATCAGCTCGGAAAGCGCGGTGTGGAACTGCTTGTAGTTAGCCAGCAGCGTCTGCACGTCCTCCGCTTTTTTCCCGTCTTCGGTCAGCGTGGCGTTGAACACCGCCAGGGATTTATCGGCAGCGGCCAGGTCGGCCTTTGCCTGCGTCATCAGATCGGTGGCAGAGGTGCCCGCGCCCGATTTGCTGACATCCTGCAGGTAACGAATACCGGCGCGGTTCAGCGTGTTGCGTGCCTGCACCAGCGACACCCATGAGTTGCCCATGGACTGTTGCAGGATGCGCATCTGCTGACTTAATTCAAAATTCTGTTTGTCGCTGTGCACGGCTTTGAAGAACAAACCGCCGGTCCCCAGCTGCAATACAGCAAACAACACCAGCACGCTCACCAGGCCGGTCACTACTTTTATACTCTTGAACATAACTACCTCAGTTGGGGGCTATTTGTTTTAGTTATCGGCAGACGCGGGGGGATCTTTATTGAGCTGTAGGGCGCTTTCCGGAAAGCACTACAGGGCTGTGCCGATGTGTCTGGTTCATGCAGAACGGCTGGTTAATTGTTTTGGAAAACCTCTGCCAGGCACGATTTCCTGCCGGTATCGGCAGCCAGAAAGGTGGCTTGTGGCGACGGCTTCCTTCTACCCGCCTCGCGACGGCTAAAAAGAAGCCCGCTCGGGCACGGTGCCGGAGCGGGCTGATTAACATGCTGTTAAGGATTAAGCGCTTGTGCTCTTTACTTAAAACGTTTCCCAGTTGCCTTCTTCAGCGCCTGGCGCGGCGGCTTTACGCAGCGCGGGCTTCAGCGTACGCGGCGCAGGTGCAGCGGCACGAGCGGCCTGTTCTTTGCGTACGCGGAACACGGCAACGGCCTGAGTCAGACGGCTGGCCTGATCTTCCAGCGCGGCGGCGGCCGTGGCGGACTCTTCCACCAGCGAGGCGTTCTGCTGCGTCACGCGATCCATCTCGGTTACGGCGGTGCCAACCTGGTCGATACCGCGGCTCTGCTCGTCGGAAGCAGAGGCGATTTCACCCATGATGTCGGTCACGCGGGTAACGGCGTTGACGATATCGTTCATGGTTTCACCGGCGGTGCCCACCAGGACGGAACCGCTGTCCACGCGCGCCACGGAATCTTCAATCAGACCTTTGATTTCTTTGGCGGCCTGCGCGCTGCGCTGCGCCAGGTTACGGACTTCACCGGCCACGACCGCAAAGCCACGGCCCTGCTCACCGGCACGCGCTGCCTCTACCGCGGCGTTCAGCGCCAGGATATTGGTCTGGAAAGCGATGCCGTCGATCACGCTGGTAATATCGGCGATTTTCTTCGAGCTGCCCGCGATGTCACTCATGGTTTTCACCACGCCGTCCACCACCTTGCCGCCCTTCTGCGCCGTTTCCGACGCGCTCAGCGCCAGCTGCGAAGCCTGACGGGCGTTCTCGGCGTTCTGCTTCACGGTAGCGGTCAGCTGCTCCATGCTCGCGGCGGTTTCTTCCAGCGAGGCGGCCTGCTGCTCGGTACGGGCAGAAAGATCGTTGTTGCCCGCCGCGATTTCGCTTGCGCCGGTATAGATAGCGTCGGAGCCGTCGCGCACGTCGCTGACGGTACGCACCAGCGCCTGCTGCATCTCTTTCAGGCTGTTGGCCAGCTGCGCCATTTCGTTACGGCCTTCCACTTCAATCGTGTGGGTCAGGTCGCCGCCGGCGATATGGCTGATGTGCGCGATATTTTCCTGCAGCGGCTTGATCAGCACGGAACGCAGACCGACCCAGCACAGCGCGATCAGCGCGACAACCAGCGCCATGACCGTGCCAATCACCCACAGCATTTTGGTATAGGCGCTTTCGTTATCCGCCACGCCTTTCGTGGTCAGCACGTTCTGCGCGTTACGCCAGGCCTGGTAGGCATCCTGCATATCGTTCTGCTTCTGCTCGATATTCATCTTGAACATCTCGGCCAGCTGCCTGTTTTCCATCAGCGTCACCATCTGGCCCAGCGCTTTGGAATAGGTTTCGTAATTTTTTTCTAACGCTTCGGTGATCAGCGGATCCATCCCTTTGGTATTGGGAATGCCCTGGTAGCGCGCATAAGATTTATCAGCATCAGCCAGCAGCGATTTGCTCTGGTTGCTGATATCGGTCAGCGAGGCGCTGTTAATGCTGTTGGCCGTTTCGCTTTGCAGGCGCAACATGCCGCGGTTAATGCTAATACGGGTCTGATTTAGCGCAACCCAGGCGTCAGTAAAAGCGGCGACGTTCTCACTGGAGTTCTGAGCAATAGAAAAGTTAGTTTTATCGCTGGTCAGCGCGTTAATAAATAATCCGCCCGCCAACAATTGGAGTGAGCCGAATACCAGCAGCACTAACAGCAGGCTGGTGACGACCTTAATGCGTTTAAACATAGGGTACCCTTGGTAGAAGTAAAATGAATCAACACCGAATATATCGGCGTAAATTAATGGAACTTTATGTGCGCCCGAAACAGATTTACTGAAGTGATACTTTAATAACTAAATTAATTATCCAGCCGCAAGACTTTATTCAAACCATAAAAAACACCCTGCCAGCATAATACCAACAGGGTGCCTGATACTTTATTTAAGGCGGCAATTACGCGCTGCGCAGCGTATCCATCAGCGCCATCTCTTCGCTGTTCAACAGCTTCTCGATGTCGACCAAAATCAGCATGCGTTCGCCCAGCGCGCCCAGGCCGGTCAGGTATTCGGTCGACATGGTGACCGCAAACTCTGGCGAAGGACGGATCTGATCGGTGGTCAGCGACAGCACGTCGGACACGCCGTCAACCACGATACCAACCACGCGCTGCTCAAGATTCAGTACGATCACCACGGTATTATCGTTATAAACCACATCCGGCTGCGCGAATTTAATACGCAGGTCGATAATAGGCACGATAACGCCGCGCAAATTAGTGACGCCTTTAATAAAAGCAGGCGTGTTGGCGATGCGGGTTACCTGATCGTAACCACGGATCTCCTGCACTTTCAAAATATCAATGCCGTATTCTTCGTCACCCAGCGTAAATACCAGGAACTCCTGGCCTACGGTTTCGCCAGCGAGTTTAGTGACAGTTGCCATTCCAGTCATAGTTCTACCCTTAATCGGTTAAAGTCAGGCTGCGGCTCCCGCCACACGCTTTTCACGGTTGAGAGACTGCAGAGCCGACACGTCGACAATCAGCGCCACGCTGCCATCACCCAGGATGGTCGCTGCCGAAATGCCCGGTACTTTGCGATAGTTGCTTTCAAGGTTTTTGACCACCACCTGGTGCTGGCCAATCAGCTGGTCCACCAGCAGCGCATAGCGTTTGCCCGCGCTTTGCAGGATCACCACGATGCCCTGAGTCGCCTCGGTTTTCGCGCCCTGCACATCAAAGACATTCCACAGCTCAACCAGCGGCAGGTATTCGCCACGGACTTCCAGCACGCGCTCGCCACCGGCCAGCGGGTGCAGATCGTCAGCCAGCGGCTGCAGAGATTCCATTACCGCGTTCAGCGGCAGAATAAAGACTTCGTCAGCGACGCGAACGGACATGCCGTCCAGGATCGCCAGCGTCAGCGGCAGCAGGATACGAATGGTCGTGCCCTTGCCCTGCTTAGAGGCAATTTCTACGTGGCCGCCCATCTCCTGGATGTTACGTTTCACCACGTCCATGCCCACGCCACGCCCGGAGACGTCGGTAACCTGCTCGGCGGTGGAGAAGCCCGGCGCGAAAATCAACATGCCTACTTCTTCATCGCTCATCGCGTCGCTCACCGGCAGGCCGGAAGAAAGCGCTTTCGCCAGGATACGTTCGCGGTTCAGACCGGCGCCGTCATCGATCACTTCGATACAGATATTGCCGCCCTGGTGCTCTGCAGAGAGCGTCAGGTTGCCGACGCCCGATTTCCCGGCCGCCACGCGTTTTTCCGGCGATTCGATGCCGTGATCCAGACTGTTACGCACCAGGTGCGTTAACGGGTCGATAATGCGTTCGATCAGGCTCTTGTCCAGCTCGGTGGAGCTGCCCAACAGCGTCAGTTCAACTTCTTTACCCAGCTTGCTGGCCAGATCGCGCACCAGGCGTGGGAAGCGGCTGAAGACATATTCCATCGGCATCATACGGATGGACATCACCGATTCCTGCAGGTCACGGGCGTTACGCTCCAGCTGGCCCATGCTGTTCAGCAGGTCGCCATGCGCTACCGGATCCAGCTCGTTGGAACGCTGGGCCAGCATGGACTGCGTGATCACCAGTTCGCCGACCAGGTTAATCAGCTGATCGACCTTTTCAACCGCTACGCGGATGCTGGTGGATTCGCTGGCCTTGGCCGCCGCCGGTTTTTTGGCCGTTTCACGTTTGGCCGGAGCCGCCGCTTCCGCTACCGCAACGGGCTGAGGAGCTGGCGCAGGCGCTTCTTCCACGGCAGCCGGCGCGGCTTCTGTCACGGCAGGAGCCAACGACGCATCCAGGAATTTGATCTGCGATTCTTCAATCACAAAGCAAAGCACGGCGACAATATCGTCCTGACCGACCGAGGAATCCAGCGTGACCTCTACCGAGGTTTCGCCTTTGATCACGTCGGAGACGGTGCCCAGATTGCCCAGCTCTTCCAGCATCAGCGGGATTTCAGTGGGTTTCAGGTTCACCAGCGCCATCCGCAGGCCGGCCGAAGCCGGAGCAGCGGCAGACGCGGCCGGTGCCGCTACGGCTACGGGCGCGCTTTCGCCTTTGGCTTCCAGCGCCAGCTGACGCAGCGCCTGACAGATATATTCAAAGGTTGCAGCGTCCGGCTCGGTCGCGGTTTTATAGGCATCCAGCTGTTCCTGCATAATATCTTTGGTTTCCAAAAACAGGTTGATGATAGGCGTGCTTAGCTGCATTTCGCCGCGTCGCGCACCGTCAAGAATGTTCTCCAGGATGTGCGTGGTTTCCTGTAATACAGTAAAACCAAAGGTGCCCGCGCCGCCTTTGATGGAGTGGGCCGCACGGAAAATAGCGTTAAGCTGCTCCGCATCCGGTTCCTGCGGGTCTAACCCCAACAGGTGTTGTTCCATGTCGGCTAACAGTTCGTCAGCCTCATCGAAAAACGTCTGATAAAAATCGCTGATATCCATGCTCACGGTATCACCTCTGCTGTGAGTCGCGATCGGTCTGGGCCGCTGGCACAGGCGATGCTGGTGTTAAAGTTGGTGCTGCCTGTTCGCCTGGCGGCTCGGCCGGGTTTGGTTTTTTTGCGGCATCGCCCGGAACGGACGGCGCCACGATTTGCTGTAATGCTGCCGGCTCGCTGTCGCTGATCTGTACCGCGTCGCTTTCCGAGTTCTCTTTCTCAATCTGCGCTTCGGTGTCATGGTTCAGCACCAGCAGGCTGATACGGCGGTTGACGGCGGCGTCGCCGCCACGGTTCTTCAGCTTCATGGTGTCGGCCATGCCCACCACGCGCAGCATTTTGTCGCTGGCCAGCCCGCCGATAATCAGCTCCCGCCGCGAGGCGTTGGCCCGGTCGGCCGACAGTTCCCAGTTGCTGTAGCCGCGCAGGCCGTTAGCGTACTGAATATCGTCCGTATGGCCTGCCAGGCTGATCCTGTTCGGAATATCGTTCAGGATCGGCGCAATGGCCCGCAGGATATCGCGCATATAAGGCTCGACGTCCGCGCTGCCGGTTTTAAACATCGGTCGATTCTGGCTGTCGATAATCTGAATGCGCAGGCCCTCTTCCACCATGTTGATGATCAGGTGCGGGCGCAGCGCCTTCAGACGCGGATCGGCTTCAATCAGCTGATCCAGCTTTTCGCGCAGACGGTTTAAGCGGATATCGTCCAGCTTGCGTTTCTCCGCGTCCATATCGATAACCTTGTGCACTTCGCCTTTCTGCTGGCTGGGATCCATACCGCCGCCAGGAATAACGCTGGTGCTTTCGCTGGTTTTGGTGCCGCCGGTGATAGCCACCCGCAGCGGCGTCTTAAAGTAATCGGCAATCCCCGCTAATTCCTGAGGCTTGGCGATCGCAATCAGCCACATCACCATGAAAAAGGCCATCATCGCGGTCATAAAGTCGGCATAGGCAATCTTCCAGGAGCCGTGGCCGCCCGCGTGCGCGGAATGCTTTTTCTTCTTAACCAGGATAATCGGGTGATTGTCGTTCTTCATGCGTCCTGACCTTTCGCCGGCGATTTCGCGTTACGAACGTGCTCTTCCAGCTCAGAGAAGGATGGCCGCTCGGTGGAGTACAGCGTTTTACGGCCAAACTCAACGGCGATCTGCGGCGCATAGCCATTCAGGCTGGAAAGCAGCGTGACCTTGATACACTGCATCATCTTGGTGGTTTCAGCACATTTCTGACGCAGCAGTCCGGCCAGCGGGGAAATAAACCCGTACGCCAGCAAAATACCCAGGAAGGTACCGACCATCGCGTGAGCGATCAGCTCGCCCAACTCGGCTGGCGGACGATCTGCCGACGCCAGGGTGTGCACCACGCCCATCACCGCCGCCACGATACCAAACGCGGGTAAAGAGTCGCCTACCGTACCGATAGCCGTAGCCGGTACGTCACATTCGTGTTCGTAGGTTTCAATCTCTTCATCCATCAGGGCTTCGATTTCAAATGCGTTCATATTGCCGCTCACCATCAGTCGCAGATAATCGGTGATAAAGTCCACCAGTCTTTTATCGGCAAGGATGCGCGGGTAATTAGCAAAAATTTCACTTTCCTGCGGACTTTCAATATCGGCTTCCAGCGAGAGCATCCCCTGCTGGCGCGATTTGGCCATCAGGCGATAAAGTAACGCCATCAGATCCATATAAACCGCTTTATTGTATTTCGAGCCTTTCATCAGCAGCGGCATCGCTTTTAACGTTGCTTTAATTGCCTTGCCGTTATTGCCCGCTAAAAATGCGCCAATGCCCGCTCCGCCGATAATTAACAGCTCGGAAGGTTGATAAAGCGCGCCCAGATGTCCGCCTACCATTGCGTAGCCGCCCAACACCGACCCGAGAACCAGGATATACCCCAAAATAACTAACACAATAAATCCTTACGTCTGGCGACGTGTGGGTTAAAGATGAACCGGATTAGGTCAGGTTTATTCCGTCGCGTGGGCAAAAAAAAAGCAGCGGTATTTAACCGCTGCTGGATTCACTCCACGTGGCGAACATTAAACGGCAAGTTTTACCTGTTCATCCAGCAGTTGTGAAATGTTATCGGCAGGTTCTGCGATAAGTTTACGTCTTTTTACCGCACGAGAAGGCGGCTGGCACAGGCTGCAAACAAAGCTGCCGACCGGCTGGTGCGCGTGGTTAATAAAGCTTCCGCCGCAGCATTTGCAGTCGGAAAGCTCCAGCATGCCGCTCTCAACAAACCGGACTAAGGTCCAGGCGCGGGTGAGCGCCAACAGCGGGCCTTCGTCCTGTTGCGGGCATTGCTCCAGGTAGAGACGGTAGGCTTTAATCACCGCGTCCACACCGGTGCTCAAACCGCTTTTGAGTAAAAACTGCCAGGCGTTACAGAACATAGAAGAGTGAATGTTCTGTTCCCAGGTCATAAACCAGTCGGTAGAAAAAGGCAGCATGCCTTTTGGCGGCGGGCTACCGCGCAGTTCTTTATAAAGTTTAATTAAGCGGCCGCGGCTTAGCTGCGTTTCGCTTTCTAACATTTGCAGGCGAGCGCCTAAAGTAATTAATTCAATCGCCAGCTGAATATCACGCGCTTCCTGAACAATACTTTTTTCACTCATTAACTCGCCCTCTTTTTCGGCAGTTCGTCATTTTTAGCTGATGCATTACGCAATAAACGGCTGGATAACAAAATGCCGGTGTGGATTTGCTGCAAATCATCCACGCGAGATTCCTGAGTTAAGCGATTAATCGTTACGTGATCGGTAAAGCGAAACTGGCATATCAGCTGATTTGTCTCGGCCAGCTTCACCATTTCTGGCAGCGTTAAGTGAGCGAGCGCATCGGCCATCTGCTCATCAATGCCCAGACGAAACATTGCTGAGGCTTTTTCCTGATTAATAAGGCGTTGAGCAAGTAATAAATAAGACAAGTTGATATCGTAAATATTTTTTAGTAATTCTGATGTACCCATTTTTATCCGTCCTGACTGACACGACTTAAACGTTGGCGGATTGCGCCGCTACCTTTGTTGCTGCTGGTAAATCTTATTGTGGCAAAAAATTAAGTGGCAAAAGCCAAACGTTCGCGAAGCTCCAGGCGGCCCTGAAAGCGGCCTGCAGAAAGTAGTCATTAACTCATTTTGCCGGTTACTGCTCCCTTGTTTTCGTCCGCTTCCCTGACGTTCTCCCTGACTGAAAGTTGCTCTGGTTTAGGACTATTCCGAAAACAACGCAACTTTATCTGCTCTAATTTCCGGATACAACGGAGGCCAGCTAAAATTTTAGATAAAGTGTGATCCAGATCACACTTTTTGGGGTAATTTGACAAAATTATCCTTCAGAAACGCTGTTGATTAGTTCACTAACTAAGCAAATTTGGACTTTTTTGTTAAATTTTAACCCTACGCGATCATTTACCGATGAAAATGGTTCCTTTTACGTCGATTGAATGGAGGAATGATGTGTTTACGCGCACAACTGGATGTAAAAACGCATAAAAGACAAATATGCAGAGGAATATGCTGTTTTTTGTATGTTAAGCATGTGTAAATCGTAATCACCAAAGGTAACTATCGACAGGGGCAATGATGCGTGCAGAGTAAGATATTGCAGGTTTACGACAGGAAGTGTTTAGGGAGTGTAAGCCGCGTCAGCCCTGTGTTTAGCGGGTGCCAGCGGATGTAACCAGGGGTAACATTAGCAACGCGAATGTTTGTGCCAAAAATTTAACCTCAGGCAGTAGGTATCGGCACGCGCCTTGTTTTCTTTAGTAAAAAGTGATTTTTTTCCTTTTTTTTCTTTCCGGTGGTCCTTTTAAGGCACTTTTTTGAGCAATACGGACTTAAAAAATTAAAAAAAAAGGGCGACCCACGGTCGCCCCTAAATTAACTGGCATGACTTATGCTAGACGGAGAGCGTCGCCGCTTTATCCGCCCCGCCCTGTGCCTGGCTACGTACCGGCAATGCCTGGAGATCTTTCAGATAGGATTTGCGCCAGTGCGTAATATCGTTCTTACGCAGCACGTCCATCATGTCGTTGTAGCGTGAGATACGCTCGTCCAGCGGCATGGTTAACGCCTGGTTCAGCGCGGCAGCCACTTCATCACGGTCGTAAGGGTTAACGATAAGCGCGGAGGTCAGCTCGTTGGCCGCCCCGGCAAAGCGTGACAGCACCAGTACGCCAGGATCTTCCGGGTTCTGCGCGGCCACATACTCTTTTGCCACCAGGTTCATCCCGTCACGCAGCGGCGTCACCAGACCAATATCGGTCAGGCGGAAGATTTTCATCAGCAGGCGGCGATCGAAATGCTGGTTCAGGTAGTAAAGCGGCGTCCAGCCCAGCGTGCCGTATTTACCGTTAATGCGGCCTGCTTCCGTTTCCAGCTGATGACGAATATCCTGATAGGCCTGCACGTCGCCGCGCGAGGTTGGCGCAATTTGCGAATAACGGATTTTCCCACGATGCTCGGGGAAGTTTTCCAGCAGCGCTTCATAGGCAAGGAAACGCTCCGGCAGCCCTTTCGAGTAGTCCAGACGCTCACAGGCAATAATGTTTTTGGCGTCGCCCAGATCGCGTTTCATCGCGGCCATCTTCGGCGGCAGCGGCCCTTCAGCCATCTCTTTAATGCTGTCCGGCTCAATGCCTATTGGATACACCTCGGTAGAGAACTGATTGCCGAACGCCACGTGCGTTTTGCCGTTGGTCTGCACGTTGGTCAGCAGCGCCAGTGACTCCAGGAACGCCATACGGTCGCTCTCTGTCTGGAAGCCCAGCAGATCGTAATCGCACATCATCTCCAGCAGCTCATTGTGCGGCGGCAGCGCGTTGAAGATTTCCGGCGTCGGGAAAGGAATATGCAGGAAGAAGCCGATGCGGTTTTTCACGCCCAGCTTGCGCAATGCGGCGGCGAACGGCAGCAGATGATAATCGTGGATCCACAGCACGTCGTCCGGCTCAATCAGCGGCAGCAGGCGTTTCGCCAGCATGGTGTTGACGTGACAGTAGCCATCCCAGGCCTCGCGCTGGAAGTTTACCAGGTCAAGGCGGTAGTGGAAGGCTGGCCAGACGACCGCATTGGAAAATTGCAGGTAATAAAGGTCGTAATCGTTTTGATTAAGGCCAAAAGAAGCGTAGGTGACGTTATCTTTTTCAAACAGATCCATCTCCTTGTCTTCTTCGCCGATCTCGTTGATTTCCCCATTCCAACCAAACCACAGGCCGCCGGTGGTTTTCAGCGCATCCATAATGCCAACGGTCAGTCCGCCCGCGCTGGTTTTTGACCCATCCGGTACGGCGATGCGGTTAGATACGACTACTAAGCGACTCATAACCTTGACTCCTTAATGACTTATCGTCTTGATCTAGTTTTAATAATGTTTGCTCAAGCCAGTGATAAACGGCCTCGACGTCAGCCAGGCGATAGCCCGCTTTTGTCTCACCTTCACCTACCTTGATTGCGATGCCGTCCAGGGCATTGACCGCTTCAAAACCTGCCTCATCGGTCAAATCATCACCTAAAAATACCGGCGTTCTGCCGGCAAAAGGGGCCTGCTGCATAAAATCGGCAATGGCGGCACCTTTACTGACGCCTTTCGGCTTTAGCTCCACCACGCATTTGCCTGGCTGTAGCGCCAGCTCGGGAAAGCGTTGGGTCATCGTTTCCGCCAGCGTCAGGATAGCCTGCTGATAGTGCGGTGCGCGGCGGTAGTGCAGCGCAAATGCCATGCCCTTCGTTTCCAGCTGCGTATCCGGCATCTTCGCCACGGCTTCGCTCAGCAGCGACGTCAATGAGGCAGAGACGTCGTCCGGCAGGGAAAGCCGCTCGGTATGCCCGGCTGCATCGCGACGCTCCGCGCCGTGCACGCCGGCCAGCGGAAAGCGCAAAGGCGCCACCAGCGCATCCAGCTCGCGCGTCGGACGGCCGGAAACCAGCGCCAGCGCGCCGTCGCTCAATTCGGCCAGGCGAGAAAGCGCGGCTTTGGCCGCAGCAGGGATAAAAACCTCTTCCGGGCGTGACTGGATAGCGGCCAGCGTGCCGTCCACATCAAAGAAAAAAGCGTAACGTCCTTCAGGCACTAAAGGGGGTACGGATTCCAGCGTATTCACAAATATTCCTCCTGATTATGTGTGCCACGGCGCTACGTCGGCCCAATGTCTGGACTGACGTTGGCGGAAACAGACGTCAGGTCTGCTTTGCCCACAACGCACGAGGAAAAAATTTTTGTCAGCGGATGTGGCGGAGCGAGAAAGAGGATGCGTTAGAGAGGGTATTCGGCGCTGATTCCTTCTGCATAATCTCTGCACGCCTCGTGCAGTCTGTCTCATCTCGTTGCCACATACGTAACAACATCAGCTATCAGTATAGTCACTGATAGCGGCTCTGCCAGACGTGCTGGCTCCGGGGCCGCTTGTTACGCCTCTAACATGGCAAATAATCGCGACAAAAACCCCAGGAGTAATACGAAATTGTGAAATTTTTGGTAGAAACAGGAAAGTTGGTGTTGAAATGTTAGCGCGCTGTTGTTCCTGCCCGTCAGGCGACGGGCGACATCCACAGCGTATTCAGGTTGTAATGGCTCCAGGTCTCCGCCTCTTCCGGCCCGGCAATACTGTCCCAACAGTAGCGATCGGCCAGATCGATTACTTCCGGCCGCAGCATATGATTGGCGGAAAGCGAATAGAACACGCAAACCCTGGGCAGCAGCAGCGAGCTTTCGCCCGGTTCAATCACCACGGCCACGCGACCGGAAGCCAGACGCACGATTGAGCCGACCGGATAGATGCCGACGGCTTTCACAAAGGCGTAAAAGATTTTGCGATCGAAGTGCCCTTCCCAGCTGGCCATCTGGTGCATCGCGCTGGCCGGATTCCAGCCCGCTTTATAAGGACGATTGGAGGTGACGGCGTCATAGACGTCGCAAATCGCCGCCATGCGCGCCAGCTGGGAGATATCTTTGCCTTTCAGGCCGTGCGGGTAGCCGCTGCCGTTGATTTTTTCATGATGATGCAGCGCCACGTCCAGCACCGCTTCGTTTTCACCGCTGCGGCGCAGCAGATCCTCGCCCATGACCGGATGCTGTTTCATCACATCGAACTCATCGTCCGTGAGCTTGCCGGGCTTGTTGAGGATCTCCAGCGATACGCCCGCCTTGCCGACATCGTGCAGCAGGCCGGCCGTGCCTGCCAGGCGCGTCTGTTCATCATTGAGGTTAAGCTGGCGGGCGAGTGATACCATCAGCGCGCAGACCGCCACGGAGTGCAGGTAGGTATAATCATCGTGCGTTTTCAGCCGCACTACGCTCAGCAGCGCGGCCGGATGGCGGCTGAGGGAACCGCCGATTTCGTCCACCAGCGGCAGCGTGCTGCGGGTATCAATCGTTTTACCGAGGCGCGCATCGTTGAACATGCTCATCACTTCGCCTTTGGCATGCAAGCAGATCGCCTGCGCCTGCGCGATCTCTTCATGGATACCCGATACCCTGGGCAGGGCAAGCTGTTCGTGAAGCGGATCCTGACTGTCCGGGCCACGCCCTTTCTCCAGATCGATCCAGACTTCTTTTATGCCGCTTTCCACGATGACGTCAATCTGCTGCTGCGTGGTAAGCAGCATATGGTTACGCACGAGGGGATGCTTCAGCCAGAAAACTTCCAGCTTGTGCACGTACATGCCGGTGCGCAACTCGTGTATCTGAATTCTTATTATCATTTCCCCCCTCCTGCCCCTCCTGCCTTTTCCTCCAATCTGCACAGGTATCGGCGGCACGAAAAAAACCTTCAGCCATTGTCGCCGCTTATTTTGCTTTTTTCGATTTATTTACATTGCCCGGGGCAGGCTGTTCGCCAGCCTGAAAAGGTAAGTCGTTTTCAGGCTGGAAGGCGAAGAAGGCATTACGCCGTACGGAGGTCGGCTTCGGGAAGATTAGTGAATAACGTTGTCGTCGCTGGCGGAACGGCGATTCAGGGCTTCACCGGCGCTGACCTGAGCATGGCGAAGCTCTCTGATAGCGGCAAGGCAGGCTTTGCGGTGCTCTTCATCCGTTTGTCGGGCAGCCAGCGCGCGCAGTTCATTAATAAGCGAGGCAAGATTAAGCGGGCGCTGCTGCTCAAGAAGCGCCAGCGTGGCTTCTCCCAGCATCAGATCCCGTAATTTTTCAGAATGGCGATGGTCCATGGAAACTTCTCTGGCTTGTCTGCCGCGTGGATCGCTTTCCGCGTGGCAGGACGGAACGCCTGAACCCACGCGGAAAGAAAAAGCAGGTCGAACGAGCGGTGGGCTACGCGGGCGTTTAGCTTTCGCGACCGAACAGCATAGCAATCAGTTCGTGATGATGTTTTTCGAGGTCGGGCTCACTGACATCGGCCAGGCGGCTCAGCAGTTTTGCACAGATTGACTGGCGATTAACCGTCATGCCGGATTTTAAAATCTCCATCACTACCTCACCCAGCGTTTCCTGATGAGAAGGTACAGCAGCGTCATGGGCGCCGAAGTAGAGGCTCATGTCCGCGGTTTGTGTGTTGAAATTATCCTGACGCATAATGGATCCTCTTAAGCAGGTGAAAGAATGCCCGAAGGGGGTAACGTTTCTACCCTGTACAGCTTTTCAATTAATGTACAGTATCTTAAAAGTCTGGGGCGGATTTTTTTTGCAAAAAATGCTTTTTTGAGACATAAAAGGCGTTATTTGGTCACATTTTAGTTAATAACTAACAACCTTTTCTCAAAATATTTAGCCGGTTATAACAAAAACAGGAAATAACAGGCTTAAGCGCAAACTTGTACAACCAAGAGTAAAAACGGGGGAGAACGGCTGTCTCCCCGCGATGACGCCTTATTTTTTCGGTACGTTTACTGCAGATTTGCCTACGGTTTCGTTTTCGATTGGCCCTGATGCGCCAAGATCGGTGCCGGTGACCGGGTTCACCGTGGTATCGGAAGCGGTACGCAACGCCAGATTATCCAGCTCGGTTTTCTGATCGGACGGCAGCGTGATGCTGGCATAACCGTCACCGCCATCTACTGCCGGTGCCGGATCGGCTACGTAAGTGAAGTTTTCGTCCGAGTTCCAGCTTCCACGCACCTCGCCGCCTTCTGACATATTGTAATAAACGTTTGAGTACTGCTCGATAGGCGGCAGCTTGCCGACCGGGAAGTTATTACGAATGGAATAAAGCGCCTTTTCAAAAGAGATCTGATGCGCAACTTCGCGGGTCATCAGAAAGCCTAACGCATCCTTAACGCCCGGATCGTCCGTTACGTTAATCAGGCGCTCATAGAGGATTTTAGCGCGCGCTTCGGCGGCGATATTAGAGCGCAGATCGGCTGTAGGTTCGCCGATGGTATCGATATAGGCTGCCGTCCACGGCACGCCGCCGGAGTTTGTCAGCGCCGGGCCGCCGCCGTAAAGAATCGACGTCAGGTGGCTGTCATTACCGTTGCCGGTGATGGAGCGGTACAGCTCGCCCTCTTCTTCCGTGCCTTCGGCCAGCTTGCCTTTGGCGCCTTTGTTCAGCATCCCGACCAGCGAACCGATAATTTCCAGGTGGCTCAGCTCTTCGGTGGCAATATCCATCAGCATATCGCGACGGCCTTCGTCTTCGTCCGACAGGCCCTGGGTAAAGTAGCGGCAGGCCGCGGCCAGCTCGCCCTGTGGCCCGCCGAACTGTTCCAGCAGCAGGTTAGCCAGTCCGGGATTTGGCTCGGCAACGCGAACGGTATACTGCAATTTTTTTACGTGTCTGAACATAGCTCACTCCAGTCAGAAAAGGCTTCCGGCAATCTGCTCTGCGGCAGATCTCTCCGCTCTTTATTGCTGGTTTTCATACCTGAGTTATGGCGGCAGAAATAGATTACATGGGGTATTTCTGCTTGAGGATATTCAACGTCACTATTCAGGTTTAAAAACCTCGTTTAAAGCATAGTTTACTTTTTTCCCCTGCAAGGTATCTGAGCGGAAAGTAAAACGAATAAGATTAGTCCTGGGGTGTTAATTACGACCAGGGAAAAACAGAATTGCGTCCTGCCAGGCTAAATAGCTGTTTTAACCCGCCGTCTTAGCGAAATAATTATCATTAAGATTGCCATGCGAATTACGCAGCGATGATTGCTGCCGTATGGGATTTCTTATTTCGTGTTGGCCGGAATAAAACACCTGAATAATCTGCATTTGTACCCGCGCGGCCTGGTCTCGTTTTTTGTGGTCTATGCTTGCCCTCGGGTTTTCATAGTGAGGAGAAAGCAATGAAGTACAGAAAACTGGGCCATTCCGGCCTGATGGTTTCTGAGCTGACGCTCGGGACGTTAACCTTTAACGGCCAGGCCGGCTTTGAAAAAACCGGCAACGTCGATGTTCGCCAGGCCCGCCGTTTTATTGAGATAGCGCTGGAACGAGGCGTCAATACCGTGGACACGGCCGACCTTTATTCCAAAGGCGGGGCGGAAGAAACGCTGGGCGAGGCGCTGGGTGGCAATCGTCAGCGCGTTATCCTGGCCACGAAAGCCCGCAGCCCGATGAGCGACGATCCTAACGACAGCGGCGCCACACGCTTTCATCTGATTAAGTCCTGCGAGAACAGCTTAAAGCGTCTGAAAACGGATCATATCGATCTCTATCAGATCCATAACTGGGACGGCGTGACGCCGGTGGAAGAGACGCTGCGCGCGCTGGAAGATCTGGTGAAAAGCGGCAAAATCCGCTATTTCGGCACCTCGAACTATACCGGCTGGCAGATGATGAAAACGCTGGGCTGCGCCGAGGTGAATCATCTGCTGAAGCCGGTAAGCCAGCAGATTTACTACACGCCGGAGTCGCGCGAGGCGGAGTTCGAGCTGCTGCCGATGGCGCTGGATCAGAATATCGGCACGCTAATTTGGGGGCCGATGGGCGAAGGTCTGCTGACCGGCACCGTACAGCGCAACGTGAAAACGCCAGCGACCTCCCGTCAGGGCAACGGCTGGCCGGAACCCTACGTGCACGATATGGAGCACGCTTACCGGGTTATCGACGTGCTGACCGAAGTGGGCAAAGAGCATAATGTATCGACCGCGCGGGTCTGCCTGGCCTGGCTGCTGACGCGTCCGGGCATCACGTCGCTGATTGTTGGCAACCGCACCGAACAGCATTTACAGGACAACCTGGCCGCAGCGGAGCTGACGCTGAGCGAAGCGCAGATCAAACGTATTGAGCAGGCGACGCGTCCTGCGCCGCGCTATCCGTACTGGCACCGTTTCACCAGCGGCATGGACAGACTGGATCCTGCGGAAAAAGTTTTTCTGGATGAGTATCAGCAAACGCTGGAAGAACGGAAAGATCTCGACCGTAAATAATCTTTTTGCGGCTAACGAACCCGGCTGACGGGTTCGTTTTCGCGTTTATCGTTGGCCCTTTTATATCTTGTTCACCTGCCTTTATATTCCGCCTTAATCCGTAGCCTCGCCCGTAATAAAAAACAGGCCGCCGCACTTTTGTTATCGCTGTCCGCACAACGCAACGGCGCAATTGGTCTGCGGCTATACTGATAAAAAAACAAAAGGAGAAGGATATGAAACTTGCCGTATTTGATATTGGCGGTACCTCGTTAAAAATGGGCGTTGTAACGGATAAAGGCGACATTCTGGCCAGTGATAAAGCGGATAACGAAGGATCGCGCGAGGCTATTCTGGGCGCTATCCTGGACTGGCTGGAAAAAAACCCTGGCTGCGAAGGCATTGCCGTTAGCGTGCCGGGCTATGTCGATCCGCACAACGGGTTTGTGTCGATGGGCGGCACGGTCAGGGCATTTGATGATTTCCACCTGAGTAAATGGCTGACGGAAAAAACCTCCCTGCCCGCCACCGTGGAAAACGACGCGCACTGCGCCCTGCTGGCCGAACGCTGGCTGGGTAAAGCAC
Organism: Erwinia artemisiae; assembly: GCF_051400835.1. Taxonomy (NCBI): domain Bacteria; kingdom Pseudomonadati; phylum Pseudomonadota; class Gammaproteobacteria; order Enterobacterales; family Erwiniaceae; genus Erwinia; species Erwinia artemisiae. The sequence goes on along the minus strand of NZ_JBLFFM010000001.1, from coordinate 24,188 downwards.
GCAATATGTCCGATTTTTTGATGATCACCATCGGCACCGGGCTGGGCGGCGCGGCCTTCTGCAACGACGCGCTGGTACGAGGCAAGCAGGATCGCGCCGGCGAGTTCGGCTGCCTGCTGGTGGCGCGTCCCGCTGGCGGCAGCGTCAGCCACTATACGATGGGCGACAACTGTACGATGACCGCGCTGCGCAAAAGCTATGCGCTGCACAGCGGGCGTGATGTGGACGAGGTCAGCGGCAAAGACGTTTTTTCCGGCTGGGATAATAAAGAGCCGGTCGCCACCAGGCTGGTCACCACCTTTTATCAGGATCTGTGCGCCGGCATTTATAACCTGGCGAACGTATTCGATCCCGAATGCATTTTTCTGGGCGGCGGCATCACCGAGCGCGAGGATTTTCTGGAGGAGGTGAAGTTTCATCTGGCCTGGTTCGGTAAAACCATCCCTGTGGATACGGCCACCTTCGGCAACGATTCCGGGATGTTAGGCGCGGCCTGGCACTTCCTGCAAAGTAACCAGCGCGATACCCACGGCTGACAGGCGTATCAACGCGCACGGGCGCCATTGGCAAGGCTAAGCCCAGCAACATCGCTGGCGCGCTTGTCAGGCAATCCACAGGCGCCAACGGCAAGGCTAAGCCCAGCAACATCGCTGACGCGCTTGTCAGGCGGCCCGCGGGCGCCATTGGCAAGGCTATACCAATAACCCTGTCAGCACTCGTTGGGCAGCCTGCCGTTATGCTGGCTACGCCAGCCTCGCTAGCGCGCTCGTTGGGTGGTCAGCGCCAGCGACCAGAGATTGCGCTGGCAGCGGGGGCAACTCAGCTGCTGCTGCGCCTGTAGCCGCTGCGTTTCTCCGCAATGGTTGCAGGCGTAGAGGCCATCTGCGGGCACGCAGGTATAATCCTGCCGATGTTGAGGCGGCAGCACGGAAAGGCCCGGCCGCACTTCTTCGCGATCGTAGTAATAGGCGCTGATATCGCCGTCCAGCTCGATCAGCGCCAGCCGGATCTGACCCAGATGCTCCACGCCCTCCTGCCGCAGCTCCATAAAGAATTCGTCTTCAGAAATGTTCAGCCCGTCCAGGCTGTCCAGCACATACAGGCCGTCCTGAATCAGTGTGATCACTTCGCCCTCCACCCATCGGGCGACCCGTGAGCTGCGTGCGGTCAGAAAAGTCGTGAAGCGATAAAGTACCAGCAGCACCAGGAAGACCATCGCGACCGGCAGCACAGGCACATCATCATAAAAAGTGACGTCTCCTGAGGCCGATCCCAACGTCAGGATAATCACCAGCTCAAACAGCGACAGCTGGCGAATGCCGCGCCTGCCGGAAACTTTCAGAAAGAGAAAAACAACGATGTAGGCGAAGAGTACCCGAACCGCGACCTCGCCTAAAAAAGTAATGGAAAGATCGTTCAAGAAAAAGCGGTGCCAGTCGAAAGAAAACATAAGCGTGCGTGATTATCCCAAAGAAAAAAATGATAAGGCGTCAGTGGAAAAGTTGATATTTTATGACATTTTCCTGCGCAGAAAGCCATTATTAAGATGCATAAAACGAGGCTGGTGGCCCTGCATCCACGCTGGATTTTACTTAGCGCAAAAAAGAAATAAGCGGCTCTTATCCTTCTGCTCCGGCGCAACTATTATTCCCGCTGCAGTATAAGCTGCTTTATTAACCGGGGACGCACCTTTAAGAAAAAGCGAATAAATTCCTGTTATTACAATCTGTTGCCGGAAAGTTCCGATCAATGCCTTGCCTGCCGCCCGCATTCAGCGATACTGTATATAAACACAGTTAAACCGGAATAAGCATTATGCAGCCGATTTCCCCTGCTGAAATTATGGAAGATCTTTTTTTACCGCTGTTTATTGAGCGCGTACCCTGCGGCTTTCCCAGTCCGGCCCAGGATTATATTGAGGACCGTCTGGATTTGAATAAGCTGGTGCTGCGTCATCCCAGCGCCACCTATTTTATCAAAGTAAGCGGCGACTCGATGATTGAGGCCGGGATCGGCCATGACGATCTGCTGGTGGTGGATCGTTCGCTGACCGCAGAGCATGGCGATATCGTGGTAGCGGCCGTGGCCGGTGAATTTACCGTTAAAGAGCTACGCCTCCGCCCTTTTTTACAGCTGATGCCGCGCAATCGTCACTATTCTCCGATTACGTTTCACGATGCGGAAGAGCTGGAAATTTTTGGCGTGGTCACTTTTATTCTGAAATCCACCAAAAATGTTCGCGCTGGTTGACGTCAACAGTTTTTATACCTCCTGCGAAACGGTGTTCCGTCCCGATTTGCGCGGCAGGCCGGTGGTGGTCGTTTCCAACAACGACGGCTGTATTATTTCCCGATCGGCCGAGGCAAAAGCGCTGGGCATTAAAATGGGCGAACCTTATTTTAAAATTAAACAGGATCTCCAGCGTCAGCAGGTGCAGGTTTTCAGCTCAAACTATGCGCTGTATGCCGATCTCAGCCATCGGGTGATGACCCTGCTTGGCGAGCTGGCGCCTGCGAGCGAAATTTATTCTATTGACGAGGCTTTTCTGGATCTGACCGGCGTCAGCAACTGTCTCTCGCTGGAGGATTTTGGCCGCGACATCCGGCAGCAGGTGCTGAAAGCTACCGGCCTGACGGTCGGCGTCGGCATCGCGCCAACCAAAACGCTGGCCAAGCTTGCTAACTATGCGGCGAAGAAGTGGAGCAAAACCGGCGGCGTGGTCGATCTCTCCGATCCGGCGCGCCAGCGCAGGCTGCTGCCGCTGGTGCCGGTTGAAGAAGTCTGGGGCATTGGCCGTCGCGTCGGCAAGCGTTTGCAGCTGATGGGCATTAAAAACGCGCTGGATCTGGCCGACAGTTCCGTCCCCACCCTCCGCAAGCACTTCAGCGTGGTGATGGAGAGAACGGTGCGCGAGCTGCGCGGCGAATCCTGCCTGGCGTTAGAGGAAATGGCACCCGCTAAACAGCAGATCGTCTGTAGCCGCTCTTTCGGGCACCGCGTCACCGACTATCAGGATATGCATCAGGCGATCTGCGCCTGGGCCGAACGCGCGGCGGAAAAGCTGCGCGGCGAGAAACAATATTGCCGCTTTATCAGCGTTTTTATCCGCACCAGCCCGCACGACGACAACGGCACCGGCTATAACAACCAGGCCTCCGGCAGGCTGCTGCTGCCCTCGAACGATACGCGCGATATTATTCGGGTGTCGACCGAGGCGCTGGACCGTATCTGGCGCGAAGGCGAACGCTATATCAAAGCGGGCGTGATGCTGAGCGATTTTTACAGCGAAGGCGTGGCGCAGCTGGATCTGTTTGCCGAAACGCAGCCGAAGGCCAACAGCGCGGCGTTAATGACCGCCATTGATACGCTGAACAGCTCCGGCAAAGGGAAAGTCTGGTTTGCCGGCCAGGGCATTGAGAAAAGCTGGTCGATGAAGCGGGAGATGCTCTCTCCCGCCTGGACCACGCGCTACAGCGATTTGCCGACGGCGAAGTAAAACCAGCGACGGGCCAGCCCGGCAAACAGCGCCGACAGCACCAGCAGCGCCAGGCCGAAGGCGAACGGACTCCACCAGCCGGCCGCGTCAAACAGCAGGCCGCCCAGCCCCGCGCCAAGCGTGATCGCCATCTGGATCACCGCCACCATCAGGCCGCCGCCCGCTTCGGCATCGTCGGGCAGCGCGCGGCTTAGCCACAGCCCCCACGCCACCGGCGCAGGCGTCGCTACCAGCCCCCAAAGCGCCAGCAGCACGCCGGTCAGCAGCAGAGAATGCCCCAGCGCGATCAGCAAGGCGGCCAGCAGCGCCATGCCGAGCGGAATGGCGATCAGATAAGCGTAGAGGCGGCGCTCAAGCAGCGTACCGATAAGCCAGGTGCCGATGAGTCCCGCCCCGCCCAGCAACAGCAGCAGCAAAGAGAGCTGGTTGACGTTGGCGCCGGTAACGGTTTCCATAAACGGGCGCAGATAGGTAAAAATGCCAAACTGCCCCATAAACAGAAACATAATGCCCGCCATGCCCAGCGCCACGGGCGGCCGAACAAGCAGGCGCAGCGGGTTGGCGGCTTTGTTGCGGCCGTTGCCGGGCAATGATGGAATGCTGCGCCATTGCCAGATAAAGGCGATAACGGCCAGCGGCACCACCATAAAGAACGCCCCGCGCCAGCCAATATACTGCCCAAGAAAACTGCCCAACGGCGCGGCGACGGTAGCGGCCAGCGCGTTACCGCCGTTGATCAGCGCCAGGCCCTTCGCTACCGCGTGAGCAGGCACAAGGCGCATCACCGTCGCCGTCGACATCGACCAGAAGCCGCCAATGGCGATCCCCAACAGCGCCCTGCCGACCATAAACATCAGGCCATTGGTCGAAAAGGTTACCGTCAGCCCGGAAAGCGCCAGCAGCAGCGTAAAGGCGATCAGCACTTTTTTACGATCGAAACGCCCGGTCAGCGGCGTGTTAAGCAGGCTGGTGAGCACGGCAAAAAAACCGCTGACGGAAATTGCCTGTCCGGCATGGCCCTGACTGATCCCTAACCCCTGCGCGATGGGCGTCAGCAGGCTGACCGGCATAAATTCTGAGGCGATCAGCACCACTACGCCAAGCGCCATCGAAAAGACGGCGCCCCAGGCAGGGTGATGACGAGATTGTTCCGCTACAGCACTATTCATGAACGATTCCGATATTATTAACACTTGCGCTATTTTGCACGCTGGCCGGGTTAATGATTAGACGGGCGTAATCGCATGTAATTGTGAATTTTTTGCATCAATCAACGAACGCAAAGCCTCAAAGACCCGTGAGCACGCATAAAGAGCGGCACTGCAGGGCTTTGGAGTTTTGTGCGCCGCAGGCAGGCGAAGCGGTAAAAGAGATAGAGTAATGCGATCGGATGGGGTAATTTTTACGCGCTTGTGAAATTTAATCAGCAATTCTGCGTGGATACTATGAACGATATCGTGGCCTTTCTGGCCGTTGCCCGGGCGCAAAGCTTTACCAAAGCCGCCGCCGGTCTTGGCGTCAGCCCTTCGGCGCTGAGCCATACCATTCGCAATCTGGAAGAACGGCTGGGCGTGCGCCTGCTGGCGCGCACCACGCGCAACGTTGCGCCTACCGAAGCCGGCGAGCGTCTGTTGCAGTCGGTTGGGCCGCTTTTCGATCAGATTAACAGCGAAATTGACAGCATTGGCGAGCTGCGCCATACGCCTGCCGGTAATATTCGCATCACCTGCTCAGACGACGCGGCGGAAAATTTGCTGCGGCCGATACTGCCCGCGTTTTTCAACACCTATCCTGATATCAGCGTAGAGATCTGCATTGATTACGGCTTTACCAATATTGTCAGCGAGCGTTTTGATGCCGGTATTCGTTTAGGCGAATCGATCAGCCGGGATATGATCGCCGTGCGCCTCGGGCCGGACTGGCGTCTGTCCGTGGTCGGCGCGCCGGACTATTTCCGCCGCAATCCACACCCTGTCGTTCCGCAGGATCTGACCGCCCATCGCTGTATTAATATCCGGCATTCGGTCGGCGGCAGTATTTACGCCTGGGAATTTGAAAAAGACGGGAAAAAACTGAATATCAAGGCCAACGGCCCGCTGTTGTGCAACAGCAATATTCATATCCTGAACGGCGCGCTGGACGGTATCGGCCTGGCCTGCATCCCGGATTTTATGGCGAAACCCCATATTGAGGCGGGTCGGCTGGTAGAGGTACTGGCGGACTGGTGCCCGACGTTTGAAGGATTTCATCTTTATTATCCCAACCGTCGCAACACTTCTTCGGCGTTTTCCGCCTTTGTGGAAGCGGTCAGGTATCGCGGGCCGCGCTGAGATGCGGTTATCCGGGCAGAACAGGCAAAACCCGTCCTGCCCGGTGATTAACCCTGGTGGCTAAAATGAAGCGCTACGGTTACAGCAGGTTTTTCTCGGCCAGATCCAGCGCAAAGTAGCTGAAGATCAGATCGGCGCCCGCACGCTTGATGGCGCCCAGGCTTTCCAGCACCACTTCGCGCTCGTTGATCGCCCCCGCCTGCGCGGCGAACTTCAGCATTGCGTACTCGCCGCTGACCTGGTAGGCCGCCAGCGGCAGCTCGGTACGTTCGCGCACGTCACGGATGATATCCAGATAGGCACCCGCTGGTTTTACCATCAGCGCGTCCGCGCCTTCAGCCTGGTCGATTAACGACTCGCGGATCGCTTCGCGGCGGTTCATCGGGTTCATCTGATAGGTTTTGCGATCGCCCTTCAGCGAGGTGCCTGCCGCTTCACGGAACGGGCCATAGAAGGAAGAGGCGAACTTGGTGGAGTAGGACATGATAGCCGTATCGGTAAAGCCCGCTTCATCCAGCGCGTGGCGGATAGCCGCGACCTGACCATCCATCGCGGCGGAAGGCGCGATAAAGTCGGCACCCGCGCGCGCGGCGGCAACCGCCTGCTTGCCCAGGTTAATCAGCGTGGCGTCGTTGTCCACGCCATGATCGTGCAGCACGCCGCAGTGCCCGTGCGAGGTGTATTCGCAAAAACAGGTATCGGACATAACGATCATTTCCGGGACGGTCTCTTTACAGATACGGGACATGCGCGAAACCAGCCCGTTTTCCTGCCAGGTATCGCTGCCGTCGGCGTCGGTATGATGAGAGATGCCGAAGGTCATTACCGAACGGATGCCCGCTTTCGCGATGCGCTCGATCTCATAGGCCAGACGTTTTTCCGGAATACGCATCACGCCAGGCATGGCCTGAATCGCTTTATAGTCGTCCAGACCCTCTTCAACAAAGATCGGCAGCGCCAGATCGTTAATGCTGAGCGATGTTTCCTGAAACAGCGAGCGGAAGGAAGGCGTTTGACGCAGGCGTCGTGGACGAAGAATTGGGGATAGAGTCGACAAAACAACCTCGGTTTAGCAGATAGTCAGCGGCAGAGAGGCGCCGCAGGGATAAAAAGAAAGTCCGTTAACAGTATACCCACAGGCGCTTTCTGACAATGTCTGTCGCTTTTCTTCACTGGCGAACGGCACAGAATGCCTGGGTTGTTATCCGCAACGCCGCCTCTGTTGGCCGCGCTGAAATAAGTAACAGACAGGCGGTAATCCTGGTGAGAATTTTCATGATCAGACGCCATGACATCCTGAAATTTTGCCCGGCCTTGTAAAGCCTCTGGCCGCTAACGCTAATCGTTTTTCGGGTGTGGTTCAGCACTCAGTCATTTTGTGGGCTTATCAGTTCAGGCACGGCAAATGAAGGCGGACAAAAAGCAGCCCCAGCCCTGAGCCATAACGCTCATCCCGGAAATTGCAGTTCCAGACGGACGTTGCGCAGAACTGGCGCTAAAGACGTTTCGCCACGGACGGGTTTCCGCCTGACGGCCCATTTGCGCAAGCGCCCCTTTTTTTAGGTCTATACTCAGTGAGCCAGGTATATGATTTAAGTAGACAATTTGCTGTCACCGGGAAAAGGGAAACCTTAAATTTATAATATATATGCTTGTTTTTGTTGTATTTTTTTCTGTGGCGCTTTGCATGTTAAGTCAGCGTCCATATCACCCCTGACGACTATGGAGGCGTATCGATGGATTTTCTTGGCTGGACAGCCGCAACGGGCGGGCTTTTATTACTGATGTCGCTGGCATCAGGCTGGATCAATCGCGGCCCGATCACCACGTTTTCTCTCTACCTGATTGCCGGCGTAATTTGTGGCCCCTGGGTGCTGGATCTGCTGCATATCGATATTGCCGCTCATGCCGAACTGACCGCTCACCTTACCGAGATCGCAATGGCGGCCTCGCTGTTTATCACCGGGCTGAAACTCAGGCTGCCGTTCCGGCATCAGGGCTGGCGGCTAGGGATGCGGCTGGCTTTCCCCGGCATGCTGCTGACCGTGCTGGGTATGTCGCTGGCGGCACACTATCTGGTCGGCCTTTCCTGGCCGTTTGCCATCGCCTTTAGCGCCATCGTCGCGCCGACCGATCCCGTACTGGCCAGCCTGATTTCCGTTAACGATGCCCGCGATGACGACAACCTGCGCGTGTCGCTCTCCAGCGAGGCCGGGATGAACGACGGCACCGCCCTGCCGCTGCTGATGCTGGCGGTGACGCTGCTGACCACGCAGCAGGAAATGACGCTGGATCTTTTCCGCCACTGGGCGTTAAAGGACGTGCTCTGGGGGATCACCGGCGGGCTGGGCATCGGCTTTGTGTTTGGCCGCTTTGTCGGCCAGTACGTCACGCACCTGCGCTACGCGCATAAAGATGTCGCCCCGAATGATTTCCTGGCGCTGGCGCTGATTGCGCTGAGCTATGCGGCGGCTCAGGCGCTGGACGCCTCCGGCTTCCTGGCCGCTTTTGCCGCTGGCGTGGGTCTGCGTCGGGCGGAAGTCAACGTTATCCGCCGCCAGCCTGCCGATGCGTTTGACGACAGCGACCATCGCCCACCGGCGGAGGTGCTGGTCAATCCGCATATCCGTCATGAATCTCTTGATCCGGATCCGGCGCGCTCGGTAGGCCTGGTCGTCGGCGATGCGCTGTCGTTCGGTGATACCGTGGAACGCCTGTTTGCGGCCGGCATTATTATCGTGCTGGGCGTGACGCTGGCGCATCACTGGGATCCGGACGGGCTGCTGATGGCGCTGGTGCTGTTTGTATTTATCCGCCCTGCGGCAGTATGGCTCGGCACGACAGGCATTAAAGTGCCGTGGCAGCAGAAGATGATTATCGGCTGGCTGGGGATCAGGGGGATTGGCAGTATCAACTATATTGCCTGGGCCTATACGCACGGCGTGGCGGGCGAAGAGATGACGCGCATGGCGAATATCGCCTTTACGTTAATCGTTGCCAGCGTCATCATGCATGGGATTTCGGTCACGCCGCTGCTCAACTGGCGGCAGGCCAAAATAGCCGCCGCCAAAGAGCAGGACGAATAAGCGTTATAACGCGCTGGAGAGTTTTTTCTTACAGTAGACCAGGCTGCTGTAAAGCGGGTTCAGATACCAGATAACCATCAGTTTGATATTGTTTCGCGTCAGTTGGCGTACCAGCGCGTTTACCCTGGGCTGGTACTCCTTCGGCACGGTCATATCATGCTCGCGCAACATTTTCAGGCAGCCGCTCATCACCGGAAAATAGTAATCATCCACCAGCGAACGTTCCACCGGCACGTTGGCGGCGCGGATAGCCTCTTCGGTACCTTCACGAGCGATAAAGTAGTTCTTCACCCAGGAAAAATCGCGCGTACGGACGGAAAGCGACGTCGTGGTATAGCGCTTAAAGTAGTAGGCTTCTGGCGCCACGAAAACCTGTTTTGCCTGCAAATAGAGGGTAAACATAAAAGGCGCGTCTTCGTGATTCTGGATCGGCAGAAAGCGGCTTTTGGTCCGGACAATCAGCTCGCGAGAGATAATGCTGGACCAGAGCACGCGATGCGCGGAGCCGCTGCCGTTCAGCTGCTCAATAAAGGCCGTGCCGCCGCTGTACACCCCTTTCAGGTTACGGGCGTGCGTGATCTCAGGCTTGCGCTCTGCCACCGGCACGTCCATAAACATTTTGGCGGCGAAGCAGAACATCTCCAGCTCCGGACAGGCGCGCTTTTCACGCAGGAAGTCGGCAAACAGCGTCGGGCCGGTGAGATCGTCGGCATCCATAAAGTAGATGAAGTCGCCGGTGGCCAGCTCCAGCCCTTTATTCCTGGCGGCGCTGACGCCGCCGTGCGCGTTACGCACCAGCTGAATACGCGGATCGCGCTGGCAATACTCTTCAATCAGCCGATCGGTACCGTCGGTCGAGCCATCGTCGATAATAATAATCTGCTGCGGTACTACCGTTTGTTGCAGCAGCGAATCAACAGCCTCGCTCAGATCGGCCCGGCCATTATAGACGGGCATAATCACGGACAGCGTAGGCTGCGCCAGATCGTCCTGGTTACTCATCTTTCACCTCGCAGGTTCAGCCGACGGAAAGTTACATTTTTAAGGTAGTCGCCTACTTTACTGTGCAGCAGGCAGCAGATAACCAGGTTCACAAAACCGATCAGCCCCAGGTAGAGCAGGTTCAGCCAGCGGTTATCGTTCCACTCGAAAGGGATCGACAGCGTAAGGAAGGTCACGCAGGCGGAAACGGCCCAGATCAGCAGCACGTCGCGGGTCAGCCACTGCATATGGATCGTCGGCGCAAACTTCCTGTGCACAATCCATGACCAGACCAGCAGGTAGAAAATGTTTTGCGCAACCCACACGATGCCGGTACCCAGCGCGCCATAGTGGATGGCCGCAAAAATATTCAGCGGGATCAGGATAATGGCAAACAGCGTAAAGCCTTTCATATGCAGCGACAGGTTGCCGTTCACATACTGCAAATTATAAAGCAGGCCGACAATCGCCTGTACGCCGCTGCCCAGCGCATACAGCGTCATTACCAGCGACATCTGCTCGCCAATCTGCGCGTTCTGCGTCCAGGCCCAAATCAGCTGGGTTGGATAGAAAGCGATGGTCAGGCTGAGCGGCGCCATAAAGATGCTTACCGCCTGGGTTGTCCAGCGATACAGCTTCAGCGTTTCCTGCTCGCCGTTCTCGCTTTTGGTACGCATCCCCGTCATGCGCGGCACAATCGCCTGCATAATCGGGCTGCTGAGCATCACGATGCCGGTTGCCGCCGTCGCCACCACGGTAAAGGAACCGTAGGTCGCCAGCGGCAGCGTTTTGGACAGCACCAGACGGTCAATCTGCGAAATAAACGTCCAGATGGCGCTGGAAAAAGCCGCGCCGACGGCAAAGCGCAGGAAAGGCTTCAGCACGCCTTTCAGGTTATCCACCCTGGTGTTGCGATCGCTTTTAGGCACCAGCTGGTAGGATTTGCGAATGCAGAAGAAGGCCTCGCCCAGTGAAATCAACAGCTGCCAGCAGAAGAAGAAGATGACCGGGTTCGACGCGAAACGAATAACGAACACCGCGCCAAAGGTGCGCAGCGTAATCACCACCAGGTTCAGCGCGTTCAGCCAGACCTGATGTTCATAGCCGACAATTACGCTGCGATAAGGCCCGATACGCCAGCGGATAGCGGCGGTCAGCACCATGATGCCGACGGCAATCACCAAATCCTGATGCGGGATAGTTTTCGCATGCAGCCAGTGCGAGGCGACATAAGGCGAGGCGAACCAGCCCATCACCACCAGCACGGCGGAAGAGATCAGAAAGAACTTACCCAGCGTAGCGAACAGCGAGGGAAACCACGGGTTTTGCTCCCGATCGGCGCGATAGCGGGCCGCCTCACGCAGCAGCGTGGTGGAAATCCCCACGTCCAGCAGCTGTAGCCAGGTCAACAGGATCGAGAAAAAGCCGATAAGGCCGTAAATCTCCATGCCCAGTTGATGAATATATAAGGGTACGACCAGTATCCCGGCAAGCGTGATATAAATCTGACCGACATAATTCGCAACCGCATTACGCTTAATCGACATAATCTCTTCTATCGTGCTCGGTTTATCATTTATCAATAACGCAGACTAACAAATCGCTGCCCGAACTACATCCGGGAAATAGTCTTAAAAGCGCGATGCGCGGTGCCCGAAGCCACGCCTGAATAGTACCGCCCGGCAACAGGTTGTTATAAAAGAATGCGGCAAGCTTGTATCTTTAACGTCCAATACAGGCTATTAAAAAAATAGTAAATCTGAGATAAAAAAGGCTGAACAATCATTATCCGCTTTTTACATTCTGCCGGGCCATTTTTATCTGGAGCGATGTCGTGAGCATGGCGAAAGTCATGGCCGACAAGGTTTAGCGGGTGGCCCTGATGCTGAGACAGGCTTTTAGTTTCTTCTGGCCCTTGCCGGCTGCCCGACGCGGCGGCCTCGTCCGGCAACAGAAAAAGGCGGCTTATGGATAGCGAAAAGCTGCGCGGAGTGAAGCCTGAAGCCAACCGGCAGCGCGCGCAAATTCAGCCTCTGGCGAAAAATTCCCCCAATCGGCCCTGATGAGGATCCCGACCTGTCATAAGCGCGGACAGTTAACCCGTTTTCAGCTCACGCTTCCACCGGCTTATTTTCAATTCGGACCAATGAATGCTGAGCGCTTTAAGGCACAGAAAAACCGATGCTAACTCAATCGTTATTTTTTATGCCTCGTTTTATTAATTAGTTTAAAAAAACCTGGACGACCGTGATAAAAAAACACACCAATACGATTAAAGATAAAAATAAATATCATCTTCTTTACTATTTTACCCGCATAAAATAAAAATGACCTGAATAAGAAAATAAAAATGTGAATCAGCTTGTTGTAGAATAGCGATAATAAAAATCACTACTCTTTTAGTTTAAGCGCCGTATCCGTGCTTTTCCCTGCCGTTCCCGAGGGTGTTTGCCCGCCATGCGGAAATTTTCAACCTGCTGTTTTTACTGTGATTTTATCAAAATAACGGTTTTATCCCTGCCAGGAGCTGGCCTGGCGCAACCATGATGGGGCGCATAAAGCGCGCGGCCGGCCGTCTCTTTTTCCGCTGTTTCTGCCACAAAGAGGCAGGCTGCCACGACTAACGTGACAGAGATCACATTCAATCTTCTGACGCATAATTCCGCCTCTGCCACCTCAGCCAACCGCGGCCGGGATTTATGCTAGCCTCAAAGTAGAGGGAGTGTTGCCGTCCTGAGAGTGGGTTGATAAAAAACATGAAAATATCAGAGAGTTTTCGCAGCCATTTTATCCGCGAAGTGCTTATACCTTTGGTGCTGGTGTTATTAATTATTTTTACTGCGGCAACGTTTACGGTCTGGTGGGCCACCGCGAAAACCAATCGCGACGCCGCTCACCAGCAGCAGCAGATTATCGAGACTTCGCTGACGCAAAGCCTGACGGAAATGATCAAACAGAATCGCAGCCTGGCGCTATGGCAGCCGCTTGGCCGTCGTCTGGATCGCGCGCTACAGGATACGCCCTGGCTGAACCAGAACGTCGGCACCTGGCTGTCGACCATGTTCGGCCACCAGCTTATCTATATTCTTGATGAGGAAGATCGTCCGGTGTATCGCTGGGAGTGGGATAAAAACGTCCCTGTGGCGCAGTTCGAACATCTGCGTCAGCCGATCAATGAGCTATCGGCCCGGCTTAAAACCCCTTTTGCCAGCGGCGGACACGCCGAAGCGATCGACTTTACCCTGATCGATAAACGGCCCGCTGCGCTCGCCATCAGCATTATTGACGACGGCTACGGCGGCAGCGGGCGTTTTCGGCTGGTGAGCGTAAAATATCTGGACGCCAGCTATCTCAATTCCCTCTCTCAACGCAGCCTGCTGCACGATCTGCACTACGCCGACGGCAAGCCGATGAAAACGGGCGCTAACTATTTGTTAAAAAATCGCCTCGGCGACGCGCTGGGCTATATCAGCTGGCGCCCGGCCGCGCCCGGCACGCAAATGTTTCAGGTTATCGGCCCGGTCGGGCTGGCAATGGTGCTGATTATCACGCTGATCTGCGGAGTGATGATCCGCCGCCTGTGGCTGTCCTCGCTCAAACTCTCACAGTCGCTGCTTCAGCTGAGCGCCAGCGAGGCGCAGGCGCAGCATCTGGCTTTCCACGACGTGCTGACCGGCCTCCCTAATCGCGCGCTGGTTGAGGAACGGCTGACGCAGGCGCTGGGCAAGCTGAACCGCAGTCCTGAACATGTCGCGCTGCTGCTGCTGGATCTCGACCGTTTTAAACAGGTTAATGACACCTATGGGCACCATGCGGGAGACGAGCTGATTATCGACGTGGGGCATCGCCTTAATCAGGAGGTCAGAGAAGCCGATACCGTAGGCCGGCTTGGCGGCGACGAATTTGTGGTTATCGTGGAAGGGATCACCACGTTCAGCGATATTCAGAAGCTGTGCGAGCGGATCATTGCCTCGCTGGCGCGGCCTTTTACGCTGCTGGGCAGTGAAACCTGGATAGGCGTCAGTATTGGCGTGGCGATGGCGCCTCAGGATGCGAGCGATCGGCTGGAAATGATGCGTAAAGCGGATATCGCGCTGTACGAGGCCAAAAGCCAGGGGCGCGGTCAGTATCGCGTGTTTGATAACTCGATGGATGAACAGGTCAAAACGCGCCAGCTGATTGCGGCTGATTTACGCGCCGCGCTGCAAAACAAGCGCGATCTGGCCGTTTACTATCAGCCGCTGATGGATATTTCCGGGCAGCAAGTCGTGGGTCTGGAAGCGCTGATGCGCTGGCATCATCCGCAGCGCGGCGTGATTTCGCCCGGCGAATTTATTCCGCTGGCGGAGGAAATGGGCCTGATTATCCAGATTGGCGAGTGGGTGCTGCGTGAAGCCTGCCGCGTGTCGCTGGCGTGGCCCGATATCTCCATGGCCATTAATGTCTCCCCTTTACAGTTTCGTTCAGCGGGCTTTGTGGAGCGGTTTAAAGCCATCGTCCAGCAGGAAAAAACGCTGCCTTCCCGTATTGAGCTGGAAATTACCGAAGGCGTGCTGATTGAAGATGAGAAAGGCGCGCAGGAGATTATGCGCGCGCTGCGTGAAGCGGGTTTCCGTATCGCGCTGGATGATTTCGGCACGGGCTACTCCAGTCTGAATTACCTGAGTCATTTCTCGGTGGATAAAATCAAAATCGACCGCTCCTTTACCCAGTCGCTGGGCGTGACGGAGAACTCAACCGCCATCATCGAATCGGTGGTAAGACTGGGCCAGGCAATGGGGCTGACCGTAACCGCAGAAGGCGTGGAAACCAACAGCCAGATGGCGGCGCTGGCGGAGGCGGGTTGTAATGAGCTACAGGGCTACCTTTTTTCGCAGGCCGTATCGGAACAGGAAATTGCTGCGCTGCTGGCTCCCGATAAAGCCAGCTAACGCAGCGTGACAACGTCACCTTCTTATTGACGCCGCGCCCGTTCATTAACGACGCGCGGCGCAGGATGTTAAAAGAAACCCAGCGGTTCGGTGCTGTAGCTGACCAGCAGGTTTTTGGTTTGCTGATAGTGATCGAGCATCATTTTATGCGTTTCCCGCCCGATGCCGGACTTTTTGTAGCCGCCAAACGCCGCGTGTGCCGGATACAGATGATAGCAGTTGGTCCAGACGCGCCCTGCCCTAATCGCCCTGCCAACCCGATAAGCGCGGTTGATATCGCGCGTCCAGACGCCCGCGCCCAGCCCATAGATCGAGTCGTTGGCAATGGCGATAGCTTCCGCCTCATCTTTAAAGGTCGTGATGCCTACAACAGGCCCGAAGATCTCCTCCTGGAACACGCGCATACTGTTGTTGCCCTTGAGCAGCGTGGGCTGAATGTAATAGCCGCCGGCCAGATCGTCGTCCAGCTTCTCCACGCCGCCGCCGGTCAGCACCTCTGCGCCTTCCTGCCGCGCAATGTCCAGATAAGAGAGAATTTTATCAAACTGCTGCTGCGAAGCCTGCGCGCCGATCATGGTGTCGGTATCCATAGGATCGCCGCGCCTGATGGTTTTAATTCTTTTTAATACCGCTTCCATAAAGGGCGCATAAATGGATTCCTGCACCAGCGCGCGCGAAGGACAGGTGCATACCTCACCCTGATTCAGAAAGCCCAGCACCACGCCTTCCGCCGCTTTCTCTATAAAAGAAGGCTCGGCCTGCATGATGTCCTCAAAGAAGATGTTCGGTGACTTGCCGCCCAGCTCAACCGTTGAAGGAATAAGGTTTTTCGCCGCCAGCTCCAGGATATGGCCGCCGGTAGCGGTAGAGCCGGTAAAGGCGATTTTGGCGATGCGCGGATTGCCCGCCAGCGCCTCACCCGCTTCACGACCAAAGCCATGCACTACGTTCAGCACGCCTTTCGGCAGCAGGTCGGCGATCAGCTCGACAAACAGCGTGATTGACAGCGGCGTCTGCTCCGCCGGTTTCAGCACCACACAGTTGCCCGCGCCAAGCGCCGGTGCCAGCTTCCAGGCCGCCATCAGCAGTGGAAAGTTCCACGGGATAATCTGGCCGACCACGCCCAGCGGTTCGTGAAAATGGTAGGCGGCGGTAAACTCGTCGATTTCCGCCGCCGTGCCTTCCTGCGCGCGCAGGCAGCCCGCGAAATAGCGAAAATGATCGACCGCCAACGGCAGATCCGCCGCCAGCGTCTCGCGTACCGGTTTGCCATTGTCCCAGCTTTCGTTGACGGCCAGATATTCCAGCTTCTCTTCCAGCCGATCGGCGATTTTCAGCAGCGTCAGCGAACGCGACTGGACGGAAGTTTTGCCCCAGGCTTCCGCCGCCGCGTGCGCCGCATCGATGGCGTTTTCAACATCCACCTTATCTGAACGTGGGAACTCGCCGATGGTCGAGCCGTTAACCGGTGACGTATTGGTAAAGTAATTACCGTTTACCGGCGCAACAAACTCGCCGTTGATAAAATTGCCGTAGTGCGATTTCAGCACGATTAAGGAATCCTGACTGCCCGGATATGCGTAGCGCATGATCGTCTCTCCGCTATAATTAACAATTAAACAACTTGAAATTAACATTAACAGAACAGGAGAAATTGACAGCCGGGCCGGGCGGAAAGTGTGACCGCGCCGAAAGGAAAGCGCTAAAGCGAGGAAAGAGGACGGCAAAGCCGCCCCGTTGCGTCAGGCGAGGCGCGCTATCGCGCGCGGCTGCTGACAAAAATTCTGCAAAAGCCGCAGCGGCCAGCTGGGTTCGGGGAGCGCTTCGCCAGCGGCTTCGGGCCTTGAGCTGTTTTGCTGACAGGCCGCCATAATCGCCGACGTAAACTCGGGATGGAACTGCACCGAGAGCGCCTGTGGGCTGTAGCGAACGATCTGACACGGATCCATCACGGAAGAGGCAAGCACCCGCGCACCGGTCGGTGGTCGCAGCACCGACTGACGATGGGAAAGCCACGCGGAAAACTGCCCCGGCAGCGCGCCCAGCAATACATCTTCAGCGCCCTCTTCGTGACGGGTGATCTGCTGCACTCCCCCTTCCCAGCCACGCGGATTATCGCCCACCTTGCCGCCCAGCGCATAAGCCATGAGCTGATGACCATAGCAGACGCCCAGCAGCGGCAGCTGATGATCCATAGCGCTGCGTATCCAGGCGGCCGTACGCTCGCTCCACTCCGCATGATCGGTGACCATCGCCCAGGAGCCGGAGAGAATGGCCCCCGACAGCAAAGCGGGATCGGGCAGCGCTTCGCCCAGATCGGGACGCACGATCAGCCAGGCATCCGGCTGTAAACCCGCAGCGGCGATAAACCAGTGCTGCTGCTCGCCCACCTGCGCCATGACGCCCGCAGGCGGCGTTTCAAACTGGATAATAGCGAAAGGAAGCGCGTTCATTGTCTGGCAATCTCCTTATGCGGCTGATTCGGAATCTTACAAGAAAAAAGGGCCTTCACGCTTAACATCATGGCGATTCGTGCCATCATAGGCTAATGATTAAACACACTAAAGGATTGCGTTGTGGCTGTACGTCATTTTTTCCTGATTTTGCTGGTGGTCACCACCTGGGCTTTCAATAACGTTGCGGTAAAATGGGGGCTTGGCGAGGTGCCGCCGCTGTTTCTGACGCTGATGCGCTTTGTGGTGGTGGCGCTGATCCTGGTGCCTTTTACCCGCGTTACGCGTGAACAGCTGCGCTATCTGGTGCCGCTGGCCTTTACCTTTGGCTTTATGCATTTCTCGCTGCTGTTTCTCGGCCTGAAATATACCGACGCGGGCACAGGCGCCATCGTGGTGCAGCTGGGTACGCCTTTCGCGATGATCCTGGCAATGATTTTTTTGCAGGAAAAACTGTCGCTGGTACAGATGTTGGGCATCGCCATTTCACTGAGCGGCGTGGTGGTGCTGGCGGGCAGCCCGACCATTCCAACATGGTGGGTGCTGTGCCTGCTGCTTTGCAGCGCGGTGGGCTGGGCCGTCAGCAACCTTATCGTGAAGAAATCCCCGTCGATCAAGCCGCTTACCATGACCGGCTGGCTCTCTTTTCTGGCGATCCCCATCGTGGGCCTCTCATCCTTCTTTATGGAAAGCGGCCAGCTGACCAGCCTGGTTAACGCTTCATGGCGAGGCTGGTTCGCGATTTTGTACAGCGCAATCTGCTCTTCCATCGTCGCCTATTCGCTGTGGTATGGCCTGCTGCGCACCTATAACGTCAATCTGATTATGCCCTATTCGCTGCTGACGCCGGTGCTGTCGGTGATTATGGGCGTGCTGGTGCTGGGCGACAGCATGAATATCTTTAAGGTTTTCGGCTCGCTGCTGGTGGTGGCCGGCACGGCGATTGCGGTGATCAACCTGCGCAACCTGAGGATGCACGCCCGCCAGCCAAAGCTGAAGCGGCTGCGCTAGCGACCGCCGATCTTCATTGCTATGGTTAAATTAAAGGAGGAAGCAATGACGACCCGGTTAACCGCACAATGCTGGCAACAGCTCTGGCAGGCATTACGCAATGACGACGCGCCCGATGTCCATTTTATCGGCGAGCAGCGTCTCCCTTCCGCCTTTCCGGTCACCGAGCTGGCGGCCACCAGCATGGCGCTGGCGATGCAGGCGGCCGCAGCCCTGACCGGCAATCCCGCCCGTCAGCGCGTCGATATGCGCCTGGCGTCCCGCTGGTTTCAACACAGCTTTCAGCCCGTAAACCGCTCTGCGCCCTCGCTGTGGGATGCCTTTGCCGGAGACTACGCCGCCGCAAACGGCTGGATCCGCCTGCACACCAACGCGCCGCATCACCGGGCGGCGATGGAAAACGTGCTGGGCACGCACGCCAGCCGCGCCGATTTGGCGCAGGCCGTCAGCCGCTGGGACAAAACCGCGCTTGAACAGGCGGTGATTGACGCGGGCGGCTGTGCGGCAGAGATGCGCAGCGTGGAAGCCTGGCGGCAGCACTCACAGGGGCAAAGCGTACGGCACGAGCCGCTGATAGCGCAAAGCGTACAGCCGCAGGCCGCCGCGCCGGGCTGGGCGCTGCCAGGGCTGCGGCCGCTGCAAGGCGTCAGGGTGCTGGATCTGACCCGAATTATCGCCGGGCCGGTCGCCACGCGCTTTCTGGCCGGGCTGGGCGCGGACGTGCTGCGGCTCGATCCGCCGGGCTGGCAGGAGCCGACGCTGGAGGAGGAAGTCACGCTGGGCAAACGCTGCGCGCGCCTCGATTTAAAGTCGGCGGCAGGCAGGCAGATTTTTGCACAGCTGCTGGGCCAGGCGGATATTCTGATCCACGGCTATCGTGCCGATGCGCTGAGCGCGCTGGGGTATGATACGGAGGCACGACAAAAGCTTTCTCCTGGCCTGATCGACGTCAGCCTGAACGCCTGGGGCTGGACGGGGCCGTGGCGCAACCGGCGCGGTTTTGACAGCCTGGTGCAGATGGGCTGCGGCATAGCGGAAACCGGCAGTCAGTGGCAGCACAGCGAGAAACCGGTGCCGCTGCCGGTACAGGCGCTCGACCATGCTACCGGCTATCTGATGGCCGCCGCCGCGCTGGAAGGCATGCGGCTCAGGCTGCAAAACGGCACGGGCTTCAGCGCCAGGCTGTCGCTGGCCCGCACTGCCTGCCTGCTGACCGATAATCCTTATCCCGAGGCGATGCGCCCCAAAGGGCTGGTTAGCGCACAACCGCATGATAACAATGTCGAAACGGAGATAAACGCCTGGGGGATCGGCCTGCGCCTTAAACCGCCGGTGGAGCTGCCCGGCACGCCGCTGGTTTGGTCTGCTTCCGCCTCGCCGTTGGGTTCTGCGCGCGCAGCGTGGCGGGATTAACCCGCTGGCTACGCGCCTGTTAACTGATAAAGTAAAGCCAGATGACCGGGCCGTTTCGCGCACCTGTTAAGTGACAAAGTACAGCAAGACGATCGGCCCGCTTTGCGCACCTGTTAACTGATAAAGTAAAGCCAGTATCGCCGGGCGCGGTACTGGCTTTACTCAGTGACTACCGGCAGAAACCAGGCCAGCCGGATTGTCCGCAGCTTTACGCTTCGTCTTCTTCCGCCAGCTCGTCGCGCATCGCCTGAATCGCTTCGCGACTTAGCGCGGCCAGCGTACGGTAAAACGGCGTATCGGCCCAGGCTTCCACCTTGCCCAGGAACTGACCGCACCACGGCAGCAGATAGTCGTCGAACAGCGTAATTTGCGCCTGTACCTCATCCTCCTGCGACTGATCCTCCAGCCAGGAAGCGGCCAGCAGCAGCGAGCCAAACCGATCGGCCGGGCCTTCGCCAAGCGGCATGCCACGGCTCTGCAAAAACGCCCGCACTTCGCTCTCCTGCGGGCCGTTTTCCCACTTTGAACCCTCCGGCGACACCTTGCAGTCGCTGCCAACAAACAGCGCGTTATAGTCAGCGGCCAGCGCCTGCGGATCGCTGTTCTGCTGCAAACGCGTCAGCAACTCGTCCTGCTCCAGCGGCCACTGCTGCTGCAGCTTACCCTCGCGCAACAGCGTAAACAGCGGCACCAGCAGCGGATCCTGCGGCTGGCGGTTATAGAGCGAGCCAAGGATGCGGCAGATAATCGAAAATTCATTCATCGGGATGGGTCCATAGCGTTAAGCGTGACAACGTCACAGGTCAGCAAATTCTGTAATGGTCGTGCCGGTTCTGCGCTGTAAAAAATCCAGCAGGCGGCGCGGCGTGACATTTAATACGCGTTCTTCGGGAAAATCCACTTCCTTCATGATCCGCAGACAATGCTCAAAATTGCCCAGCGTAAAGGCAGTATGGGAATCCGAGCCGCAGGCGATCCAGCCGCCGGCATCGCGTACTGCGGCTGCAATAGCACGACAGTTAGGCTCGCTACCCTTGCGCGAGTGGGTAAAAGAGGAGTTGTTCAGCTCCAGCGCCACCTCATATTTTGCGGCGGCCTCGGCAATAGCAGGAATATCAACAGGGTACTTCGGGTTGCCCGGATGGCTGATGATATGCACGTTGCCGCTGGCCATGGCGGCGATCATCGCTTCGGTATTGGTCGCCTTGTCGCGCGGTGCGAAAACCGGCTCGTGAAAGCCTGCCACCACGATATCCATGGCCTCCATCATCGGCCCGGTGCAGTCGATATCGCCCGCCAGGTTTTTAATATTGGCTTCAATACCGCGCAGGATGCCAATGCCGTCCACCACGCGCGGCCAGACTCGCATATTGATAAAATGCCAGTGGTGCGGCGCATCGGCCATATCGGGGCCGTGATCGGTGATCGCCAGCAGTTTGACGCCGCAGGTTTGCGCCTGCTGGACGTAGTCACGCAGCGTGCTATAGGCATGGGTGCTGGCAACGGTGTGCATATGAAGATCGACAGGGTACATAATTTCTCCTTGTTGACGGGCACTCGGCCCGGACGAGTTAGTAGCCTCGCGCCAGATCGACCTGACCGGCGGGCATATCACCCGCTTCACGCTGGCGGATGGCGTCAGCAATGTAGTCCATAGCTTCCTCCGGCAAGGTGACAGCCGCATTATGCGGCGTGATGGCGATAGCCGGATGCGTCCAGAAAGGATGATCCTGCGCCAGCGGCTCCTGCGCAAAAACGTCCAGCGCCGCCGCCTTGATTTCGCCCGCCGCCAGCGCCGCCAGCAGATCTTCTTCCACCAGATGCGCGCCGCGCGCCAGATTAATCAGATAAGCCTCCGGCTGAAGCTGACTCAGTAAACCACGGTTCAGAATGCCGACGGTTTGCGGCGTGTTCGGCAACAGGTTAATCAGCACGCGGGTGCCGGAAAGAAACTCGCTCAGCTGCGCTTCGCCGTGGAAACTGGTGACGCCCGGCAGCGTTTTCGGCGTGCGGCTCCAGCAGCGCACCGGAAAACCCCAGTAGCGCAGGCTTTCCGCCACGCTGCGCCCCAACACGCCCGCGCCCAGAATGCCGATGGTAAAGGCGTCCCGGCCAGGGTTGCGCAGCGGCTGCCACAGCGCCTGGCTTTTCTGCTGCTGATAGTCGTTAAAGCGGCGGAACCAGCCCAGCACGTGCCAGACCGCATATTCCTGCATCTGGCGACCCATGCCGGTATCCTCCAGACGAAACAGCGGCACGCCAGCCGCCAGCATCTGCGGATGTTCGCGCAGCTGGTTGAGAATATCATCCACGCCCGCGCCCAGCGCAAAAACGCCTTTTAAATCCGTACGGCCCTGCAGCATCGCTACCGGCGGCTGGCGCACCAGCGCGTAATCCGCAGGAGCCCGATCGCCCGGCGTCCATTCACGCACGCGGGCCTGCGGCAAACGCTGCTCTAATCCGGCCTGCCATTTTTTTGCATTAAAGGAAGGATGATAAAAAATGATATCCACGCGGCTTCTCCTGTTTTTCCTTCAGGCTCAGGGAAAATGCAGCCCGTGGCAAGCAAAAAATAAGGGGGCCGTTATGGCCCCCCTGGCTAGCGTGTCGTCTGGATAAGCCTGCGCAGCAGCGGCATCAACAGCAGCAGGATCAGACCTGTGGCGACGCTGCCGCAGCCCAGCAGCATAAAGATATGGCTGTAGCCAGGGTTGGTCAGCGCAGGCGAACTGCCGCTGTTCTCCGGCATCATGCCGGAAACGTGACCGGCCAGCACCGACGCGACGCCTGTTACCATCATCCAGCAGCCCATCATCACGCCCTGATAACGTAGCGGCGCCAGTCTGCCGATCATCGCGTAGCCAACCGGCGAAATCAGCAGCTCGGCCAGGCTTTGCAGAATGTAGCTGATCGCGATCCATTTGAACGCCACCATGCCGTCGCCGCCGGCCAGCATAATACCCACGGGCAAGACCAGCATCCCCAGCCCGATACAGAACAGCGAAGAAGCGAACTGCAAAGGAATATCGATGCGCCAGCCACGCTCGCGCATGTTACGAAAGCCCATTGCCAACAGCGGCCCGCCGAAAACAATCACCAGCGTATTGATGTTTTGCACCCACTGCGGCGCAACCCGGATGCCCCAAACGTTCAGCATAATATTGTGTTCGGTAAACAGCATCAGCCCCATCGGCGCCAGCTGGTAAAGCGTCCAGAACACCAGCGCGCCCAATGCCAGGATCAAGTAGGCGGCCATTCGGCGCTGTTCTTCCCGTGGGCGATGTCGCAGCGTGGTGGCGGCAAGCAACAGGAAAACAACCGCGCCGAGGATCAGTACAAAAGTGCCGGTAAAATCAGCATGGGTCAGCATCAGGCGGATAATCGGCACCAGCACCACCAGGATCAGCAGGCCCGCCAGCATCCGCAGCCGCAGCTGCGATTTGTTGACGTGCAGCAGCGGCGTATCGATATCCGCCAGCGTTTTCCAGCGCAGCAGAGAAATAACGATGGCGACGGCGTTGCCCAGCGTGGCGAACAGGAACAGCGCCTGGTAATGCTCCTGTAGCTGGAAATAGCCCGCGCCAGTGAAGCCGATAAAGAAGCCCAGGTTCATCCCGGCATAGTTCCACAGGAAGGCGCTTTCGCGACGGCTGTCTTCCGGCGTAAAACGCTGGGTCAGCATCATATTGATACAGGTTACGTTCAGGCCGCTGCCGGTGAGGAACATCGCCAGCCCCCAGTACAGCCCGTCCGCGCTTTGCCCGGAGAGGATCCAACAACCAATGACCTGCAACACCATACCCAGCACAAACAGGTTACGGTTGCTGAGGTAGCGTCCGCCGAGGTAGCCGCCAAACAGATGCAGCCCGTAGTTGAAAGCGCCGAACACGCCCATCATGGCGTTGGCCTGCGCCTCGCTGAAGCCGAGTCGTTTGGTGGCATAAAGCACCAGGGTGGAATAGAGCACGGCAAAGCCAAGGGTGGCGAAAATCTGGATAAAGAAAAGCGCGCGCGTACCTTCCTGCCCTGTCGCTCCACCGTTTTTAGTCTGGATAGTCACTGTGGCCTCGTGATTTTTTAGCCTGATAAAGCGAATCATTATGCACATTGTTCGGCCAATTGCGCTGATACCGTTGCGTTTTACTTTAGTAAACGGTCCTTTTGCCGAATTTAGCAGCAGCCTGCTGCAAAAATGAGTAAACGAGCGGAAAAGTGCAGAAAGGGTGTTGACCCGCGCACGACTTTTCCCTACATTACCGGCCACGCAGCAAGCTTGCGTAACAATATGGTGAGGTGTCCGAGTGGCTGAAGGAGCACGCCTGGAAAGTGTGTATACGGCAACGTATCAAGGGTTCGAATCCCTTCCTCACCGCCATATTTAAAGAAAGAGCCTGAACTCACGTTCAGGCTTTTTTTTATGCATGTTCCCCACGAGGAAGGGTGAGAACCCTTGACCGGGTTCGACAACCGGCTTCAGCCGGTTGGAC